>NZ_JAENGO010000005.1:0-344623 GCF_016595685.1 Devosia sp. WQ 349K1 | reverse complement strand
CGGCGTGAAGGCATCGCCCAGAGCGTCTATTACTCTTGGTCAAAGGAGTTCATGGAAGCTGGCAAGCGACGTTTGGCTGGTGACACAACTCGTGCCGCCACCAATGATGAGGTTCTGGATTTACGCAGGGAAGCAAGCGCGCTCAAGGAATGCGTTGCGGATCTGACGCTCGAGAACCGCCTGCTTAAAAAAAGCATGATCGGGGATGGGGAGGATATCGAATGAGATATCCCGCATCTGAAAAGCTCGAGATTATCCGGCTGGTTGAGCAATCGCATCTCCCCACCAAACAGACGCTGGACCGGTTGGGTATTCCGCGGCGAACCTTTTATCGTTGGTACGATCGCTACTTGAACGGTGGCCCTGAGGCGCTGGAGGATCAATCCTCGGCACCAAGCCGGGTCTGGAACCGTATCCCGACCGGTATCCAAGACCAAGTCATCGAGATGGCTCTGGAGCACTCCGAGCTGAGCCCGCGCGAACTGGCGGTTCGCTTCACCGATGAGAGGGGCTATTTTATCTCAGAAGCCAGCGTTTACAGGCTTCTCAAGGCCCATGATCTCATCACCAGCCCCGCTTACGTAGTGATCAAGGCGGCCAATGAGTTCCACACCAAGACCAGCCGTCCCAACCAGATGTGGCAGACCGATTTTACCTATTTCAAGATCATCGGCTGGGGCTGGATGTATCTCTCCACGGTGCTGGACGATTACTCCCGCTACATCATTGCCTGGAAACTGTGCACGACCATGCGGGCTCAGGATGTCACCGACACTCTGGACTTGGCATTAGCAGCTTCAGGGTGTGATCAGGCGCATGTGCGGCACCGGCCGCGCTTGCTGAGTGACAATGGCCCCAGCTACATCGCCCAGGATCTAGCCGACTATATCGCAGCCAATGACATGGAGCATGTGCGAGGTGCGCCGCTTCATCCCCAGACACAGGGCAAGATCGAGCGCTGGCACCAGACGCTGAAAAACCGGATCCTTGTAGAGAACTATTTCCTGCCCGGTGATCTCGAAAGCCAGATCGAAACCTTCGTCGAGCACTACAATCATCGGCGCTATCACGAGAGCCTCAACAATGTGACGCCTGCAGATGCCTACTTCGGCAGAGCATCTGCCGTCATCAAAAACCGCGAAAACATCAAACGCAAAACAATCCAGCATCGACGCTTGATGCACCATAGGCTTGCCGCATAACATCAACCGAACGACGAGCAGTGCTCTCCGCTAATTAAAGCGCAAATCTGAGACAAAGCATCTGACGACGGACACGAGAATACTTTTCACGCTCTGCCCAAGAGTGCTTATCAGGATCAACATCATCCATGATGCGGGATAGGATCGTCCGCAAAGCAGCGCGGGCGTCAGGCTGCAAGCCTGCGCTCCTCATCACTGCGAATGCCTCTTCGATCCTCACAATTAACGCCCATGCACGTCGCCGGGCAATTCGCATATTGCTGGTGCGCAATGATCTGCGAATGTCCGAGCAGCCAAGGCGATCAACCAAATCCGCAGGTACCGCTTTGCGGAACCAAAGGACGTGACCTCGCCGGTGCACGAAAGATGCGTTGGATCTAAGCAAGGAACAAACACCCCAATCTTTGTGACGGGGCGCTATGACAGAATCCGACTTCTGAGTCGGTATCTAGCCTAGCAATTTCAATGACTTAGGTAATGGCGGAGAGAAAGGGAAACTCAATCCCTCGACAAAAGTATATGCAACTCAATAACTTAACAACTCACCGGCACTGCGGCATGTACCACATCAATGTACCAACTGTAAAGTTGCTGTAACGAGAGCCCCCGCCAAATGTCTTCTTAAGCTCACCTAATCCAGTCCCTATCTCCTGCATCAGTTATCGCCCCCGACTGTTCAAACGATTGTCAAATCGAGAATATTATATGACGTTGTCTGAAAGCACCCTTCTCATTTCAGGAATTACGTATGTCAGCTCACTATTCCGATATGCCAGCAAAAGAGAAGGGGGCATGGATTAGTCATCACGCCCAGAAAACATCTGCAGTAATGAACGCTGCGGCAGAATTCCCTGCGCTTGACGCCGCAGGAAAGTCAGCGACACTATTATCTCAGCTCTCTAGTAACGACGAAACTAGAATTTCAGCCGAAAAAGTAGATGTATTCGCGCGAGCGTCCGGCATAAATCCACGCACTGAGTTACCTTCACTTCTATCGATACTTCAAAGCAAGCGCCTCATAGACAGGAGCTCTTCAGGAGAGGTCGCGATATTGGGTCTGACGACCAGTGCCACGGTCCAACACGCTTTTGAGATATTCGAAGGTCAGGCACCGAGCAAGGAAGAGCGGGCGTCGATAGTGCTAGCGGACATATCGTCAGCCGCGCCGCTAAACTACTCCAATGCATCTCAAGTCATATCAGACGAATTCAGGCTTTCGGGTTCAGAAACGAAGGAATTGCTAGAACGAGCTGAACGCATCGGCTTCGTAGATGGTGAGAACGACGGCGATGAGAGAATTTTATTCAATGGCAATCTTTTCCGAAGGGACTCCGTCACTAAAACCAAAGCGATATTGTCTTCCGTAACCCATTCAGAAAGCGAGCGAATTTGCGAACTGGAAGCTCTTCTCCTGAAACACGGAGCCATCCCGGTCAGCACCGCCGAAGCGACGCTCTCAGTTGAACTCTTTGCGAAACTTCGTGCGGCAGGAATGTATGATGTCAATCACGTCATAAACACCACGGGCGAGTACGGCTTTATCACTCGCCCTGCCGCATTCCACAAATTCAATGACCCATTATCTGACGACGCCTTTGACCTCGCAAAAGCCCTAGTCGCAGCACTAAGTTATGGAATGACGCAAAGGACCGAAAGCACTGGTCGCATTGAGGTTATCGCTGCACTACTGCGAAAGCTGAATGCAGGCCGTACAATAGGCCCTGCGACCGCTATAGGGGAAGACTACAAGGTTCTTGAACTCAAGGGAGTGATCGAAACATGGCCCGGAGAGAAATTTGGCCATTACATGCGTTTACGCAAAACTGATATCGGTGAAATGGCGCTCGCCGTACTGACTACTGGCGAAGCGGCATCTGCCAACGCTATCGACCGGCCATTTTCGGGCAGCATGTCGGGCTTCGCAGGTCCGGAAGCGACTAGAAGCGATTTCCGCCAGAAAAAACAAAGCGCGCCGAGCAAGATACAGACGAGAGATATTCTCGCCGTGCTCCGCACAGGAGGTGGAATGTGATGGCCGATAAAAAAGCACCGGATAAAGGCGCAGCACTGGAAGAAATTCTGAAGTTCCATTTTTGGAACAACGGTTATTTCGCAGTTCGTGGCGTGCCGTTTCGAATTGAGCAAGACGACATCACTGACATCGACATCTGGCTATATGAACGACCTGTCGCTACAGCACGCAGAAAACTTATTGTCGACGCGAAAAACAAGAAGGTTCCCCGAGCGGCAGAAAGGCTAGTTTGGGCTCGAGGTCTACAGGTCGCATTAAACGCAGATGGAGCGATAGTCGCGAGTACTGACAAACGGCATAGTTCAAAGCGACTAGCGAAGCTGTTGGGCGTTACGTTGCTAGATGGGGATAAACTCCAGAGACTGTCGGCTGTTTCGCCCCCCCAAAAGAACCACATTTCGTCAGATGAGTTTGACGAATTGTTTAAGGCGGCAGATGCAGAGCGGCGAACGGCTTTTTGGAAGACCGCTATTCTCGATGCGCGGGCAGCACTGCTCGCCGCGCTTGGGATACATTCCGCCAATATTGCATTGCGATCTGCGGCATTTTTTGCTGAACAGGCCGCTTTAGCATCGCCAAATTCTCATAATGCACGGGTCGCATTGCGAGGGTTCTATTCCTGTGCCGCATACGTAGGCCTTAGTCTAGATCATTACCTAGCAGAGCACTCACTTCTATCCGCTCAAGATCGCCAGCAAGTACTAAACAACGGATTAAAGTTTGGTCACCCTGAGGGCTTCAGTGCAATCCCCGCCTACAGGACCGCACTTGCTCTCATTAGGCAGTTCGGACCAAACGGGAACAGCTTGGCTAGGGAGTTCGAGTTAAACATCAAGGCACAAGCTCAAACCGTTTCAGCCGAAATTCTCTCCGAATACGTCTCGCGTATAGCAACTGGCGACACTCTGTATATCCTAGCGAGAGAGTTGGAGAACTCGGCTTATCTAGCGGATGTGCCTAGCTTCGACACTCTTTCCTCCGAGGGCAAGTCTTTCTTGGGCGTGATGCTAGATTTTTTCAGCTTGCCTAGAGAAAATCTCGCTCAATCCGTCAGCCCCCGAAACTCACATCCTACAAATGGCCTCTCCTCGAATTTGCCTGTAGGTTCCCCGTCGCTATTCGATCAGGAACAAGAAAACGAATAGACGCCTATTCAAGCAAAGGCTTCGAAATGAATTCGCACAAAACCCACATTGAACCTGAGGCAGGCAATCTGCGTTTCGGACTTGATGCATCGCCCGATTGGCTATCAAAAGCAAAAAGAGAGCTGGAAAGAATTACTCACGCCGACGACGCCGATAAAATGGACCATGCGATTAACGCGGCAATTACTATCGGCCAGTTGGCGGACTGGATTTTTCACGACGCGCAAGTTGTATACAACCTTCAAGATAACGAAGTGGGGGAATTCAAGAAGCAAGCCAAGCTTGCCTGCCAAGCATTCGCGATTATCACCGACATTTCAAACGCGACTAAGCACTTCAGCCTAAATCGGAAACAGTCCTCGCAGGCATTACGCGTAAGCCAAGGGCAGGTCATAATCCCGAGAGATTTTCAGTTCACAGATTTTGTATCGCCAGTGAACGAGCCGTTTGCAGCCAATATCCGGTCAATGCGTACGCTTATTGATGACGACGAAATAGTTGGGTTCCACTATGTTGTCGGAGATCACAGAGTTTCGACACCAGCTGGCCCCCAATCATTTGAAATCTCATGCAGCCAAGCGATATCTTTCTGGGAAGATACACTAAACGACATCACCAACGGGCAGAAGCTACCTTGGTTTAATCGACCACATCAAACCTAGAACGAGTGGCCAGCCTTCCGATAGTTGAGCGCGAGCATTTCGTTGCGGCTTGGATGGTGCTCCAGCTTACCCCTTCCGAAAGCATCTTTAGGATAGCTGCATTACGCTCCGCATCTTCAGGGCGACCCTTGTAGGCCCCTTTAGCTTTCGCCTGAGCAATGCCTTGCGACTGACGCTTTCGCCTATCCTCGTAGTCCTTACGGGCAATCGCAGCGAGCATATCCAGCAGCATGCCGTTGATCGCCTCAGCCATGCGCGAAGTGAAATCGTCCGCGTTCTCGACAGCCAGCTGCCACGAAGTTGGAAGGTCTAGAGCTACGACCCGAACCTTCCGCTCTGCGATCTCGGCTCGTAGACGCGCCCAGTCAGCAGCGTTCAAACGGCTGAGACGGTCCACCTGTTCAACGAGCAACACATCTCCGGGGTGGCAATCGCCAAGCAGCCTAAAAAGCTCAGGGCGAGTCAGTGAGGCCCCGCTTTCGTTCTCGATGTAGGTTGCGGCGATAGTTAGGCCACGCGCCTCTGCGAAAGATTCCAGCTCATCCCTAGCGCGTGTTGCGTCTTGCTCTTTGGTGGAAGCGCGGAGGTAGGCACGTACGAACATTGGGCACCATCAGTTCGATTAGGATGGTTCGCAAATGAACGGTTCGATTTGAGTTGTCAAACCGATTTATCGAACCATCAACAGAACTGGTTCGCTTAGGGCATACCCAAAAAGCCAGAACAATCGCCCCGGCGAGCAGCGCTGAACCCTGACTAACGCCGACCATTCAGAAATGTCTGGAACGACACCACATCAGCCAAATCTGGACGATAGGAGAATTCAAGAACCAGCTCGATTTGTTGCTGACACACTTTGTCGCTGCTAATCATTATCAAGTTGGCAGGAAACAAAAAACTAGCGAGGAAAAGTTGCACCAAAGGTTCCCCGAAGAGGTCTGCCAGAAAATAGGAAACTACGTCTACCGGTTGATTGACCCGCGCAACGGCGAGACCTTTTATGTGGGGAAAGGCAAAAACAATCGAGTTTTTGATCATGCCGAAGGCCTGCAAAGTGTCGACGACGACGCAGACCAAAACTTGGGGCCAAAACTTGAGCGCATTCGCGCAATCAAGTCCTCAGGGCTAGAAGTCCTTCACGTCATACATCGTCACGAGATACCAGACGATGCTATCTTCGAGGTTGAGGCTGCGCTCATAGACGCTTACCCCGGCCTCACCAACATCCAAGGAGGCCATGCGAGTAGCTCTAGGGGCCCAATGAACCACTTGGAACTCATCGATAAGTACAGCCTCCCTGAGTTCCCGGAACATCCTGACCACGCGTTGGTCGTTATCAACATCAACAAGCTCGAGGACAGGTTTGATCGCCGGGCCGTCTATAACCTAGTTAGATTTTGCTGGCGCATTTCGAAGACGAGAGCAGAGAAAGCGGAGTATGTGCTGGCAGTAGTCAGAGGCGTGGTAGTTGGTGCATTCCGCCCTACCCGATGGATGTACGCCACTCCAGAGAACTTCCCTGACGTCCCTCACGCTGACGGTTCAGAGAGACATCGAGTTGGCTTCGTTGGTGAGGATGCCCCTTCAGAAATCTGGGACCTTTACGTGGGAGCGCGTGGAAAACGGATTACCAACCCTAAACTTAAGCACGTTCAGAACCCGATTAGATTTTGGAAGGTCTAGTCCCGTGGGAGGCATTCTCAGTAGAAACGCGCTGCCTATTCTGAAATGATACTGATTGAGGGGGAGGGACGGGGGACATGCTCAGCGACTGAGTCGATTGTGCCGTCTCGCATTTTTAGCTGAAAACTAATGCGACCAGCAGAAGCAATGCCAGACCTAAGCTTCCAAGTATGACCCCTCAAATACGATCATGCTATGATAGGTAACTACCGGGGGGCCTCCTAATGTGGGGGGTAATCGATTTATGCCAAAACCGTCCAGTTTTGAGGCTGCATCTAGAAGGCGGCGACACCAATAGTCAGCAGCTTATTAGGTGCGATAGATCAAGCCCCTTGTATTCGATGCGCCTCACCCACTCATCAAGCTTCGGCAACACGTACCCTTTGCCATAGCGAGCTGCCATACCCTTCTCGCTATGCCCTTGGAGTGTATTCATGATCTCAGTGGGCATCTCGGCGTCTCGGCAAGCATCTTCAAAATTGTGCCGGAAGCTGTGAAAGCTAGTCTTGGCCGTCTTCACATCGCATGTAACAAGAAAGCGGGTGAAGAACTTGGAGAATGGTGAGGAATAATAACCATCCTCACCCATTGGCAGATCAGGGAAAAGTCGCTCCTGCTTAACCCTACGCCTGCGCTCGAGCAAACGCGCTAGCCCCATCTTCACCAATTCAGGATGGACAGGAATTAGTCGCTGGGCATTCGCGGTTTTAAGGCGTTGGTCCTCATGCTCATCGACCAACACGAAATGCAGCACACCCTGAGCCTCTTGGACGTCCGCCGTCCTGAGCTGAATTATTTCTCCCAATCGTGCGCCTGAATAAAGGCTTATGAGGGGAACCCAGTACTTACCACTGTCGCTCAGCACCTCGCTACCCGCTCGTGCCCAGAAGCGATTGGACACACAACCCGTGTATATGGGGGCACGAAAAATTCCGTTGAGCTGCGCTATCGTGAATGGGTCTCGTTCATCTCGTGCGCTAGCCTTGATTTTGAGCTTGAGCTTATCGAATGGATTGCCCTTGGCCTCGTCGTAATTCTCGGCTGCCCAATTCCAGAATGACCCCAAAAACATAATGACCTTATTTATGTTTCGGTCAGACATTGGAGGCAGACCCAATTCTGAGGCCTTCTCACTAGCGCTCGCGAAACCCAAACTGGCAAGAGCCGAATGCTTGGACCAGTTGGGAGGCAGTCGCTGCAAAGCTTGCTTGAACGCACGTCCGTCCGACTTGCTATAATCTCCGATGGGACGGTCACCGACCAGACTGAGAAAATGTGCAGACCAGACTTCATGTTCTCGCCGCGTTTTCTCAACCCACGCCGAACGCGACTTTTCTTCAATCCAAGCCTTGCGAACGACAGACGCCAGTGGCCCCGCACCAGAGGCAACCGCAACGCTAGCAGCAATGCCGACTGACGAGCGTTTAGCAACCTCTGCGGTGCGAACAACATCCCCTCGATTTCTCGCCTCCACGACGCCCTGAGCGCGCACAATCGCAGCCAGAATAGCCCTGACCGCAGGTTTCCAGCTCGGAGAGTCGGGCGCTAGGTTAATCCCTAGTTCGGTCCAAGACAGCACCTCCTCAGCCTCATCCCTATAAAAGGATTCGACCTTGCCCCGCGCATACAGATGGCGAGCAACATCAGCAAACTCCCCGAACTCCTCGGCGTATTCATCAAAAGATTGGACGGGAGTTTTCGGTAGAGGCTCGTCTAACTCGTAAAAGCCTGTGTCACGCACATCATCGTCCTCCTCGAGCAGATGACGGAAGTACGCCTCTTCAACGGCCAGCAACTGAGCATCGGTTAAGGCTTGGACGGGAGCGGTGGACTTGACTTCTAGATTTCGACGATGCGCTTCAAACCGCAGATCGATCTCGCGAGAGATCTTCCGAGCCAACACCACCGCTTCGCTGTGATTACCGGTACCGAGGGACACTTTTTCCTCAGACTTCGGATAGGTAGCCTTGATGTCCAAAGGCACAGCCGCGCGCACATAGTATGTTGTGCCGCGTTTAATCAGACGAGGATGTTTGGGCATGTCGCTCATAGCTCCACTGTACCAGTGTAATGGACCTGTGCGAAGCTCAAGCTATTGAATTTGCTGTGTTCCCAAGGAATGCGGGGTTCTTGGGAATTATGGCGGAGAGAAAGGGATTCGAACCCTTGAGACGGTTCCCCGCCTACACACTTTCCAGGCGTGCGCCTTCGACCACTCGGCCACCTCTCCGCATCGCTGTTTCGGACGAACCGATAGGGGTTGGAAATCCCTGCGAGCGAGGCGCAATATACTCAGGATCGTTTCGGACGCAAGGGATCGTTCGCCGACATTCTTGAGTTTATCACCATCATCCGTTTCAGCTTACCAGCGAGGGTGATAAGATGGTCGACATGAGGGGTGAAAGGGTTGCGCCAATAACTGTGTTTCCCCGCCCCACGAACGAAAGAGGGTAGTATGCGCGCAGTTTTGAGGTTTTTGGGCACATGGATTATCGCCCTCAGCCTGATTATGCTGATCATCGACGGCACAAAATCCCTCGCCTCCAAGTCAATTACTTGGACTAGCCTTGAAAACTTCTGGACCCAACTGAACCCATCCACGCTCGAGGCGACATTCTCTTTTGTAGGAAGCCGTTACTTTGCAGACATGCTGCAGACCGGTCTCTCGACTTTGTTGGGTTACCCCGCTTTTGCGGTGTTCGGAATCCTGGGGATAGTTCTTGCGCTGGTGGGGCGTCGTCCGCGCCGCGAACGCTTTTTGCAGCCTGAGTACATCTAACCTCCAGCTCTGGCGCTTCGCCGCTCCAATCCCCATGTAGGGTGCACAGCCTCAAACGCAGACACAGGAGCGGTTCATGTTTTTCCGCAAGCCAGCTACTCTTCCTTCTGCCAGCGAATCCCTGCCCGGCCGCACTACCGAGATGCCTATTGCCGAACACCATTTCGTCAATGGCACGACGCTGAAGGGGCCTTATGCCGACGGGAGCCAGACAATCTATCTCGCACTCGGGTGCTTCTGGGGGGCCGAGCGCCTCTTCTGGCAAGTACCAGGCGTTCTGGTCACTGCAGTGGGGTATCAAGGCGGGCACACGCCGAACCCGAGCTATGAGGAAGCTTGCTCTGGCCTCACCGGTCACACCGAGGCTGTTAAAGTGGTCTATGACCCCGCGCAGATCTCGCTTGAGGCACTGCTGAAGACCTTCTGGGAAGAACACGACCCAACTCAAGGGATGCGCCAAGGCAATGATGTGGGCACGCAATACCGGTCCGCCATCTACACGACGACACCCGAGCAAGCAGCAGTGGTCGACAAAAGCCGCGCTGCCTATCAAGAGGCGCTGCTGGCGCGTGGCTTGGGACCTATCACCACGGAGGTCGGCCCTGCCGGCCCCTTCTATTATGCAGAAACCTACCATCAGCAATATCTTGCCAAAAACCCAAATGGCTATTGCGGCCTAGCGGGCACAGGTGTCAGCTGCCCAATAGGCTTGGGCGTCTCGGCCTAGTTGAGGCGCTGTCCCCTCACATGGTAAGCATTTCGCGCTCCGATCCGTCGGGGCGCTTTTTTTCTTTCCGGACCGGCCGTGACTTATCCAGCGATCATGCATCGGGAGCCGTTTGAGAGCTTCGTCTTAAGCCTTCCGGCCGTAACGCTGGTCCGGCAATGGCGCGACGACTCTGTCGCCAAGATTGGCGGTAAGGTGTTTTGCTTGCTCGACAAGAATCCGGGCGAGATCTGGCTCAAAGTGTCGCCTATGAGTTTTTCCCTGATGATTGAGGTGGAAGGCATTCGCCCCGCGCCTTACTTCGCCCGCGCCGGTTGGGTGGCGATCTCCCATCGCAGCCCACTGACCGAGCAAGACATTTGCGCCTATATCGTGGAAGCACGCCGGCTGGTTGCTGCAAAACTCTCCAAACGATTACAAGCCGAGCTCGGGCTTATTCCGGCGCAATAGCGTAGACCTTGAGCGGGCCTGCAGACGGCACCTCATGCAACCATTCGGGCACTTGCCCCGCGACGATGAGGCGCAAAAGCGATCGACCATCCCCCGATTTTTCGACGCCCATTTCAGGCATGGACGGGCATGTGACCACCAAATTTAGACCGCGCTTGCGCGCAATCGCTAAAGCGTCAGCTTCGCTGCTTTGGAAAAAGCGGAAGGCGTCCAACACCCCCTGCTCATTGCGATGATAAGGCGCGGCCACAACATGGTGCGGCGTATAAAGCATCATATGCGCCCCCAGATCGATAGGCGTCATGATCCGCTCAACTGGCAAGCCTGCCAGATCGACAAACGCGTCAGGCAGTAGGCATTCTTGCCGTGCGCCTATGTCTAAAGAGGCCTCTACGGAGGGCGCATTGCCCGTCAGGGCCAATACGGCATTACCGCCAAGGCCCAGCACTGCACCTGCAGAGACTAGCCAGCTCACAAGCAGCCCCAGCGTACTCAAAAGATTGGTGTTCCGAAGATAGTTCTGCCGAGCCACCACAATCAGCCATGCTGCCATCGGGACAGATAGGCTGGTGGCAAGACGCGCTCCGCGGATCTGAAACAGCATGGCAAGACTGGCCAGAGCCAGAAAGCACACCAGAGCCAGCCAAAGGTCGATGTTCACGCCACGCCTGAGCGCTACCACACCGATGATAAGCCCCAACACCACGGGCACAGTCACAACCAAAGCATAAACCGGTCCGTCGACCAGGCTCACATGCCATGGTCTTGCCTCGACAATATTATTCAGCCAATTGGCTTGCAGCCAGGGGTCGAGCGTGCTGTAGGGGCCTTGCAAGCACTGCGGATAGGCAAAAGCGAGAATGCTCAGTGTTCCCGCCCCGAACAGCGCTAACAAAGCCAAACGGCCGAACGCGTGGTTTTGTTGGGGCAGCAGCGCGACCGCGCAATAGCTCAGCCCAACCAAAGCGGCGGCGAGCACATAGACTGGCGAGATCATATCACATGCCGCTTCCAACCAGCGATCCGGCATACGCGCGGTGGCGAGAAAGAAGGCGCTGCTGAGCGCAAAGCTTATTCCAAAGCGCATCATCGCATGGCGCTTTTGTCCGTCGAGCACATAGGCAAGGCCAAAGGCCAAGATTGCTCCGGCGACAAGCGGCAGAGCCTCAATCGCCACGGCGATAGAAAAGGCCGCGAAAAATCCCGCGAGCCATGCGCCGACCGAGCGACGCTGCCCGATCAGCGTTGCCAAGACCGTCGCCAAGGTCAGCACGACCACGACATTATGGTGATCAAGCCGACCCGGTGAGAATTCGGCCATCAGCGCTGGATTCAGCACGGGCAGAAGCGCAGCGGGAAGCACACCCTCTGGCCCCACCAAAGTTTTGGTGATGCGCACGGTGAGATAAATCAAAACGGCCAAGAGCAACAGCGGCCAGACCATCCCGGTGACAACCACCGCCGTGCTCGCGCCGAAAACCCATGTCGAAACTGCCAGCAGGGCGACGATTGGCAGATCGACGAAGCGCGACCAGTGCAGCTCCGCGCCAAAAGGCGTATTGAGCCGGTGCGCAATAAAATCAAACCACGGCTGACCGTTCAGAAAGTCGCGCGCAAAAGCCAGCCGCATCGCGTCGTCGGTGTCGGCGAAAAGGGGCTGCACCTCGCCTGCCGCGAAAACACGGTAGAGCATCACGACTACTGCGCCCAGCCAGACAGCGCCGACCAGCGCCCACTCGCGGCGCTCCAAACTCGATCTGTCCCCCGACACGCCCTGCCCTCCAACGCGAGGCTTAGTTCTGGAACAAGAGTGGTTAAAAGCGGGTGTGTGCTGTGTTGGCCATGGTGACAACAGCCGACCGGACGGCAAGTGCCGAAAACACTTCTGGACTTCCTCAGGCTCTAAAAGAGGCAGTCAGGCGTCGCCAAAAAGCACGATCAAACAATTTACCGAAAAATTTCTGGGGCCGTGCATGTTTCCAGAACTGCGGCCGTGTCATGTCGGCGAGCAGATTGAGGCTCGCTGCGATCATCGTTCCGCTGCTACCGAGGTGCCTTAACTCGATTTCAGCAATCAGCCGTGCTGCACGGACACTCCGCCAGCGCGCTCTGTTATCACCGCGCAACGCCCAGTCAGCAACGACGCGCCAGTCGTCCCACAACCGCGCATTAGTCTTCGTACTCATTGCTCTCTCTAGCGCAATGCGCTCAGAGGCCTCCAGCCCCTCGTACAACAGTTCCAGCTCGATAAAGGAGCGTAGAAACAATCCACCATGCATGCTGTTTCTGTCGGCTCGGAGCGCGTGGATAAGAGTGATAACGATCTGATCGACGCGCGAGGGCATAAGCAGGCTAGGGGCTCCCGAAGCTGCGATGGCACTGCCCTCGACATCGCCGAGGAAACCTACATATGCGGGAGGTACGCATAGCACATGCGGCTCGACCCGCGCCGCATCTCCTTCTCGCCCAATTGGCGCAAGGTGATGCTCGCCGATTTTGAGCTCTAGTGTCGTTGGAAACTCGTCTACCGGATCCACGGTGATATAGCCGAGCTTTGCAAAGACTTGCAGGGCTTGGGGGGTGCTCACCAATATATCCAAGTCCGCCATCTGCCGAAGGCCGGGACGCGGATAAATTGGCCGAAAAATCTGGATAGCGCCCTTGAGCAAAATCACCCGCGCCCCAGCATTTTGGAGGGCACGATCCAGTTCCAATAATTGTTGACGCATATGGAGATGCCGCGCGACGTAATATGCTGGCTTGGGAAGGGCCGTATCCCAGTTCACCTCCGAGAGCAGATAGGCAAAAATAGGTTTAAGCCTGTGCCGCGTAGCTAAAGTTTCGATGCTTTGGACGGACACGCCAGCTGCCCGCAAGTGACGCAATTGTGCGAGTGGGTATTGCCCCTTAGCCGCATTGAAACCGATCTGAGCAAATGTACGCAGGTCTAGACGTGTCATTTCATAAGCGATCCCATAGCCGACATGCCTCGACCGTGCTGACGTCCACACAGTATGAACGTCAGCACCACGAACTCATAAGTCCTCGTGAAAGACAGATTCTATACACATTGGGCTACGTGGTGTTAAGGATTCCGTCGCCGGTTCAATGATGTAAGAAAGTGCTATCGATGGCCTCCGAGACGTGGAAGCGCTGGGTCACCGGGCCATCAGAACATGTATCTCCGACGAACCTGCACCGCGCCGACTTGGCCGTCGTCGTTATTGGTTTCCGCGCGCAAACGGGTTTAGTTGCAGCAGTCGCCTCCCTGCTCCGCCAAGATTGCCCGGCGGAAGTTGTAGTGGTGAATTCCGGAGGCGGAGGGGCGGGGGCGCTTCTAAGCGAATTTAGTGGACGCATCCGAGTCATAGATATCGAGCGACCTTTGCGCGTCGGCGCAGCGCGTAATATTGGCATTGACGCGACGCAAGCACCCTATGTTGGCTTTCTCGCCGGGGACTGCATCGCCAGACCAGGCTGGGTCAGCGCGAGATTGCAACGACATGCCAAGGGTAGTCGCGCTGTCGCTTCGGCCATCGCCTTGCCTGGCCTGCGAAATGCCCCCGCTCTCGCTGCCCACTTGCTGCTCTTTGGCCTTCGCTCCCCCCAGATCCATCCCGCATATGCACTACGGTATGGCGCTTCCTATAAACGCGATGTCTTTGCTGAGTTTGGGTATTTCAACACCGCCGCCCGAATCGCTGAAGACAGTTCCTTTGCCCAACGGCTGGGACGTCACGTCTTTGCCGCTTGGGCGCCCGAAGTACAGACTGAGCATGCCAATCCTCAAACAGGGTGGTCGCTCACCCAAGACCTCTATGCACGAGGGCGTCGAGCTGCACGAGGCACCCCTACCGACAAGGCGTCACCTACGCCATTGGCTCAATTCAAAACCGTCTCTGCAAATGCCCGCCAACGTAGACGCGCTGCCAACAAGATAGCGTCCGATTTCATCGGTCTGGATCAGTCAGCTCTTGCTGCAGTCAAACCTTTTCTCAGCATTGGGAGCTGGGCCTATAGTGTCGGTGCGGCGCGGGGAGCGCGCCAATTGGAGCGCACTTATCGGCTGGCGAGCACTGAAGAACATGATGGCCCGCTCCAAAACATCAGCCTGCTCGAAAGCGCCGTGTCCATGGACGGCGAAAATATCGCGCTGCGCCTCCTGTGCGCGGATGCGTATCGCAACGTTGACGACGCCAAGAGCGAGGCTCATCTGAACATGGCCATGGAACTCTCATGCTTCCACGATGTCCATGCTGAACGACAGTTGGCTTGGCTCCGAGAACGCAATTTGGTGGCACAAGCGGATGCCTTTGACAGACGTCTGCGCTATTGCCTTCCCGCATTCGCACGGCAAATCGGCGCAGAGCCTATCCCGTAAGTTCGGCCGAGAACCGCATGCCGTCGTGCGGAAAATTCGCCTCGATAAAAGCCTTTAATAGGCGGCCATTCTGTTCGGCGTCAGCTGAGAGATCGAGATGAAAACACGGGAGCTGTCTGAGAAGCTTAGCGTAAAACGACATACCGCGTTCTTGTTCTGCAGGGAATTGAAAGAGGTTGGACGTCATCAATGCAAGCATGACCTCGCGCGCTTTGGCCGGGCGCAAAGCCGGAACCGCAGCGTGCGCAATACGGGGCAAAACCACGGCACCGAGCCGGAGTTCACTCACAAAGGGTTCAAGAAAATACTGGTCGGGGTTAAACATGACCTTGCCGCGCCAATTGTCGGCCAAATCGGCCGTGCCCTGCTGCAAATGAGGTAGGCGCGCCAAACCTGCTCGATCTTGTTTGACAACCCTGTATAGTGCTCGCGCTATACCGGACCCCGCCATGTCTAAGGCAATATAGTCATCGCCGACGGTCTTGAGACCCACGGACAAGCCCGCAAGAGTAGTTCCAGACTTTCCTGCGCCTCCGGCCCCGAACATCACTATGCCAGCGCCGTTAAGCCCTAGGGTTGCGGCATGGGCGAGCCGCTGCTCATGCTCATCGAATATCCAGTGCAAGTGCTGGCGCAACGGCGCTGTCGCGTCCCAAAGCGGCAGAGTTTCTCTGCGTTCTGTCAGCTGGACGCCAATGCGTCGCTCCGTATCGTAGAACTTCCAAGTCCCTTCCTGAAACGGATAGGCCGCACGCAATCCTGCCGCGCGAGCTAAGTGCTGAAAAGCCTCGGGGGAGCATGTCGATTGATCCAGTCGCGGCACCCCAAATGCCGGCGTCTGTGTGCCCGTTAGAATGAAAATACGATGCTCACAGAGGTCTTCCACGGCGCGCGACGACAAGATGCCGACATAGTCATCGGCCAACGGGGCATCATCAAAAACAAGCTCAAGCTGTAGGTCCGCGAGAAAAATTTTGCGACGATGCCAAACGGGTTGCGGCGCCGTAGCCAAATGGCTGATCACCTGGCGCATCCATTGAACTGCAGTGGCACCGTCTACTGTTAGACAGGAGGTGGAAAATTCAGTTAGTCCTGCCATCTGCATGCTCTTTTTGCTTGTGCACAAGGACGATTTGCTAGCTTAACCGTCTGATAAAATACATTTCTCAGAAATGCTATTCACTCCGATGACCGTCAGTTCAATAGAAGTTCGCCATGCACCCCCGGCAATATCCCAACGGGTACGGGCTTGGTTCGAAAAACCGTCTCGGATTGCCTTGGTTGATGGCGGCAGATCGATCCATCTACCCCACCCCGATAAACGCGGTTATTCGCTAAAGATCAAAGGGGCAGGTTATCGTGGCGGTGGTGTAAAATTTGGGACGCACGTAGCGTCTGGACCGACCGCACCGCGCTTTGATTTCGATGGACGGATGATGGTGGATGTGGCCAGCGGCCACAACACTGCTTTCGTGGGAGGCGCATCGTTTCAGCAGGCTGCCACCGAGTTTTTCATGGCGCAAGAATTTGCAAGGCTCGGCATAGAGGTCGTCGCCTGCGTCGGCTACGGGCGTATCGCGCATGGTGAGCATGTCTCATGGTTCTCGATACATGAATGGCCGACCGGCTACCACGACATCGGCGCGGACGAGACGGAAATCTACCGCTTAGTCAATCTAAACGTCAGCCGGATCATTCTGGAGCTTGCTCAACAGCACAACAAAATCGGCTATTTTTGGATGGCTCAGAACGCGGCGGGCCATCAGACCGCCTTCGATCTTCACCCGTTCATTTCGGTTGATCCGCTGAATTGCTCGCAGCTGAGTTGGGTCATGCAATTAGCCTTTGCCTATTCAGTTCGGTGTTATGCCTGTGAAATATTTTCAAAACTTTCAAGCAACCAAAATCAGCATGCAGACACCGCTGCGTATCCGCTCCTCGCGGTCTTGCCGAATGCGACACAGGACGACTATAACGATTTAAAAATTAGGTTATTGAAGCCAGCCAAGAAGATGGTCACTTCTAATTTTACCGCGAAGAAATTGGTTGATTTGATTAATGGCACTCGCATTGGTCAAGCTCTAATGTATCAGTGCCCAGATAACTACACCCGCTTTTAAGCACTACGCGGCCTGCGTCGTGCGCATAAGACTTTGACATCAGGTAATTCGGTTTGAATAAGACCTCCCCCGCCGACACAACCGTCGTCATACCGGCTTTCAATGCGGAAAAATACTTGCGCGAAGCCATCAACAGTGTTGTGCGGCAAACGCGGCCTGCTGCCGCGATCATCATAGTCGATGATGGCTCAACCGACGGCACCCCAGAGATTGCACAGTCCTACCAGGGCGTCACTTATGTGCACCAGGCCAATGCCGGCGTTGCTGCAGCTCTCAATCATGGTGTTCGGTTGGCCATGACCGATACGATTGCGTTTCTCAGTGCAGATGACGTGTGGACGCCCGAAAAGCTTGAACTCCAGCATATCGCGCTCGCAGGCCAGTCCAAGACATTGGTGTTCGGCCACATGCAACATTTTCTGTCGCCCGAACTGCCCCCTGAATTGACCAGAACCCTAGCCTGTCCTCCCGATCCAATGCCTGCTTTTTCGGCAGGCACTCTGCTCGCCGCTGTAGAGGACATCCGAGCGGTCGGGCCGTTCAATGAGACTTTTCAAGTCGGCGAGTTCATGGACTGGTACGGCAGAGCGAAAGATGCGGGCCTTGTGACAACTATGCTGGACGCGACAGTATCGATGCGCCGTGTCCACAGCTCTAACCACAGCACGAAAACGCTGCGAAATCAGAGCTATGCGCCTGTTTTAAAAGCGCTTATCGATCGACGCCGCGCGCTACAGGAAAAATCATGAAAGTTGTCGCTCTGCTGCAAGCGCGCAATGAAGAGCGCTACCTCTCCGAATGGCTTGAGAATATCGCTCCAGTCGTTGATGCGATTGTAGCCATCGACGACGGGTCAATGGACAAGACAGCGGATATTTTGTCCGCTCACCCAAAGCTTGCTGAGCTGATCAAACGTTCTCCAGGTCAACCCTGGCGAGAACGCGACAACCATATTGAACTCATCAAAGCAGGCCGTCGTCATCAGGCGGACTGGTTTTTATGCATCGATGCCGATGAACGTATCGAACTCAATTTTGGCGCGTCGCTGCCAGCGCTACTGAAAGAAGCAGACGTTCGTGGCGTTGAGGCCTTTTCCCTGCGCCTACGTGAAATGTGGAACGACGACCGCACGTATCGGGTGGACGGGATCTGGGGCCAGAAGGCGCGCTATCGCCTGTTCAAGAACAATCCTTCGCACAACAAATTTGATCCGCGCCAATTGCATCGCCATTGGATGCCGCTGGAGATCGTCATGCGGCTCCATGCGGTCGGTGGGCAATTGCCTTACGCAATTTATCATCTGCGTATGATCGATGCCGCGGATCGTCTGGCCAGATATCACCGCTACAAACAACTAGACCCGACCAATCGCTTTCAGACCGAAAACTACGACTATCTCATTGATGAGACAGGGCTCGAACTCGCGACGATTGCCGAAGGCGCAGACTACAAAGTCAGATCGTGACGCGAACTGGCCTGCGCCAACACCACTATATGGAGACCTTGAGATGACCGAGACATTCCTTCAAACAGCTGAACCCAATTGCAGCGCCGAGGAATTTGATGGCGAGTTGGTGGCCATCAATCTCGAAACTGGCATCTATTTCAGTATCAAGGCCTCCGGCGCCGCTATTTGGGCTGACCTCAATGCCGGTCACTCGATCGAAACGATCCGAGCGCTCGCCAGCGCGCGCGGCGATCTCGCGGTCGCGACAGACAGTTTCATACAGCAGTTGCAGGATCACGGCTTGATGCGCCGCGTCGATAGCGCCGCGGTGCCGAGCACAGCTCCCAGCTTCGCCGCCTTTACAGATGCCGTAGATCTGCCCGAACTGGAATCCTTTGGCGACATGCAGAGCCTTTTGCTGTTGGACCCCGTGCATGAAGTGGACGCTGAAGTCGGTTGGCCGCTTGCAAAGAAGGACTGAGGCGAACTCAGCCACAACTATGACCGCGTCACCTCCAGAGAGCGCGCTTGCTCCCTACCTTGATCGTTCCTACGCGCTCGTGCTGCGAGCGATTGCGCAGAGCGGGGCGGCCTCTGTAGACGCATACACAGAATGGCGCGCGCTAACCCCTTTGAGCGCCGTTCCCTTTGCACAACACCGTGCGTTCCCGATGCTTGCCGATTTCGTGACCCGGGAGAATATCGCAGAGCGTGAATACGAGCGCCTGCGCGGCGTGAGCCGAAATCTCTTCACTAGAAACGCGGCGAACCTGCACCACTTGCGGCAGGTTCTGGATCTAATGGCCCAGCAGACCATCGCGCCCATCCTGCTGTCAGGTTTGGCTTTGCACGCGCACAAGGCGGTGCGTTTGGATGGGATGGTTCTCGGCGCACTGGAGCTGCTGATCCCGGCCGCACAATTTCATGTGGCCCAAGACCTCTTCAAAGCAAATGCCTATCGCCCCGCAAGCGAAAGGCCCGCGCCAGACAACGCTTCTTGGCACCCGCCGAGCAGCGACTGTCTAATCATTCTCAGAACGAGCCCGTTACCCAGTCTGACCAATCCGCATTTCGTACAAGAGTGCATCGCAGCGTCTCACATGCACCAATTCCAAGACAGGCATGTGCGGGTGCTATCTCCGACCGAGCTACTCTTTTGTGCCTGCGTGCAACCCGCAATTCATGACGACATCGCCTGTTTCACAGCGATACTTCAGGGCCATGCGCTACTCGCCACTGTGCCTAACGCGATTGACTGGGTGGCGCTTCAAGCCCGCATTCGACGCCACGGATTGCAGGCCTATGCTCTGGCCTATTTTCAGTTTTTGACACAACACACCGCGCATGACGTTCCAAGCACGTTCATGGCCGCGCTCAACGCCACGGTTCGCCAAGACAATATCGACGAATGGATGGCCGACAGGCAGCGACCAACAGAACGTCCAATCGGCCCAAAACTGCGGAAGGCCTATCGGGATCTGCGCTTTTTCCGGCACAGTCCATCGACGCTCGTTGGCAAGATTATACGCGGGATGACGCGTCCCCTCAGTCGCTGAGTTAACGCAGTTTTCCTGCGCCCGTCTTTATGGGCTACTCGCCGTCCGCAGGATGCCCTGCATGAACACATGCTCCAGCGTGCGGGCGGCGTCTTCAAAGCGGCCTTCTCCGTTGCGGCCTGGCCCGAGAATAGCGCGAACCTGCACGTCAAAATCGGCGTAGTGCTGGGTCGTCGCCCAGATGGCGAAAATCAAGTGATAGGGGTCGGTGCGCGCCAGCTTGCCCTCGTCCATCCAGCGCAGCAAAATCTGCGCTTTTTCGTCGACGAGATTTTTCAGATCCACCTCGATCATGTCGATGACATGTTCGGCCCCACGCAGCATTTCATTGGCGAAGAGACGACTTTCGCGGGGGAAATCGCGCGCCATCTCCAGTTTGCGCCGGATGTACGAACGGATTTCGCTGGCCGGGTCGCCATCGGCCTTCATTTCATGCAACGGGGCCAGCCAAGTGGTCAGCAGCTCGGAAATGAGACGGCGGTGAATCTCCTCCTTGCGTGGGAAGTAATAAAGCAAGTTGGGCTTACTCATTCCCGCCACTTCGGCGATTTGGTCAATGGTCGACCCTCGGAAGCCATGGACAGAGAAGACCTCAAGCGCCGCACCAAGGATAAGGTCGTGCTTTTCTTTCTGTATTCGAGTCAGCGCCTTAGGCTTTTTACTAGGCTTCGCGATCACATCATGACCAGTCATTGCTGAATTTTTACTCACCCCCATAAGTTTCCCGCTCGTCTTTGTATTGTTCGTGCTCATTTTCGCCTTGCGGGAATGGATAGGGATGGTAACATTTTTCCAATTGGTCAAAATTTCCTGACTTCTGGCGTCATCGTCAAGTCTGTTTGACGCAAGACTTAAGTTCAGGGGGGAGTTCTATAGTGTCGCCATCATCCACCGTTGCGCCAAACGACCTCAGCGCGTTCTGGATGCCGTTTACGGCAAATCGCCAGTTTAAGCAGAACCCACGCATGTTCGTGGCTGCCAAGGACATGCACTACACCACCGCTGATGGCCGCCAAGTGCTCGATGGCACCGCAGGCCTGTGGTGCTGCAATGCTGGCCACGCACGCCCAAAAATTGTTGAGGCTATTGCCAAACAAGCCGCTGAGCTGGATTACGCGCCTGCCTTCCAAATGGGGCATCCCAAGGCGTTCGAGCTCGCAAACCGCCTCGTCGACATCTCCCCTGCCGGGCTCGACCATGTTCTCTTCACCAACTCGGGTTCTGAATCGGTTGAGACCGCGCTCAAAGTTGCGCTCGCCTATCAGAAGGTCATCGGCCAAGGCTCACGAACACGTCTGATCGGTCGCGAACGCGGCTATCACGGGGTCAATTTCGGCGGCATTTCCGTTGGCGGCATTGTAACCAATCGCAAAATGTTCGGCACGCTGCTCACCGGCGTGGATCACCTGCCACATACCCATAACCTTGCCAAAAATGCCTTCTCGCGCGGTCTGCCCGAGCATGGTGCGGATTTGGCCGATGAACTGGAACGCATCGTCACGCTCCACGACGCCTCAACCATTGCCGCAGTGATCGTAGAGCCTGTCGCCGGGTCCACAGGCGTTCTCATTCCACCGCCAGCCTATCTGCAGCGCCTGCGCGACATCACCAAGAAG
Source organism: Devosia sp. WQ 349K1 (assembly GCF_016595685.1). Taxonomy (NCBI): domain Bacteria; kingdom Pseudomonadati; phylum Pseudomonadota; class Alphaproteobacteria; order Hyphomicrobiales; family Devosiaceae; genus Devosia; species Devosia sp. WQ 349K1. The sequence goes on along the minus strand of NZ_JAENGO010000005.1, from coordinate 322,823 downwards.
CACGGCATTCTGCTTATTTTCGATGAGGTCATCACCGGCTACGGCCGTCTGGGCACCCCATTTGCGGCCGACTATTTTGGCGTGACGCCAGATATTATGGTCACCGCGAAGGGCCTCACCAATGGCGTCATTCCAATGGGCGCCGTTATGGTCACCAAGGAAATCCACGACGCCTTCATGACCGGCCCGGAGAACATGATCGAGTTCTTCCACGGCTATACCTACTCGGGCAATCCTATTGCCTCGGCGGCGGGTCTCGCCACGCTCGAAACCTATAAGGACGAAGGTCTGCTCACGCGCGGCGCCGAACTCGCCAAGGTATGGGAAGATGGTCTGCACTCCCTCAAGGGCCTGCCGCATGTCATCGACATCCGCAATATCGGTCTGGTTGGCGCGATTGAGCTAAAACCCATCGACGGCGCACCGACCAAGCGCGCCTTCTCGGCCTTCCTCAAGGCCTATGAAAAGGGCGTGCTCATCCGCACTACGGGCGACATCATTGCGCTGTCGCCACCGCTGATCGTTTCGGAAAGCCAGATCGATCAGATCGTCACCACACTGTCCGACATTCTCAAGACGCTGGACTAACACAAGCGAGCCGATACGGTTGGGAGACCGGGTCGGCTCGTTCACTTTGGAGGAATGAATGCAGGTCATTGAGAATGCCGTTGCTGGCAAACGTTATGTCTCCGCATCGACGCGCCGCGTCCCGGTTTTCAACCCAGCTACTGGTGAACAATCGGCCGAACTGCCGCTGTCGACACTCGACGAGCTGAACGCCGCCGTCGCCAATGCCAAGAAAGCCCAAGTGGCTTGGGGCAATACCCCGCCGATGAAGCGCGCCCGCGTGATGTTCAAGTTCAAGGCGCTGCTCGATCAATATTCTGATGATCTGGCGCGTGAAATCTCCAAAGAACACGGCAAGGTGCATGACGATGCCTTGGGCGAAGTGGCGCGTGGCATCGATTGCGTCGACTTTGCTTGCGGCATTCCGCATCTCTTAAAGGGCGAGTTCAGCCGCAATGTTGGCCCGTCCATCGACAGCTATTCGGATCGCCAGCCGCTGGGCGTTGTTGCTGGGATTACCCCGTTCAACTTCCCGGCCATGGTGCCGATGTGGATGTATCCAGCCGCCATCGCTTGTGGCAATGCGTTCATTCTCAAGCCATCGGAACGCGATCCATCCGCGCCAATGCTGGCTTGGAACCTCTTTATGGAAGCAGGCCTTCCCGAAGGCATTCTTAATATCGTCCATGGCGATAAGGAAATGGTCGACGGGATTTTGGACCATGCCGACATCAAGGCAGTGTCCTTCGTTGGCTCGACCCCGATTGCCGAATATGTCTACCAGCGCGGCACCAAGGCCGGCAAACGCGTGCAGGCCCTCGGCGGCGCCAAAAACCACATGATCATCATGCCAGACGCGGACCTCGATCAAGCAGCCGATGCGCTGATGGGCGCAGGTTATGGCTCAGCAGGCGAACGCTGCATGGCTATCTCTGTAGCCGTGCCCGTTGGCAAGCAGACAGCGGATGCGCTGGTGGCAAAGCTGAAACCACGCGTTGAGGCTCTGAAAATTGGCCCAGCGACTGATAAGGACGCCGAAATGGGTCCGGTCGTCACCAAAATGCACCGCGATAAGATCGTCGGCTATATCGATAGCGGCGTTGAAGACGGCGCTGAGCTCGTCGTCGATGGCCGCGGTTTTAGCCTACAGGGCTACGAAAACGGCTATTATGTCGGCGGCACTCTGTTCGACAATGTCGAGCCCGAGATGAAGATTTATAAGGAAGAAATTTTTGGACCGGTGCTCTCGGTTGTGCGCCGGGACAGTTTCCAAGACGCTGTCGATCTCATCCACGGGCACGAATATGCCAATGGAACGGCCATCTTCACCCGCGACGGCGACGCCGCTCGTGAATTTGCGGACAAGATCGAAGTGGGCATGGTGGGCATTAACGTGCCCCTCCCCGTGCCGGTGGCCTACCACTCCTTTGGTGGGTGGAAGCGCAGCCTATTTGGCGATCATTCCATCTACGGGCCTGAAGGCATTCACTTCTATACGCGGCTCAAAACCGTCACCACCCGCTGGCCAGCCGGCATCAAGGGTGGTGCCGAATTTAGCTTCCCAAGTGTGAAGTAGGCAAAGATGAGGAGCAGGATCGAACATAAGTTGATCTCTGCGACCCCGCTCCGGCGGCCCAGCGCCGCACATAATGCTATTGAAGGTAAGCCCTGCCGCTCGCGCACCGCGACGGCAGGGCTTTTTATTTCGACCTTAAGAATGACGAGACACACGCATGACCGCACCCGGTGAAAACCTCAAGATCAATGGCGACCGGCTTTGGGATAGCCTGATGGAGATGGCCAAGATTGGCCCCGGTGTGGCTGGCGGCAATAACCGTCAAACCCTCACCGACAGCGACAAAGAAGGACGCGAGCTTTTTAAGCGATGGTGCGACGAAGCCGGGCTCACGATGGGCGTCGATCAAATGGGCACAATGTTCATGACCCGCGCGGGCACGGACCCGAGCGCCCTGCCCGTCTACATCGGCTCGCACCTCGATACCCAGCCAACCGGCGGCAAATATGACGGCGTCTTGGGCGTGCTCGCAGGCCTCGAAGTTGTGCGCTCGATGAACGATCTCGGCATTCAAACCAAGCATCCCATCGTCGTCACCAACTGGACCAATGAAGAAGGCGCGCGCTTTGCCCCCGCCATGCTGGCCTCAGGCGTGTTTGCCGGTGTCATTAGCCAAGACCACGCCTATGGCCGCAAAGACCAGGACGGCAAAAGCTTTGGCGATGAGCTCAAGCGCATCGGCTGGCTGGGTGACGAAGAGGTCGGCGCGCGCAAAATGCACGCCTATTTCGAGTATCACATTGAGCAAGGGCCTATTCTCGAAGCCGAAGAAAAGCAGATCGGCGTCGTCACGCATTGCCAAGGCCTGTGGTGGCTCGAGTTCACTCTCACCGGTCGCGAGGCGCACACCGGTTCCACCCCCATGAACATGCGCGTCAATGCCGGGCTCGCCATGGCCCGCATTTTCGAGATGGTGCAGGACGTGGCAATGGGCGAACAGCCGGGCGCCGTTGGCGGCGTGGGGCAGGTCAAATTCTCCCCAAACTCGCGCAATGTGCTCCCAAGCACGGTCATCTTCACGGTCGACATCCGCACGCCAGACCTCGCCAAGCTCAATCGCATGCGCGGCGAAATCGAAAAGCGTGCGGCCGCGATCTGCGACGAAATCGGCGTTAAATGCGCAGTTGAAGCCATTGGCCATTTTGATCCGGTCACCTTTGACCCAACGCTTGTTGGCCGTGTGCGCGCAGCCGCCGAACGCCTTGGCTACAGCCATATGAATGTCATCTCTGGTGCGGGCCATGACGCGTGCTGGGCGGCAAAGGTCGCGCCCTCGACCATGATCATGTGCCCCTGCGTCGGTGGGCTATCGCACAACGAAGCGGAAGAGATTTCCCCCGAATGGGCCGCAGCCGGAGCCGACGTGTTGCTGCACGCCGTTCTCGAAACAGCGGAGATCGTGGGGTGAGTTTTTTGGTCCGGAAAAAGAGGCCTGTGCTCTGCCTGTCCTCTCCCCCACGGGGAGAGGTGGCACGGCTCAGCCGTGACGGTGAGGGGGCCTAGCAATGACCGCCCGCCCCCGCGCCTTACGCAAGGCCGCCAGTGACGCTGAAAACCGGCTCTGGTGGATTTTGCGAAATCGCGGATTAGCGGGACACAAGTTTGTTCGGCAACTGCCCGTGGGGCCGTTCATCGTCGACTTTGCCTGCCGCTCGGCAGCACTGATTGTCGAACTGGATGGTGGGCAGCATGCCGACAGCGAGAGCGACCTGAGGCGTACGGCCTATTTGAATACTGAGGGGTATTCGGTTCTGCGCTTCTGGAACAGCGAGGTGATGGCGGAGCGAGACGCAGTCTTGGGCGCCATCTTGAGGGTGATTGAGGGGTTCCCCTCACCCGACCTGCGCTTCGCTCCGGCCACCCTCTCCCCCTTGGGGAGAGGACAGATAGGGCGGCGAGCTTCGGCTGCGACGCACAAGGAGTAGAGGGAATGACAATGAGTAAAGTTATCAAGAACGGCACGGTGGTCACGGCCGACCTGACCTACAAAGCCGACGTGAAAATCGAAGGAGATGTGATTGTTGAGATCGGCGACAACCTCTCCGGCGATGAGGTTTTGGACGCGACCGGCTGTTACATCATGCCCGGCGGAATTGATCCGCATACCCACCTCGAAATGCCCTTTATGGGCACTTATTCAGCCGATGATTTTGAGAGCGGCACACGCGCTGGCCTAATGGGCGGCACCACCATGGTCATCGATTTTTGCCTGCCCAATCCCAACCAGAGCCTCTTAGAAGCGCTCAAAATGTGGGACAATAAAACTGGCAAAGCCTATGCCGACTATTCCTTCCACATGGCTGTCACCTGGTGGGGCGAGCAGGTGTTTGATGAAATGGCCGAGGTGGTCGATCGAGGCATCACCTCGTTCAAGCATTTCATGGCCTATAAGGGCAGCCTGATGGTCAATGACGATGAGATGTTCTCCTCGTTCCAGCGCTGCGCCGACCTTGGTGCGCTGCCCCTCGTTCATGCTGAAAACGGCGATATTGTTGCTGCGATGACGGCAAAGCTCCTTGCCGAAGGCAATACGGGCCCTGAAGGCCACGCCTATTCACGCCCGCCCGAAGTGGAAGGGGAAGCTACCAACCGTGCCATTATGCTGGCCGATATGGCAGGCGTGCCGCTCTATGTCGTTCACACATCTTGCGAGCAGGCCCACGAAGCCATCCGCCGGGCCCGCGCCAAGGGCATGCGCGTTTATGGCGAGCCGCTGATCCAACATCTGACGCTCGACGAAAGCGAATATTTCAATCCCGATTGGGACCACGCCGCCCGTCGCGTCATGTCTCCTCCGTTCCGCAATAAGCAGCACCAGGACTCGCTCTGGGCAGGCTTGCAATCCGGCTCGCTCTCTTGCGTCGCCACCGACCACTGCGCTTTTACCTCCGAGCAGAAGCGCAATGGCATTGGCAATTTCTCGAAAATTCCGAACGGTACCGGTGGCCTCGAAGATCGCCTACCCGTGTTGTGGAGCGCAGGGGTGAACACCGGTCGTCTGACCATGAATGAGTTCGTCGCCGTCACCTCGACCAATATCGCCAAAATCCTCAACATGTACCCAAAGAAGGGCGCTGTGCTGGTTGGCGCCGATGCCGATCTCATCGTGTGGGACCCGGAACGCACCAAGACCATTTCGGCCAAGAGCCAGCAATCGGTCATCGAATACAATGTGTTTGAAGGCTTTGAATGCAAGGGCATGCCGCGCTTTGTGCTGACCCGCGGCCATGTCTCGGTCGTCGAAGACAAGTTCCAGGGCGAGCAAGGCCACGGCAAGTTTGTGGCGCGTGAAGCCAAGAACCCGGTCAACCGCGCGCTCAGCACGTGGAAGGACATCGTCTCTCCTCGCAAGATCGAACGCGCTGGCATCCCAGCGACGGGGGTTTGATGACTTTTTTGACTAGTTTTCTACCGAAGGCCCCCTCACCCGGCCCAATGGGCCGACCTTTCCCCCTAGGGAGAGGTGAAGAGGGTGCACTGGTTAACCTCTCCCCTTGGGGGAGAGGTCGACGCAACGCGTCAGGTGAGGGGGCCTTTGCGCAATGACCACTGTCGTTCACGCTCAAAATCTTGGCCTCACCTTCCCCACCGGCGACGGCGACGTTGTTGCGCTCTCTGACGTCAATTTGACCATCAACAAGGGTGAGTTTGTCTCCTTCATCGGCCCCTCTGGCTGCGGGAAAACGACATTTTTGCGCACCATTGCCGATCTTGAACGCCCCACATCCGGCACGCTGACCGTCAATGGAAAGACTGCCGAACAGGCGCGAAAAGACCGCTCCTATGGCTATGTGTTTCAGGCCGCCGCGCTCTATCCGTGGCGCACCATTGAAAGGAACGTCGCCCTACCCCTCGAGATTATGGGGCATTCTGCCAGTGAGCAGGCCGAACGCATCAAGCGCACCATGGAGCTGGTGAACCTTTCCGGCTTTGAGAAGAAATACCCATGGCAACTGTCGGGTGGCATGCAGCAGCGTGCCTCCATCGCTCGCGCGCTCAGCTTTGACGCCGATCTTCTACTGATGGACGAGCCCTTTGGGGCGCTCGACGAGATCGTCCGAGACCATCTCAATTCCGAGCTTTTGAAACTCTGGGCGCGGACCGAAAAAACCATCTGCTTTGTCACCCACTCCATTCCCGAGGCGGTGTATCTGTCGACAAAAATCGTCGTCATGTCCCCTCGTCCAGGCCGCGTCACCGACATTATCGAGAGCACGCTGCCCAAGGAGCGGCCCCTCGACATTCGCGAAACGCCTGAGTTCTTGGAAATCGCCGCCCGTGTGCGTGACGGCCTGCGGGCCGGTCATTCCTATGACGAGGAGCACGTATAGCCATGTGTCCTTCTCTTCATCATGAAGGCCCTCAACTAACCTCCCCCTATGAGGGAGAGCGATCAGATCGCGTCTTGAGTACGCCGCGTGTGAACTCACCAGCTAAACCCCTCCCCCTCTCAGGGGGAGGTTGGGTGGGGGTATCTCCCCCATGCTGAACCGCATTCTCCCCGTTCTCACCATTCTCATCGCCATTGTCGCCTTTTGGTACGCGATGGCGATCCATATGAATGCGCCCTGGCAGAACACGCTCAACACCCGCGCAAATCTCGAAAATGTGCCCTTCACCGAGTTTGCTCAGCAAACTTGGGCGCAGGCCAAACCTGTGCTTCCAGCACCCCATCAGGTGTTTTCCGAGATTTGGAGCGCAACGGTGGCGATGGATCTCACCTCCAAGCGCTCGCTCGCCTATCACAGTTGGATCACCCTCTCAGCGACGCTTCTCGGCTTTGCCTTTGGCACGGTTTTGGGCGTGCTGTTGGCTGTCGCGATCATTCACAATGATGCCACCGACCGCTCTTTGATGCCGTGGATCATTGCCAGCCAGACCATTCCAATTTTGGCGGTTGCGCCGATGATTGTGGTGGGGCTGGGAGCCGTCGGCCTCACGGGCATGATCCCGAAGGCGTTGATCTCCATGTATCTCTCCTTCTTCCCCGTCGTTGTCGGCATGGTGAAGGGGCTGCGCTCGCCGGAGAATATTCAGCTCGATCTGATGCGCACCTATGATGCCAATTCCTGGCAGGTGTTCTGGAAGCTGCGCTGGCCAGCGGCCATGCCTTTCCTCTTCGCCTCGATGAAGGTTGGCATTGCCATTTCGCTGATCGGCGCCGTGGTGGCAGAGCTGTCCAATGCCGCCGGTGGTGGCCTTGGCGTGCGTCTGCTCACGGGCTCCTACAATGGCCAAACCGTGCAAATCTGGGCGGCGCTGTTCTTGGCCGCGGGGATTGCCGCCGTTTTGGTGGCGCTGGTCGGTTCGGCTGAAAAATACGTCAACGCTCGCATGGGAGCTCGCGCATGATCTCGCTCGCTTTCACGCCCATGCAAAAGCTTCTCGCCGGTGTCGCAGGGGGCAGCGCCGGGCTTGGCTTGGTCTTGTCATTGACCAATCTGAGTGCGTCGCCACTGCTGCTGATCTTCTTTATCGTGGGGGCACTCACGCTCATCCGCTTTAAAAAGCCGCTGCCGATCTGGGTCGACGGCGTACTGATGGTGTTTGGCGCCTATGCCCTCATCGCGTCCTTGCCTGCTGAAGGCACGATGCCCGGCCATCATTGGTTAGCGCTGATCTCGGCTTGGGCGTTTTCTTGGTTGTTCGTTGAAGAGCTCTCCACCGCCATTCGCTTAGGAAAACTGCCGCACACCGGCACGGGGCTGGTCATTCCAACCATATTTGGCCTGGCCCTGCTCATTGTTTGGGAAGTCATCACGCGCGGCGCTGGCGTGCCGCCCGTGCTTCTGCCTTCCCCTTCAGCCATCGCCGCCCGTATGGCGGCCGAGACCTATATTCTAACTCAGGACTTCATTCAGACATTCATCAAATCCGTGCTGCCCGGCTATGCCATTGGCTGTCTTGCCGGTCTCCTTGTTGCCATTGCGGTTGATCGCTCGCCCTTCTTGAAGGCGGGCATCATGCCGATTGGCAATTTCATGTCGGCGCTTCCGATCATCGGGATCGCGCCGATTATGGTCATGTGGTTCGGTTTCGATTGGCAGAGTAAAGCTGCCGTCGTGGTCGCCATGACCTTCTTTCCCATGTTGATCAACACGGTGGCCGGGCTCAACGCAGCCTCGTCTATCGAGCGCGATCTCATGCACACCTATGCCGCCAACTATTGGCAGACCCTTATGAAGCTCAGGCTTCCCGCTGCGGGCCCCTTCATATTCAACGCCCTCAAGATCAATTCGACCTTGGCCTTGATCGGCGCAATCGTAGCGGAGTTTTTCGGGACGCCCGTCGTGGGAATGGGCTTCCGAATTTCGACCGGTGTTGGCCGTTTGGCCATTGATCTGGTCTGGGCGGAGATCGCTGTTGCGGCGGTCGCGGGGTCCGCCTTCTACGGTGTCATCGCTCTCATCGAGAAAGGTGTCACCTTCTGGCATCCGTCTGTCCGTGGTGGACGGGCGTAAAAGGGAAACGGGAACGCAAAAATGAAGAAAATTCTTGGAGGCCTTGTCGCAACCGCAATGGTTATGTCGGCAAGTTCAGCACTGTCTGCAGACGCACTCACCCTGCAGCTGAAGTGGGTCACGCAAGCCCAGTTTGCGGGCTATCTCGTTGCAGAAGCCAAGGGCTTTTATGACGAAGAAGACCTCGACATCACCATTCTTCCCGGCGGTCCCAACATCGCCCCAGAACAGGTGATCGCTGGCGGCGGCGCCGACATTATCGTCACCTGGATGGCAGCAGGCATGGCCGCGCGCGAAAGCGGCGTGCCACTCGTCAACATCGCCCAGCCCTATAAGCGCGCTGGCCTGATGATGATCTGCCCGACTGAAACCGGCGTCAAAACCGAAGCCGACTTCCCCGGGAAGACGCTCGGCGTTTGGTTCTTCGGCAATGAATATCCGTTCTTTGCTTGGATGAATAAGCTCGGTCTGGCCACCGATGGTTCGGCAGGCGGCGTCACCGTGCTGCAGCAAAGCTTTGACGTCCAGCCGATGATCCAGGGTCAGGCAGATTGTATCTCGGTGATGACCTATAACGAATATGGTCAGGCGCTGGATGCTGGCTACAGCCCAGACAATCTCACCATTTTCAACTACACCGAAATGGGTAATGACCTTCTCGAAGATGGTCTCTACGTCATGGAAGATAGCCTGAAGGATCCGGCCAAGGTTGACGCCTATGCCCGCTTCGTTCGCGCTTCGATGAAGGGCTGGGGCTATGCGCTCGAGAACCCAGATGAGGCCGCACAGATCGTTGTCGACGCCGACGAAACCGGCGCCGCCGAACTGGCGCACCAGCTCTACATGGTCAAGGAAGTGACCAAGCTCGTCGACCCAGATGATGCTGCGCTCGACATGGCGACCTATGATCGTACCGTCAAGGCGCTCCTTGACCAGAAGATCGTCAAGGCTCTGCCAGAAGGCGCTTACACCACTGTCGTCACCGACGCACTGAAGTAAGTTTTCCAATCCATCAGCTTTGCAGAGCGGGGGCCTTCGGGCTCCCGCTTTTGTTTATCTTGCGGCAGCTTTGCGGCGACCATCGGAACCATCCAGCCTGACAAGGGATTACCTCTTCGATACAAATCCAAAGAGAGGCTTATCGATGAACTCCATTATTTACCTCGTTGGTCTGGTCGTAATCGTCCTCGCCATTCTTTCCTTCATCGGCTTGGCTTGAGCGAAAGGGAGGAGCATCTCATGGCACTCAACACGCCCCCCGGTGTTACCGTCATAGACACCGCTCCCGCGCCTGTAGCAGAAAGCAGCTATGTCGATTGGCCCGCGATTATTGCGGGGATCGTTCTGGCCACCGCTATCTCGCTGGTCCTGATTAGCTTTGGTTCTGCCATTGGACTTAACTTTGTCGACTTTCATGGTCGCGACGGCGCGCCAATCTGGCTCGTCGGCATAGGCGCCGCCCTCTGGTTTCTCTGGATCCAGATCTCCAGCTTTATGGCCGGAGGCTATCTCACTGGCAGATTGCGTCGCCGCAAATTCGACGCCACCGCCGATGAATCCGACCTGCGCGATGGTGCCCATGGCCTCTTGGTCTGGGGCGGCGCGATGATTTTTGGTGCAGCGCTGGCTGTCGGCGGCATTGGGGCCCTTGGCTCCGCTGTGGGGAGTGCCGCAACAACTGCGGCCACAGCAATGGCTGCCGATGACTCAAGCCCCAATGATTATTTTGTCGACACTCTGTTCCGGGCCAGCATTCCGGTCGATCCCGGCGTCGCCCGTGACGAAGCTCTACGGATCTATGCGCAATCAGCCCTCACAGATGGTGAGATCAGCGCCGAGGACCGCAGCTACCTTGTTGGCCTTGTCGCTTCGACCACCGCACTGCCCCCAGCAGAAGCTGAAGCGCGCGTTGATCAAGTGAACGCAACAATTGCCGAGGCCCGCGACACAGCACTTGAAGCGGCTCGTATAGCCCGCAACACAGGCATTCTTGCCGCCTTCCTGATCGCAGCATCGTCTTTGGTCTCGGCCATTGGCGCGTTCTGGGCGGCCCAGAAAGGCGGCAATCATCGCGACGAAAACACCGTTCACGCTGGCGTCTTCCGCCGCTTCTAGCGCTTAAAGAAACAAGGAGAACACCATGTTCAAAGGTCTCGCTCTCTGGCTTCTCGGCGTGCCGATTTGGCTGATCATCATTATTTTTCTCGTGACCTAGCCTATTTAACGGCCCTCCCCAAAGAGGGCCGTTTTAGTTTTCGATTGCCGAGTTCAGCCGCCGTGAGACAGCGGCACGTTCCAGCACCGGGGTGGCATCGGAAAGCTGATCGATCCCTCCAAAGGGGAAGCGCGCCAGAAGGGTGCTATCGCCAATCTTGGCAAGCGCTGCCTCGACGGCCGCTTCCACATTGATCGTTTGAAATCCGCGCTCGTGATAGGGCCCAATCTTTCCGTCAAACGGGGCGATGTTGAGGGATTTTTGCAATTGCGCCATGAGCAAATAGGCATCCGCTAGGGCGCTTTCGCGCTCGCCCCAATATTTTGCGCCCAACACACGCTCCAGCACAGGTCTAAGCTTGTCGGAAACCGTCAGTTGGGCAAAGCCCGTGCCGAACCATTTGGCATATGGTGCATATTGTCGTTCCAGCAGATAGGCCAAGCGCATCACGTCGCGAACCAAACGCGCCGCAATAATGCGCGAGCCCAGATCATCTCCATTCATTCCGGTGCGCCCGACAAAGGCCTGTTCTTCCCCGATCCGCGCCCATTGCGCGGCGATTTTATAGTGCCACACATCATCGGGCAGATAGGCCAACGCGTCACGCGCAGCGGTGAGCGTGCCAGCGTCGTCCCGAAACACTGCGCCGCCGCAAAACTCCAAGAGCTTTTGTTCAGGAACGCCCAACCAGTCGCTAGCGGTCCAATTGATATCGCCGCGCGCAAAATGATCCTCCAAGCGCCCAGCTAATGTGTGTATCTCCAGCCCGTGACCCATATCACCAGCAGCCCAACGACGGTTAGCAGGCGGGTGCGGGCGCGATCGCCACGCGATAGGTTCGCCATGCAGGCTCTGCGGCGCGTGGGCGATGAACCCCACAACTAGCGCGCGAGCATGCGCGTCAAAATCGGCCTCGCTCACGATAATATGGACCCGCGGGCCCCAATTGTGGTCGCGCGACATCTCATCGTCATAGCCCAATACGTCGGAGCCAAATCCCAACAGCGCCGCGGCATAGGGCATGTTCGGCACACGCTCCGCCAGAAACGGAGCCACCAGATCCTCATAGAACCGGCGCGATAACGTGATCCCTTGCATGGCGTCTCCCTCACCTCACTCAAGCGTCGCGCAGTTCGCAACGGCAGTAAACTGCCAAAAGCATAGCCTCAATTTCTCTCTGCCCGGACGGGCGATGAAAACGATACAAAAATCATACAATACCCCTTCCCGAACACATTGCGCTTGGTTAGGTTGACGTACGTACATCTGGGAGGAGTGCGCTTATGTCGGGCAAGAGCCTGGGTATCGGAATTATCGGTACCGGCAATATTTCGTCGGCCTATTTGAAGGCAATCTTGGGCAGAGATGGCCTATCCGGCTTTCCGGTATTGGACGTAAAGGCCTTGGCCGATGTGCGTCCAGAAGCCGCTCAGGCGCGCGCCGACGAGTTTGGGCTCGCTGCGAAAAGCATTGAAGCGCTGCTCGCCGATCCCGAGATCCAGCTCGTCATTAACCTCACCATTCCTCGCGCCCATGTCGATGTGGGGCTAAAATGCCTCTTCGCTGGCAAGCATGTGTATTCCGAAAAACCCTTCGGCATTAATTTTGAAGAAGGGCAGACCCTTCTCAACGCTGCCAAGAAGGCTGGTCTTCGTATCGGCTCTGCTCCGGATACTTTCTTGGGCGGTTCGCATCAGCAGGCGCGTGCTGTCATCGATAGTGGCGCGCTTGGCACCATCATTGGCGGCACAGCCTATTTCCAATGCCCAGGCCACGAAAGCTGGCATCCCGATCCGGCTTTTTACTATGACATCGGCGGCGGCCCCATGCTGGACATGGGCCCCTACTACATCACCGATCTCGTCAATCTTTTGGGGCCGGTCGAGCGTGTCGTAGGGATGAGCTCGCGCCTTCGCAGCGCACGCACAATCACCTCAGCCCCCAAGAACGGTCAGAAAATGCCCGTCTTGGTCGATACACACGTCACCGGTTCTTTGGGTTTTGCCAGTGGCGCTATCGTGCAGGTCGCCATGTCCTTTGACGTCGCCGCTCAAAAGCATGTGCCGCTCGAAATCTACGGCACCGAACAAACAATGATTGTCCCCGACCCGAATTTCTTCGGCGGCGAGGTTGAGTTGCGCAAACGCGGTCGCGACGAAACCTGGACGAGCGTTGCTGTCGAACAGCCTTATGCCGACGGCAATTATCGCTCGCTCGGCGTCGCCGAGATGGCGCAAGCCATTTTGGACAATCGCCCACATCGCGCCAATGGCGATCTGGCCCTCCATGTTCTTGAAGTCATGGAAGCCTTTGAAATTTCGGCTCGTGAAAACCGTACCGTCTTCATCAAGACGCCGGTCGAGCGGCCGGAACCTCTAGCGTCCAGCTTGACGAATGGACGGTTAGGGTAGGCAGAATTTTCGTCACTTCACTCCATCTCTCCCTGCCTTAACCCCGGGTTCGCCCGGGGTCTTTTTTTGACCCTTGACGCTGGCATTTATATGTAACTATAAAAGTTACATGAAGCGTTCCAGTCGTCTCTCCACCGCCCTCCATGCCTTGGTGCATCTGCATGCACAGCCAGACAAAACCGTCTCCTCGGCGGGTTTAGCGACATGCCTGCAAACCAATCCAGTGGTGGTGCGCCGCATTTTGGGAGAGCTGCGAGACGCCGATATCGTGACGGCCAGCAAGGGACCGACCGGTGGCTGGAGCCTATCCCGCCCCGCAGGCGAGATTACCTTGCGCGACATTTATCAAGCTTTGGGCGAGCGTCTTCTCGTCCGCACCGAAAGCGATCCGGGCGACTGCTCTTGCGCGATTGTGCGCTCCGTTGACCGGGTCATGCACGAATTTCTTGAAGACGCCGAAACGCTGCTGTCAGCGCGGCTTGCCCGCACCCGTCTCAGCGATTTGGCGACAGAAGCGATAAGCGCCGGGTTCAAGACCCTCTAGCGCTGTCACATTCAACTCTGGAGTTTATCATGGAAGATGTCACCATCATCGGGGGCAGCTTTGCTGGGCTTGCTGCCGCCATGCAGCTGGGTCGCGGTCGCCGCCAAGTCACCGTGCTCGACACTGGTCTCAATCGCAATCGGTACGCCCACGAGGCGCATAATATTTTTGGCTTCGATGGCGTGCCACCGTCGCAGATTCTCGCGACAGCACGGGCTCAGCTCGCCACCTATCCCACGGTCAAACTGATTGCGGCCAGGGCCGAAACGGCTTCCGGCGCGCCCGACGCATTCACCGTGACCACGGACGCGGGCGAGACAATCACCAGCCGCCGCTTGTTGCTCGCCTACGGCATTACCGACGAATTCCCAGCCATTCCCGGTTTTGCCGAAGCTTGGGGCAAAACTGTCATCCACTGCCCCTTCTGCCACGGCTATGAAGTGGCCGGACAGCGTTGGGCCCTGCTCTATGCTGGCGCGCCCGCGCTGCATGCTCTGGCGCTGTACCGCGATTGGACTGACCAGTTGACCCTCATTCTCGATGGGCATCAGATCGAGCGCGAAATGCGCGACAAAATTTTGGCCTCCGGGATTGCAATAGAAGATGGCAAGTTGACCGCTATCGATCAGGTCAATGGCATGGTCAAAGCCGTGACGCTGGACAATGACAAGACGCTGGCTCTTGACGCTCTTTTCGCCCATCCGCGCAACCGCCCCTCATCCAATCTTCATGAGCAACTGGGGCTGGTCACCAGCGAAACTTTCACCGGCTCAATGATCACGGTAGAAGGCATGCAGCAAACCTCCCGCCCGGGCGTCTTTGCAGCCGGCGACCTCGCCACCGGCATGCATTCCGTGACCATCTCCACACACGCCGGCTCCATGGCCGCCATCGGCCTCCAACAATCCATGCTCAAGGGGTTTTAGGCATGACTAGTGCTTAAAAACATTGTCCCGATGCCACTGAAAAAAGACAGGATGCGGCCGATGTCGAAAATCCATCGGGTCGATGATGCGGCCCGAAGCGTTTAGCAATGCTCGCACGCTTTCCGCGTCATTGAGGTGACGGGAGACAAGGATCGAACGATCATCTGTCACCGAGAGTAGCCCGTTGTCGAACAACCAGTGCGCTGTGTGGCTCAACGCAATGCCGTTGGAAATGACATCGGGCCCACCTTTCGTTACTGGACGAATATGTGCTGCTTGCGCTTCCACCGAACCATCCAAAGACGAAATATTTGATCCTGTCACCGCGCATCGATTATCGTAAGCCCTAAGCACAGCGTCTCGAAATCCTGTCGCTCGGACGACCGCATTCACGGTGCGAGCTTTTCGTTCACGCGATACTTCGTACTCGAAGGGGACAGATTGGTCATATAGGCCACCGCCAATTGGGGGCGCCACCTGATTTGCCCCAAAAACCTCTTCAAACGGACGCCGAAAACCTTGCTCTACAATGCGCCGAAAATCAGCGTCAGCCAGCGGCCTTACTGCTGACTGACGATTTCCGGAAACACCGCCACTCTGCCCTTCAAGTGCTCTTTCCACTAGGCGGCCATCAGCGCCCCGCTGCGGTACCGGATAAGGGAAATCGACGAAGTTGGCTGGGTCGATGTGGGCGTAAAACATGTCGCCACCGCCGACGAAGTCAGGCTCCACTTTATCGACGATCCCCATTGCATAAAAACCGCGGGAGTTTCGTACTTTCACAGGCTCGTAATAAACCGCCCATTGCCCTTCAAGCGATTTCACACGCGAGTAGTAACGCCCGGGGAAATGATAGCGCCCGGGTGCGTCGTTATAATTCGTGTCGACGCGATGAATAAAAACGCCCGCAGCCATACTTGCCCCCTTGGGACAAGGTACTGCCTAGGTATTGATACGCAAGGAAAAACACTTAAATATTTTTATACCCATGGACATCTAGATTTGGCATGGTTCTACCGACGATGTCGCAGGGGATGAAATTGGAAAAACTAGCCGTCTCCATCACCTACTGCACCCAATGCAATTGGATGCTGCGGTCGGCCTGGATGGCGCAGGAACTGCTCTCGACCTTTAGTGACACGCTGGGCTCGGTAACGCTTATCCCCGGCACCGGCGGCATATTTGAGATCCACTTCGGGGAAGATCTCGTCTGGGAACGCAAGGCCAATGGCGGATTTCCCGATAGTCGCGTGCTCAAGCAAATGGTGCGCGATCGGATTGATCCTGAACGCAGCCTTGGCCATACCGACGGCGTCCGCGCGCCCACAATCGAGGGCTGACCAACAACTTAGCCTGCGCTAGTCTTACGAGGCCGACTCACGGAGGGGACATTTCGTCATGCCACATCGTTTCAATATTACCGGCGCAGCCAACGACCAGTTCAAATTTGATTTCTCCTATAATTCGGAAAAAATCTTCTGGTCCGAAAACTACAAGCAAAAGGCCTCGGCCAAGAGCGCCATCGAAAGCCTCAAGAAAAACGCGCCAGCCGCACCGACGGTCGATCTGTCCAAAGACGAGACCGGCTCGGGCTATCGCTTTGAAATCGTGGCCTCCAAGGACGGCCAGCATTTCGTGCGCTTCGTCGCCTCCAATGGCGAGACCATGGTCCGCACCGAGACCTATACCTCGAAAGCCTCTGCTAAAAACGCGATCAAATCGCTGCAAGAACGCGGCCCAGACGCCGACGTGGCTGAAGCATAGGCTCGCAACTGTCACGAACAGAACATTTCTCAGCCCGTGGTAATCGCCACGGGCTTTTCTTTTGATCAACTTCGGCCCGCGCCTTATTGTTCTCCAAACCCGGCAAGATCCGCCGCAGAGCGATAGTCTTTTTCTACGCCCTCCGAGTGGCAGAAGAGAAAAATTTGCTCTAGCCTTGGACTATTGAAAGGCGGTCATTATGAACGACGTCATTATCCTTGGTGCTGGTATTGTTGGTATTTCAACTGGGATCCATCTGCTGCGTCGCGGCCGAAGCGTCACCATCATTGATAAAAATGACCCGGGCCGCGAGACCTCATTTGGCAATGCTGGCATCATCCAGCGCGAGGGCGTTCGCCCACACCCTTTCCCACGTGATCTGCACACATTGGCTCAAGTGGGCCTTCATCTCTCCGTTGCGGCTCGCTATGCGCCTCTTGCCTTGCCCAAGCTGGCGCCACCATTGCTCCGCTATTGGTGGGAATCCTCCCCCGAACACTATCGCCGTGTGGTGGAAAATTATGCGCCGCTCATAGGTCGCTCAATTGACGCCCATTCCGATCTGATCAACGCCGCCGGGCCCGATGCCGAAAAGCTCATCAAGCGCGAGGGTTGGTATTTGGCCTTCCGCACGCCAGAAAAACTGCAGGCAGAAGCGGCCAAAGCCAAACGCGATAACGAGCTGTTTGGTGTCGGGTACAAAGTCGTCGATCACGCCGCGCTCAGCGCCATCGAACCTTATGTCACGAGCAAAATCGTCGGCGCTATTCATTGGACAGACCCGTGGACGGTGAGCGACCCGGGTGCCCTCGTGACAGCTTATTTTGAGCTCTTCCGCGCGATGGGTGGCACCTTCATCAAGGGCGCGGCCTCCGACCTTTCCGAGAGTGCAGGCGTGTGGTCGACCAAGGTCAACGGCACGACCGTCACCGGCAAGCAGGCTGTCGTCACGCTCGGCCCATGGGCACCCGATGTACTCGAGCCCTTAGGCTATCGCCTGCCGCTCTTTGTTAAGCGCGGCTATCACATGCATTATACGCTTGAGGGCAATGCCACCCTTGGTCACACGCTACTCGATCCCGAGGTCGGCTATGCCATGGCGCCCATGGCGCGCGGCGTGCGCATCACGACGGGTGCGGAGTTTGCGCTGCGCGATGCAGCACCAACGCCCGTTCAGCTGGCCAAAGCCGAGGCCAAAGCGCGCGAAATCTTCCCCCTCGGCGAGCGCGTTGATCCGCAACCCTGGAAGGGCGCGCGCCCCTGCACGCCCGATATGATGCCGATCATTGGCAAAGCCCCACGTCATAACGGGCTTTATGTCGGCATTGGCCACGCCCACCACGGGTTCACCCTTGGCCCGGCAACGGGCGAACTTCTGGCGCAGACCATGACCGGGGAGCCTACTGCGATCAACATCGCGCCATTCCGCATGGAGCGCTTCCTGCACTAGCGACCGAAAACCAAAAGGGCGACCAACTGGCCGCCCTTCTACATTCGAAAATTCTAGCCCTTAGCGAGCAGCTTTTTCAGCTTGCCGATGGCGGTTGCGCCGCCCTCTTCATAGGCAATCGTGCCTTCAAACTCGCCATTGGCATTGATGAGATACACCGATGCAGTGTGGTTCATCGTGTAGTCGCCGTTATCGAGCGGCGATTTTTCGTAGAATGCACCCCAGGCCTTGGCGAACTTGTCGATCTCTTCGAGCGAACCGCTCAAGCCGACAACAGGCTCAGCCCAGGACACATAGTCAGCGACCACTTGTGGCGTATCGCGCTCTGGGTCAACGGTCACGAAATAGGCCTTCAAATCCTTCGCCTCAGGGCCAAGAACTTCGTACCAGCTGGTCATTTCCGCCAGAGTTGTCGGGCAGACATCCGGACAATGGGTGAAGCCAAAGAACAGCATGGATGGATTGCCGCTGAGGGAGGCATAAGTGAACTTATCTCCATTCCCGGCTTCGAGCGTATAGTCCCCGGCACCAAAGTTCGCGGTAACGGCAGGCCGATTGGCGTTGTAAACATAAAGCCCGGTCGCGGTCAGAGCGGCCGTGCCAACCAAGGCCCAAAGGAGGACGCGGATGTTTTTCATGCGGGACATTATTCGTGGCTCATATGGCAAGGCGCGCCAGAGGCGGCAGTCGCTGCGATCGGCAGATCAATGGTGATCTCGCCAGCAGTTTCAAAAGTCAGGGTCAGTGGAATGGTTTCGCCCTCCACCAATTGTTCGCTCAGGCCCATTAGCATCAGGTGATAACCACCTGGCTTAAGCTCGACAGTTTCACCTGCCGGAATAACCAGTCCATCGGACAGCTGCTGCATTTTCATGACATCGCCGACCATAGCCAT
The DNA here is from genome assembly GCF_016595685.1 of Devosia sp. WQ 349K1. Classification (NCBI taxonomy): domain Bacteria; kingdom Pseudomonadati; phylum Pseudomonadota; class Alphaproteobacteria; order Hyphomicrobiales; family Devosiaceae; genus Devosia; species Devosia sp. WQ 349K1. Next base: position 304,014 of record NZ_JAENGO010000005.1, on the reverse strand, counting down.
TTCGTGGATCTGGCCTTCCTTGGCAACGGGCGAAGAGACCGAAATCAGGCGGTCATCGGCGTCGCCAGAATTCTGGACGGAGAAGTAGCCACCACCAACTGGGGCCTTGGGCAGGGTCGCGCGGGTAAATGCGCCGGTGATAGTCAGATCGCCGATTTTGGTTTCAGCGTGGGCTTCTGCCGGGGTGGACGTTTCAGCGTCCTTGCTGTGGTCAACGCCATTATGAGCAAAAGCAGGGCCTGCAACGACAAGCGGCAAAGCAAAAAGGGTCGCGCGGAGGGCGGAACGGAACATGGAAATCTCCAGATCAAAGGGGTCTAGTCGGGCACTTGGCCCAAGACGTCAGACCAGAGCTGGAGGCGCGCGCGATTGACCGAAGTGCGCTGGCAGGGAGCCCGCCGCAGCAAGGATTGAAGGAACGAAATTGCCAAGCGCGTGCGCTTCAGGCACTTCGATCGTGATTGCCGGCGGCAATACGGCGGTCAGCTGCGATTTGGCTACGCCCGTTGCAGGACACGTCAGCGCTGCCGGGTCAGTTGGATCAGTGTCCCGATCATTGGCAATGGACGAGCAGACCGACCAACTGGCGAGGTTGGAAAAGCCGAGCGCATTGAGATCGCGTTGCAAACCAGCTGCGCTGTGCAGTGGCAGCAGCAGCGTCAGTACATACATCGCCAGCACCGCCAGAGCGATGCCAGTTTCACGCGCCAATGTATGTCTGCGGTTTGCCATGGCGCCAGCCATAGCCGGAACTGGCGCAAGGCTCAAGCGCGACACGCGATCACGCTTGCGCTAAGTTTAGAAACATTCTAAACAATGATTAGAACCATTCTAAACAGTGAACAACGATGCTGAAGCTCTGGCCTGATGCCCGCCGCGATTTTTCATCCCTTTCCGAACGCGAAATTCTCGCACTAGCGATTGCTGCGGAAGAGGAAGATGGGCGTATCTATCTGGAGTTTGCTAGCCGTCTGGGCGAGACCTATCCAGGCTCTGGCGCGCTGTTTGAAGGCATGGCCGCTGAGGAGAACGAACATAGGCGTCGCCTGCTCGATCTGTACCTGACCAAGTTCGGCGAGCATCTGGTGCCCATTCGCCGCGAACACGTTCGTGGCTTTCTCACCCGCAAGCCTATCTGGCTTTTGAAAACGCTCACCCTTGAGCAGGCACGTCAGCAGGTTTGGGAGATGGAAGAAGCCGCATTCCGCTTCTACCTCGCCGCTGCCGCGCAGGTGAGCGATGTGTCGACCCGCAAGCTGCTGGGCGATCTGGCGCAGGCCGAAAAGGGCCACGCCAAGCGCGCCACTGACCTTGACGAGACCCATCTCGGCGCCGACGGGCACGAGAGCGAGAAGAATGAAACCCATCGTCAGTTCCTGCTCACCTATGTCCAGCCCGGCCTTGCCGGCCTGATGGATGGCTCCGTCTCGACCTTGGCCCCGGTCTTTGCCGCCGCCTTCGCCACGGGCGACACGCATCAGACATTTTTGGTTGGTCTTGCCGCAGCCGTTGGCGCGGGCATTTCCATGGGCTTTACCGAGGCAGCGTCTGACGACGGTAAGCTGACCGGGCGTGGCTCGCCGATCAAGCGCGGCTTTGCTGCAGGGATCATGACAGCTGTTGGCGGCCTGGGCCATGCTCTACCCTATCTCATCGCAGACTTCTGGGTTGCGACGTGGGTGGCAGCAGCCGTCGTTATTCTCGAGCTCTGGGCCATCGCTTACATTCAAAAGCGCTATATGCAGACCCCGTTCTGGCGCGCCGTATTGCAAGTGGTGCTCGGCGGCGCCTTGGTTTTCGCCGCCGGCATTCTCATCGGCAACGCCTAGCGCTGGACAGAATGTGCGCCGCGCAACAGTCGCCACCACGACAACGCAGCGACACTCAGCGCCAGACCGATAATCACGAGAGACGGGGTCCACCCCGCCTCTGCGCCAAACAAGACCGCGTGCATGCGACGACCCGGCAAGAAGGTGAATGCGCCCGCAAGCAACAGCGCGCCAATATAGGTGCCCTGCATGCCAGCACGGTGTGCCACCACATCGCGCTGCACCTTGATCGCCCATAGGGCTTGGCCAATCCCGATATAGGTAACAAGCGTCAGAATGTGGATCGGGCTGAACGGCCCGAACAGCCGGCCCTCATGGATGAACAACGAACTGGTGGCCACCACCAGCATCAGCACAACCCAGACCTTGCCCAAGGCCTTGTGCAGCCGCGTCCCCTTGCGACGCCACAGCACCAAGGCGCCCAGCAGGAATGCGGCAATGGCCGCGATGACATGAATTTGGATCACGAGACCAGCATTGAGCAGAGGAGTGAGCGACATGGGAGACCTTGATCTTGCTTGCCTCTTCGCCATGGCTCTATAAGCTCGCCCCGTACAACCTCCATTTCGCCAATGGCCGCTCCCCTACGTGAACCACACCATCCTGCAGTCTACGCTTCGTGAAATGCGCACCCTTGCGGGTGATGCGCGCAGTTGGATAACGCTCACGATCATCGCCTTACTGGTGGGGATGATTGGGCCTTTCGGCTCCTTCGATTTACCGCTTCATATTCGCCTGCCCTATTGGGCGGCAGTGGTCGTCGTCACCGCAATCATTGGCACCGCGACCGCAAGTTTTTTTGAGCTATTGCTCGGCACCCGCTTGCCGCCCGTGCCGCGAGCCCTTGTCGCTGGAAGCATTGCCGGGCTGCCAGTCGTCGCCTGCGTCATCGGTGTCAATCAACTCGCTTTTGGCTGGTCCTTCCCGACCAGAGAAGCTGCGAGTTTAACGCTCTATTGCATAGCGATTTCGGCCGCTGTCACAGTGCTGAGTGCAGTGTTCACACCGCGCCAAGCGCCCACCAACGTGGCGGACGCGACGCCAGCTCTACTCAGCCGCATGCCGCTGCACCAGAGAGGTCGGTTGCTTCACTTGGCTGTGGCTGACCACTATGTTGAGGTCTCCACCGATCGCGGCACAGCCTTGCTGCTGTTGCGCCTGTCGGATGCCATGCGAGAAACCGCCCCAATCGCCGGGCTACAGGTACACCGCTCCCATTGGGTAGCGTTGGATGCTGTCCGCGGTTGCGTCCGGGAGAATGGTAAGCTGCTGCTCGAACTTGAAACGGGGAAGCGCGTGCCGGTCAGCCGCAGCTATACTGAAGCTGTCAAAGCGGCAGGCCTCACACTCTAAATCGCAAAAAGGGGGCCAAGTGGCCCCCTCCTGAATTCAAATTAGTGCGACGGCCTTAGTGAGCCGCTTTGGCCGCCGCCTTAGCGTTGAGCGCTCGCGATTGCTCAGCACGTTGCTTTTTCGCCTCACGAGCCTTGCGTGCAGCTTCAACTGCCGCGTCACCCATATGCGCCAAGCCACGCTTTGCAGCGAGATCGATCTGGTGCTGACGCTCAGCCGCAGCCTTGCGCTTACCTTCATCGTTGATGCAGTGCGAGCAGCTTACGCCTTCAACATAGTGCTCATGCGCGCGGTCCTGTTCGGTCAGCGGATGGCGGCATGAACGGCAGAGCGTTGCCGTACCAATCTCCAGACCATGACCGACCGAAACGCGCTCGTCGAACACGAAGCACTCGCCGTTAAAGCGGCTGTTCTCTTCCGGCACTTTCTCAAGATATTTGAGGATCCCGCCCTTGAGGTGGAAGACCTCTTCAAACCCCTGGCTGAGCATATAGCTCGACGCCTTTTCACACCGGATACCGCCGGTGCAGAACATGGCGACCTTCTTGTGCTGCTTAGGGTCGAGATTATTGGCGACATAATCCTTGAACTCGACAAAGCTCTCGGTCTTGGGGTCGATGGCCCGCTGGAAGGTGCCGATATCGACTTCGTAATCGTTGCGCGTATCGATCAGGATGACGTCATTACGCTCGATCAGCGCATTCCAGTCTTCTGGCTCGACATAGGTGCCAACCTCACGGTTGGGATCAACCTGCGGCGCGCGAAGGGTGACGATCTCGGGCTTGAGCCGCACTTTCATGCGCAGGAACGGCTCGCTGTCAGCGAAGGAATACTTGGCTTCCGCGCCAGCCAAACGTGTGCCGAAAGGCCCGGAAGCAAACAAATAATCGGAAAGAGCGTCGATCGCGTCCGGCGCACCTGCGACAGTGCCATTGATGCCCTCAGGCGCGAGGATCAACGTCCCCTTAATACCACGCGCGCAACAAAATTCCGCAAGCGGCGCCTTGATCTCCGCCGCGTCGGGCAGAGAGGCAAACTTGTAGATGGCCAATACCTTGTATGGATGATCTTGCTGGGACACTGTACTATCTGAGCTGGGTGCGGACGTCTTCGTTGACCCGCTCATAGCACCACAAAAGCCCGGCGTCACGGGCAGGCAAGATTTGTTTGGGAGACTGAGATGACCTACCGCGCCGACCCTGCTCGATATGACACGATGCATTATCGTCGTTCGGGCCATTCGGGTCTGAAACTCCCCGTCGTCAGTCTCGGCCTTTGGCAAAATTTTGGCGGCACACGCGACTATCCGAGCGCCATGGAGATTTTGGGCTACGCTTTTGACCAGGGTATCACCCACTTTGATCTAGCCAATAATTACGGCCCGCCAGCGGGCTCGTCAGAAGAGCTCTTTGGGCAGGTCATGACCCGTGACTTCCGCCCTTATCGCGATGAAATGATCGTCTCGACCAAGGCTGGCTACAATATGTGGCCAGGCCCTTACGGCGAATGGGGGAGCCGCAAATATATGCTCGCCAGCCTTGATCAGAGCCTAAAGCGCATGGGGCTCGATTATGTCGACATTTTCTATTCGCACCGCTTCGACCCCGAAACGCCGCTTGAAGAGACCATGGGCGCGCTGGCGCACGCTGTGAAATCCGGCAAGGCGCTTTACGTCGGTATCTCCTCCTATCCGGAGAAAGAAACCCGAGAAGCCCATCGCATACTCAAGGACATGGGCGTCGCCACCACCATTCACCAACCCAGCTATTCGATGATCAATCGCTGGATTGAAAACGACAAAACCATCGACGCTTGCGGCGAGCTGGGCATTGGCGTGATCGCCTTCTCGCCACTGGCGCAGGGCGTGCTCTCGGGCAAGTATAATTCGGGCACTGTGGCGGGCACACGCGCTGAAAACCCCAATGGGTCGTTGCGCGCCAATCAGATTGAACCGCGCGTTTTGGATGCCGTCGAGAAACTGGGTGAAATTGCCAAGTCCCGCGGCCAGACCATGGTGCAGTTGGCGCTCAGCTGGGTATTGCGCCGCAAGGAGATGACCTCGGCCCTCATCGGCGTGCGTTCGCTTGAGCAGCTCAAGGACAATCTTGGTGTGCTCAATAATATCGACCTGAGCGCCGAAGAGATCGCGGCCATTGATGATGCCACCAAGGGTGGGCAGTTGCAGCACCATCCGCGTCCTTAAGAAAAGCCGGCGATAAGCCACCGGAGGTCGCCTTGCCTGAACCATCAGCAAGGCCATCCTCCAGTGCTATCGCGCAAACCCATGCCTCTCGCCCGCAGAGGAAGACGCAGATCTAGCAGCAACTGGCTTTACTAAAACACAGTTCTTCCACCTCAACCCAAGCCTACGCCGTTGAAATGTCGACGCTACCGCGCGTTCACGGCACTTCGCCTGCAATCAGCGATCACAAAGCCGACAGCGCAATGTCGCCCAACGAACGCTTTATACTTCAATCCGGCCAATGAATATTGCGCCACGCAGCTTTCAAATTGCCAATTACAGGCAATTCTAAACCACTAGCCTTGCGATATATTCGAAAACTTGATCCGGATAACGGCAAGTTTAATTGCGCCAAGATTTGCGCCGCCACCGGCGCTCGCGCAGCTAACCACTTATAACAACTTGGTTATTTACGTTCTCGTGAGCGGTATTAACCCAGCCAACATCACCCTCTATGTGAGCGGTCAACGCAACCCTAGATCCATGTTGTGACCCGCGGAATCGCCTGCTTGGCGAGGCCACGCGTCCGCTCGTTTTCGGTGATGAACCATGCAGATTTTTACTTCGCTTCGCCGCGTCGCTGGCATCGCATTGGCTGCCCTAACCTTCGCTCAGCCACTGTCCGCTTATGCCGTAGATTATTCCTCCGTTCGGCAGGCCGGTTGGGAGGACATGTGCATGCGCGGCGACCAGCCCATGAACTTTTGCAGCTCTTTTGCGGGCCCTTCGTCTATCGCCTATTCGCGCGAGCTCGAAGCGACGCTGCAGAGCATCAGCCAGCAGATCAATTCCCGCTACCGCTTTTCGTCCGATAGCCGCGCCTATGGCGTGAGCGACCACTGGACTGTACCGATGCGAGGCGTCGCCGATTGCGAAGACTATGTGCTCGCCAAAATCATGGCACTGAGCGAAGCGGGATATCCGGTTTCGGCAATGCGCATCAAGATTGGCCAGCTGCGTTCGGGCGAATGGCATGCGGTGCTCGGCGTTAAGACCGACAATGGCATCATCACGCTCGACAGCCTCAATGGCTTCGCCAACGGCTACCGCACCATGTTCTATCTCGACATGAATAACACCAGCAGCTGGCGCGTCGCGGCCTAGCTGACCGCGCTCAACATTGTACCCCGGCAACCCTGCCGGGGTTTTCCGCAGGCTTTTACCGCTCAAAGACTAGTCCTCATTTGGTCAAAGCACTTATTTCACACACCGCATCACATTTGCTAGTTCCACAGCACTATTCATTTCTCATTCAGGAAGATCGTCTTAGCGTACCGTCATATCAAGGAGGGTATGATGGCATTTCAAAATATCAAAGCCGCGCTAGCGGCTCCTTTATTTGCATTACTAGCAGTATCACCCAATAGCGCGGAAGAACTGCCGGTCGTTTTCCAATTTACCGACCATCACGAAAGGCTCAGCCTGGAACCAAACGGTACAAGCGCTGAATTCCTCACGATCCCTGCTGGTGACGCGGTTTACAACATGGGCTGCGCTGGCAATTTCTGTCGCGTCGTGCATTTGCGCACGCGCCTGACTGGCTATGTCCTCAATGACCTGCGCGTCTGGCCCGTAAGGCACAGCGTGCCCAACCAGCCAACGGCAGGCGTCGCGACCGCACATACGGACCTCAACGTCCGCATGCTGCCGACGAGCCTGGCCCCTAAAGTCTACCTCATGCCGAAAGGAACACGGTTTGAGCTGGGCGATTGCATGGACGACTATTGCTTCTCAACCACGGCCGATGGCTTGCAAGGTTGGGTGGCCATGGTGGGATTTACCCGAGATCGCGTCATCGCTCGGCCGCTCGTCAATCCAGACATCCTCACAGCGCCCCTCGTAAAGCGGCCTGGCAGCTAATTCGCGAACAAAAAGACCCCGGCGCTTCCGCACCGGGGTCTTGGTATTCACGAAGCCAAAGGCCCCAAATAACTATTCGTCGCCCATCTTGAGGGCCTTGATGAAGGCTTCCTGCGGGATGTTGACGTTGCCGTATTGGCGCATCTTGGCCTTACCCTTTTTCTGCTTATCGAGCAGCTTGCGCTTACGGGTGGCGTCACCGCCATAGCACTTCGCCGTCACGTCCTTACGCATGGCGCGAACGGTTTCGCGGGCAATAACCTTGCCGCCGATGGCCGCCTGGATCGGGATCACGAACAAGTGCTGCGGGATCAGTTCCTTGAGCTTTTCGCACATCTGACGACCGCGCGATTCAGCCACCGTGCGGTGAACGAGCATGGACAGCGCATCGACCGGTTCGGAATTGACGAGGATCGAAAGCTTTACCAGATCGCCTTCGCGATGGTTGTCGAGGTGGTAATCGAAGCTCGCATAGCCCTTCGAGATCGACTTGAGGCGATCGTAGAAGTCGAACACCACTTCGTTGAGCGGCAGGTCATATTCGACCATGGCGCGCGAACCAACGTAGGACAGATTGGTCTGAATGCCGCGACGATCCTGGCAAAGCTTGAGGATCGAACCGAGGTATTCGTCAGGGGTGAGAATGGTCGCCTTGATCCACGGCTCGCGGATTTCGGTGATCTTCATCACGTCCGGCATGTCTGCCGGGTTGTGCAGCAGCATGGAGGTGCCGTCGGTCAGCTCCATCTCGTAAACCACGGATGGCGCCGTCGCGATCAGATCGAGATCGAACTCGCGGCTTAGGCGTTCCTGAATGATTTCGAGGTGCAAAAGCCCAAGGAAACCGCAGCGGAAGCCGAAACCGAGCGCGGCCGAAGTTTCCATTTCAAACGAGAAGGACGCATCGTTGAGGCGCAGCTTGCCCATGGCAGAGCGCAGCTCGTCAAAGTCCGAGGCATCAACCGGGAAGAGACCGCAGAACACCACGGGCTGCGCCGGACGGAAGTCTGGCAGCGGCTCAGCGGTCGGCTTACGGTCGTCGGTGATGGTATCACCAACGTTGGTGTCCGCCACTTCCTTGATGGAAGCGGTGAAAACGCCAAGTTCGCCTGGGGTCAGTTCTTTGACTTCAACCAGCTTAGGCGTGTTCACGCCAACGCGGTCGAGATCATAGACGGCGCCGGAGGCCATCATGCGGATGCGCTGGCCCTTCTTCATCACACCATCAATGATGCGAACCAGAACGACAACGCCGAGATAGGTGTCGTACCAGCTATCAACCAGCAGTGCCTTCAGCGGCGCGTCGATATCGCCCTTCGGCGCTGGCAGACGGGTAACGATGGCTTCCAGAACGCCCTCAATGTTGAGGCCGGTCTTTGCCGAAATTTCAATCGCGTCCGAAGCATCAATGCCGATTACGTCTTCAATCTGCGTCTTTACGCGCGGAATATCCGCCGCGGGCAGATCGACCTTGTTCAGGACGGGGACGATTTCATGGTTGGCTTCTAACGCATGATAGACGTTGGCGAGCGTCTGCGCTTCCACACCCTGGGAGGCGTCGACGACAAGCAGCGAACCTTCCACCGCCGACATCGAGCGCGAGACTTCATAAGCAAAGTCAACGTGTCCGGGCGTGTCGATAAGGTTGAGAACATAGTCCTCACCATCCTGCGCCTTATAGTTGAGGCGCACGGTCTGTGCCTTGATGGTGATCCCGCGCTCGCGCTCAATCTCCATATTGTCAAGCACCTGCTCCTTCATCTCGCGGGCTTCTAGGCCCCCGGTGAACTGGATCAGGCGATCAGCAAGAGTCGACTTCCCATGGTCGATGTGCGCGACGATGGAGAAATTGCGGATGTTTTTGAGCGGCGTTGTCATGAGCGCGCTGATAGCAGATGCAAACAAGGGCGAGAAGATGGTTTCAGCGCAGTAAAGGTGGGTTTTGCGGCAACTCTTTCGTTAAGTCGACGTTAGCGAGCGATGCAAAGCCCCAGTCTCGCCCTCGTAACGCTCATTCTTCTCTCCGCCGCCAGCGCGGCTCAAGACAATGCGCAAACTGCGCCGGACCCCTTCGCGTCCCAAATCACCATCGTCAACAACGGCAAGAGCGAACCGGCGGCGCCCGCAATGCCGACGCCAAGACCAGAGGTTCGGCCCGTCGCGCCGACCAGCGACCAGCCCACTGAAAAGCCCGAACAAGCAGAGCCCGCAACCCAGGCTGAACAAGCCTCCTGCCCCGCTTTGAAGAATGGCACGGTGATCGGCGAGATGATCGCCCCGATCTCCGAAGGCCGCTGTGGCACCGCCTCGCCCATTCTGATGACCGGAGTAAAAGTGGGACGGCGCGATATTCCGCTGGCCATGCCAGCAACCGTTACCTGCGGCGTCGCCACCGCCGTCGCCGATTGGGTCGCAGTGCTGGACGCCCAAGCCCAAGAACTCACGGACAGCCCGCTCGCCAGCGTAACCTCAGGCGGGTCTATGGTGTGTCGCGCCCGTATTGGCACACGCTCTGGCGGCGTATCGGAGCACAGCTTTGCCAATGCGCTCGACGTCCACGGCTTTATCCTCGGCGATGGCCGGGTGATAGACGTTTTAAAAGATTGGCGCCCGAGCGATGCGCTTGAGGGCCAGTTCCTGAGGTTTGCGCAGCAAGCAGCCTGCGAACGCTTCAACACCGTTCTTGGCCCCGATGCCAATGCCGCCCACGCCAATCACTTCCACGTCGACGCGAAATGCCGTGGCGACGATTGCGCGGGGAGATATTGTCAATAAGTCACTCGCACTTGGGATGGTGCGGCGGCAGATCGGCCCAGTCGCGTGGGTCAGGCTCATCGCAATTAAGCGGCGTCACAAGCTTTTTGAAAAGCAGTTTGAGACGGTGCAGCGCGGGAACAAGAATAGACATTTTGTATCCTTTCACAAAATGAATGACCTTCACTTTGCGCCAACGACTGCACCTATCCAATCGACAAGACCTGCCGCCGCGTATAGAAAAACTATATGAGTGCGCAACTTCCTATTCCGCTGAACGCGCTACGGGCCATTGAAATCGTGGCCCGTCTCGGTGCGCTCGCGCCCGCAGCAAATGAGTTGGGCGTCACCGTTGGGGCGGTGAGCCAACATATACGCCGCGCCGAAGAGCGATTAGGCGTGATGCTGTTTGCGCGCACCAGTGACGGCCTGCGCCCATTGCCAGTCTTGATGGAGATCATGCCGCAACTAAGCTCGGGCTTTGCTGCGCTCGGCGATGCTTTGGCGCAAGTCACGGGCGACGACGATAACGTGCTCAATCTCACAGTCGGCAGCGTTTTTGCGTCTCGCTGGCTCATCTGGCACATGGGCAATTTTGCGCAAGCGCATTCTGACATCGAGCTGCGCTTGTGCGTCACTGCCGCGATGACCGATCTCAACCGGCGCGACATTGATTGCGGGGTGCGATTTGGCTCGGGGCAATGGCCTGGTGTCAACGCCACCAAAATCGGCGGCCAGAGTTTCCAGCCGGTCTGTTCCCCGGACTTCTGGGCAACACATAAAGATCGGCCCTACGCCGAACTGCCGGTCATTATCGATACGACCAGCATGCTCGATTGGCCCAGCTGGTCCAAAGCTGCGGGCAAATCTCCGCTCGCGCATGGGCACGGCCCGGTCATTTCCGACGCCTCGCTAGCCTTCGATGCCGCCCTATCGGGTCAAGGATTATTGCTCGCCGTCGACATGATGACCGATGAATTGGTGGAAATGGGGCGCTTGGTTCGCCCCTTCCACCGTGCGACCACCGGCAATAATGCCTATTATCTGGTCACCGCCAAAGGGCGTCGCGAAACACCCAAACTTCGCGCCTTCCGCCAATGGCTCCTGCATGAGATGGGACCGACGCGCTAGCGCCACGCCTTTGCTTAAACCCACTGGGGGCGAGCGAATTTTCTGATTTCAAGCGGCTCCTGAGCCAAGCGTTTCCTCGCCACATATTTGCAGATTTCGCGCACTCAGCTAGTCTCTCTCCCAGAGACTTGGGAGACACAATTCCATGAAGACGATTTTGACCGGCGCAGCGGTATCTGCACTGGCTTTGGCGCTGAGCGCGCAGAGCTTTGCGGCCGAGCTGCCGAACCTTGATGGCCGCACCATCCATGCGGTGACCGAGAACGCCTATTACCCGCTGAACTTTGCTGATCCGAAGACCGGCGACGGCATTGGCCTTGAATATGATGTCATCAACGAAGTGGCCAAGCGCCTCAATGCCAAGATCGAGTGGGATCTGTCGGCTTGGGACGTGATGATCGAAGCGGTCCGCTCCGGCCAGTTTGACATCGGTGCCGATGGCATCACCATCACCGAAGAGCGTGATGAGGTGATCGACTTCACCGATCCGTTCATCACTGTTGAGCAATATCTGCTCGTCCGCGCCGATGAAGAGCGCATCACGGGTGCTGAGAGCTTTGCCGAAAACGCCGATCTGCTCTTTGGCGCGCAGGCAGGCACTTCTTCCTTCTATACCGCGATCTATGACGTGCTTGATGGCGACGAAGCCAATCCGCGCGTCAAAACCTTCGATAGCTTTGGCGCTGCCGTTCAAGCCGTAAAGGCTGGCGACGTCGACGCCATTATCGCCGATCAGGCCGCTGCGACCGGCTATATGGGCGCTGATCCCGGAGCCTTTAAGCAGATTGATGAAACGCTCAAATCCGACCCTCTGGGCTTCATTCTGACCCCAGGCTCCGATCTCGTTGAGCCGTTCAATGCCGCCCTCGACAGCATGCGCGAGGATGGCTGGCTCGATGAGCGCATCAACTATTGGTTCTTCGAATACGCCGCCGAATAGTCTGCACGCTCAAGACAGAGCTTTGACTGAAAAAGGCCCACTCCGGCTTGCCGAGTGGGCCTTTGCTATGCCCTATAGGGCGAAAGAAAATACTGGCGTCTGATGACTTATAAACCCCGCCGCCCCTCGCTCATGAGCCGCACGCCTTGGTGGCTGGTAACCCTTGCCCTGATCTTCGTTCTTGGCTTCTGGGCGATATCGGCCGATCAAACCTATTCGAAAATCTTCGACACGGTGTCGGGTGGCGTGGTCACGACACTCTGGGTCACGCTACTTGCCTTTGCCGCAGCAATCGTGCTCGGCCTTTTGGTGGCCTTAGCGCGCACCTCGGGCATTCGGGTCTTGAGCGAGATCGCAACATTTTACGTTGAATTGATCCGCGGCATCCCCATCCTGGTCTTCCTCTTTTACATCGCCTTCGTTGCCGCACCGGCCATGGTGTCGGGCTTTAACTGGCTCTTCTCGCCTGTGATCGAGCTGGGCTGGCTGGCTCCGGCCAGTGTGCGCGGCTTTGATTTCGTCTGGCGCGCCATCTTCGCGCTCACGGTCTGCTACTCGGCCTTCATCGCCGAGATTTTCCGCGCTGGTATAGAGTCCGTCGACAAGGGCCAGATCGAGGCCGCCCGCGCGCTTGGTCTGTCGCGTTGGAATTGCTTCCGTCACATCATCTTCCCCCAGGCGTTCCGCACTGTGCTGCCACCGCTCGGCAATGACTTTGTCTCTATGGTCAAAGATTCCGCGCTTGTGTCAGCCCTCGGCGTTCAGGACATTACCCAGCTGGGTAAGCTGTCCGCCTCGAACAGCTTCCTGTTCTTCGAGACCTATAACGTTGTGGCCTTTCTCTATCTGACCATGACGCTGTCGCTTTCGCTGCTGGTGCGATGGCTCGAAAAAGTCATGGACCGACAAAACTTGCGCTAAGGCTCCGCGAAACCTTGTAGCGCGGCAGATCGTTCCCAATCTCATAGAGACACGAATGGAGAAGTTGATGAACGCTATTGCCCGAGTTGCCGTTCTCGCCACTGCTGCGCTTGCCCTGATCGCCTGTGGGCGTCAATCCGAAGTGGGCAGTGTTGGCGTCGACTGGACTGGCAATGACATCTCGATTGAGGCTGTCGCCGATCCCAATGTGCAAGGCGTTGTCTGCCACCTTTCCTATTTCAACCGCTCGTTCATTGACCGCGTGAGCCAGGGCAATTGGTTTGAAGACCCCTCCCATTCCGCCCTCGACTGCAATGCTGTGGGCCCAATCACCATTGGCAACATCCGCACCAGCTCGGGTGGCGAAGAGATTTTCAAACAGAACCGCTCTCTGATTTGGAAGTCGCTCCGCGTTACCCGCATCTACGACAGCGCCAATAATGCCCTCATCTATCTCGCCCACGCGCGCGAGGTGAACCAAGGCTCTGGCAAAATGAGCCTCTCGGTGGTTCCCCTTAACGGGCTTGATGTCACTTGGGAAAATGGCGCTCCAGCCACCACGCCGATGCAGGGCTCCGTCATGATTTCGGGCGAATAGAACGCTCATTTCCTTTTCACTTTGGTTTGCGCAAGGAACGCATCCAAACCGTCCCGCATTGGCAAAAGCGTTCCCCGCGCCCCCACTTCAATCGGCAATCACGGGCACGATATTCTACAAACAAGCACAGAGCCCACCGCTTGGGCGAAGGAATAGACAATGGCGATCCTGATCGGCGATACCGCACCAGATTTCACCCTCGAAAGCACTGAGGGCACCATCCACTTCCACGACTTCATCGAAGGATCGTGGGCCGTTCTCTTCAGCCACCCGAAGAATTTCACACCGGTCTGCACCACCGAACTGGGCTACACCGCCAAGCTCAAGCCTGAGTTTGAGAAGCGCGGAGTCAAAGTTTTGGGCCTCTCGGTCGATAAGCTTGAAGATCACGCAGGCTGGGCCAGCGACATTGAGGAAACTCAGGGCGCGGCTCTTAACTTCCCGCTTCTGGCTGACACCAAGGGTGAAGTCGCACGCAAGTACGACATGATCCACCCTAACGCTGACAACACGCTCACCGTGCGTTCGGTCTTCGTCATCGGCCCGGACAAGAAGGTGAAGTTGAAAATTGAATACCCAGCGTCAACCGGCCGGAACTTCGATGAAGTCATCCGCGTCATCGACAGCCTCCAGCTCACCGCCAAGCATCAGGTAGCGACGCCGGTCAATTGGAAGAGCGGCGATGACGTGATCATTGTACCCGCCGTCTCCAACGAACAGGCCAAAACGAAATTTCCTGAAGGCTGGACGGAACTAAAGCCATATCTGCGCATTGTTCCTCAGCCGAAGAACTAACGGCACCCTGTTTTCTCCCTGACTGACCTTCGGGCGGTGACCTTGTCATCGCCCTTTTTCTTGCTCGTTCGGCCGCCAAAATCGGGCTCTCCCGCCCAAATCACGCCACAAATGGAGGCGCTTCGGCGCTTGCAAGGGCTTTTTCCACATTCTCCACGGGCCATATTTGGAGAAAAATGCCACCTAATCGGGAACCGTTGCACATTTCCCACAGGGAGAAAATGAATCCGGATTCCGTTCCTCATCTTGCTCCAGATCAGCGATCGAGAAAAAAGCTGAGATTCTGAATCTCTAAATCAGCTGATCGCTAGACTCGCAACTTTGCGTGAAACCCGCGTGAATGCGCCAAATTCGCCCCTTCAGAGCCCGCAATTACCAAAGTGTGGCAACTTGCCCACAATCTTGTCCGCGCCACGGGGTAGTTAGTCGGCAACGACAACTACTGCGAGCTCTAGATCATTGACTAAGAAAGTCCTCATTGTTGCTGCCTCGGCTGCGGCACTCTTCGCCTTCGTCCCAGCAGCCTACGCCCAATGCGGCGGCGCCTCTTGGTACGGACCTGGCTTCCACGGCAAAACTGCTGCTTCTGGCCAAGTGTTCAACGAAAATGCAATGACCGCTGCGCACCGCACGCTTCCATTTGGAACCGTCGTGGAAGTTGAAGATCAACGCACCGGCAAATCAATCGAAGTCACCATCAATGACCGTGGTCCATTCCATGGCAAGCGCATCATCGATCTGTCCAAGGCTGCAGCAAGCGCTCTTGGCTTTAAGAACGCTGGTGTCACTTCGGTTTGCATCGCGCAAAAATGACCGTCTCTGAGGGCTGAGACGTTCAGGCCGCCTCCGGGCGGCCTTTTTCTTGCGCGCCTCGAAATCGATATAATTTCAGCCGCCAACTATTCTCTCAGTGATCTGCTTGGCCTAGCTTAGCTCAACTTCGAGTTCGAGCACTTTGACCATGCGATTCGGCCTAAGCCTGCCGCCCCAGATTTCCGTCTTCGGGGCGTTTTTTGTATATTCCTTTTGCATGGGCAGCATGTTTCCCCGACTGCCCGATATTCGCTCTGCCATGAATGTCGCTGAGGGCATGCTCGGCTTGGCCCTTATCGGCTCTGCTGTTGGCACGCTAATCTCTCTGACCTTTGCAGGCCCGGTTATCGAAAAATATGGCCATAAGCGCGTGCTCTTGATCGCCATTCCCCTACTCTCGGTGCTCTACGCCGCGTCGATGTGGGCCCAGACACCACTGGCGTTCTTCTTGTTGCTCGTGCCGGTGGGCCTCACCATTGGCGCCATTGAGATCATCATCAATATCGAGGCCGATCGCGTCGAGCATCTGATTGGCCGTCGGATTATGAACCGCGCCCACGGCTTCTGGAGCCTTGGGTTCTTTGCCGCTGGCATTGTCGGAGCCACGGTTGCGCAGACCGGCCTATCGCCTCAGCTACATCTGATGCTGATGGTTCCCGTGGTGCTGGTCGCGACCTTGCTGCTCTTGGGTCAATTCAAGGCCGCTCCCCATCGCCAGACCAGCGCGGAGAGCGGACCAAAGTTTGCACGCCCGACGATGACCATTATGGCTCTGGTCGGCGTCTGCCTTTCGGCCATGCTGATGGAAGGCGCTGGCATTGATTGGTCTGCGATCTATATGAAGGACCTGTTCGGCGTTGAGCCGTTCTGGGCCGGCATTGCCGTTGCCTTTGTGGCGGGCAGCCAGGCTGCGACCCGTTTCGTCGCCGATAGCTTTGTTGAACGCTATAGCCCGGTTCGGGTCGCCCGCGTTCTGCTGACCATTTTGCTCATCGGCACCCTCATCGTTTTCTGGGCTCCATCGGCAATCGCCTCCTATCTCGGCTTTGCTCTTATCGGTGTCGGCTCCTCAGCGCTGTTCCCGCTGGCCATGTCGGCCGCCGCGCAGCAAACCGACCGCCCAGCGGCGATCAATGTCGCAGCCCTTGCCCAGTTCTCCTTTACAGCCTTCTTGCTTGGCCCACCGCTTCTTGGCTTCATCGCCGAGCATTGGGGCATTCAGTGGACGTTCGGTGTGGGCCTGCCCCTAATCCTGATCAGCCTCCTCACCTCCCACGTTCTGGCGCCCAAGCCCGTTTCTACGACTGTTCCCCGATGATCGCTCCACAACACCGCATCTACGCCAGCTTCTTCTTCTTTGCGCTGACAACGGGCGCGCTGATGGCGCGCCTGCCAGACCTTCAAACTCAGTTCGGCCTTTCTGAGGGCCAGCTCGGCTTGACCATGATCGGCATGGCAATCGGCTCGCTCCTATCCTTGACCTTTGGAGCGCCGATCATCGAGAAAATGGGCTTCCGCACCACGGCCTTCATCACGGTGTTGGGACCATCATTGCTGTTCGCAACCATTCCTTGGTTGCCCTCCGCGCCCTTCATGTTTGCGGTTCTGTTCTTGGCCGGCATTTGTTCAGGCGCGCTGGAGATAAACCTCAACGTCGAAATCGACCGCCTCGAAACGCAAACCGGCGGGCGGTTTATGAACCGGGCCCACGGCTTCTGGAGCGTCGGGTTTTTCGTCACCGCACTGTTTGGCGCGATGATCCGTCAATCGGGTCTCACCACCAATTGGCACCTGCTGGCCATTGCCGTCATTGTTGTCGCCATTGCTGGCTGGTTGATCTATGGCGCAACTAACGCCCCAAAGCCGGTCCGCGCTACCGACGGCGATACCCACAAGTTCGCCTTCCCAACCCTTGGCTTGCTGCCCCTTTGCCTCATCGGCTTTGCCGCCTTCTTGGTTGAAGGCGCGGGCATCGATTGGTCGGCGATCTATATGCGCGATGTCTTTGCTGTTGAGCCATTCGTCGGCGGCATGAGCCTCACCATCTTCGCATTCTTCATGGCCCTCGTCCGCCTTACCGCTGACCCGGTCGTCGCGCGTTATGGTCCACGCAATGTCGCCATGGTCATGCTTGCAGTCGCAAGCCTTGGCGCAACCTTGGTTTGGCTCGCACCAAACTCCGAGCTCGCCCTCCTTGGCTTTGCCCTCATGGGTGCAGGTTGCTCGTCTGTCTATCCGCTGGCTGTGTCCGCTGCCGCGCAGCGCACCGATCGTCCGGCGGCCGTCAACGTGGCGGCGCTTGGTCAGGTGAGCTTTGTAGTGTTTTTCCTCGCGCCGCCGCTGCTCGGCTTTGTTGCCGAATTCTTCGGCATTCGCGCCTCCTACATGGTCTGCCTACCGCTCCTCATTGCAGGTCTTTGGGCGTCGAGCTTTGCGCTCGGCGGCAAACACAGTTCTGCCAAAGCGGCGGGGTAAGCGCAGAGCATGAGTGACGAGCTGCCCGCCATTGTTGACCTCCGGCAATCAGCAACAGCCCTGCGCGTCCAGCGCGGGGTGATGCGGATGCTGCGGGAGCGACACGATATGGCTTGTTATGCTGAGGTCGCACTCAATAATGGGCGGCGTGCCGATGTGCTCGCCGTCGGTCCCAAAGGCGAGATTTGGATCATCGAGATCAAATCGAGCCTGATCGATTTTCAGGTCGACCGGAAATGGCCCGAGTACCGCGAATATTCTGATAAATTCTTCTTCGCCAAGCCACCGGAACTCGACAGCGAGATTTTTCCGGAGAGCGAAGGTCTCATCGTGGCCGATGGCCATGATGGCGCAATTCTGCGGGACAGCCCGGATACCCCGCTTCCGCCCGCACGCCGTAAGGCAATGATGCTCAAACTGGCGCGTTTGGGCGCGAACCGGATCCATGCCTTGATGCACCCGGGTCCGCGATTGGATGGCGTCTAGAGGTTAAAGACGCGCCGAGGCTGGAACTGGCCAAATGCCACTCCGCCCGTAGCGATCACTTTGCCCTTAAAGCTGACCCAGCATTCGTCCATGTTGACCGGCGCATTAGCGCCCGTCAGTAGAACCGCATTGCCATGCTGCACCGCTGTTGCTTGCAAAGCGTCGAGACGGATCTCTGGAACATCAACCAAGGCCGCATGTACGGGCTTCAGCAGCGCATCGCGCACCTCGCCCGCTTCCGCTGCTTCCAGCTCTTCGAGCGTCACCGCGTCAGCGTCGGTGAAAGGACCAACCTGCGCACGATGGAGCGTTGTCACATGGCCGACGGTGCCGAGTGCTTCGGCAATGTCACGCGCCAATGAGCGCACATAAGTGCCCTTGCCGCAGGTGACTTCCAGAACGGTTTCGCTATCGCCATGCGACACGATGTTGATCGCGTCCACTTCAATCGGGCGAGCCGCCAGTTCGACCTCTTCGCCTGCGCGCGCAAGATCATAGGCGCGCTCGCCATCGACCTTAATCGCCGAAAAGATCGGCGGGCGCTGCATGATGAGGCCGGTGAACTGTGGCAGCACCGCTTCAAGCGCAGCCTGATCGGCGCGCACATCCGAGGTGGCGACCACTTCGCCTTCAGTGTCATCCGTAGTTGTGGATTTGCCCCAACCGATGGTGAACCGATAGACCTTGGTTCCGTCCTGCACCTGCGGCACAGCCTTGGTGGCTTCACCCAAGGCAATAGGCAGAATACCGGTCGCGAGCGGATCAAGGGTTCCGGCGTGGCCGCCCTTGGCTGCAGACAATAACCAACGCACCTTGCCAACGGCTTGGGTGGAGGTGAAGTCATATGGCTTGTTGAGCACGATCCACCCGGAGATGGCGCGCTTCTTCGACTTGGCTTGCGTCAAGGCTTAGTCTTCGCTGTCGTCAGAATTGTCTTCGAGATCGCGCTTTACGCGGTCAGAGCGCAGCAGCGCATCGATGCGCCCGGCTTCTTCGAAGGTCTCGTCCACGTGGAAACGAATGTCCGGCGCGAACTTGAGGTTCAGCTGCGGCGCGATGCGACCGCGGACAAACTTCTTGTGGCGGTTGAGTGCGTCAACGATTTCTTGCGCGTGCAAGCCACCGAGCGGCATGACATAGGCATTCGCGAGCTTGAGATCGTTCGACATACGCACTTCTGGCACGGTCACGACTGTGCCAACCAGAGCTTCGTCTTCGATCTCGCCGCGCGCGAGCACGTCCGCCATTGCGTGGCGCACCAGTTCCCCAACGCGCAGCTGGCGCTGGCTCGGGCCTGAGGGCTTGTTGTCTTTCTTCATAAGCGTTGCGATAGGCCCTTGTGGGCTTCTCGTCAATCCGCTCGCAGCAGCGATACCTGTTCCTTGAGCTGGGCAATTCGCGCTTCGATCTCGTCGGGCGAGATCGGCCAAGTATCGCTCTTGCTCGCATCAAAGCGCGGCGTGCGCCACTCTTGATAGACCATGCCGATGCCCACTTCAGAGCGATAAAAGCCCATGATCATCACTTCGCCTTCGCCGACAAAGTCGATGATGTGATCGGCATAGGCGCCGCAGACATAGCCCAGGGGCGGCAGAACATCGCCTTCGTCCGGCTCCAGCTGGAACAGCGCGATCGTGTCCGGATCGCACCCCTGCGCATACACATTGATCACCGAGGTGCGAAAATCCTGCAGGCTCATGCTGGCGCGCGTGCTCAGGCGCGCCCCATACATGGTGGTCCAGAATTTTTCATTCTCGCCCGCGCGATAGAGTTCCAACTGCGCTTGGCTGTCGTCCTCGGAATAGCGTGCGAGGGCCTTATCGCTCAATTCGACGAGGCTTTTGGTATCCGCCGCCCAATCCGGCATGGGCATGACCAAGCGTTGCCCCAAAGCATCCAGCGCCAGCTGGCCGTCGACTTCGCTGAGAGGGGCATCACCCAGACCCTGCGCATAAACGGGCGCAACAAACAGCAAACACACGGCAATTAAGGGGCGTCTCAACGGCATACTCCTCGCCTACGCAGCAGTTCCAAGCGCGGCTCTTGAGTAGTCAACGAGCCACTAGCGTAGTCGTTGCAGAGTTATGGCCCCGCGAACTTGCATGCAAGCAGCAGAACAAATTCTGATTGACGCAAAGTTAGTGCTGCGTCCGATGCGCAACAGTTTTCAAGCGCCGCGCGACAATCGCGGGCCTAAGCTTTCGGGCAAAAGGCGATGGGGAGGTTGATGCCCGTCCATAAAAGTGCGGATATTGACGATCACGGCCTCGCCCATTTCAACCCGGGCTTCGAGCGTTGCTGACGCCATATGGCCGGTGAGCACAACGCGATTGTCCTGCGCCAACTCCAGCAGTCGCGGGTTGATGCCAAAACGGTTGTCAAACACGTCGAGCGCCGCGCCTGCCAAATGCCCGGCCTCAAGCCGCTCGATCAGCGCGGTTTCTTCTATCAATTCGGGGCGGCTGACATTGACCACATAGGCTCCCGGCTTCATCGCCGCGAGACGTTGCTCGGACAAAATCCCATTGGTGTCCCGTGTTAAGGGCGTGTGCAGGGAGACAATGTCCACCTCGGCCAACATGGCATCGAGATCATCCCAATATCTTGCATCAAGCGGCGCTTCCACCGCTGGAGGACGCCGATTGCGGGAATAGTAATGGATCGAGAGCCCAAAGGCCTTGGCCCGCTGCGCCACCGCCGTGCCAATGCGCCCCATGCCGACAATACCCAAGGCCTTGCCGCGCAAACGATGGCCAAGCATGGAGGTTGGGGACCAGCCCGCCCAGGCGCGATCGCGCAGAAGGATTTGAGTGCCCTCGACCAAGCGCCGCGGCAGCGCCAGCATCAGCGCCATCGCCATATCAGCCGTATCTTCAGTGAGCACGCTGGGCGTATTGGTCACCGTAATGCCAGCGGCCCAAGCGGCCTCAAGGTCAATATTGTCCACCCCATTGCCAAACTGCGCGATCAACCGCACGCTGGCAGGGAGTTGGGCAATGAGCGACGCGTCAATTCGGTCGGTGATGGTGGACACCAACACATCCTTACCCGCGAGGCCGAACACGATGTCCGCCCCGCTCAAGGCGTCGTCCGCTTCGTTGACATCGGTCTCAAACAAGGTGGCCATGCGCGCTTCAATCGTCGCAGGCAGCCGTCGAGTGACCAAAATCTTGGGTTTTGTTGATGTCATTCGTACCAGTCGGGCCCGATCACGTCTGCTTGGATTGAGCCAAGGTTCAGTGACCATTAAGGATCATGGGCTAGTGATAGGGCAATTCCGAACTGTCTGCAAAGTGATGTTGTTAGTGTCAGCCCTCGCGGGTCGCCTGCGCCCTATTCTTTTTACCGTCCTATCGCTGTGTGCAGTCCCCGTATTGTCTCCTGTCCCAAGCTTGGCGCAGGACAATCCGAGCGGTCTACCACTGCCCCGTTTCGTCACCACGCGCTCTAACCCGATCAACGTGCGCGTTGGCCCCGGCACCAAATACGAAGTCGCGTGGAACTATCTGGTATCGGGCGTTCCGGTCGAGATCATCCAAGAGTTCGACACTTGGCGTAAAATCCGCGATGCCGACGGCGAAGAGGGCTGGATTCACCAGAACCTGTTGTCCGGCAATCGTGCGGGCTACGCCCAGCCTCTGCTTGCCAATGGCGACGTGCTGATGCGCGCCAATCGCTCAGCCGAATCGGCTCCGCGCGCTCACCTCAAGGCGGGCGTGCGCGTCTCGGTCAGTGAGTGTGATGGGCAATGGTGTCAGGTGTCGGCCGGGCACCCCGGCGAACGCGCCAGCTATAATGGTTGGGTCAAGCAGGAAGAACTTTGGGGCGTTTATCCCAACGAAGTCTTCGACTAATCCCGCGCATCAAGCTCGGCCACCGCATCGTCTCGCTGCCGCTTTAGGCGCAAGGCGTCGTCTTGTTTGGGGCAAGAGGCACAATAGGCGTCTGGGAAGGCGAGATAGTCGAGGCAGCAGCCCTTGCGGGCGGTAATGACCACCTGCCGCCCATCCTGAAGGTCCAGCGTTTCAAGCGTGCCCATGCCGGTCAGCCCCATCGCATCGAGCCACAGCGCACAATAATGGTGCTGCTCTTGGGGGCTAATGCCCGGCACATAATCCTTTAGCCGGACCATGAGCGAGAGCATGCGATCAGTCAGCAAGCGCAGTGCTGGCACGCGCTTGAGCTTGGTCACCGTATTTATCTCGGCCAAAGCGACATCGGCTAAGGCGCGCAGCTGTCGCCCTGCGTGGTCAATCATGGTCTCGAGACTGCCCGAGACCTGCGGCGAGGAGAGTAGACGATAGCCGTTGATGTCATTGTTCTGCCGCGCCTGCGACAGCAGTCCCATATTGGGCACTGAGCCGACAACATGAGCTCCCAAAACAGCAATATAAGCTGGCTGCCAGAGCACATTGGTCCACAGCCGTACCGCGTAAAAAGGCTGTCCCGCAGCCGGGAACGAAAGCGCTAAATGCGCGTTCATGTGCTGGAGGAAATCTAAGTTATTGCCCCCCATCTGATACCAACCCGGCAAGGGGCCACCCGGCGCCCCTTTTAAAAACCCCGAGACGGCATCAGCGGTCGCGATAAACCGCGTGAGCGCGATATCATCGGCAGAGGGGGCAAAAAGAAAGTTGCGCGTCAACTCAGACTCTCCTGTTGGCTCTACCTACCGCTTGAAGGGGGCATTGGAAAGTCTACGGTGCCGTGAATTTTTATACGTAGAAATCCCAGGGTTTTTTGAGTGCCTATATTAGCAGTTCAGTAATTTTAGCGGTCCAGCCTAATGTTTTTAGGGCGTTAGCCGCGGAGGCATACGTGTTTAAAGCATTTGCCACTATACGGAAAAATACCAAGGGCGCGGCGGCCGTTGAGTTCGCCATTCTCACGCCGGTGTTTTTGTTTTTGCTCACCGGCATGCTCGCATACGGCATATATTTCGGGGCGTCATTAAGCCTCCAACAACTGGCCGCCGACGCCGCTCGCACCTCCATAGCGGGGATCAATGACACGGAACGGCGCACGCTCGTCCAACGATTCCTCGTCAAAAATGCTGGCGCCTACGTGCTTTTGAACACCGCCACGATTGCCCATAGTTTTGAGATTACCCGCAAAGACGCCAATCAGTTTGCTGTTACCCTCACCTATGACGCTTCGGACCTCCCGATTTGGAACCTCTATGTTCCGCTCCCCCTGCCAAGCAAAATAATCGAGCATCAGGCGACCATCCGTAACGGCGGCATCTAAATGCTGTCCCGGTTTTGGCGCGACACGTCGGCAAACATGGGCATTATGTTTGCTGTCGCTATTACCCTGGGGCTCATGGCCTCTACTTTAGTGGTCGATGCCGGGTCGCTTTATTATGAGCGTCGCCAGATGCAATCGGCGGTCGATCTGGCCGCAATCGCGGCGGCCTCCGACGTCTCCAAAGCGCAGTTTCTCGCGCACCAGACCCTCGTCGACTCCGGCCAGCTGGCACCCGGCTCCACGGCCGGGCTGACCGTCACTCTCGGGCGCTATGACACCACCATCACCGACCCTGCCAAACGCTTCGTTGCTGGCACTCAGCCCTATAATGCTGTCGATGTCTCCTTTGCGAAAAAGGGAACACTCTTCTTCGGTCAGAGCCTGATTGCGCCCCCGGAGCTCAAAGTTTCCGGAGCCGCGACGCGCATCCCTGAAGCCTCGTTCTATGTCGGCTCCCGACTAGCGAGCCTTAATGATGGCCTTGCCAACGCGCTGCTCGGCGCACTGCTCGGCACCAATGTGTCTCTTAAAGTTGCCGACTACAATTCGCTGATCGGCGCGCGCATAGAACTCCTGAACTTCCTTGATCAGCTCGCCCAAGAGATGGACGCCGATGTCGGCACCTATTCCGACCTCCTAAAAATGAACGCGACAGCCGGGCAATTGTCCCGTGCGTTGACGCAGACCGCCAGTGGCCTCACCAAATCAGCTTTAGATGTTCTGAACCAACAGCCCCGCGCTTCTGGCGAGGACGGCAGCACTGTGCCTTTAAACAAACTCATCTCTGTCGGGCGCATGGCCAATATGGCGTTGGGCGATGCGCGCGGCGTGGCGGGACTACAGCTGTCCGCGATGGAGCTGCTGGGGGCCGCTGCCTCGGTGAGCAATGGCGCGCGCATGATCGACCTTGGGCTCAATGCCGGCGTTCCCGGTCTTGCCTCATTGCATCTCGCCTTGGCGGTTGGAGACCCACCCAACACAGTGCCGTGGTTCCAGTTCGGCCCCGCCTCGACTATTGCGCGCACAGCGCAAATCCGACTCTACCTCAAAGCCGAGCTATTGGGGGGCTTGGGTCTTTTAGGGGCCACCGTTAGTCTGCCGCTTTGGATCGACGTCGCTTATGCCGAAGCCCAATTGAGCTCGCTCTCCTGCCCCAGCTCCGCCGCCCCCAATGGTGCCGCTGTGCTCAATGTGACACCCGGCATCGCCCATGTTGGCATGTCAGACCTGCCGCAAAGCCAGATATTGGACCTCACCAAAAAGCCCGTGGCGAAGTGGACGAAGATGATCGACGTTTTGCTGCTGAGTGTCAGTGGAAGGATCGATCTCGCCGTGGGCCAAACCAAGTCCATACCGCTGAGTTTTTCGTCCTCCGAGATTGCCAATGGCACGATAAAATCAGCCAAGACCAGCACGATCGTCGGCTCACTGGGCACAGCCATTCTGACGGGCTTGGAATTGCGTGTGGATCAACTCCCGCTCTTGGGGGTTGTAGACGTTGTAACTGGCCTTGTGAGAACGCTTATCATGCCCTTAGCCCCAACACTGGACATGACCATAGATGGGCTTTTATCTTTGCTCGGTGTCAAACTGGGTGAGGCAGATGTCAAAGTGCTCGGCGTGCGGTGCGCCGCCCCAACCCTGATCCTCTAAACGCCTAGGCTTTCCTCATCCTCTACAGCCATCGCCCCTTCATCACATGACGATGGTGTCGCGTTCGATACATTACTGGACCGCTGCATGGCGCAGCTCTGAGCCGAAAGACAATTCTTGATGACAACGACGAGCGTCGCCCCTGTGCCAATCGTGTCGGCACGCGGCCTGAAGAAATCCTTCGGTGGGCGAGAAATTCTGCACGGTCTAGATTTCGACATCCCGCCGGGCCGCATCTATGGCTTGATCGGGCACAATGGCGCGGGCAAGACCACAACGCTCAACGCCATGCTGGGCCTGACCAGCTATCAAGGCAAGATGACAGTTCTGGGTCAGGACCCATTTGCTCACCGCGCGCGTCTGATGCAGGACGTTGCCTTTATTTCCGATGTGGCGAGCCTGCCGCGCTTCTTGCGCGTGCGCGAGCTCTTCACCATGCTCAGCGACATCCACCCCAAATTCAGCGTTGAGAAGGCCAAGAGCTTTCTTGAGGGCACGGACGTCAAACCGGACGCAAAAATCAAAGCCCTCTCAAAGGGCATGCTGGCGCAGCTCCACCTGGCTGTCGTTATGGCGATTGATGCCAAACTCTTGGTCCTTGATGAACCGACCCTTGGCCTCGACATCACCTACCGCAAGCGGTTCTACAAGCGCCTGCTGGAAGACTATATGACCGGCGAACGCACGTTGATCATCACCACCCACCAGGTGGATGAGATCGAATTCATGCTCACCGACCTCATTTTTATCCGCGACGGCTCCATTATCTTGGATGCCCCCATGGACGCGGTCTCAACCCGTTTCGCCCAGCTGGTGCTCAGCGATCCAGCCCATCAAGACGCCGCGCGCGCGCTCAATCCTGTGTATGAGGAAACCCGCTTTGGCCAGACTGTCATGATCTTTGATGGCATCGGTGCAGATCGTCTTGAACCCTATGGCCGACTGTCCGCTCCAACCATTTCCGATCTCTTCGTTGCCATGATGGAACGACCCACCACCAGTGTGGGAGGCGCAAAATGAAGAGTTTTGTAGCCCTCATCCGTCGCGAATTTCTCGAACACAAGGGCGCGTTCTTCTATGCGCCGCTCGGCCTCGTTGCCGTTGTTCTGGCGCTTGCCCTCTTTGCCTTTGGCGTTAATCGCGTCGACTTTACCACAACTGGCCAATTGGCCACGGTCGTGCCCACTTGGGTGTTTGAAGCCAGCTATGCGGGCCTGGCTGGCGCTTGGCTGCTGTACCTCGCATTCGTGCTGTTCTTCTATTGCGCCGACGGCTTTGCAGCCGACAAGCGCAACAATGCCATGCTGTTTTGGAAGTCCATGCCGGTATCGGACTTTAAAGTTCTGATGTCCAAGCTGACCGCAGCCATCACGCTCTTGCCCGGTACGGTCTTTGCGGTCGCGCTCATCAGCCTCGCGCTGCTCTACGGCGTCGCCTATGTCGCCAGCATGGCCGCAGGCTTGGGCTCAGGGGAATTGCTGAGCGCGATTGTCGGCAGTTTTGGCCAGATGAGTCTCCTCTTCCTCGCCGTCGTCGCAGCGGGCCTCCTTTGGTACCTGCCCTATATGGCTCTCGTTGGGTCTATGGCCACCGCTGTGGGACGCTGGGCGATCCCTCTGTCGTTCTTTGTGCCGGCCCTCATCTCATCGGTTGAGTGGGTCGCCTTGGGCGGGCCCCATCCCTTTGCGACGCGCACTTGGGAATTCCTCAACGCGCGTTCGCAATTGCCCATCGACACCGACTATGTCGGCTCGGTGCTGGATGGCGCATCCAATTGGAACACGGGTGAATTCACCACCCACTTCCTCTCCACCTATGATTGGCTGCAAGCGGGCATTGGTGTCGTTGTTGCCATCGTTCTCATGGTGGCGGCATCCGAATATCGCCGACGCTCTGCAGCGAACTAAACCAGCATCACCGGGCGGAGACCATCTGCCCGGTTCAACCGCTCCATCAAACATGCTAGAGCGCGGCAAACAAACTTGCTGAGGCGCTATGACCCTGCCCACGATCGTCAGTTTTTGGCATGGCCCGCTCAGCTGGCTGGAGCACCTCTCCATCATCTCCTTCCGCCGCCGCGGTCATCCGGTTTCGGTCTATTCCTATGAGCGGATCGAGAACCTGCCCGAAGGCGCCGTGTGGCATGATGCGAATGAAGTCCTGCCACAAGAAAAGCTGGTGTTCTACAAAGGCCGCGGCACGCCGGGCGTCTTCTCCGATCATTTCCGCTACGCCGCTCTCAAAGCGGGCCTCGGCATCTACTCAGATCTCGACATCTATTGCGTTCGCGCCATCGAGGGGCCGCCAGATTATCTCTTCGCTTGGGAGCGCCCGGGCTCGATCAATGGCGCGGTGTTGCACATCCCCGCCGACGCGCCGCTTCTGGCCGATCTGATGACCATCTTCACGCAGGAAAAGCGCCCACTCTTGGAGCCTCACCTGCCGCCCCTGCGTCGTTACGAAGTGGCCATTCGCCGCCTTTTAGGCGATCGGGTCACCCCTGAGCACATGCAATATGGCGCGACCGGCCCGATGGCTCTGACCTATTACGTCCAAAAGCATGGCTTTAAGGATCAGGTACGCTCTGCCGCGACTTTCTATCCCGTGCCTTATGAAGGCATTCCCGAGCTGATCAAAGCCGGGTCGAGCCTCGCATCGTCAGTAACAGCCGAAACCTTGGGCATTCATATCTGGCGCAGTCAGCTGACCAATCGCGGTCGCGGCGACATGCCCCTGCCTGAAGCGGGAAGCGCCCTCGCTCAGCTTTGCGCGGCCGAGAACTTCGACCCCACCAGCGTCTAGATCTCAGCCAATCCGCAACGTCTTCTTCCACCACCGCATCCAACGGTGCTTGGCAAAACGATAAAACAGCTCATTGGTCATGACATGGCGATAGAGGCGGGCAAAGGCGACAGTGCGGAATAGACCCGCAAGCGTGCCCCACGGCTTCATATCGCCCGTGTAGTGAACAATGGCAGGGTCGAAGCTTTCGTGGACCACGCGCGCGTCAATAAGGTTCCAGCGCCAATTGAGGCGATGCCACTTGCCCTTAAAAATGAGGTTGAGCAAATCCTGGTCATAGTAGATGCGCTGCATAACGCCTGTCGCGTAAGCCTCTTCCATCCGAGCAAGAATGTCCGCCTCACGCCATTTGGTAATGTCGATCAGGACCATGCCCGCGTTGAAGTAGTAATCCGCCGGATTAAAAATGTCGCGATTGCCCAAGAGATCGCGGCCGCCGGTGATCAGTGCACCCGCGGTATCGCGTACTGCAGCGATGGAATTACCCTCTAGATCAATATCGAAGAGGTAGCGTACGTCATCGCGTACCATCATATCGCAATCGAGATACAGAATGCGCTCGACGTCCGGGCCAACGAGCTTATCGATCATCAATCGAGCATAGACGATGTTGGAGAGACGCTTGTTTTCCGGCATGCGGGTCGCAATGTCTCGGAAAAGGTCGGATTGATCGAGATCATACCAGCGCAGCTCGACGGCAAACTCTTTTCGTATTGCCTCAAGGTCGGCCTTATGGCCCCGGCTCAGCGTCCGGTGGCAGAGGTGAAAAACCAGCTCTTCAGGTGTCTGTGTAAATAAACAAACCGAACGCATGGTTGCGAAGGCTGGGGCCCAGAAATTCTCGTCAAATGTCAGGGCAATGTGCATAGCCATCGTTCATTCCATCCGCTTTTGCGCTTGCTTATGGCTGTTCACCAATAGCTATTCCGCTGTCAACTGCGCCTTAACGCCCAATACCCAATCGCTTTAGCCACCAACGCTTCCAGCGATGGCGCGCGAAACGATAGAAAAGCTCATTGGTCATGACGTGGCGATACCAACGCGCATAAGCCGTCGAGCGCATGATGCCGGCTCGCAGTGCCCAAGGCTTCGTCGCGTAAGTGAAATGCAAAATTGCCGGATCGAGGGCCTCGTGTGCCGGGTGAGCGTCGATCGTGTTCCAGCGCCATTCAAGCTGTGCCCAGCGACCACGGAAGATCAGGTTGAGCATATCCTGATCAAAATAGAGGCGAGACAGTACGCCGCTCGAGGCTAGCGCGGCGATCTCCGCAGGAAAGTCAATTCTGCGCCAAGCATCCAGGTCAATCAGCAGAACCCCAGAATTAAAGTAAGGCTCAGCCCCGTCAAAGATATCAGCGTTTTGGCGCATGTCAGTACGCAAAGGAATGAAAGGAGACAAAGCCTCCTTCACGGCGCCTAAGTCAGCGCCGGCCAGATCCGTCTCATACAACTTCTCGATCGGCCAGCGGACGAGAACGTCAGTATCAAGATAAATGACCCGGTTGATGTCCGCTGGCAGGAGCTTTGTCAGCGCGAGACGCGCATAAACGATGGCAGGCCATCGCGCACTGGTGGGCAAGTTCTGAACCAGAGCCTGAAAATCTGGTTGGCTCTCCAGTGGATAGAAGTTGAGCTTGGCGCCATATTCAGACGTGATCTTTTCCAAGTCCGCACGATGCTCATCGCTGAGTGGGAAATGGAGCAGATGAAAGACCAAATCTTTCCGTCGCTGCGTCGAGATACAGATTGACCGCATCGTCGCATAGGCCGGCGCCCAAAAATTATCGTCGAATGAAAGGCCAATATGAATCACGTCAGTCATGGGCGATTGATGTCCGGTTCGAGGCGCTCAACGCAAACAGCACCGCCGCAGTCATGACCAAAAAGATCTTGGGGATCTCAACCATGAAAAGAACGTCGGTCATACCACTTAGAAAAATGCCGCTAGAAGCCGTCACAGCAACGAATACAAGGCGTTCATCACGACCAGAGCGCCAGCGCACGGCCAACAACGGAGCTGCAAATGCAAGGAAATATGCAAGCGCACCTGCAAGGCCAGCAGATACTGTTAAGCTCAGGAAGTCGTTATGGATGTAGCCCCATTTTTCTATTTCGTACCGCTGTTGAGCATATTCGGACATGTGCTCGAGCGTGACGGCAAGCTGTTCATGCCAACCGTGCCCAATCCAGGGTGAATCAGCGATAGCAATCAGCGCCGCGCGATACATTTCAACCCGGGCATAAGAGGAAGAATCTAGGCCTTCGTCTCCAGTCAGCGTCTTCCCCACTGCGTCGAACACCTGAAATGCTCTGTCGAAACCCAGCAGGCTCGCCAAATAGAAGGCCGTAACCATGCACAAGGGTACGCAAGCCAATACGACCAGTTTTTTCCAGGTCTCGATCGACCACGCGCGCCACAAGAACACGCCGCATACCCCAGAGAGGCAAATGCCCACCAATACGGCAGACCGCGTCTCGGCGATCAGCACGGCAATAATTGCGAAGATCGGGCCGCTCAGAACAAGCCAGCGCCAACGCGAGGCTGTGTCAAACAGCACCACCAGCCCCAAGAAGCCGCAAATCATTGCAAGGTCCGCAAAATGAATTGGGCTCAACTCAATGGCCGTGCCGCGATAAACTCCCTGGGATTGACGGAACAACGCCCAACCAGCCGCAACTACCGAGCCTGACCAAAATATCCATCCGAAATGGATCACCGTAAAACGCTTTTCCGCCAGTGGCTGCGCTGCCACTGCAAAGACAGGTGCGAGTGCGAAAAGTGCAAAGTCACCAATGAAGTTCGTACTCCCGTGAGCGGACTGCAGACTGAAAGCCAGCGTTACGAGGAAAAACGCACTCACGAATGCCAAAACCCAAGGCGCAAGCATAACTTGCTTCCACTGCGCCCCGAACGCTGTGGGAATGAACGCAAGGACAACGAAGATCGCACCTATGTAGGCAGCGTAGTTTCCAAAAATCGCCCAAGCTACAAAAATGCTGAGGCACGCAAGAACTGCCATAACAGTGGCAACGCGTACCGTGAGACTATGAAAAGACAAACCCTGCTCCAACAATGCCCGGACGCGCGCAAACTAGATGAGACGGGACTGCATGAAAACCAGTAAACTGGCTGCGTCCAATTTCTACGCACACGCTACATTTCTTGAATGAAGCGTTCAGCAATGTAGTTGGATTTGCTCATCTCAGGCTTAAAAAATGGTACGCCCTAGGGGAATCGAACCCCTCTCTGCACCGTGAAAGGGTGCCGTCCTAACCGATAGACGAAGGGCGCATACCGTGATCCGAAGATCATCATAAGCCTTCGCTTCACGTGTTTCGTGAAGCACGATTGGTACGCCCTAGGGGAATCGAACCCCTCTCTGCACCGTGAAAGGGTGCCGTCCTAACCGATAGACGAAGGGCGCATCAGTTCGTTGACCCGCATATGCCCCATCCCTTCCGCTTTGAGCAAGTGCCTTTTTTCATTCTCAAAAAACTTTCCACACGTGTGTTGACATACAAGTCGCTTCTTGCAAATGATTTGCAACTGCAACCTATTCGTCTCCTCCCAGGAACATTCATGCTTCGTCGAAGTTTTCTTGTCGCCACCCTGCTCGCCACCGCTGCCTTCTCCATGCCTGCCATTGCCCAGGAGCGCATAAAGGCCGTCACGAGCTTCACCATTCTCGCGGATATGGCGCGCAATGTTGCCGGTGACGCCGCCGATGTCGTCTCGATCACCAAGCCTGGCGCCGAAATCCACAACTACCAGCCAACCCCCGGCGACCTCTTGGCAGCGCAGGACGCCGATGTCGTCTTGTGGAACGGCCTCAATCTCGAACAATGGTTCGAGCAATTCCTGGGCAATCTTCCTGATGTCCCAAGCTATGTGCTGACCGACGGCATCGCGCCTATCGGCATTGGCAAAGGCCCCTACGAAGGCAAGCCGAACCCCCATGCGTGGATGTCACCGACCGACGCGCTCATTTATGTCGAAAACATTCGCAAGGCCTTCGCGGAGGTGGACCCTGCCAATGCGGAAATCTACGCCGCCAACGCACAAGCCTATAGCGCGCAGATCACAGCCACTGCCGAACCCATCCGCCAAGCCCTCGCTGGCGTGCCGGAAGACAAGCGCTGGCTCGTCAGCTCGGAAGGTGCGTTTTCTTATCTGACGCGCGATTTTGGTCTCAAAGAGCTTTATCTCTGGCCAATGAATTCCGATCAGCAAGGCTCGCCGCGTCAGGTGCGCGATGTGATCGATGCCGTCCGCGAAAATTCTATTCCGGTGATCTTCTCCGAATCGACCATTTCCTCGAGCCCTGCGGAACAAGTGGCGCGCGAGACCGGAATAGCCTATGGCGGCGTTCTCTATGTCGATTCACTCTCAGAACCTGATGGTCCAGTGCCGACCTATTTGGACCTTCTGCGCGTGACGACGACAACGATCGCACAAGGCTTGACGAAATGACCGACGCTGATGGGATTCTGGTCGACAATATCACCGTAGCCTATCGCAACGGCACAACGGCGCTCAAACAGGCCAGTTTCTCTAGCCCGCGCGGCTCCATCACCGCTTTGGTTGGCGTCAATGGCGCGGGCAAGTCGACCATTTTTAAGGCGATCATGGGCTTCGTGCCCGTGGTCTCCGGCCGCATTTCGATTTTGGGCATTGATGGCAAAAACGCCCAGCGCCAAAACAAGGTCGCCTATGTGCCTCAGTCCGAAGACGTTGACTGGAATTTCCCAGTGCTCGTTGAAGACGTGGTGATGATGGGCCGCTTTGGTCACATGAACATGCTGCGCATACCCCGCCCTGTCGACCGTGAAAAAGTCGCGTCCGCTTTGGCGCGCGTGGATATGACCGCCTATGCCAAGCGGCAAATCGGCGAGCTTTCCGGCGGCCAAAAGAAGCGTGTGTTTCTGGCCCGCGCCCTCGCACAGGAAGGCGAAGTCATCCTCCTCGACGAACCCTTCACCGGCGTCGATGTCAAAACCGAGGATGCCATTATTGCCCTGCTGCGCGACCTTCGCGACGAGGGCAAGGTGATCCTTGTCTCCACCCATAATCTGGGCTCTGTGCCCGAGTTCTGCGACCGCACCGTTTTGGTCAAAGGCACTGTCCTCGCCTATGGCCCCACGCCAGAAATTTTCACCCGCGAAAAGCTCGAAGTCGCTTTTGGCGGCGTCTTGCGCCATTTCGTTCTGTCTGGCGCAGGCCTCCATGACGACGATGATCCGCGCCACCTCTCGGTGCTGACGGACGACGAGCGCCCGCTCGTTCTTTACGGCGAGAAGGGCAATGAAACGCACCAGCAATCGAGCGACAAGCAATGATCGAAGTGCTGCTTGAGCCGTTCAGCTACAATTACATGGTCAATGCCATGTGGGTTTCCGCCCTCGTCGGCGGGGTCTGCGCCTTTCTCTCGGCCTATCTCATGCTCAAGGGCTGGTCGCTGATTGGCGACGCCCTTTCGCACTCCATCGTGCCCGGCGTTGCTGGCGCTTATATGTTGGGCCTGCCGTTCTCGCTCGGCGCTTTTCTCTCCGGGGGTCTGGCAGCTGGCGCCATGCTGTTTCTTACGCAGCGCACCAAGCTGCGCGAAGACGCGGTGATCGGGCTCATTTTTTCGAGCTTTTTCGGCTTGGGGCTGTTCATGGTTTCGGTCTCCCCCACCGCGGTCGACGTACAGTCGATTGTGCTGGGCAATATCTTGGCCATCACCCCGAGCGACACGCTGCAGCTGGTCGTCATTTGCGCGATTACACTTCTGGTCATGGCCGTCATCTGGAAAGACCTCATGGTCACCTTCTTTGATGAAAACCATGCGCGATCCATCGGCATTCGCACCACGCTTTTGAAGCTGGTGTTCTTTGCGCTGCTGAGCGCTGCAACCGTTGCTGCCATGCAAACGGTTGGTGCGTTTCTCGTCATCGCCATGGTCGTCACGCCCGGCGCAACGGCCTACCTGCTTGCCGATCGCTTCCCTCGGTTGATCCTCATCGCCATCACACTGGGCGTGCTCACGAGCTTTTTGGGCGCTTATTTGAGTTATTTCCTCGATGGCGCCACGGGCGGCATCATTGTTGTGCTGCAAACGCTGGTCTTCCTCACAGCCTTTGTGTTCGCCCCCAAGCATGGCTATCTCGCCGCGCGCCGCCGCATAGCCGAGGAGAACGCCTAATGGCTTGGTATGAATTAGCCCTGTGGCCGTTCCAACTGCCCTTCATGGTTCAGGCCATGGTCATTGCTGTTCTGGTGGCCATTCCAGCGGCACTTCTCTCGTGCTTTCTGGTGCTCAAGGGCTGGTCGCTCATGGGTGACGCGATCTCTCACGCTGTGCTTCCGGGCGTGGTTTTGGCCTATGTCGTGGGCCTACCCCTTGGTGTCGGCGCCTTTATCGCAGGCATGGTTTGCGCGCTTTCGGTTGGTTTTCTCAAGGAAAACAGCCGGATAAAGGAAGATACGGTCATGGGCGTGGTCTTTGCTGGCCTCTTTGGCCTCGGCATCGTTCTTTTCACCGCCATCGAGACCGATGTTCACCTCACCCATATTCTCTTCGGCAATATTTTGGGGACCAGCACCTTCGATCTCGTCCAGTCAGGGGTCATTGCTTTGGTCGTAGCCCTGATCATCGGCGCGAAATGGCGTGACCTGATGCTCTTCATCTTCGATCCCCAGCAGGCCGGTGCCATCGGTCTGCGGACGAGAATGCTGCACTATGGCCTTCTGGCGCTGATTTCGCTCACCGTGGTGGGTGCATTGCAGGCCGTTGGCATTGTGCTCGTCATTGCCCTGCTGATTGCCCCGGGCGCTATAGCGTTTCTCATCACCAAGCGCTTCGGGACAATGCTGATCATCTCCGTGATAGTCGCCACGGTGTGCAGCCTGCTGGGCGTCTATATCAGCTTCTTTCTCGACAGCGCTCCAGCCCCGACAATCGTCTTGCTCATGAGCGTCGTTTTCATCGTCGCCATGATCGGATCACGCCGGGCCAGCATTGCAGCGGTCTAAAACAAAAATGGCGGGCCAAGGCCCGCCATTTTCTTGTTCAGTTTCCGTGTCGCTTAGCGCGGAGCGCGCTTGGCCAGAATGCGCTGGAGTGTCCGGCGGTGCATGTTGAGGCGACGTGCGGTTTCCGACACATTGCGATCACACAGCTCATAAACGCGCTGGATATGTTCCCAACGGACGCGATCGGCCGACATTGGGTTTTCCGGTGGCTCTGGCTTTTCTTCGCCTGTCGCCAGCAGTGCGTTGATCACGTCGTCGGCGTCGGCAGGCTTAGACAAATAGTCCGTCGCGCCGAGCTTAACAGCGGTCACAGCCGTGGCGATATTGCCGTAACCGGTCAGCACAACAGCCCGCGCATCGGCGCGCTTCTGATGCAGAGCCGAAACCACTTCCAGGCCATTGCCGTCTTCAAGGCGCATATCCACGACCGCATAGGCCGGCGCGCGCTCGTTGACGGCCGCAAGACCCTCAGCAACCGAATTGGCAACACGTACTTCAAAACCACGGCGCGCCATGGCACGTTCGAGGCGGGTCAGAAAGGCGGCATCGTCATCCACAAGCAATAAGCTCGGGTCTCCTGCCAAAAGATCTTCTATCGTATCCATTGTTCTTCCTTAGGCGCTCGCAGCCTTTCCGTCAAAAAGCCGGAGCTACTAACGCGACGACTGGCCATTCCGCTGCCACACGATATGTACGCGCGCATGACCATGTATTTCAGCATTATCGAACGTGAGGCGAGCCCCGGTTCGTTCCAGAAGCGTCTTCGCGATGAAAATACCCAGCCCAAGTCCGCCGGGTTTATGCGCATCGCTACCGGCGGGGTCGCGCGGTCTGGTGGTTAGATAAGGCTCTCCGAGCCGTGCGGCAAGTTCTGGAGCAAAACCGGGACCATCGTCAATAATGCTGACGCTAATTCTTTCGTCATCCCACTTGGTCTCGATCCGAACCGTTTGCTTGGCGAAGTCCGTAGCGTTTTCAATAAGGTTACCAAGGCCGTAGAGCAATCCGACACTGCGCGGGAACACCGGAATGTCGCCGGTAACATCCTCTGAGTAAAAGAGGATGACCTTGCCCCGACTTTCATGCGGACGGGCCACTTCATCTAGGATTTCGAGCAGTGGCGCCTCTGCGAACATCTCAGCAGGTTCGGACCCAAGATTGCGCAACTTGGCCAAGATTGCCCGACAGCGCGCGGCCTGTTCAATGATCAGTTCGATATCTTCGGCCAGTTGCGTCTTGGGCTCGACGTCGGCACGCATCTCTTTGGCAGCCAAAACAATTGTTGAAAGCGGTGTCCCCAGCTCATGGGCCGCCGCCGCCGCCAAACCATCGAGCGCGGAAAGCTGCTCGCGACGCGACAAAGCCAGCTCCGTCGCCGCCAGCGCATCGCCAATTTGGCGCGCATCATAAGCAACCCGATTGGTGTAGGCGGTGATGAAAACCGCCCCACACACGATCGACACCCAAATCCCGATCACAAATATGCGATCAAAGACCAAATCCTCACCAGGCATCCATGGCAGGGGCAGGTGAAGGATGGAAATCACCGATGCACAGGCCGAAACCATGAAGGCGATGAGAAAGGCCTGTTTGGCCGGAAGCGTCGTCGCTGCGACCGAAACCGGCGCGAGAAGAAGAATACAGAAGGGATTGGTTAGCCCCCCGGTGAGCGCCAGCAACCCCGCCAATTGGCAGACGTCAAAGGCCAGCAGCCAACCAGCGGCGCGGGCCGTCAACCGGCCCATCGAGCCAAAGCGCAGTACCATCAAGATATTGAGGAGCGCCGAAAAAGCGATTAGCCCTAGGCAGCTCCACAAGGGCAATGGGAAGCCCAGCCCCCAATGCACAAACAGCACTGCCCCGGTCTGACCCGCCACAGCGAGCCAACGCAACAGCACTAGGGTCTGCATCCGCAATGGGCGCCAAGGCTCTGGCGCTAATGGGGAAACACTCGTGAATTCGCTCATCTAATGTCCTCGTTCGCTTCCGCGCTTAGGGACGTGCCGTGGCGATTTCAAGAGTAAAATACCGGTAGGCACACGCTTGATCCTGTCCCAAAACAGAACCACCTCCTGTGCAGTGACACAGGAGAGTGCAACAACATGAGCACAGCAATTATCAAACCGCAATGGTCGCCCCTCACCATCACGTTGATGGTGCTGGGCTTTATCTTCTTCTTCCCCGCCGGCCTGGCCATGCTGGCCTATATTTTGTGGGGCGAAAACTTTGGCGGCTCTGCCGAAAAGGCACAGCGCTATGTGAACAAGGGAACAGACTTCGTGCGCAATATGACCAAGAAATCCTCGGGCCCAGTATTCACCGCTGGCGGCTCGGGCAACGCCGCTTTTGACGACTACCGCGCAGAACAGCTCCGTCGCCTCGACGAAGAGCGCGCCCGTCTCGACGCTGAAGTTGGTGCGTTCCAGGAATATATGGCGAACCTGCATAAGGCGCGCGACCGTGAAGAGTTCGATCGCTTCATGTCTGAGCACCGCGGCTCCCGCCAGGGTTATAGCGACAACACCTAAGCCCCATCATCATCCCTCCCCACTAGCGCCCTTCGGGGCGCTTTTTCTTTGCCTTTTGCCCGCTCTGTTTGGCTAAACTGGCGCCACCGACTCACCCCTCCTGAAAGTGCCCATGCTGTCGTTCCTGCGTGCTCGTGCCAACAAGCCTCCCAGCGAAACCAAGGTCGAGTTCGCAGGGCGGGTTGTCACTGTGAGCGTAAAAACCAGCGCGCGCGCCAAAAGCTTTCGCCTGTCGCTGCCGCCGGCTGGGCCGCTGCTGACCATTCCGGTTAAATCGCGCTGGGCGGACGCTGAAGCCTTTCTCCATCGCCACACCGATTGGCTGGCCGAACGCCTGCCCATAGGCGCTGGGCCACAAATCTTGGCCCCTGGGGTTGAGCTTCCTGTACGTGGGCTCCCCTATCAGATCATCGCCTCGGGCCAAGTGCGCGGGCGGGTAGAAGTCCTCCCAGACCGGCGGATCAGCGTGCCTGGCGCGCCCGAACACCTGCCGCGCCGTCTCTATGATTGGCTCAAGGCTGAAGCCCTCCACGACCTCACAACCCAAAGCGCATTTCACGCCCAGCGGCTCGGGGTCAAAGTGGAAAGCGTTCGCCTGCGCAGCCAAGCCAG
Source organism: Devosia sp. WQ 349K1 (assembly GCF_016595685.1). Taxonomy (NCBI): domain Bacteria; kingdom Pseudomonadati; phylum Pseudomonadota; class Alphaproteobacteria; order Hyphomicrobiales; family Devosiaceae; genus Devosia; species Devosia sp. WQ 349K1. The sequence goes on along the minus strand of NZ_JAENGO010000005.1, from coordinate 265,960 downwards.
CCGCTGGGGCTCGTGCTCCTCAACCGGCTCGATCAATTACAATTGGCGACTGATCCTGGCGCCGCCCCACGTGCTCGATTATGTGGCCGCCCATGAGGTTGCCCATCTTGTAGAGATGAACCACTCGCCAGCCTTCTGGGCGACGGTGGAGCGCACCCTGCCCGATATGGAGCGCGGACGAGCGTGGCTAAAAACACACGGCCGCCAACTCATGTCATGGCAAGCTCCTTAAAAACCACGTCTTTCCGCGTTCGGTCTTGTTTGCGCCGCATTGTCTCGGTTAGGAGCGAGCTATGAAACGCCTGCTCGTGCTCATCGCCATGCTGTTCACCTTCGCCAATATGGCGGGGAGTGTCTTGGCGCATTCGCACCGCTATGTGGTCGATGTCGCCCAGCCGCTTGTGGTTCTCAACCACGTCGATGAGGACAATCGCCCGATCCCCGTCGTGGTCAAAATCCAGCCCTGTGGGCATATCGACCTTGGCAATGGCTTGGTTCTCTCCTGTGGTTCGCACCTCGCGATTGCGCCCGATGTGCCGCAATTGCCCAAGACTGAAGGCGAAGACCATCATGTCCTGATGGTTGATGAGACCGCCCCTGCAGGCACGCGTTTGAGTATTTTGCGGCCACCGCGGCACGGCTAGTTCGCCGTCACGCCCTCTTCCCGCACATACTCTCGGCCCCTTGGGCCCAAGGATTTCATATGACTATCGCTCTCGACGCGACGCTGTCGCGCCGCACCTTGCTGGCAGGCCTCGCCAGCACCAGCGCTTTGCTTCTGGCCGGTTGCGCCACCACCGCGCGCCCAAGCGCTCCCGTTGAGCCACTGCGCCCCATCGTACCGCCAGATGTCGCCATGATGTACGGCCCATTGCCGCTCGAAGAATTCCCTATTCCGGCGGCTGACGTGTCCCTCATGGACCCGCGCTTCTGGCGTCAGGAAGTCGAAAACATCACCGGTCAGCCACAGCATACTGTTGTCGTCGATACGGCCAATTTCGTTCTCTACTGGACCATGCCTAACGGCCGCGCCATGCGCTATGGCGTCGGCCTCGGCCGCGCTGGCTTTGAGTGGTCCGGCGAAGGTCACATTGCTTACAAGCGCAAATGGCCCGTGTGGACCCCGCCTGCCGAAATGATCCTGCGTCAGCCCGAGATCGAAAAGTACCGTCACGGTCAGCCGCCTGGCCTGGACAATGCTCTGGGCGCGCGCGCGCTCTATATCCATCAGGGCCAGAAGGACACGCTCTACCGTATCCACGGCACCATGGACGTCCCCACCATTGGCAAGGCCGTATCGAGCGGCTGCGTGCGCTTGCTCTTCCACGATGTCATCGATCTGCATGATCGCGTCATTCCGGGCTCAAAGATCGTCGTTATCTAGTCGGCCCATGCCAGCAAACAAAAAGGCCCCGGACACGTGTCCGGGGCCTTTTGTATGATGATGTGTGTGATCCTCAGTTGCCGAAGATCATGTCCATCAGCGTGCGCTGGCTGTTCTCGTTCTGATAGACAGGCTGCTGTCCCAGATCGGCCGGTGGCGCAAATTGCTGACCACCATTGGGCACTTGCTGGATCACCTGATCACCCCAAATGGTTGTGGGCTGCTGCTGTTGGAGCGGCTGGTTCTGTGACACTGGTGCACTTGGCACCCAAACCTGCTGGCCCGTCTGAGGGTCAACGATCAGCGTCATCGGCATCCCGGTTTCCGGATCAATCGGCGCCTGCCCAAACCCGGAATCAATCGGCGCTTGGCCGAAGCCCTGATCAACGCCCTGCTGGCCCATAGGCATGCCGGTGTTCGGGTCAATCTGGCTCGACAAGGGTAGACCGGTGTTGGGATCAATCTGCATGCCAGATGCAGGATCTGTACCCACGCCCGGCTGCATCATGCCGCCGCCCGCTTGCGGGTTCGCCAAGGGCTGCAGACCTTCAATGGGCTGTCCGGTGTTCGGATCAACGCCAAAAATCTGCCCGGTGTTCGGGTCCTGCACGGTCTGAACCGGCTGGCCTGTACCACCATCGACATATTGAACCATCGGCATGCCGGTATTGGGGTCAATCGCGACCTGTCCGGTGTTTGGATCGATCATCTGCTGGGCCACCAATTGGCCGGCGTAGCTGCCACCGGGAATTGGATTTGGCGATTTGCCTTCCAGCGCCTTGGTCATGAAATCACGCCAGATGGTGGCCGGAACATTGCCGCCCGAAAGCTTGGTGCCCTTATTGTCGTCATTGCCCAACCACACGCCGGTGATCATAGCCGAGGTATAGCCCACAAAGAGCGCGTCTCGGCTTTCCTGCGATGTGCCGGTCTTGCCACCAACCTGCCAGCCGCCAAGGTTCGCCCCACGACCGGTGCCCACTTCAACAGCGGTTTCCATCATATCGTTCATATAGGCGAGCGTTGTTGGGTCGATCACACGGCCCGGACCAGCTGTAGAGGCTTCATAGAGCACCTTGCCTTCCATATCGGAAATCTTGGTGATCACGTTTGGAATAACGCCATTACCCCCGTTAGCGAACGGCACATAGGCATTGGTCAACTCAAGCAGGTTCACTTCCTGCGTGCCCAGCGAGATCGAAGGCACGGCCGTGAGATTGGACGAGATGCCCAAACGCATCGCCACTTCCACGACCTTTTCAGGGGTAACGTCAATCGCCAGACGCGCTGCAATCGTGTTGAGCGAGTAAGCCAACCCCTGACGCAGCGTCACCGTGCCAGAATACTTGCCAGTCGCATTTCGGGGGCTCCAGCCATTGTAGTCAAACTGGGCATCCTCAGCCAAAGTCTCGGGCGTGTAGCCCTTTTCCATAGCTGCGAGGAACACGAATGGTTTGAAGGCTGAACCGGGTTGGCGCTTGGCCGTCACAGCACGGTTGTACTGGCTCTGCTGATAATCAACACCGCCCACCATAGCGCGGACCGAACCATCAATGTCCATGGCCACCAAGGCGCCCTGCGTAAAGCCACGCTTTGGCCCTTCACTGGCAACAGCTTCCTTGACGATAAACTCGGCGTCACGCTGCAGCTTGTAGTCGATGGTGGTCTGCACCACGACGTCGCCAGAAATATCGCCAATATAGGCGGTCATCAGGCTTTCAACCCAGTCCGCAACATAGCTTTCTGCGCCAGCCACGACGGTGCGAACCTGCTGGTCAGGGTTGATCTGCGCCGCCGAGGCTTCAGCGGTCGAGATATAGCCCTCTTGCGCCATGGCATTGAGCACAAGACGTTGACGGTTCTTGGCCGTTTCAGGGTTTGTCTTGGGATTATAGGCCGACGGCGCAGGCAGAATACCCACCAGCATCGCAGCCTGTCCGAGCGAGAGATTGCGCGCCGACACACCAAAATAGGTCTGTGCCGCCGCTTCGATCCCATAGGCACCAGCGCCGAAATAGACGCGGTTCATATAGAGTTCGAGAATTTCTTCCTTGGTAAAGCTCTGTTCGAGCCAGACCGCCAAAATGGCTTCCTGCACCTTACGACCAAGCGTTTGGTCTGGGGTCAGGAATAGGTTCTTTGCCACCTGCTGGGTCAGGGTCGATGCACCACGGGTCACACCGCGCGCTTGGATGGATTCCACCGCCACAGCCATCAGGCCGATCGGATCGACACCAAAATGGCTCATAAAGCGACGGTCTTCCGAAGCGATAAACGCTGCCGGGACATAGCTTGGCAATTCGCGGAAGGTGATCGCTTCACCCCCGGTCTGACCGCGGTTGGAAATGAGGCTGCCATCTGCCGCCAGAATACGAATATTGGGCGGACGCTCTGGGATCGCCCAAGTGTCGGACGACGGCAGCTGCGCGCCGTAATAAACGATGACGCCAATAACAGCCAAGCCGCCCCATAGGCAGGCCACAAAGCCCCACCACACAAGGCCGAGCAGGAAACCGCCTGAACGTTTCTTACGCTTTTTCTGACGCGTTGGCTGTGCTTTGCCGCGACGCGCGGGCTTTTCGCTTCTCGGAGGCTTGCCACCACCCGAACCGCCACGACCGCCATTGCCCCCGCGCCCTGAGCCACCGCCAACGCGCGGCGGTTCGGCGTCAACCGAGAAGCTCATGCTCTCGCCCATGCTGGCACCAGACAGGGACGGCTCTTGACGCTGCCCCTTAGGCGCGGTGCGGCTTTGAGCTTTACCCTGCGATTTGGCTGGGGCACCAACGCGGTCATCGGCCGAAATGCGGAAGTCCATCAAGCAGTCCTGTCCAGAAGTGGATTACGCAGCTTCTACCTCTTTCCCAAGCTGAGGGAAACCACGGCCGAGCGAATGGAGAAGATGAACGCACCCTTCCCCATTGCTTCGCAGCGCGATTGCGCCTTATCGCCCCAAAATGTGGCACTTTGTAGAGCGTTTAGCGGCTCACCGATCCGTGTAGAAACAAGGGAGTAGGCTTAACCCATGCGCGCAGGAGCCGACACTTGGGAACAATTTGGGGCCAGCACCCTTCTCAGGAAAACCCCTGGAGGCTGATATGCCCTATCTCAACACCCGTGACGGCACCGCGCTCTATTACAAGGATTGGGGCACAGGACGCCCTGTGATCCTGCTTCATGGCTGGCCCCTCTCGGCTGACAGCTGGGACGATGGCGCTTTGGCGCTCGCCGAGGCGGGCTTCCGCGCCATCAGCTATGACCGCCGGGGATTTGGCCGCTCCGAACAGCCTTGGGACGGCTACGATTACGACACGCTGGCTGATGATCTCGCCGATGTTATTGCCCATACCGGGGCAGACGATGCGGCCCTCGTTGGCTTTTCCATGGGCGGAGGAGAAGTCGCCCGCTATATGTCCCGCCACGGTGGCGCTAAAATCAGCCAAGCAGCGCTAGTCGCCTCCGTCGTTCCCTATATGCTCAAGACCGAGGACAATCCCAACGGCACGCCGCAATCGGTTTTCGACGACATGACCGCAGGCATGAAAGAGGATCGTGCCAAGTTCTTTGCCAGCTTCTTTCAGGACTTTTTTGGGATTGGCCTCTTCGGCAACGCCACCTCTGACGAAGAAGTGCATCACGCCTGGGCGGTTGCCATGCAGGCAGGGCTAAAACCAACTCTAGCCTGCGCTGCGGCGTTTGCCACGACCGATTTCCGGCCCGATGTTGCAGCCTTTAACGTTCCAACCCTCATTATTCACGGCACCAAGGACAAGACGGTGCCGATTGAAGCCTCCGCGCATGCCGCTGCCGCCGGGATCAAGGATGCGACGCTGATTGAATACGATGGCCCGCACGGGCTCTTTGCGACCCACAAAACCGAGTTGGTCGCAGACCTGATCCGCTTCCTCAAAACCTAGGCTTGTCACTGCCACAATTTGCGGCGAGAACAACCAAATGCGTCTTTGGCTTTTGGTTCTTTTCGCCCTGTTCTCCTGCGTTGTCCCAACGCAAGCAGACCCTATTGGCCGCTCGCTCGATGATGCCAAAGCCTATTTTCGCTCTGCAGCGCCCGCACTGAACGGCGCTGCCTTCGACATCGATCTGCGCGCCTATAGCGACGCCCTCGAGCACCGCCGCTTTACCTCACCCTATTGGGGCAAAACCGTCGAGCTCATCATTTTCGATCAACCCGACACCAGCGGCCTCTGCGGTAAGTTTGCGGCATTTGTCACCACCCCGCCGCGCAATGGTACAATCACGCTAACCCTCTGCCCGCAGTTTTCGCGGCAAGGCTCAGATGGGCTACGCACCCTCACCATTTTACATGAACTCGTTCACGTCGTCGCCGGACCAGACGAATGCCGCGCTATGGCCTTCGCTGCGCAGGTAGAATTTTTGGCCTCAGGCTCTTTTTCGCGCGTAGATGCCTATTGGGAGGCCAATAAATGCCAGCACTCCGCCCATAAAATGCCATAGCGGGCTACTCCGCTGCGGCGTAGTACTGCGCAGACGGTTTAACCAGCGCCACGACGGCATCTTGCGACGCTAATCGAAAGGCAGGATCGGCCCGCAAGGCATCGAGATCGCGTGGTTTGGGCAAGTCGCCATCCCAGTCCTCAAATGCGAACTCCAGCACGGCGGCAGCTTCGGCGACAGCTTCGTCCAAGGTCGAAGCGACAGCAGTTACGCCGGGGACATCGGGAAATGACGCACCATAACCCGAGCCCTCGTCCTTGTGAATCAAAACCACATAGTGAGCACTAGCTGTTGTCATCTAACCAACCCGCCTGTCGATAAATCGAACGCGCCGTTCCCGTCGGAATGTCCCGCCTAGGATGCGTTACAATAACGAGTTTTCCGGTCATTGGATGCTTAAATTTGTGCTGGGACCCGCGCACCGAAATCAACACAAAACCATCGTGTTCAAGCCGCTTGATGATCAACCGGCTGTCTTTCAACAGGTGCTCCATAGCGCCACTGAACACGGCACGGACAGGGCAGACAAGCTGGCAGTTCTCCGCCTTAAAAAAGCCGACCAGTCGAAAATCGAGAGGTCGGCTTTATCGCCCTAGCGCCAGCCAAGCGCCGGGGCCACGTGCTTGAGAATATTCTCGATCACGTGAGCATTATAGTCGACACCCAATTGGTTCGGCACCGTAATGAGCAGCGTGTCGGCTTCTGCAATCGCCTCATCCTGCCGCAGCTCCTCAATAATCCGCTCCGGCGCGCCGGTATAACCGCGCCCAAACACAGCGCGTTTTTCTGGCTCAATATAGCCGAACTGATCTTCCTCGCGCTGACCTGCGCCAAAGTAGGCTCGGTCCTCGTCAGAGGTGATCGCAAAGATCGACCGGCTCACCGAAACACGCGGCTCCCGCTCATGTCCCGCTTCTTTCCAAGCAGCCCGATAAGCCCGAATTTGTTCGGCTTGCTGGACATGGAAGGGCTTGCCGCTCTCATCAAATTTCAGCGTCGAAGACTGCAAATTCATCCCGAGCTGCGCAGCCCAAATCGCCGTCGCATCGCTCGCTGCACCCCACCAAATCCGGTCACGAAGACCTTCAGAATGTGGCTCGAGACGCAGGAGACCTGGAGGATTAGGGAACATCGGCCGTGGGTTAGGCTGCGCGAACCCGCGCCCCTTCAACACCTCCCAGAAGATCTCGGCGTTTTGGCGCGCCATGTCCTGATCGGTTTTGCCCTCTTCCGGGTTGTAGCCGAAATAGCGATAGCCATCGATCACCTGCTCCGGCGAGCCGCGGCTAATACCAAGCTGCAAACGGCCGCCCGAAATGAGATCGGCTGCGCCAGCGTCCTCCGCCATATAGAGCGGGTTCTCATATCGCATATCGATAACGGCCGTGCCGATTTCGATCTTTTTGGTTTTCGCGCCAATAGCCGCCAAAAGAGGGAAAGGCGAAGCCAGTTGGCGGGCGAAATGATGCACGCGGAAATACGCGCCATCAGCGCCAAGTTCTTCTGCGGCAACAGCTAAATCAATCGACTGCAGCAAAACATCCGAAGCGCTCCGCGCTTGGGAATTGGGCGCAGCACTCCAATGTCCAAAGGACAAAAAGCCAATCTTTTTCATGGCAAACCTTTCAGCGCGATAGCGCAACATTGACAGCCAATTTAGGCGCTGTCGGCCCCCGAGATAACCCCCGCGCAGGGAACAGTGATGTTCGGTTTCCTGAACAATTTCGGCTCGCGCAAAACAAAAAAACGGCCCCCGAAGGAGCCGCTTTTATCGTCAAACTTATCCCCGGCCTTACACGTCCAGGTTAGAAACGTTCAGTGCGTTTTCCTGAATAAATTCACGGCGAGGTTCAACCAGATCCCCCATCAACTGAGTGAAAATCTGATCGGCTTCACCGGCCGTTTCATTGAGTTGAACGCGCAGCAGAGTACGAGCATTTGGATCGAGCGTCGTTTCCCAAAGCTGCTCGGCATTCATCTCGCCAAGACCTTTATAACGCTGCAGCGACAGTCCCTTACGGCCAAAGTCCGTGACCGCCTTAAACAGCGAACCGGGACCATAGACGGGAATGGTATCGCCCTTACGAGTTAGGGTCGGTACGCCGCCGTAGAGATCATCGAGACGCTCGGCCATCTGGCGCAGCTTGCGCGCATCGGCGGACTGAAGCAGCGCCCGGTCAATCGCATGGTTCTCGGTCACGCCGCGAACAGTGCGCGAGAAGACAAGGGCGTCCTCGTCATTGACCGCACCCGTCCAACCGCGCTCAAGCTCGTCCGAAATGCGATCCAGACGGTTTGATACGCGGGTCAGCGTCTCCTGCATCTTTGCAGGTTCTGTCAGCCCTTCCATATCCAAACCGCCAACAATTGCGGCCTGCTCAACCAGGCTACGGTTGTATCGCAGGTTCAGATTGTTGATGGCGTGGGTGATGTCACGGGCCTGCTGCAGAATGGAAAGCAGGTCAGCGCCAGCATGGCTCGAGCCGTTGCGGGTGTTAAAGACAGCGTCTTCAATACCATTTTCGAGCAGGTAATCTTCCAACGCGCGTTCGTTCTTGAGGTAAAGCTCAGAACGACCACGGGTCGCCTTATAGAGCGGCGGCTGCGCGATATAGATATGACCACGTTCCAGCAGAGCTGGGGTCTGGCGGTAGAAGAAGGTCAACAACAGGGTGCGAATATGCGCGCCGTCGACGTCCGCGTCGGTCATGATGATGATCTTGTGATAGCGCAGCTTATCAGGATCAAACTCTTCGCGACCAATACCGGTGCCCAGCGCCGTGATGAGCGTGCCGACCTGATCGGACGAGATCATACGGTCAAAGCGTGCGCGTTCGACGTTGAGGATTTTACCACGCAGGGGAAGCACAGCCTGATTGGAGCGATCACGCCCCTGCTTGGCCGAACCACCTGCGGAGTCACCTTCCACGATGAAGATTTCAGACTTTGTCGGATCGCGCTCCTGGCAGTCTGCAAGCTTGCCGGGGAGCGAGGAAATTTCGAGCGCGCCCTTACGACGGGTCAACTCGCGTGCCTTGCGCGCCGCTTCACGCGCCGACGCCGCTTCCACCACCTTCATGACGATGGCTTTGGCTTCCGCCGGGTGCTCTTCAAACCATTGGCCGAGCTTCTCGTTGACGATGTTTTCAACGACCGGGCGAACTTCGGAAGAAACCAGCTTGTCCTTGGTCTGGGACGAGAACTTGGGATCTGGCACTTTCACCGAAAGAACGCAGGTCAAGCCTTCACGGGTGTCATCACCAGTGAGATTGACCTTTTCCTTCTTGGTGATGCCAGAGCTTTCGGCATAGCCCGTCACCTGACGGGTCAGCGCACCGCGCAGACCGGCAAGGTGCGTGCCGCCATCGCGCTGGGGGATGTTATTGGTGAAGCACAGCACGTTTTCGTGGTAGCTGTCGTTCCACTGCAGCGCCACTTCCACTGTGATCCCGTCTTTTTCCGAGATCATGTAGATGGGCTTGTCGATGCCAGGTGTCTTACCCTTATCGAGATAGGACACGAAGGCTTCAAGACCACCTTCGTAGAAAAGCTCGGTGGTGATCGGCTCAGACGGACGATTGTCCGCCAAATTGATGCGAACGCCAGAATTCAAGAACGCGAGCTCGCGCAGGCGATGCTCCAGCGTCTTGTAATCAAACTCCACCATGGTGAAGGTGTCGGTGCTTGGCAGGAAGGTGACTTCGGTGCCCGAGCGACCTTCATATTCGCCCACGACCGCCAACGGCTCGTTGGCGTCCCCATGGGTGAAGCTCATCTCGTGGATCTGACCATCGCGACGAATGCGCAGCTTCAGGAACACTGACAGCGCGTTCACCACCGACACGCCCACGCCGTGCAAGCCACCGGAAACCTTGTAGGAGTTCTGGTCGAACTTACCGCCAGCGTGCAGCTGGGTCATGATCACTTCGGCAGCCGAAACGCCTTCTTCCTTGTGGATGCCCACAGGAATACCGCGACCATTGTCAGTCACGGTGCAAGAACCGTCTGCGTTCAGCGTTACCGTCACAAGGTCGGCGTGCCCGGCCAGAGCTTCGTCGATGGCGTTATCGACCACCTCATAGACCATGTGGTGCAGGCCGGAACCGTCGTCCGTGTCCCCGATGTACATGCCGGGGCGTTTACGCACCGCGTCGAGGCCTTTCAGCACGCGAATGCTGTCGGCACCATACTCATTCGGGGTCGGGTTTTCGCTATCGCTCATGAGGTCCGAATCGCTCGATTTCAGATATCTTTAGTACTAGCCCAAAGGGGCGCAAACCCCAAGGAAATTGGCACTTTGACGGTGTTTGACCGGGGATTGCGGCCGGTATTGCCGCACCCTCTCGCAGCTTAGTGCGAATGAAGGCTCAAGCGCCCATCACGCACGGTAATTCTTTGTGCCCGATCTTCGAGCGCCTCGAAGAGAATAGGGTCTGTACCCGTCAAAAAACACTGCGTTTCGAGCCCATCAAGGGCTGCAAAAAGGGCCCGGCGCCGATCTGGGTCGAGATGGGCGGCAATTTCGTCAAGAAGCAGGAAAGGCACAATCCCGGTGCGCAGTCGCACCAAACGGGCGTGCGCCAAAATAAGCCCGATTAGGAGCGCCTTTTGCTCCCCAGTAGACCCTAAGGCGGCAGGCATCGCCTTTTGGCTGTGGACGACTTCGAGATCCACCCTATGCGGTCCTGATGTGGTGCGTCCTGCAGCACGATCAAGCCCCCGCAAATCATGCCAGCGTTGCGCGAGAAGACTTTCAAGATCAGCAGACGTCTCAGGCACAGCCACATCGTCAAACAAGGGCGTCAGCGACAACTGTGCTGCTGGGAAACTGCCCTCTTCAACACTTTCGACGATCAGCGCCTGAAGATGCTGTAGGCTGTCGGTCCGATTGAGATAGACCGATGCGCCGAACTGCGCCATCTGCGCCTCGACCGCCGAAAGCCAACGCGCGTCCCCGCCCTCTTCAAGCAGCTTATTGCGTTGCCGCATGGCTTTTTCAAAGTCAGTTACAGCGGAGGAGTGGGAAGGGATGAGTGTCGTGACCAAGCGATCGAGAAACCGCCGCCGTTCGCCTGCGGGCCCCGAGAAAAGCCCATCCATGGCCGGGGTGAGCCAGAGCACGCGCATATAGTCACTCATGGCCTCAATGGATCGCGCATTGGCCCCATTGATCCGCACGCGACGACCGCCGTCGGCCAAGGCGCCAGTGCCGATATCTGTGGGACCCAGCTCGGTCTCAATTGTCGCGGCGACGGCCCACGGCAGATCCGATCCGTAACCCTGGAGCGTGTCAAAGCTGGCCCCGCGCAATCCGCGACCGGGTGATAAAACAGACACCGCTTCCAATAGATTGGTTTTACCCGAGCCGTTTGCGCCTGTGAGCACGACATGGCGCTCATCAATGTCGAGCGCGGCGCTCGCATAATTCCGGAAGGCGGTAAGGCGAATACGAGAAAGATGGCGGATCAAATTCTAGCCCCTTTCCCACTAGGCCTTTGAATCGGAAGACCTCCCCCGACGGGAGAGGTCCTGTTCGTCTATAGATGGGCTCTAACGCCGAAGCGTCCTAGACGCGCATCGGCATAAGGACATAAAGCGCATTGGCTTCGCCCTCTTCCTTGACGAGCGTTGGCGAGTTCGCGTCGTTAAACAGGAACTCGGCGCTTTCAGAGCGGATCTGGGTGATGATGTCGAGAAGGTAACGGGCATTGAAGCCGATCTCAAAACCGTCGACGTCGAACTCAACCGCCACTTCTTCGCTTGCCGTACCGTGATCCGGATTGGTCACAGTGAGTTCGAGAAGGCCATTGGAAGCCTGAAGCTTTACAGCCTTACCGCCGCGATCCGAAGCAATGGTCGACACACGGTCAACTGCGGTCGCAAAGCCCGCCTTATCAACGATCATCAGCTTGTCGTTGTTCTTTGGCGTGACGCGATCGTAGTCCGGGAAGGTGCCTTCGATGAGCTTGGAGAGCAGCACAACAGGACCAACGGTGAAGCGGATCTTGGTGTCCGACACTTCAACGTGGATGTCACCATCAACGCCATCGAGAAGTTTTTGAACTTCGCCAACGGTCTTCTTCGGGACGATGATGCCGCTCATGCCTTCGGCGCCATTTGGCGCTGGGATTTCAGCACGGGCCATACGGTGACCGTCCGTCGCAACGGCGCGGAAGAGGCTGCCGGTCGCCGAGTTTTCAATGGCATGGAAGTAGATGCCGTTGAGATAATAACGGGTTTCTTCGTTTGAGATCGCAAACTGTGTGCGTTCGATCAATTCTCGCAGCGAAGACGCTGCGATTTCAAATTCATGCGCGAATGTGCCCGACTTGAGATCGGGGAAGCTGTCAGGCGACAGGCACGCCAAGTTAAAGCGCGAACGACCGGAGGTCAGGACCATATTGTCCCCACCGTCGGTTTCGAGCTTCACTTCTGAACCATCGGCGAGCTTGCGCACGATTTCATAAAGGGTGTGAGCCGGAACGGTGGTCGACCCTGGGGTCGAGACCATGGCAGGCACGCTTTCGGTGACCTCGATATCAAGGTCGGTCGCGCGCAACTCGATATGGTCTTCACTGGCCTTGAACAGCACGTTGGCCAGAATTGGGTAGGTATTACGGCGCTCGACCACCCGATGCACATGGCTCAGCGACTTGAGCAGGTGATTGCGTTCGAGGGTAACTTTCATATCCGGCTAATCCTGGCGGTACGCTGCTGCAAACACCGGCCGATGGCCGGGTCTGGGACGTTTACAGTTTCGCCGCAAATTGGCAAGACCACTCCTCTGCAAGCTGTGGATCAGGGCTTCATTTTCTCGCCATCCACAACCCGCACTTACGAAAAAAGGCGACCCTAGGGCCGCCCTTTGATTGCGTGTCAGACGAGGAGGCTTATTCCTCAAGCATGCGCTTCAAGAGCTCGATTTCCTGACCCAATTCCACATCGTCCTTGATCATCTGCTCGACCTTACGAACCGAGTGAAGAACGGTGGTGTGATCGCGACCGCCAAAGCGGCGGCCAATTTCCGGCAGCGAACGCTGGGTGAGCGCCTTGGCCAAGAACATGGCGATCTGGCGTGGGCGCACAACGTCACGCGAACGACGGGCCGACAAAAGCTCGTTACGTGGCACCTTGTAGTGGCGCGAGACGATCTTGAGAATGTCTTCAATGCGGACGCGCTTGGCATCGCGAGCACGAATGAGATCGGCGAGGGTCTTTTCCGCAAGCGGTACGGTGATCAATTCACCGGTCAGCTGATTTGCAGCCACGAGACGGTTCACGGCGCCATCTAGGTCACGACCATGGCTATTCACAGCGCGTGCGATGTAGTCGATGACCGCAGTTGGGAACTGCATGCCAAAGCGCGAATTGACCTGATCAGCCCGGCGCTGAACGATGGCACGGCGCAGCTCGACATCAAAATTCTGGATTGGAACGACCAAGCCGCCCGACAGACGCGACTTAACCCGATCATCAAGCATTTCGAGATCGCGCGGCGGGCTGTCGGCCGCCACAACAACCTGCTTGGCGCCGGTGAGCAGAGTGCCCAGCGTGTGACCGAACTCGGTCGCCGACTTGCCCTGCAGGAACTGCATGTCATCGATCAGCAACAGGTCAACACGGCGCAACCATTCCTTAAAGCCGAGCGCGGACTGGCGCTGAACGGCAGTAATGAAGTGATACATAAAGTGGTCAGCGGTCAGATAGACGATGTTCTTGGACGGATCGGCTTCCGAAACAGCATGCGCAATTGCATTGAGAAGGTGCGATTTACCCAGACCGACGGAGGAATGAATAAAGACCGGATTGAAGGTCACGGTATTGTTGATGGCAGCGTTGGCAATCTGCTTGGCCACACCGAAGGCCATGTCATTGGCTTCGCCGGAGACAAAGGTCTCGAAGGTCATGCGCGGATCGATCGCGCTCCCCGAAAGGGCGTCACCATTCTTTGCTGTGCTCTGCGGCACAAGACGCGGCTGGGCAGCTGCGGAGGCTGAAGGCGATGCGGCAGCGCTTGAGCTGTGGGCGATTTCCAGCACTGGCGCTTCTGGGGCAGGAGCTTCAACGACCGGCATGATGCGCTTGACCTGACCGTTGACGCGCATGGTCACCTGGATGCGGGCAAGATCAGGCAGATCATTGCGGAAAGCCTCAACGATACGATCGGAATAATTGGACTGAACCCACGAGCACAAGAAACGCGTTGGCGCGCTCAAGTGGACCAGATCTTCGACGATTTCTTCAAGTTCGAGACGCGCAAACCAGGAGGTAAAGACGTCTTCACCGACAGATGCCTTCAGACGGGCACGGACACGAACCCAAAGTTCGCGCTGATTTTCGGAAGAGTCTTGGGTGCCCGACATAACAGAATCGCCGCCTTTGTTCAAAATAGTAGAGGAGGGGTCGCTAGCTAAAGCCAAGTCATCCCTGCCCGCGGTCGCCTGTCGCATCATTGGTCGTGACCCCATGGTTGTTCTGCCGGATCCGCAAAGCCCGGCAGTAGTGTTCAAATTCGCATCGCGCCAGCTTTCCGCCAGACGCAATGCTTCGCCGTTGCGCCCGAATTCGGGCACAAATAAAATCCCCGGCCGACAGACGTCGCCGTTATCCTATTGACCTTTTATTGATCCGGCCTACCCGGCCGAAGGTCTACGCTATGCCAACCTCGAATGACCCGACGGCGTTACGCTACGCTGCCGCCAAAACAATCTAACTCTGGCATTCCTTCTGACGAGGCCGTCAAAAGTACCACCCCAAACCCTCACCCAAACTGGGCTTATCTTTGGGTCGGCTCCTGTATTCAGGCTCCGTTTTCTCCCGCTGACCAAGGTACATTAGAGTGACGGTTTTCATGCCGCAACACGTGAATCGTTGAAATAGGGGCTTGACTCCGAACCTCATTTTTTCACGTCACCCGCCTCTCAAAAGCCCCTCTCAGCAAGGGCTTGTGACTCAAAGCAGATTCCAAACCTTAGCTGAACGATAAAGGTGAAAAATTTATTCGGCCTAGCTCTGAAAGTCGCTTTGCCGCAGCATTCTCCGCGCAACCCCTAACCGCATCAACCCGCTGCCCTAAAGGAATAAAACAGCCTGTGCCCGATCCGTTCCGGATCGTGCAGTCGTGTCCGTAGATCGACACATTACAAATTGATGACAGAAAAGCGTTCCCGGGACTCACCAACAAAAAGGGCTCCCTAAGGAGCCCAATTTTCTGACGTCCCGCGTCTGCCGAGTGGCGCCGCGGAGCCTCGCGTCTTAGACGGCGAGAGCCTTAACGCGGCTGTTCAGGCGGGAAACCTTACGAGCTGCCAAGTTGGCATGAACGATGCCCTTGGTCGCAGCGCGATTGATTTCTGGTTCCGCAACCTTGAGAGCGGCAAATGCTACTGCGTGATCACCAGCGGTGATTGCTTCTTCAACCTTACGGATGAAGGTACGTACGCGGCTGCGACGCGACTTGTTGATCGCGGTGCGAGCAGCAATCTTGCGGGTCGCCTTCTTGGCTGACGGCGTATTGGCCATGTCGGTCCTCTTGATCGTCCAGCCGGCAAACTCAGCGCGAATTGCTCGCGTCCGGCCCACCGGGAAAAATGAATGCGGCAGCAAGATGCCGCCAAGTTCGGGGTGCTATAGGGGATTGGCAGTGGAGCGTCAACTGGATTCAAACCCTGAGAGCTGCTCTGCCGCATACCAAATGCGCTAATGGCTCTTCTGGCACGAAGGGCAGAAAAAAGTCGAGCGCCCTGATTGCACAATGCGTTGAACCTGACCTGCGCAATTGGCGCTCCGGCAGGGCTCCCCTTCTCGATCGTAGACAGCAAAATTATGCTGGAAATAGCCAGTTCCACCTTCTGCATTGCGGAAATCCTGCAAGGTCGAGCCCCCGGAATGGATCGCTTCCGTCAACACATGACGGACAGCAATGGTGAGATCCTCCAGTGCTTTTTTGGGCTTTCCTTTGGGTGTCACCAAAGATCTCGCCTCAACAGTTGGCAAGATATGAGCGCGGTAAAGGGCTTCCGCGACATAGATATTACCCAGGCCCGCCACGACTCGTTGATCGAGCAGCGCGGCTTTGACGGGAGCTTTTTTACCGAAAAAGCCTCTGGCTAATGCTTCAGCATTGAAATCATTGCCTAAAGGCTCGGGACCGATTCCCAAAAGATAGGCATTGTCGGCGCCGGTCTCAAAGAGATCGAGAAAGCCGAACCGCCGCGGGTCTGCATAAATGAGATGGCTCGATCCATGCTCTGGATGAGAGATCTCTGCGACAAAGTGATCATGCTTGGGTTCAGTGCCCGGTTCGTAATAGCGCGGAGGCTTATCGATTCCATGTTCGGCAAAGCGCCATGACCCGGTCATGCCCAAATGGCTGAGCAAGGTGTGGCCGTTTGAAAGCGCAATAAGAAGGTATTTTGCGCGCCGCCCAACGTTGAGCACCCTCGCCCCTTCGAGCCGTTCTTTCAGACTGACCGGAAAGGGAAAGCGCAGGTTCGGGCGGTTGAGCGTGACAGCCTCAAAGCGCGCGCCCGTCAGCCAAGGCTCCAAGCCTCTGCGAACAGTCTCTACCTCTGGCAATTCCGGCATCGTCTCTGAACTCCTTCACCCTCTTGCCGAACAGGCATGGGCATTTTGTTGGGCTTTATATATGGTGCGCGCAAAACCGACTATCGAGGCCAAGCCATGACAGAGCCACGCGAAACCACACATTTTGGCGAGCAGACAGTCCCGCTGGAAGAAAAGCAGGGCCTCGTCAACAAGGTGTTCCATGACGTAGCGGACCGCTACGATCTGATGAATGATCTGATGAGTGTCGGCGTCCACCGCCTCTGGAAAAGCGCTATGGTCGCCGAGCTGGCGCCGCCCAAGTCCGGCTCGCGCCCCTATCGTGTGCTCGATATGGCGGGCGGCACAGGCGACATAGGCGAGCGCATCATCAACTCATCGCTCGGCCACGCTTCTGTCGTCGTCTCTGACATTAATTCGGACATGCTGCGCGTCGGCGCCGAGCGCGCCAAAACGTGGCGCTATCCCGATCAGGTGAGCTTTGTTGAGGCCAATGCCGAAGAACTGCCCTTCGAGAACGATAGCTTTGACGCCTACACAATCGCTTTTGGCATTCGCAATGTGCCTCGTATCCAGCGGGCACTCGACGAAGCCCATCGCGTTTTGAAGCGTAGCGGACGCCTCTTGGTGCTCGAATTTAGCCAAGTGGATGTCCCAGGCTTTGACGCGGTCTACAATTTCTATTCAGACACGGTCATTCCGCCGATGGGCAAGCTCGTCACGGGCGACGCGCAGCCCTACCAATATTTCATCGAATCGATTCGGAAGTTCCCGAACCCGCCCGCTTTTGAAGCGATGATGACCCAAGCTGCGTTCAAACGCGTCAAACACACCTCTATGACAGGCAATATCGCCACCCTCTTCTCCGGGTGGAAACTCTAAGCATGGCTTTGACGTCGTATTTCCGTCTGCTCAACGCTGGCTGGGTTTTGGCGCGCGAAGGCGCCCTATCGGTGCTCCCAAGCGAATCGTTACCGCCAATGATGAAGCTGGGGATTCGCATGGGGCGCATCGTCGAGCGTCCCTCAGTGCGCAAAACGGGGAGCGTCGAGCGTCTCAACGCGGCACTCCACAAGCTGGGCCCCAGCTTTGTGAAGTTTGGTCAGACTCTAGCAACGCGTCCTGACATTGTTGGCGCACAGGCGGCGGCCGAACTTTCCGGATTGCAGGACCGCATGCCCGCTTTTGACGAAAAGCTGGTGCCCGGCATTTTGTCTGAGGCGCTAGGCCCCAAGGCCAACCAACTGACCGAAATGAGCGGCCCCATTGCTGCTGCCTCGATTGCGCAGGTGCATAGGGCAAAGCTCGTCGAACCCGGTGAGCTGCCGAAAACTGTCGCCGTCAAAATGCTCCGCCCGGGCGTCTCTGAGCGTTTTCATGCCGACACTGACGCGCTCTACGCCGGTGCACGCCTTGCCGAAACTTTCTCCTCCAAGAGCAGACGTCTACGCCCGACAGAGGTGGTCAAAACACTCGACCATTCTATGCGCCTTGAGCTGGACCTGCGCCTTGAGGCTGCGGCCATCTCGGAAATGGCCGAGAACATTAAAGACGACGCCGGCTTCCAAATCCCGGACGTACAATGGGACCATGTCGCGCAGAATGTGCTGACCACCACTTGGGTGGACGGCATTCCCATTCGCGATCACGCGGCGATAGACGCCGCTGGCATCGACCGCAAAAAACTGGCCTCCAACGTGCTCCAGTCGTTCTTGCGCCACGCCATTCGTGACGGCTTCTTCCATGCCGACATGCATCCGGGAAATCTCTTTGCCGACCCAAAGAGCGGCGATGTCATCGCTGTCGACTTCGGCATTATGGGACGCCTGTCGATGCGCGAGCGTCGCTTCCTGGCCGATATTCTTTATGGCTTCATCACCCGCGACTATCGTCTCGTAGCGCAGCGCCATTTCGACATTGGCTATGTTCCACCGAGCCAATCGGTGGATGATTTCACTCTTGCCATTCGCTCCATCGGCGAGCCGCTGCACGGGCGCACAGCCGAGAACATTTCCATGGCGCGCGTCCTCGGCCAGCTTTTTACCATCACCGACCTCTTCCAAATGCAGACACGTCCGGAGCTGGTGCTGCTGCAGAAGTCGATGGTGCTGGTCGAAGGGGTCGCTCGTACCCTTGATCCAGAGCTCGATATCTGGACCGTGGCAGAGCCTGTGGTTGGCGAGTGGTTGCGCCGTGAACAAGGCCCGATCGGGCGCTTAGCAGATCTCTATGGTCACTTCACCCGCGCTTATGAAGCAGCGGGGCGAGTGCCCAATTTGATCGCGCAAGCTGAAGCCACGCTGGAAGAGCACCGCGCTTTCCTCAATCGCCCGCACAAACGCCTCTCGAAAGCGCTCTCGCTCGGGCTACAATTGGGCGGGCTCATTCTTATTTTTGTGCTGATTGGCCACTTCATAAACTAAGAAATTGGCTTGGCGGAGCATCGTCTTGCGCAAAATGCACGCCCACAATAATTTGCCCGCTAATTTCAATATGGGGGGATACCCATGACTTCGAACATTATTGGCAAACTGGCGGCGGTCCTGCTTCTTGGCGCTGGCTTGGCTGGCTGCATGGACGCCGACGTAGAAGTGTCGTTCATGGATAGCGAAACCGCCCATGTCATGACCACAACAACCATGGGTGCGGACTTCTACGGCATGATCAAGGCCGCCGAGGCCGAAGCTCCAGCCGATGGCGACGATGCCATGGGCGAATTCAGCGAATCCTTCTGTGCGGAAGGCGATTTGACTGAAAACGCCGATGGCAGCGCTGTTTGCGTTGAAATGATGCACGGCACGCTCGATGAGCTAAACGCGCAGAACGAAGAAGAAGGCGGCATTCAGTTCGCCGCTCAGGACGATGGCACGGTCCGCGTCTCTATGCCGATGTCCGCACTCAACGCCCAGCTGGGTGCTGAGGAAGAAATGGATGCGGACACCAAGGCGATGATGGTCGCTATGTTCGAAGGCCATGCCATCACCTTCACCATTATTGGCGAAGAGATCCTCGACACCAATATGACCGTGTCTGACGACAAGACCTCGGTTTCCCTCGAACTCGAATTCGCCAAGCTCCTCGCGGGCGACACCGAATTCCCTGAAGAATACTACGCACTGGTACGCACTCCGTGACACAAGACCTGACCGTTCGCTTTAAACTCCTCCCCCATGGCGAGGGCCTTGCCCTCCCGGCCTATCAGTCGGCTTTAGCGGCTGGGGCGGACATGCGAGCTGCGGTTGGTGAAACTGAGCCTGTCGAGCTTTTGCCCGGCAGGCGCGCCATCATTCCCTGCGGTTTCGCCATGGCCATTCCCGCTGGCTATGAGGCGCAAGTCCGCCCGCGTTCGGGTCTCGCGGCCAAGCATGGTCTCACAGTCCTCAATTCTCCAGGCACGATCGACGCTGATTATCGCGGCGAGGTCATGGTGATCCTGCTCAACACCAGCGATGTGCCCTTCACAATCACGCGTGGCGAACGCATTGCACAGATGGTGATTGCCCCTGTGGTGCAGCCTCGCTTTGAGGTCGTGACCGATCTCGACGAGACCGTGCGTGGCGCAGGTGGCTTTGGATCGACCGGCACGGCTTAAATGACGCCCCACACCCCGCCCCATCTTTCTGGTGATGAGACCAAGCGCTACGCGCGTCATCTTGTGCTCAAAGATTTTGGGGGTGCGGGGCAGCAAGCGCTCAAGGGCTCAAGAATAGCGATTATTGGCGCGGGCGGCCTTGGCAGCCCAGCCATTGCTTATCTCGCGGCCGCAGGCATTGGCCGCTTGGGGATTTTCGACGCCGACACTGTTTCGCTGAGCAATTTGCAGCGGCAGATCGTGCACAGCACGGCTCGCATTGGAATCAATAAGGCCGAAAGCGCTGGACGCTTTGCCCTGTCACTCAATGAGCATGTCGCACTCGAGCTTTATGCCGAAAGGCTCACGGGTGAAACCGCGCAGCGTTTCCTCACGCCCTATGACATCGTGCTTGATGGCACGGACAATCTCGCCACGCGCCGCGCCGTGGCAGACGCCTGCGAAAAATTACAAAAGCCGCTCGTCTCTGGTGCCGTGTCGAGTTTTTCAGGCCAACTTACCGTCTTTGCGCCGCATCTGGGCGGCCCCAAGCACAGCGACGTCTTTGCCGATGAGGCAAACGATGACACCCTCCCCTCCTGCGAGGCCAATGGCATTTTGGGTCCGGTGACTGGCGTCATCGGTACGCTGATGGCCATGGAGGCCATTAAGCTCGTCAGCGGTGTTGGCACGTCGCTGATCGGTCGGCTGATGCTCTATGACGCCAAGGACGCGCGGTTTACCGAGATTGCCCTTTAAGAGGCAATCATGGGCTCTAGCGCCGCGCGCAAGAGGGCCAGATCCTGTGGCCGCGATAAGCGATGGTCGCCATCGGGGATCAAAGAGAACGTCACCGGATCATGCAGAATATGGGTGAGCAGTTTTTCGACATGCTGCCGCGGCACGTCTGTGTCTAAACCGCCTTGCAGAATATGCACCGGACACCCCGTCTCAATCACCTTGCCCAAGAGCAAATGATTACGCCCGTCTTCGAGCAGTTCTCGCGTATAGCGATAGCTGCCGTCTCCATAGGCGCTGACACGGTCATAATAGCCTTGAGTGAGAATCAGCGCGCGCTCTTCCGGGCTAAGCCGCGCTGGGATCAACACTTCCGTGGCGTCCACCGCAGGAGCGATCAAGACGAGACCTTTTAGAGGTTTTCCTTCGTCGAGGCGTTTACGCGCGAGCAGCAGCGCCAACCAACCGCCCATGGACGAGCCGACAACAATCTGCGGTCCCGTCGTCGTCGAAAACGCCGCCTCGGCCTCTTCCAGCCAGCGACTGATGGTTCCCGCGTTAAAGTCTCCGGGCGAGTCGCCAATGCCAGCGTGGTCAAACCGCGTGACCGAAAGACCCTTTTCTGCCCCAAACGCATCCAAGGCCGTTGCTTTGTCGCCGGTCATACCGGATCGAAAACCATTAATCCAAAATAGCCCGGGGCCGTGTCCGTCACGCTGCAATGAGGCGATTTCTCGGGCTTCAGAGCCGTTACCAAGGGTAATAATGCGTTTGTTTAAGGAACTCATGCGTGACTTGGTCGATTTTGTGATAGAGCAGCAATGGATTTCATGCCATTGAGCGCATAAATCAACTGCTTCGGCTGTTGACTTATGACGCAGCTAGCACGATTTTAGGGCCGATTTCAGCCCTTCCTAATAATAGCACAAGGAACGCTTGCCATTCGCCGTCCAATGAGACCCGTTGCGCCCCAGAAAGATGGGCCGCTTGCAAACGAGGACATCACTAGCCCCGACGTTCAGCTCATTGATGCGGAAGGCCAGAATCGTGGCATCGTCCGCACCCGCGAAGCGCTCGCCGAAGCGCAGGAAGCTGGCCTTGACCTAGTTCTGATCGCCGCTAATTCGCAGCCGCCGGTCGCCAAGATGCTTGATCTTGGCCGCTACAAGTACGCCGCCCAAAAGAAGGCAGCGGAAGCGCGCAAGAAGCAGAAGGTTATTGAAGTCAAAGAAGTTCAGATGCGTCCGAACATCGATGACCACGACTACAACACCAAGATGAAGGCTGTGCAGCGCTTCCTCGAAGACGGCGACCGCGTGAAAGTCACGATGCGTTTCCGTGGTCGTGAAATGGCACACCAAGATCTCGGCATGGCCTTGCTCATCAAGGTCAAAGAACAGACTGAAGCTGTTGCTAAGGTCGAATCTCAGCCGCGCGCCGAAGGCCGTCAGATGGTCATGGTGTTGGCACCGAAATAAGTCGCACCGACTTATACGAGTTTTGAAAAGCGGGTCCTCGGGCCCGCTTTTTTATTGGCTGCACCATTACGCGGCGAAGGAGCAGACCTGCGCCATGCCGCAAATGTGATCCTTAAAAACAAAAATCCCCGCTCGCGCGGGGATCAATGAGGCATCTGCTGTCTAACTGTTAAGCGACCAAAATGGCTTCGACATCTGCCTTGGTTGGGATGGCTGGCTGGGCACCAGCCTTGAGGCAGGCAAGCGAGCCGGCAACTGCTGCCCGCGCCATCGCGTCCTTGAGTGAAAAACCTGCGTCGAGTGCTGCCGCAAGATAGCCACAGAAGGTATCACCGGCGCCAACGGTATCGACAGGGGTCACCTTATGAGCCGCAACGGAAATGACGCCTTCTGGCCCGTTCGCACGCGCACCGTCAGGCCCCAGGGTGACAACAATAGTCTTGCCGGTCTTGTCAGCCCATTCGGCCATTGCGGCATCCAGCTCTTCAATCGGACGCCCCGAGAGCAGAGAAAACTCCGTTTCATTGGCCACAACGATATCGGCAAGTGGGGCGAGCTCAAATGTGTCTTCGAGGAATGGCGCGGTGTTGAGCACGCTGCGCGCACCTTTTTCGCGGGCAATTTCAAGCGCACGCCGGGTCGCTGCCTGAGGCACTTCTTGCTGCACGAGAAGAGTGTCGTTGGCCGAGAGCCTGGCCAGCCCTGTGTCGGCGTCTGCTGCGCTCACCGTGCCGTTGGCACCGGGCAGAACAGCGATGACGTTCTCGCCATCCGCGTCGACAAAGATCATCGCGATGCCAGTTGCGGCTTGCGCCTTACGCAGCTGCGACAGGTCAACGCCGCCCTTTTCCAATAACTCAAGCGCCATGCCTGCAAAGGCGTCGTCGCCGACCGCCGAGACATGCAGCACCTCCGCACCAGCGCGGCGGGCGGCCAAAGCCTGGTTCGCGCCTTTTCCCCCTGGGGCCATGGAGAAGGTGCCACCGGCCACTGTTTCACCGGGCTTGGGCAGACGGGTCACAGTGCCGACTTGGTCGAGATTGGTAGAACCAAAAACAGTAATCACGTGAGCAGCTTTTCTATTGTGTTCCAGTTGCGCATGGTGCTGAGCCTAGAGTCTCCCAGGGCCCGGTAGAGCGGCTTGAGAACCGCTTCAACATTCTCTGTATAGCGCCCATTGGGCTGGCGATAAGCCGCAATGATGACCTCACGCTCGGTAATGCGCAAGATTTCGGTATCGCGCGGCCTGCTTTCGACGCTCACGTCAAGCGGCAGCGGCGTGTCAAAGAAAACAACATGCCGGGTAAGGTCTGCATTGGGGTCAAGCGATGCGAACGGCTCGCTCGCGCGCAAGGCGTCAAGCTCGTGACCGGTGCGAACGACAACGAGAACCGGAAAATCGAAAGCAGCAGCCAGCGCTGCCTCTGCTCTCGCTTTCACTTCATCCTCGCTCCCGTCGTATCGAGCGCAGAAATTGCCGCTCGCCAATATGGTTCGCACCTCTTCAAATCCGGCCTTCTCAAGCGCTGCTTTCAGCTCCACCATTTTCATCTGGCGCTTGCCGACATTGACGCCCTGCAGCAATCCCACCCAGACACTCATGTCTCAGCCAATCGCGCTTTTTGCGGATAGATCGTTTCGCCGCGCGCCAGCATCTCGACAAATTGCGCTATCCGCTTCTGGCGCGTCGCGGCCGTCTTAGCCCCATTTGTGCGATAGATCAGAGCGAAGCGGTTTTGGGCGGTGAGAATATCATATTGTCTTTGTGACGATGGATTGGCGGCAATCGCAGCAAGGAGGTCGTCGGGAGCCTCTTGTGTCGTCGCATAAGCCGCGTCCCAGCGACCGTCCGCTTTGGCGGTCTCCACGTGAGCGAGGCCGTATGGTGTCATCAGCCCCGCCGCACTTAACCGCGCGACATTGTCTCTATTGACCTGGCTCCACACGGATTTCTTTCGGCGCGGACAATAACGCTGCACGAAGGAGACGTCGTCCCAGCTCTTCTTAATCGCATCAATCCATCCCCAGCAGAGAACCGCGTCTATCGCCTCTACTGGGCTAATTGTGGCGCGACCCGAGGATTTTTTGAAAATCCGAATCCATATTTCTGCGTCACGATCGTGGTGGTTCGCCAGCCAGTCGTAGAACTCCTGAAAGCTCACAAACTCTCGCAGTGCCTCTTGAGCAACAACGACCGGCGCCATCGTTAGGCTTCGCTTGTCACTGGATCTACGACCGGTCTTGGTGGTGCAAACCGCGCCAGAATGGGGTCAATGAGATCGGGCTCGGGCAGAACTAAACCAAAATCGGCAATCAGGACCTGCTTGATATCCTGCCAGGCGGTAAGTTCGGTTTTTACTGGCGCCTCGCCCACAACCTGCTCGGCATAGCTTGTATTGTGCAGTTTCAGGCGTTTCCCAGGCGGAGCGAGGGCGACCCGCAGCTCTGTTGTAAATGGGCTGCCGTCCCCAAACGCGATCTCATGGTTGATCGCCGCGATGGTCTCCTCGTTCACCGTTTCGGTGGTGAAAACATAAACCGGCTTATAGTCATCATTGATTTTAACAAGCAGCGTCCACTGTCCATCCGATTGGGTCAGCTTGAACACTTCATGGGGGGTCTGCTGATCGACATCGGCTCGTAACCGCAAAGGCGCAGACAGCGACAACCCACCAAAGCCCACATCGGCAATGTAGCTTTGGCCAGAAATTTCAACCAGCAGCAGCATATGGGTCGGAGGCCGATCCCTTCCAGTTTCATCCGTCCAGACCACGCGCGCCAGCAACGGCCGGACCGTGTAGTCGAGATCGGTTAAAACACGCTGCAAAAGCGTATTGTGCTCGAAGCAATACCCACCGCGCCGATCAATCAGCAGCTTTTTCTCGAGGCTTAGCTGGTCTAGCGCGACAGGCACACCGAGCAATGGACTGAGGTTCTCAAAGGGAATGACCGCTGGATGGAGCGCATGAAGCGCCTCAAGTGTCGCCAGAGTGGGGGCGATCGATCCAGCAAATCCGATTCGGTCGAAATAGGCTTTGAGATTGACCTTGTCAGCCATAAGCCATCCTTGCCGCTGTTTATATCGCGTCTCTTTTACCACCCTCTTGGCAAAAGTCACAGTTGCTCAGAAGGGCAAAAAAGAACCCCTTGGCAACGCCACGGGGTTGTAATGGTTCATCACAGCATTGCTCTGTGCTGCTCGTTAGATCGCTTTGCGGACGCGGATGACGACATCAACGTGCGCCACTTCCATGCCTTCAGGCGCCGCAGGTAGCGACTTGAAGATCACCGAATCAGCGGGGATATCGATCATCCGTTGCTCGTCTTCCACGTAAAAATGGTGGTGATCTGAGGTGTCGGTATCGAAATAGGAGCGGGAGGCATCAATCGCGACTTCACGCAGCAAGCCTGCTTCATGAAACTGATGCAACGTGTTGTAGATTGTCGCGAGCGAGACATCGACGCTGGCAGTGGCCGCCTCGTCATGCAGTTGCTCGGCGCTAACGTGCCGGTGCGGTCCATTAAACAGGAGTTCAGCCAGCGCAACACGTTGTCGCGTAGGGCGCAATCCTGCCATTCGCAGAACTGCTGTCAAACATGGTCTGTGCGATTGAGGCCGAGCGGCTAGGCTGCTATCGTGCATGTGGCGAGAACTAGTCGTCTTCTTGCATCCGGAAATCCTGCCTTCTTTATAGTGCCGGACGGCTGCGGAGACAAGCTCTGGCCCGTATAAGGTTACTGAGTAAGCCTACCGGCTGGCTTGACCCTCCGGGGGAGCCCCTATACGAGACAAGGCTTGAATTTTAGTGGGGACGTGCTGATGGCCGACCGGCAACACGCATTTAATTATGAAGAATTGCTGGCCCATGGCCGCGGTGAACTGCCCGGTCAGGGCGATGCGCGCCTACCTGCGCCGCCAATGCTGATGTTTAATCGCATCACCGAAATTTCCGAGGATGGCGGCGCCTATGGCAAGGGCATGGTGCGCGCTGAGCTCGATGTGAGCCCAGACCTCTGGTTCTTCAAGTGCCACTTCATTGGTGATCCGGTTATGCCGGGCTGCCTTGGCCTTGACGCAATTTGGCAGATGACTGGCTTTTTCCTGAGCTGGCTCGGTCAGCCGGGTAAAGGCCGTGCTCTTGGCGGCGAGATCAAGTTCACCGGTCAGGTGACCGATGACGTCAAGCTGGTAGAGTATGGTATCGATTTGAAGCGGGTTCTGAAGTCCAAGCTCACCCTCGGCATTGCTGACGGTTGGGTGAAGGCCGATGGCAAGCTCATCTATGAAGCTAAGGATTTGCGCGTTGGCCTGTTCACCGACTCGCAACTGCTTGAACAAAAACGCTAAGCCCATTTCTGGATTAGCACCGGGAAAAGGATTCGCCCGCCCCATGGCGAACTTTGTATACGACCTGACGAGGACCAAATGAGACGTGTTGTTGTAACCGGAATGGGAGTCATCTCCCCGATCGGCAACAGCCTCGATGAGGTCACTGAAAGCCTGCGCACAGCAAAGTCAGGCATTGTTTTTGCCGAGGATTATGCCGAACTGGGCTTCCGTAGCCAGGTAAAGGGCGATCCACGCATTGATCCGTTCGAAATTCTGGATCGCCGCGTCACCCGCTTTATGGGCAAGGGTGCTGCGTGGAATTATATGGCCATGCAGCAGGCAATTGCTGACGCAGGCCTGTCTGAAAGCGACGTGTCGAACCCGATGACCGGTATCGTCATGGGTTCTGGCGGCGCATCGACGCGCACGATCGTTGATGCGGCCGACATCACCCGCAAAAACACTAGTCCCAAGCGGATTGGGCCTTTGGCGGTGCCAAAGGCAATGGGCTCCACTGCGTCGGCAACCATGGCGACGGCCTTTGCCATCAAGGGCATCAACTATACGATCACCGCAGCCTGCGCGACGTCCAAGCACTGCATTGGCAATGCCGCTGAGCAGATCATGCTCGGCAAGCAAAACATCATGTTCGCTGGTGGTCACGAAGATCTCGACTGGTCGCTGTCGAACCTCTTCGACGCCATGGGCGCGATGAGCTCGAAGTATAACGAGACCCCATCGGTCGCCTCGCGTTGCTACGACGCGAACCGCGATGGCTTTGTTATCGCTGGTGGTGCAGGCGTTCTCGTGCTCGAAGAATACGAACACGCCAAGGCTCGCGGCGCCAAGATTTGGGCTGAGTTGGTGGGTTACGGCGCGACCTCTGATGGTCTCGACATGGTTGCCCCATCGGGTGAAGGCGCAGAACGCTGCATGCGTTTGGCTCTGGCCAATGTCAAAGCACCAATTGACTACATCAACCCGCACGCCACCTCGACGCCAGTGGGCGATCTCAAGGAAATTGAAGCGCTGCGCAATGTTTTCGGCAACGAAAACAGCTGCCCGCCGATCTCTGCCACGAAGTCGCTTACCGGCCACAGCCAAGGCGCGACTGGGGTGCATGAATCGATCTATTCGATCCTGATGATGAAGCACCGCTTCATTGCCGAAAGCGCCAATATCGTCGACCTCGACCCAGCTATGGCCGACATGCCAATTCTGCGTCAGCGTCGCGACAATGTCGATCTGGGCTATGTGCTCTCGAACTCGTTCGGCTTCGGCGGCACAAATGCCGCTCTGGTCTTTAAGCACCCAGACGCTTAAGCGATCCAAGATCTACGAAATACAAAACCCGGGCCAAAACCCGGGTTTTCTTTTTTGGATTGGACATTGCCGCTCGCCATCAGCGCCTGGTCACCAGCTTCGACTTCTGCTGGCCCAAATCGTCAAAATTGCCGGGGTCCAACCAGCGCGCAAACTCAGCGCGGATCACTGGCCATTCGCTCTCAATAATTGAGAACCAAGCCGTATCGCGGCTCTCGCCTTTAACGATCATGTCATTACGGAACAGGCCCTCATACACAAAGCCAAAGCGCTGAGCGGCCGCCCTAGAGGGTTCATTGCGATTGTTGCATTTCCACTCAAAACGCCGATATCCGAGGTTATCAAAGGCGTGCTGAGCGAAGAGAAAAAGCGCTTCTGTCGAAAGCCGCGAGCGGGCCATGGGAAGCCCCCAGTAGATCCCGCCGATTTCCACCGAACCATGCTCAGGCCGTATGCGCATCCAGCCTTGACGACCAACAGCCTTGCCCGTTCTTTTGTCGATAACCGCATAATAGATGTCATCACCCGCATTGGCGTGTTCGATCCATTGCGCGACCGCATCCTCCGTTTCGGGGGGATTGCTCGGCAACCATTGATAGCGCGCCGAAGCATCTGGCGTGTACGAGACCGCAAAAAGCTCCGAAGCGTGGCGCTGTTCGACCGGTTCTAGGCGAATGTAACGCCCCTCAAGCACAATGCGCTCGATAGATTTAGCCGGTGTTGGGCTCATCGCTCACTCTCTAAAATGCTTTCCAATCCCACGCGAAAGTTTGGATAGAGCAATTCAATTTGCAGGGCCTGCTTGATGGCGCTGTTGGCGACGCGTTTGTTGTCTGCGTAAAAACTCCGCGCCATGGGCGACATGTTCGCTAGTTCAAACGGAACCTCTTGCGGTGCGGGGAGGTCCATCATGGCGGCAGCGTGGGTGATGACATCCTGTGGTGGCGCCGGTTCGTCATCGGCAAGATTGAACACGCCACCCAGCCCGCGCTCTGCGGCCAAGGCGGTCACGCGGCCAATGTCGGCAACATGGATGCGGTTGAACACTTGGCCCGGCTTGATGATGCGTTTGGCGGTGCCGTCGCGCAGCTTGTCAAAAGCCGAACGGCCGGGGCCGTAAATCCCGGCAAGGCGCAGGATGAAAAGCGGAACGTTTTTTTCGGCGGCCAAGGACTGCCATTCAGCCTCCGCCGCAACCCGCCATTGCGACCGGAGGTTTTCGGGCTCTAGCGGGGCTGTTTCGTCGACCCAAGCGCCATTGCGATCACCATAAACCCCAACGGTAGAAAAATAGCCCAGCCATTTGACGTCGGGCGCGTTCAAAATGTCATCGCGATGGTGGCGCAGTGATGGGTCACCATCAGCGTCTGGGCCGATGGAGCCAACGACGTGGGTGGCAGAATTGGCGAGAAACTCACTGAGAGCTTGGCTGGGACTGGTCCCATCAAAAAATACCGACTGGGGCGAGCCCGGTGTCCGCGAGGTGCCCAAGAGCACGGCGCTTGGGGCGATCGATTCGAGTGCCTCGGCACTGGCTTTTGAGGAATAGCCAAAACCAAAAAACAAAACCTGCATCACACCTGCCCTTCCCACTCCCGCTCCACTTCAGCGTCCTCGTCCCGCATGCGCCGAGTGGCCTTGAGCGTTTCGGCTTCCTCCCAAGCGAGCTTTCGGAGTGCCCAGATGGCAGCACCGCGAATGAGCGGGGACGGATCGTTCAGGCGCTGGCGTATAGCTGGCAAATAGGCGGTATTTTGCGAATTGCCGATACCGATGAGAACATTGCGCAAGAAGCGAGCGTGACCGATACGTTTTATCGGCGAGCCAGAAAACATCTCCCTGAAACCCTCGTCATCGAGCTGGACGAGGTCGGCCAGGGCCGGCCGTTCCAGTTCGGGTCGGCCGATCAGCTTGGCTTCGTGGGCGATTTTGGCAAACTTGTTCCATGGGCAGACAGCGAGGCAATCGTCGCAGCCATAGATGCGGTTGCCCATGGGCGTACGCAGCTCGCGCGGAATTTGTCCCTTATGCTCGACCGAATAATAGGCCAGGCATTTGCGGGCATCCAACTGGAAGGGTGCAGGGAAGGCGTTGGTTGGGCAGGTATCGAGGCAGCGCGTGCAGGAGCCGCAACTTTCCTTGTGGGGCTTATCAGCTGGCAGTTCCGCCGTGGTGAGAATGGCGCCCAAGAACGACCAAGAGCCCATATCGCGACTGACGAGCACCGTATGTTTACCCTGCCAACCTAGGCCCGCAGCTTCGGCCAGCGGCTTTTCCATTAGCGGAGCGGTGTCGACAAAGACTTTTACGTCCGCCCCCGACCGACGGGCCAAAATGCCAGCAAGCTCTTTCAGCTTGCCCTTGATGATCTCGTGATAATCGCGATTTCGCGCATAGGCCGACAGAATTCCGATGTCTTTTTCTGCCAGCAAATCCATCGGATTGGTCGCCGGGCCATAGTTCATGCCCACGAGAATGACCGAGCGCGCCTCTGGCCAAAGCTGATTGGGATGACCACGGCGATCCTCAGTTTCGGCCATCCACTCCATTTCGGCGTGATAGCCCAGCTCTATCGCATGGCGCAGTTTTTCTGGGAGATCAGGCCGCGCATCGGCTGGCGCAATGCCAAAAGCATCGAACCCTAGGGATGAGGCACGATGCTTGAGCTCTTTAACGAGAACATTCAGGTCACTCAAAAATCCAGATCCGAATAGCCGCGCGATGGCGGCATGGCGACGACGCGATCATTGAGAAGGGTGCGGAACGCCGGACGCGACTTAATCCGCGAATACCAATCCTTGGTCTCCGCGGACTTGGACCAATCAACGTCCCCCATATAGTCCAACGTCGATAGATGCGCTGCCAGCGCAAAGTCGGCGAGCGTCATGTCGGGACCTGCGAGCCAATTGCGGCTGGCTAAAAGCCAGTTGAAATACAGCATGTGCTCATTCAGGTTTGCCTTAGCGGCCCGCAGTACCGAAGGGTCCGGCGTCGCGCCGCGGATGTCGCGCTTGGAGATTTTTTCCTCAAAGAGATAGCGCGTCACTTCTTCATTGAGTTTGACCAGTGTCCACTCAACCAAGCGCCACATCTCTGCGCGCGCAAGAGGGTCGGGCGGCACCAATCCGCCAACAGTGTCCGGCGTATAAAAATCCTCTACGGCATGCATCACTGCCCAAATGCCGACGATGGGGGTTTCCCCTTCGAGCAAAATGGGGAGCGTCGCGGCCGGATTAACCGCCAGTAGCTCTGCTTCACGCAACCAAGGGCGCATTTCCTCAAGGTCCAGAGGCACACCGTATTCCGCGCACATCAGCCGGATCAGGCGGGATGAGGGATCAAGAGGGTAGTGCACGAGGCTGGGCATAAGGACGCTCTACTGTTGGGGGCCAACCTGCCTGCCGCTCTGCCTTGGCGCGTTTCGCGAACAAGGCTAAGAGGTTTGGCAGACTGAAGCCTTCTTGGACGAGTTAGGGGATGAAATGAACGGGGATCAAGGTCTTTTTGTGCCGCTGGCACTGGGAATTCTCGAAGGCCTGACCGAATTCCTTCCCGTCAGCTCGACCGGGCACCTGCTTTTGGCCGGACACTTCTTCGGCTGGAGCCAGCCAGCGACCTTCATCGTGCTCATTCAGCTCGGTGCAATTCTCGCTGTCGTCACCATTTATTTCGCCAAACTCGCATTGCTCATCGCAGACGCTTTGAAGGGCAAAGCCTACGCTTGGCACTTTGCTGTAGCTGTGATTTTAGCCAGCATTCCTGCGGCTTTGGCGGGTGTTTTGCTACGCGATTTCATCCAGACCGTTATCTACGAAACGCCGATAGTGATATGCGTCTCCTTGCTCGTCGGTGGCATCATTTTGCTTATCGTTGACCGCATGCCAAAGCGCGAAGAGCATGACGTAATTTATGCCTTCCCTTGGAAACTCGCCTTCATCATGGGCCTGTTTCAGATGGTAGCACTTATCCCCGGTGTTTCGCGTTCTGGGGCAACTGTCGTGGGCGGAATGCTGTTTGGCGCGACCAAACGCGCTGCCGCAGAGTTCACCTTCTTTATCGCGCTGCCGATCATGGTTGGGGCTTTTGGCTACGACCTTTACAAGAGCCGCGACATGCTGGACGCGAGCCTTGGCATCAATATCGCTATTGGCTTTGCCGCGGCGTTTGTCGTGGGTGCGATTGTGGTTCGGTATCTCTTGGACTTTGTTTCCAAGCACGGATTTGCGCCATTTGCCTGGTGGCGTATTGCGATTGGCACAATAGGCCTCATCGCCATTCTCGGCTTTGGCCTCTGAAAACAAAAATCCCCGCTGCAGCGGGGATTTCCATTTCCGAAGAAGGCCTAGTTCTTGGCCGGGTCCCGTCCCTTGAAGGTCGACGGGAAGGTGAAGAAGTGGCTTGGGATTTCTACGCCCTGCTGCACATCGTAGAGCGAGAAGGTCAGCTGGCTGCCATTGGGCTCCACCAGTGTCCACTGTGCCAAATCTTTGGTTTGTGTGTCGAAGACGAGCGAGACTTGCACGGTCCCGGCGATGGTCTGATCTTGCAGGGTCACACTGAGGTAACCATCAGTGGTGGTGAGATCGACAACATTGCCCGACAGGATATTGATTTCTGTGCCCAAAAACTGGCGCAGCGGGATCGAATCCTGCGGATAGGCGTAATAGGTCTCTTCCCGACGATCGACGACGTAAAAGCCACTGCCGCGCGAGACAATTTCCTCACGCGAGGGCGGAGCATAGCGGAACGCAATCTTGTTGGGGCGCTCAAGGAAGAAGGTCCCCTCGCTACGGCCACCATTGGTATCAATCTGCAAGAACCGTCCGACCATGGTGCGGATGGCGCCGTTGTGCGCATTGATCTCACTGACCAATTGCTGCTCTTCTGGCGTCAACGTGCGCTGTGCATAAGCGGGGAACGCTGACACTAGGGCGGCAGCAAAACCGAGCATCAAAGCATGGCGTCGAATCATTGGCAGCTTGTCCTCTCGAGGCGTTTGACTAAACCTAGCCTAGTCAGCAATTACGGCAACAGCAGGAAGGTTCCGATGCTGCTTGCATGTGGGGAGTTAAAGTCATGAAAACAATAATTTCGGCAATTTTTATAGCAGCCATTGCCACAATCCCCGCTCACGCAGCACTTCCTCCGCAGTATCAACGGCAGGCCGAGTTTGTTGCCGTGCTCAACGCGGCGACCGAGGTTTTGGGCGTGCAGCACATCATTGACACAATAGAGCTGACTGAACCCGACCTCTATGTCGTCACCTCGGGCAACTGCACTCTTGCCGTACGGATTAAGGACGTCGCGTCAAACGGGGGAACAATGATGGTCGGGCCACGCCAGTTTGAGGCGCAGCCCGAAGAGATCATCTGCGCGACAGGTCAATAGCCGTCAGCATTGTTGCCGACGAGAATTTCACGCTTGCCCGCATGGTTCGCCGGGCTGATCACGCCTTCGCGTTCCATGCGCTCAATCAGGGTCGCAGCCTTGTTATAGCCAATGGCCAAGCGTCGTTGCACATAGGAGGTGGAAGCCTTCTTGTCCGTAAGGACGATGTGTACGGCCTTGTCGTAAAGCTCGTCGCCAGACCCGGCGTAACCTTCCTCGCTTGAACCGCCCTCGCCATAGCCGCCCTCTTCTTCTTCCTCGGTGATGTTTTCGAGGTAATCAGGCGAGCCCTGCGACTTGAGGTGATTGACGACGGATTCGACTTCCAGATCCGAAACGAATGCGCCATGCAGACGTTTAGTACGGCCGCCCGAGGCCATGTAGAGCATGTCACCGTTGCCAAGGAGCTGTTCCGCGCCCTGCTCGCCCAGAATGGTGCGACTGTCGATCTTGGACGTCACCATGAAGGAGATACGGGTCGGGAAGTTAGCCTTGATGGTACCGGTGATGACGTCGACGGATGGACGCTGCGTGGCGGTTACGATGTGAATACCTGCCGCACGGGCCATCTGTGCCAGACGCTGGATCGCGCCTTCGATGTCCTTACCAGCAACCATCATCAGATCGGCCATTTCGTCGACGATGATGACGATATAGGGCAAGGGCTCAAGATTGAACTCTTCGCTCTCAAAGATCGCTTCGCCGGTTTCGCGATCAAAGCCAGTCTGCACTGTACGGCTGATAACGCGCCCTTCGGCAGCTGCCTCATTTACGCGCTGGTTGAAACCGTCGATGTTACGCACACCGATCTTGCTCATCTTGCGATAGCGATCTTCCATCTCGCGCACGGCCCATTTGAGCGCCACGACGGCCTTCTGCGGGTCGGTCACGACCGGGGTCAGCAAATGCGGGATGCCGTCATAGATCGACAACTCCAGCATCTTAGGGTCGATCATGATCATGCGGCACTGATCAGGCGTCATCTGATAGAGCAGCGAGAGGATGAAGGTGTTGATGCCCACGGACTTGCCCGAGCCGGTGGTACCGGCAATCAGCAAGTGCGGCATGCGCGCGAGATCGGCGATAACAGGTTCGCCGCCAATGGTCTTACCCAGACAGATCGGCAGCTTGCCTTTCATCTTTTCGAAATCGGACGAGGCCAACATTTCGCGGAAGAACACAGTTTCGCGCTGCTGATTTGGCAGTTCGATACCGATAGCGTTGCGGCCAGGAACGACGGCAACACGGGCAGAGATCGCGCTCATCGAGCGGGCAATGTCATCAGCCAGTGAAATCACGCGGCTGGACTTAATGCCCGGAGCCGGTTCGAGTTCGAACAGCGTGACGACCGGACCGGGGCGAACGTTGATAATGTCGCCCTTAACGCCAAAGTCCTGCAGCACCGCCTCAAGCTGGCGCGCCATCGATTCAAGGCGAATAGGATCGTGCTCCGGAGATGGACCGCTCCGCTTCGGTTCTGCCAATAGGCTAAGGGCTGGCAGCTCAAAGCCCTGTGGCTCATCGAGCAACGAAGGCTGCGCTTCGCGGAACTGGCGCTGCCCCTGAGCGGGGCGCGGCGCCGGAGCGGTCACACGAGGCGCCACTGGGTCGACGGCCTGGAAACGAGAATCACCGCGCTGGGTATGTGCTGGAACCGGAGCGTCCGGCACGTAGCCCACGTCGTCATCTTCCAGATCATCGGGATAATCGATCGCGGTCTCGTCATAGGACGGGCCCATATTGACACGCGGGCTCGCGGCCACCGCCGGTTCATCACCGAAGGCAGGCTCGATATCGTGATCAACTGGCGCATGAATACGGCGCTGCATGGGCTCACGGAAGACTTCGCGCGCCGAGGCAGGCTGAGCCGCGCGCGCGGGCTCCATGGAGGGCTCTTCGTCGTGATCGTAAACCGCATCGTGGTCGTCGGCGCGTTGACGATCGGCATAGCTTTGCCGCGCCCGGCGGAAAGCGGTGCGGATCGAATAGCCGGCATGGACCACTGCGCCCATAGCAACATCAAGGAACGGGCTGTTTTCTGGCTCGTCGTAGTCCTCGTCGCGAGCCGATTTGCTCCCAGCTTTGCCCTTTTGGGGCTTAACGGGGACGGTCGTGCCGAGGCCCATGGCCACCCAAAGGAGTGCAAATGCTGGTGCAGCCAAAATAATCGCGAACAAAGTCGAGGTGATAGCCTGCGGCTCGTCGCCAACGATGGTGCTCGCCAGATTGCTGAACATCATGCCGCTGAGACCACCCAAGCCTGTCGGCAGCGGCCAGCTTTGTGGCATCGCCACGAATGAGAAAACGCCAGTCGACAAAACAGTTGCGCCCAACCAGCACAGCACCCGCAAGCCGGTTCGCGTTAACGAGTGACGTCGCGCCATAGCCCAGCCCCACAGAGCAAGCGGCACAACCATGACAATGCCGCCCAGCCCCAGAAACTGGAACACGAGATCAGCAATCACCGCACCGGGATAGCCCAACCAATTCTCAGCCGATTTCGCCGTCGCCAGCGAAAAGCTTGGATCATCGACCGACCATGAGGCCATAGACGCCAGAATGATGGCGGACAGGACCAGCAGGATAGCGCCCGCAACCCGAAGCGGGATGCGAATGGCTATCGCGGGCGGCGGCGTTGGCACCTTGCCTGCGCTTTTGCCGCGTGGCGGTACGGGTCTGGTGTCTTCGACATAGGGAAGAGGATGGCTGGGCATGGATACGCGTACTCGTTGCCGGCCCTCAAACCATCGGACTGGGCCGTTTGCGCCCTATGCTAACCATGTGGGGTTAATCGGGTGCTAACCATCTAAAATGATAGGACCTGAGGCGTTTAGCGGGGCTTGTCGGCGATAAAGACGAGAATCAAATTGGCCGCGACAAGTGCTACGCATTTCGGCTAAAGCGAGGGGCTTGTTAGTGGTGTGCAGCTCGACCATTGCGAGTGGGAAGCTTCTCTTGATGCCAAGAGGGACGCGAGCTGCACGCCACTAACAAGTTTCGGTGGCCGGATCACTCCGGCCACCAAGAGCTTAGTTGTAAGCGCGTTCGCCATGGCTCGAGAGATCGAGACCATCGATTTCTGCAGCTTCCGAAGCGCGGATGCCGCCGAATATCGCTTTCACAATCAGGATTGCGACAAAGGCCACCACGCCGGACCAGACAATTGCCACAAGCACGGCCAGCGTCTGCGTTCCGAGTTGAGCAAACATGTCATAGCCTTCCGCACCAAACCCGCCGAGGGAAGGTGCTGCGACAATGGCTGTGCCGATAGCGCCGACAATCCCGCCGACCCCGTGAATGCCGAAGACGTCAAGGCTATCGTCGTATTTGAGCAGTGGCTTGAGGGTCACAACGGCCCACAGGCAGATAAAGCCGGTGACAGCGCCGAGAACGATCGCGCCGAACGTACCGGCAAAACCCGCTGCCGGAGTGATGGCGACCAAGCCCGCAACAGCGCCCGAAACAAAGCCCAGCGACGACGCATGACCGCGAGTGATTTTTTCGCCGACAGCCCAGGCAATGCCAGCCGCAGCAGGAGCCGTGATGGTGTTGAGGAAGGCTTGAGCGGCCAGCCCGTTCGCACCCAGAGCCGAACCAGCATTAAAGCCGAACCAACCAACCCACAGAAGGCAAGCACCGACATAGGTGAAGACGAGGTTATGTGGCGCGATTGGCTCTTTCATGTAGCCAAGGCGAGGCCCAAGCACGATGGCCGCGACCAGTGCAGCAACGCCGGAGTTGATGTGGACGACCGTGCCACCAGCAAAATCGAGCGCGCCCATGTTGAAGAACAGGCCGGCGCCAGACCACACCATGTGTGCAATCGGCAGGTAGGAGAAAACAAACCAGATGGCGAGAAACGCCATCACAGCACCGAACTTCATGCGTTCAGCAATGCCGCCGACAACCAGCGTCGCGGTGATACAAGCGAAGGTCAGCTGGAAGACAACGAAGACGAGTTCTGGAATTGATCCTGACACCGAGTCTGGGGTTACATTGGCGAGGAAGAGATTGGAGAGATCGCCGATGTACGCCGACAATCCACCTTCGCTGGGGCCCGAGAAGGCTAGGGAATATCCGAAAGCGACCCAAAGCAGCGCTATCATCGAAAAGGCGCCGAAGACTGGGGTGATCACCGAGAGAATGTTCTTGGACCGCACCAGCCCGCCGTAGAACAGGGCAACGCCCGGGATGGTCATCAGGATGACCAACAGGGTCGAAACAATCATCCAAGCAGTGTCGCCAGAGTCGATGGTTGCGATCTCCACCACTTCAGCGGGGGCGGCATCCTGCCCGAGGGCCGGCAAGGCTAATAAGAGGGAGGCTAACGCCGCACTCCCAAAAAGTTTTGATGATTTCATCTTGGTCTCCAGGAGTGATTAAAGCGCCGATGCGCCGGTTTCGCCGGTGCGAATACGGGTGACAGCGAGCAGGTCGAGAGTGAAGATTTTACCGTCGCCGATACGGCCGGTTTGGGCAGCATCGCGGATGGTCGAGCCGACGGTGTCCGCCTGATCGTCTTCAACGGCGATTTCGATTTTGAGCTTGGGCAGGAAATTCACGGCATATTCAGTGCCACGGTAGATTTCCGAGTGCCCTTTCTGGCGCCCATAGCCTTTCACCTCGGTCACGGTCATGCCGTGAATATCCAGTGAATTGAGCGCCTGCCGGACCTCTTCCAGCCGCGATGGCTTGATGATGGCAACAACAAGTTTCATCTGACCCCCTTCGCGTCACAGGACGCAGTGTCGAATACAAGATGAGACTCAATTCGCATGCCAATTGAGCGAAACAAGAATCTTGCAGAAGCAACAAATACTTAGGAAGTTGGGGAATGCGTCCGCTAAAAACGGAGATCTAATTTGCACAATTACTGAGCGGAATATTCTTTCGACGCTTATTATTTGTGCAGAGCTTATTAGGGGTGTGCAGCACGCGCAGTGCGAGTGGGAAGCCTCTGTGGCGGGCCAAGAGGGACGCGAGCTGCACGCCGCTAATAAGAGGAGGGAAAGCCGGCCGTGAGACACGCCCGGCTTTCGCGGCAATTACTTGAACTGCGGGTAGGCTTCGACGCCGACTTCAGCAACGTCGAGACCAACTTCTTCATCGTCGGCGCTTGGGCGCAGGCCCATCACTGCCTTGAGGATGGTCCAGGCAGCAAAGCTGATGACGAAGGTGAACACACCAACAACAAGGATCGAGATCAACTGGCCGCCAAGGGTGGCATCAGCATTGGTGAAGACGACGGCGATGGTGCCCCACATGCCTGCAAATAGGTGAACTGGGATCGCGCCGACAACGTCGTCGATCTTGAACTTGTCGAGCAGCGGAACGGAGAGAACAACGATAACGCCACCGACAGCACCGATCAGCGATGCGGTGCCAAGGCCTGGGGTGAGTGGTTCAGCAGTGATCGAGACGAGGCCTGCGAGAGCGCCATTGACCACAAAGGTCAGGTCGACCTTTTTATACATCACGCCAGCCAGCAGAGCGGCTGCAAGCGCGCCACCAAGAGCACCGGCATTGGTGTTTGCCATAACGCGACCAACGTCAGCGATATCACCAATAGTGCCCATGGCCAGCTGCGACGCACCGTTAAAGCCGTACCAACCCATCCAGAGGATGAACATGCCCAGAACAACAAGCGGCATGTTGGAGCCCGGGATCGGGTTCACCGAACCATCGGCATTGTACTTGCCCTTGCGAGCACCCAGAACAATTGCACCTGCGAGGGCAGCCCAACCGCCAACGGAGTGAACAACTGTCGACCCGGCGAAGTCGAGGAAACCGAAGTTGGTGTCGAGGAAGCCGCCGCCCCACTTCCAAGATGCCTGGATTGGGTAAACCAGCGCAGTCAGGATCGCGACAAAGATCATGAACGGAACCAGCTTGATGCGCTCGGCAACAGTGCCCGATACGATCGAAGCAGCAGTGGCGCAGAACATCACCTGGAAGAAGAAGTCCGAGCTGGTGGTTGCGTAGGTCAGATCAGCAGCGTCAGCAGTGAGGCCAACGGGTTCTAGAACAGCAATGCCAAGCGCGCCCAAGACGTTCGGGATGATCCACGCATCGCCGGGGTACATCAACTTGTAGCCGATGACGTAGTAAGCAAGACATGCGAGCGAGTACATCAAGATGTTCTTGAGCAGCTGCATTGAGACGTTTTTCTTACGGACCATGCCCGCTTCGAGCATGGCAAAACCAGCAGCCATCCAGAAAACAAGGATGCCACCGAACAACATAAGGAAACTGTTCAGAATAAACTGGGTGTGAAGCGTCGCTTCACCAACAATGGCTGCAACGGCTTCTGGAGCTGCATCTTGGGCTGCGGCGGGCAGCGCCAGCAAAGCTGTCGCGAGCGCGACACCGCCTGCAATCTTAAGAGGAGCGTTCAACGCAATCATACAATAATTCTCCTGAAAGGGCGGATCAGAGCGCGGACGCGCCGGTTTCACCGGTACGAATCCGGGTCGCTGCGAGCAGATCGAGGACAAAAATCTTGCCGTCGCCGATGCGGCCGGTCTGGGCGGCGTCGCGGATGGCGACAACAACAGCGTCGGCCTGATCACTTTCGACAGCGATTTCGACTTTCAGCTTGGGAAGGAAATGCACGGCATATTCGGTGCCGCGATAGATTTCGGAATGGCCCTTCTGGCGACCATAGCCTTTGACTTCAGTGACAGTCATGCCGTGGACGTCGAGCGAATTCAGTGCCTGACGGACTTCTTCCAAGCGCGACGGCTTAATGATGGCAACAACGAGTTTCATCTTACCCCCTTGGCGCCATCTGGCGCAGTGTGGAATGCCAACTCAGACTCAAGCGCCATGCCAACTATAGTTGCCGTAAGAAAATCGTTCTAAATCAGAGTGTTATCGCGCCGCCTAATTTTAAGGCGACCCAGGCGACTAACATGCGTCTAGTTTTTGAGCATCGACGCGGCATGGCGGTTAATATTTAGGCGCGTGTTTTGGCCCCCTTTTTGGGCCCGGGGCTTGCTGGGGGCTTGCTCCGATCACACATGCAGGCCAGAACCGAGAACAGAAGTGGAGTGGTTCATGACAAAGTCCAGCTGTGAGCGTTTTGATGTGCTGATTGTGGGCGCAGGTCCCGTGGGCCTTACGCTGGCTTTAGCGCTGGTGCGCTCAGCAGCAGGAATTCGTGTTGGCCTCGTGGATCGCCGCCCGCTTTCTGTTCCGCAAGACAACCGCGCTTCGGCCATTGCTGCTGGAGTGCGTCGCGTTTTCGAGGTCTTGGGCGTCTGGAATGACATGGCCCCGCATGCGCAGGCCATGACTGCCATGCGCATTACGGATTCCGGGACCGGCGATTTGGCCCGCCCCATGTTTCTACAGTTTGATGGCGAAGTGGGACTCGGCGAACCCTTTGCGCATATGGTGCCGAACCAAGCCAGTGTCGGCGCCTTGCTCGAGGCAACTGCGCCGAATATCTCGGTCATTGCACCGGCTGCAATCCAATCTTGGGATGCAGGTGCATCGCTCAGCACCATTACGCTTGAGGATGGTCGTGAACTCATCGCGCCGCTAATCGTGGCTGCCGACGGCGCGCAGTCTTGGCTGCGCAAGCAGGCCGGTATCGACACCATGGGGGCCGATTACAATCAAACGGGGCTAGTGGCGACGATCAGCCATGAATTGGCTCATGATGGCGTCGCATATGAGCATTTTAGGCCCGCGGGGCCTTTTGCCAGCCTCCCCTTGCCGGGCAACCGCTCATCACTGGTGTGGACTGAAACGACTGAAGCGGCAAAGCGCTTTCTCGCCATGACGCCGGAGCAACTGGCAGAGGAGATTGAAGCCGTTATGGGTTCAACGCTGGGCAAGGTGACGCTTGAGGACAAGATCGCGGGCTTCCCCCTGCGATTGCAGCTCGCAAAAAGCTTTATCGGGTCGCGCCTCGCGCTTGTGGGGGATGCCGCCCATGTCGTGCACCCGATTGCTGGACAAGGGCTTAATCTCGGGCTGAAGGACGTTGCGGCGCTTGCGGAAGTCATTGTCGACGCCATGCGCCTCGGCCTCGACCACGGAACACAAGACGTGCTGGAGCGCTACCAGAGCTGGCGGCGGTTTGACACGGCCTCCATGGCCGTTGTGACCGATGGCATGAATAGGCTGTTTTCCAATGAGATTGCTCCCGTTCGAGCGGTGCGCGATTTCGGGCTAGGGCTAGTCGACCGCGCGGGTCCGGTGAAATCCGCCCTGATCCGAGCGGCATCTGCCGGCAATGGTCCTAAGCTCTTGAGCGGCATACCGCTTTAGACCAAACGCAGTTTTTGAATTTCTTCGAGCTCGACGGCGCGTGCGTCGTCGAGGCTCAGAAGCGGCACCCCTTTGACAATAGGGAAGGCCAAGCGCGCGGCGACCGAAATTAGTTCGGACTTGTCGGGCGACAGGGTCAGCCGCGTCTTCGTCATCGGACAAACCAGCATTTCGAGGGTTTGCGGATGCAATACATAGCGCGGAACGATGTCGCCCTTGACCATTAGTTCACCGAGACAGTGCCGTCGCTCGAGCCGCGTGCCATTTCGTATTCTGTCATGGCAATTAGCGTCTCCGCACGATCGTGAAGGGTTTGCGCTTCAAGCAAGACCTGCTTTTCAGCGGCTCCATAGGGCGACACCATACAGCAGAAATTGACTAGGTCAGCTGTGCCAGTGCTCTCAATCTCTTCCCAATTGAGCTCAAAATTGGCGAATTCAGCATAGTCCCGCATCATTTTGAGGAAGCGCTGGCGATCGACAGCGCCCTCGCCATAGGTGCGCTCGAAATCTGCATCATAGCCGAGAGCAGAAATTTCAGCCTGACGGAAAGGCGTATCGACCGTTAGCTCCCGTTCAAGGCGGAAACGGCAAATCCCTTCCAAAACAACGAAATAGCGACCATCGGCATTGTCTTCAAAATGCGTGAGGCGACCTAGGCAGCCGATCTGCTGCAACGGCACTTCGCCCTTTGGACTTTCCTCGCTCATATCTTCTGGTTGGATGAGCCCGATCAGGCGATCGCCCCCCAAGGCCTTGTCGATCATCTCGATATAGCGCGGCTCAAAAATATTGAGAGGCCGATGAGAAAAGGGCAGCAGCAGCGCCCCACTCAGCGGGAAGATGGCAACCGATTGCGGCAGCTCAGCAATGCTTGTGGGGCGCGTAGGCATAGTATCCTTAGGAAAACAGCGCTGCAGAGAGGAGACGGCGACCCTTAACGGTTGCCGGGTCTTTAAAGCCCCAAGCCTCGAAGAACTCGAGCAGTTTCTTGCGGGCCGCATCTTCATTCCAAGTGCGATCGCGCTTGAAAATCGTGACCAAAGCTTCCGCCGCTTCGACGCGCTTGCCTTCGGCATTGAGCACCATGGCGAGATCAAAACGCGCCTGATGATTGTCTGGGTCGGCAGCCACTGTGGCTTCTAGCGCTGCAGATTCGGACAGGCCAGCGGCTTCGTCCTTGAGGCGAATGGCATTGACCAAGGCATTGTAGGCGTCGCCGGTGCGGCCAGCTTCGGGAACAGCATCCAAGGTTGCGCGTGCTTCTTCAAGCTCATCGGCGGCCAAGTATATGCCTGCCAATCCGATCAGCGCCTGGGCGTGATCAGGGACGTGCTGGAGAACCATGCCAAAGATTTCAGCGGCTTGCGGGAGATCGCCAGCGGCAATTGCCTGCTGCGCGATGTTGAGAGCATCAGCGATTTGGCTTTCGAGCGTATCGGCAGCCGGTTGCCCTGCAGGCGCGGCCGAAATAACGCGCTCAGCAAAACGGCGCACTTCGCCTTCGGGCATAGCGCCCATAAAACCATCGACCGGGCGACCGCCAGCAAATGCGAAGACCGCTGGAATGGACTGGACGCCAAGTTGGCCAGCAAAATGAGGATGTTCGTCGATATTGATTTTGACGAGACGGATGGCACCAGCCTTCTCAGTCACCACTTTTTCAATGGCTGGGCCAAGCTGGCGGCAAGGGCCGCACCAGGGGGCCCAGAAGTCCACAAGGACTGGTGTCTCTAGGGATGCGTCGATCACATCCGCTTTAAAACCGGCGTCACTACCATCGCGGATTAGCTCTGCAGGAGGACGAGAAGCACTGGGTGCTGCATCAAACGACATGGTCATGGCAATCTGCTCTTCTGCTTTTGCTACAAAGCCTTGGACCCCTTTTTCCCTTGTTCCGCCTAGCGTTTCAAGAGCGTTTCCCACAGCCCTTTGAACAAGTTGGGTCTCCGGAAAATATCGGGTTGCAATCAGCCGGGCGATTGGGCATATAAGCCCTCGTTGGCGCAACGACAAGGCGCGGCAACAAAAACGGAGCGCGGGTGTAGCTCAGGGGTAGAGCATAACCTTGCCAAGGTTAGGGTCGTGGGTTCGAATCCCATCGCCCGCTCCAAATACTTCAAGGCCTTAGGGCTTTGACCAGAAGATAACCTTCCGCGAGGAAATCTTCTATACCGATACGGAATGCGGGTGTAGCTCAGGGGTAGAGCATAACCTTGCCAAGGTTAGGGT
Organism: Devosia sp. WQ 349K1; assembly: GCF_016595685.1. Classification (NCBI taxonomy): domain Bacteria; kingdom Pseudomonadati; phylum Pseudomonadota; class Alphaproteobacteria; order Hyphomicrobiales; family Devosiaceae; genus Devosia; species Devosia sp. WQ 349K1. The sequence goes on along the minus strand of NZ_JAENGO010000005.1, from coordinate 222,198 downwards.
CGTGGGTTCGAATCCCATCGCCCGCTCCAATTCGGTGAAATAGCTGGCAAAACAAATCGGCTCCTTCGGGGGCCTTTTTGTTGTTTGGCGTTCACTTCCCGACCAGAACCTGCCTTTGGCGGAACGGCACTGCTCCACAAGAGTTCTCTTGGATTAGGGTGCCGCTGTTGAGACCATCCCGGTTGCGGCCCCCGACAGACACCATGTTCTGCGGAGGACCCCATGCCAGAAGAGAAAAACTCTCCTTCTAATTCCAATAGCTTACATGAGCACGCACCAGGCGAAGTACGCTTCACGCCCGATGAGAAGCGCGGCAACTCTGGCGAGTTACAGCAGCAGGCTCCCAATGGTGCGGACCCCAGCGCATTTCTGACCGACAACCACGGTCATCGCATTTCCGACAATCAGAACAGTCTCAAAGCCGGATCGCGCGGGCCGACGCTGCTCGAAGATTTCGTCCTGCGCGAAAAAATCTTCCATTTCGACCATGAGCGCATCCCAGAACGCATTGTGCATGCCCGCGGGTCCGGCGCGCATGGGGTATTTGAAGTCACCAAAGCGATTCCCCAACTGACAAAAGCGCAGCTTTTTCAAAAGGCTGGCACGAGCTGCCCGGTGTTCGTGCGGTTCTCGACCGTGGCTGGTGGCGCTGGCTCGGTCGACACGCCGCGCGATGTTCGCGGCTTTGCGGTCAAACTCTATACGGAAGAGGGCAATTGGGACCTCGTCGGCAACGACATTCCGGTGTTCTTTATCCAGGACGCAATGAAATTTCCTGATTTGGTTCATAGCGTTAAGATGGAAGCCGATCGCGGTTATCCTCAAGCCGCCTCCGCCCATGACACGTTCTGGGACTGGGTGAGCCTGATGCCAGAAACCAGCCACATGATTATGTGGGCCATGTCGGATCGCGGCATTCCGCGGTCCTTGCGCATGATCGAGGGCTTTGGCGTCCACACCTTCCGCTTCGTCAATGCCAAGGGTGAAGGCACGTTTGTTAAATTCCACTGGAAGCCAGTTTTAGGAATTGAATCAACGACTTGGGACGAGGCAGTGAAATTGGCCGGGGCTGATCCAGACTTCCATCGTCGGGATTTGTTTGAAGCAATTGACGGTGGTGACTTCCCGCAATGGGATTTGGGTGTGCAGGTTTTTGACGAGGCATGGGCTGCCAAACAGCCTTATGACGTGCTCGACGCCACCAAGCTTATTCCGGAAGAGGAAGTTCCGGTCGAGATCATTGGACGTATGACGCTCAATCGGAACGTCGACAACTTCTTTGCCGAAACCGAGCAGGTGGCTTTTTTGCCATCCAATCTTATTCCCGGCATTGATTTCTCAAACGACCCGCTGCTCCAGGGTCGGTTGTTCTCCTATCTCGACACACAAAAATCGCGTTTGGGCACGACGAATTTCCACCAGATCCCGATCAACGCTCCAAAGTGCCCTTTCCATAATTTCCAGCGCGACGGCATGATGCAAACGCTCGTACCTAAGGGGCGCGCGAACTATGAACCTAACAGCCTTTACGAGGCCGGGGAGAACTCCGGGCCAAGGGCTTCTCTCGACAGCGGTTTTACAACTCTCGCCGAGAATGGGGAGCGCAACGATCCGACAGAGAAGCTCCGCACGCGCGCGGATTTGTTCGCGGATCATTATTCGCAGGCGCGCTTGTTCTTCAAAAGCCAAACCGAGAATGAGCAGGCCCATCTCATCGACGCGATTGTGTTCGAGCTCTCGAAGGTGACGCTTGAGCATGTGCGTGCCCGCGTGATGAGCAATTTGCGCAATATCGACGAGGGCTTAGCCAAGCGGGTGGCTGCGGGCCTAGCGATGGATTTGCCCACAAAATCTAAGGCTGCGAGAGAGCCGGTGGACCTGGGCACATCCGATGCGCTGTCGATTCAGAAGCAAGCCAAGAAGACTTTTGAAGGGCGCAAGATTGGCATTTTGTTCGCCGAAGGGTCGGATAAGGCCAGTATTGATCAGCTGAAAAGCGAGATCGAAGGCGCTGGCGGGACAGCGTTTTTGGTCGCGCCTAAGGTTGGCGGTATTCCGGTTAAGGGGGGGACGCTCAAGGCTGATGGGAAGCTTGAGGGTTCGCCTGCGGTGATTTTTGATGCGGTCGCGTCGATTATGATGCCGGACGCTGCGGAGAAGCTCCTCAAAAATGGTGCGGCAATTCAATGGTTTATGGATGCGTTCGCGCATTGCAAAACCATTGCCCATTGCAAGGGGACGCAAATCTTGCTCGATGCCGCTCGCGTTGAAAAAGACGAGGGCGTTGTGCCGATTGAGGAGCTGATCTCGGTTGGGCCGGTGCGTCATTGGGCGCGCGAACCCAAGGTCCGTGACCTGCCCTAACACCAAAAAGAAAGCCCCGTTTATGGGCATAAACGGGGCTTTTGGCTGGCACTTTTGGGCCTGTGGAGGGGCCTAGGATTGGCTTATGGCGTTTCCAGCTTCGTCGAAGACATGAACCTTGCTCGGATCGAGATAGAGAGTGATCGTTGCGCCCATTGCGACTGCGCGCTGGCCTTCGAGAACGACTGTGAGCGCTTCACCATCAGAGGTCGTGGCATAGACCACAGTTTGACCGCCGAGGTTCTCGATTAGGTCGACGCGCACGTCGGCGAACTTGATGCCGCTGCCTTCCGAGATGGTGATGTGCTCTGGGCGGATGCCCAGAGTTTTGGTTCCGGTGACGTCGCGGCCGAGGAGCAGGGAGGACCCCGCAGCTTTGACGGCACCGTTCTCAACTGTGGCGGTGAGGAAGTTCATTTTCGGCGAACCGATGAACCCGGCCACAAAGAGGTTTCGCGGATTGTTATAAAGATCGAGCGGCGCGCCGGCCTGTTCCAGAATACCCGCGCGCAGAACGACGATCTTGTCGGCCATGGTCATGGCTTCGACCTGATCGTGGGTCACGTAGATCATGGTGTTGCCGAGGTCGTTGTGGAGTTTTGCAATCTCCACGCGCATGGCAACGCGCAGTTCGGCGTCGAGGTTAGACAGCGGTTCGTCAAAGAGGAAGATCTTTGGCTCGCGCACGATGGCGCGGCCAATGGCGACGCGTTGGCGCTGACCGCCTGAGAGCTGCTTTGGCTTGCGCTTGAGGAGCGGCTCGATCTTTAGGATCGCTGCGGCCTGCTGCACCCGCTTTTCGATCTCGGCCTTGGGCATGCGCGCGGTTTCAAGACCAAAGGCTAGGTTCTGATAGACCGACATATGCGGATAAAGCGCATAGGACTGGAACACCATGGCGATGCCGCGCTTGGCAGCGGGCACGTCGTTCATGCGCTGACCATCGATGATGAGGTCCCCGCCAGTGATCGGCTCAAGACCCGCGATCATGCGCAGTAGGGTGGACTTGCCGCAGCCGGAGGGGCCAACGAAGACGGTGAACTGGCCGGGCTCGATGGTGAGATCAACGCCGTGAATGACCGGAACTTCGCCATAGGCCTTTTTAATCTGCCGCAGTTCGATGCTGGTTGCCATAATGGATCTCCCTGTTAGCGGAATGCGGCCGGAACCCAGCTCTGATAGAGCGGGTGATCGGGGCGGAGGGGAAGTTCAACCTCAGTGTGGGTTGAAGACGAGTGGTAAAAGGCTGTTACCAGTTCCAGCGCGCGACGGGAGTCGGCGCTGGTGACGGGCAGCGGGCCATTGGTTTCTAGCGCATCGTAAAAGCGCGCCATCTGGGTTTGGAAACGCGACGGGACGTGCTTCCAATCTTTCAGTAGAGCTTCGATTTTGGCGGCCGTTTCTGGATTGCGCGGCTCGATCTTCCACGGCTTGTCGCCGGGATTATAAGGAGCGTGATCGCTTTCGAAGGTGACGTTTTCAAACGCCAGACGAATGCGCGAAATGTCGGTGGAGGAGCCAAGGGTTGCCGTAAAGCTACCCAGAGCGCCGCTCGCCATTTCGACGGAAGCGGAGACGCAATCTTCGACTTCAATGTCGTTGACGCGGGTGGCAACGCGACCAAAGAGGCGGGACACGTCGCCCATGAGATAGGTGAACATGTCGTGCGGATGGATAGCGTGGGTCATGAGCACGCCACCAAGCTCGGTAGCCCACTTACCGCGCCACGGCACGGCGTAATAATCGGGACCACGACGCCACAGCGTTTCGACGGTGCCGACATAAGGCTTTCCGGCAATGCCAGCGTCGATGATGGTTTTTGCCTGTTCGACGCCATCGCCAAAGCGATATTGGAAGACCGGCATGAGGCGGCCTTTTGACTGGCCTTCGGCGGCGATGACTTCATCGACCTGCGCCAGAGAACCAACCAGCGGCTTTTCGCAGATGACGTGCTTGTTCGCCTTGAGGGCGGCCAGCGTCATCGGGTGGTGCAACATGGGCGGGGTGCAGACGTCGATAATATCAACGTCGGCCATGGCGAGCAGATCATCAAAATTGGTGATGCGGCGCTCGATGCCAAACTCGTCGCCCACCGCGTTCATACGCTCGACGTTGAGGTCGCATAGCGCCAAGACTTTGAACTTGTCGGGATTGGTCAGATAGCCTTCGACAATGTGGCTGCGGCCAATGCCCATACCGACGACGGCAACATTATAGACGCGGCTCATTGGGCCCACTCCGTGCCTTGCTCGGCCAGCTTTTGAGCATTGAGGGCCATTTTCATGGCGTTAAAGCAGCGCTCTTGCGGCATGGCAGTTTCGGTGCGGTTGCGCACGTCGTCGAGGAACTGGCGGCCAAAGGGCAGCTCGACGCCAGAGCAATCCTTGTAGTGGACGCCCTTTTTATCGACGAGGAAGAGGTGGTTATCGCCGCTCTTGCCGTCGATATCGACGTATTTCCTCAGCTCGATATAGCCCTCAGTGCCCAAAATGGTCAGGCGTCCATCGCCCCAAGTGGGGAGACCTTCCGGGGTGTACCAATCAACGCGGACATAGCCGGTGGTGTTTTGCGTGCGGACGTGAGCATCGCCAACATCTTGGAGGCCCGGACGGTGTGGGTTATTGCGGTTGGCAACGGAAGCAGACACTACTTCGCCATCCATAGCGCCCGAGAAGAACAGGAACTGCTCGAACTGGTGGCTGGCGATGTCGCACAAGATGCCGCCGTAGCGATTGCGGGTGAAGAACCAATCGGGGCGATTGTTGAGGCGCAGCGAATGCGGGCCCATACCGATGGTGTTGACCACCTTGCCGATGGCGCCAGACGCAATGAGATTGCCTGCTTCGACCGCAGCCGGAACTTCAAAGTGCTCGGAATAAAGCACGGAGAAGATGCGGCCGGTTTCCTTTTGGACGCGGCGGATCTCATCGAACTGGGCAAAGGAAATCATGCCCGGCTTGTCAGTGAGCACGTCTTTGCCGTGGCGCATGGCAGCGAGGCAAATGTCGGCGCGGTCGCCGGGAATTGCGGCGGTTGTGATGATCTGAATGGACGGGTCTTCGAGCAGGACGGCCGGATCGGAAACGCGCGGCGCTTCGGGATATTTCGCGCCAAAAGTGGCGGCGAGGTCGTCTTCAGCCGAATAGAAGCCAACAAACCGCGCACCGGCGCGCTTGAGGCAATCGACCTGCCCGTAGATATGGGCGTGGTTGACGCCGATGGCTGCAAACTTAATCGTCATTGGAGGAGAACCCTCAATTCAATTTGGTCTGGAAGGAGCGGCGCGTGTGGCCGCTCCTGTGCAATTTAGGTCCGCGATCAGCGCTTCATGCCGGTGGTGGCAATGCCCTCGATGAGGAGGCGCTGGAAGGCGAGGAAGAAGACGAAGATCGGCACCAGAGCGAGGACGCTCATGGCGAACATGCCGCCGTAGTCGGACTGGCCGGTGCTATCGACGAAGGTGCGCAGACCGAGCATGACGGTGTATTGGCGCAGATCGGAGAGATAGATCAGCGGGCCAAAGAAATCGTCCCAGGTCCAGATGAAGGTGAAGATCGCGGCGGTCGCCAGAACCGGCGTGCTCAAGGGAAGAAGAATCTTCCAATAGATGCGCCACGGCCCTGCCCCGTCCATACGCGCGGCTTCATCAAGCTCCTTGGGGATGCCACGGAAGAACTGCACCATCAGGAAGATGAAGAAGGCGTCGGCAGCCAAGAATTTTGGCACGACGAGGGGAAGGAAGCTGTTCACCCAACCCATGTTGAGGAACATCACATACTGCGGGATCAGGGTGACCTGATAGGGCAGCATGAGCGTCATCAGCATCATGGCGAACCAGAAGTTGCGGCCAAAGAACTCGAGGCGCGCAAAGGCAAAGGCGGCCAGCGAACACGCCATGACATTGCCGATCACCGACAGGCCCGAAATGACAAAGGAATTGATGAAGAGCTGGCCAAAGCCAACGCGCAACCCATTCCAGCCACGGAAGTAGCTATCAATGCTCCAATTCAGGCTCGGCAGCACCGAAATGCCCGAGGTGAAGATCTCGTTCTCCGGGCGGAAGGACGCCGCCAGAAGCCATAGCAAGGGGTAGAGCATGATGATCGACGCAGTGATCAGCAAGCCATGCGCCACAACCGACATGATGCGTTTGCGGGTCGGTGACGTCGAGGTCACGACGGTGAGACGGTCTGCATCAGTCGTCATAGTGCACCCAGAACTTTGAGGTGAGGAACGAGAAGGCGGTAAACGCAGCGACGATGATCAGTAGCACCCAAGCGAGCGCCGAGGCATAGCCCATGCGGAAGAAGCCAAAGGCCTCGTTGTAGAGATAGAGCGTGTAGAACAGGGTCGAGTTGATCGGACCGCCTGTACCGCCCGAAATGATGAAGGACGGGGTGAAGCTCTTGAAGGCTTCAATGGTCTGGATAATTGCGTTGAAGAACACCACCGGGGTCAGCATGGGAAGGGTGATCTTCCAGAACTGACGCCAGCGCGACGCACCATCAAGGCTTGCCGCCTCATACATATCCTGCGGGATTTGACGAAGCCCGGCGAGGAAGATGATCATGGGCGAGCCAAACTGCCAGACGGCCAGAATAATCAGCGTCCACAGCGAGGTGTTCGGATTGGAAATCCAGCTTGGGCCTTCGATGCCGAAATTGGCGAGGACCTGATTGACCAAACCATTGCCGGCAAAAATCTGACGCCAGAGAATGGCGATGGCAACGGAGGCACCCAAAAGGCTCGGGAGATAAAACAGCGCGCGATAGATCGAGAGCCCCTTCATGCCGCGATTGAGCAGCAGAGCGACGCCGAGCGCAAAGGCGAGCTTGAGCGGCACCGAGAAGATAACGAAGACGAAGGTGACGCGCATAGAGGCGGCAAACTTCGGATCGTTGGTGAACATGCGCGTGTAGTTATCGAGCCCAGCCCAGCGTGGGGCGGTGAGCAGATCGAAATGGGTAAAGCTGAGATAGAGAGACGTAAGAATCGGCCCGATGGTCAGGCCCAAAAAGCCGATGAACCAAGGCAAAAGGAAGAGGTAGCCGGGGGCATGGTTTTCCCATATCCCCCGCCACACCGATGGGGCGGCCACGCGGGCTGCCGAAGTCATATGTTTCGTATCAACCTGCGTGGCCATATACGGTCCCCTAGGTTTTAGGCCTGACGCGCCAGAACGGCACTTGCTTCAGTGACGAAATACTGGCCGGCGTCTTCTGGCGTGCGTGCGCCGAAAGCGACTTCCTGGCTGAGCGTACGCAGCACGGAGATGTCGATTTCGCCAGCAGCGGCTGGTGGAGGAGGAGGCAGAGCGCCCAAGAGATCGCCAAGGTTGGCAACGAAATCGAGCGCGATCTGGTCCTGTTCATTCAGGGTCGGCGCGATGGCTTCGCGAACGCCCGGAATGCACGGAATGCCGCGTTCGACGCCGAGAATCTTGCCTGCTTCAGGATCGTTGATGAAGTAGGAGAGATACTCAGCTGCCAGTTCCTTGTTCTTGGACGAGCCGCCGATGGAGAAGAACATGGATGGCTTGCGGTAGTGACCGCCGCCAACACCCGCTGCAATACGCGGATAGCTGGTGATGGTGACCTTGTCGGTCATCAGCGCCTGGAAGCCCACGAGCTGGTTAGAGTTCGACGGCATCATGGCCGACTTGCCCATCACGACCATGGTTGTTTCGAGCGGACCGTTGGTGTCGAGCGCCTGAGTTTCGGCGTCAACGCAGATCTTGTCGGCGCGCATCTGGTTCCAGAAGGTGAACCATTCGATCGCTGCGTCAGCATCAAAGCCGAGCTTGCCATCAGCGGTGTAGAGGGCGAGGCCCTTCTGACGGAGCCAGTTGTCGAGCATTGGCTCGGAACCCGAACCGTCAGCGATAACGCGAATGCCACCGCGGATATTCTTGGAGAGGAATGCCTCGCCCATGGCGCGGATGTCATCATAGGTGGTGTCGCGGTTCGGCAGATCGATACCGGCTTCTTCAAAAGCTGCGACATTGACCAGCTGGGCCACCGAGTTGGCGCCCAGCGAAATACCGTAGAGCTTGCCGTCAACCTTGCCGCCTTCGAGCTGGTCGGCGTCAAAGCCGTCGAGCTTGAGCGCGCCGCCAACATATTCATCGAGCGGAGCAATGGCGCCGCGCTTGGCGTATTCAACGATGAAGCGATAGTCCATCTGGACGATGTCTGGCGAATTGCCGCCTGCGGTTTCAGTGGCCAGCTTTGGCCAGTAATCGCCCCAGCCGAGGAAGCTGGAATCGACCTCTGCGCCATTGGCGGCCTTGAACAGGTCGTTGACGCCATAGGTACGGTCGGCGCGCGCCTGACCACCCCAGAAGAACTGACGCAGGCCCGCGCTTTGTGCGAAGGCTGGGCTCAGACCCAGAGCGCCAGCAGCGGCGAGAGCGGACGAGCCCATAAGAAACTGACGTCTATCGAGACGAATAGTCATATTTATCCTCCCAAAGTGCACAATCCCGGAGTGGGATTGGCGAATGACCAGCGACCTCCCGTCGCTAAGTCACTAACTGGTTACAAGATGAAGAAGAACGAACCCATTTCCGTTTCTGCCTTGCTCGCCACCGCCCCAAGCATAATCGGGTAGGCTTTGTGCGCCTTGCCAGCTATTTACGAATGTTACACGTCCAAATCCGGCTGGGCAATGTCTTGTATGGAAGAATTGCGCTGGGCGCGAAATTCTACAGACAGACCATGTGAACGAATTGGTGAAATTCCTCTCCCTCATGCGCGGCTCTTCGACCGCGTCAGATTAAGCAGAGAGTGACCCAAAAAAATCGCTAGGCAAACTACGAAATTTCCTGCGTACTATAGAAATAATCTATAGCCGGAGGAGGCGATGGATAAGCTACTCACCCAATTCATGGCGGTTGCGGATGCCGGATCACTGTCTGGAGCGGCGCAAAACCTGCTAATTACGCAACCGACTTTGACCTTCAACATGCGCAAGCTCGAAGAGAGTATCGGCGCGGCGCTGTTTGAGCGGAGCTCACGCGGGGTAAGGCTCACCCGCTACGGGGAAACGCTTTATGAAAACGCGCGGATGATGAGCCGCATCTACGACAATACGCTCAAGGTGATTAGCGATCAGCAACGAGGCGTGCAGCGCGGGGTGTCGATCGGGTCGGGCTATTCGTGGTGGTCGCTGTTTTTACGCGACATGGTGCTCGACTATGAAAAAGAGTTTCCGCGATCGCCCGTGCAGGTGAGCCTTGGCAATCAGCTGCGGCTGCTCGACCAGATGCTTTCAGGCGATATTTCGATGTTTCTAGCCCATGAAATCGATGGATTGAGCCCGTCAGTGGGCACCGATTTCATTCCCCTCGCCAAGGTCTACAACGCCTTCTTCGCCCATGAAGGGCATCCGCTTTTGGGACAGGCACGATCGGCCAGCGAGATCGATCAATTCGCGCTGGTCACGACCGCCATTGCCGAAAGCCGGCACGAGCGTTTTCTCGACCCAACACTGCGGCGCACGCGGGTGGAGACGATCTTTGATCGCGCCCGGTTTGCGTTTCGATCGAACTCACTGGCGGCCTGCATTGACTACGCCTTGGCGACCGATGCCGTATTGCTGCACACCAATGTGCTGTGCGACGATCTCAAGGCCAAAGGGCTATTTGAGGTGGACCAGGCGGACGAGCCGCGACGCGCGATCAGCGGCATTTACGTGCTGCGGGAGAGACGCGGCGAAGAGCGCATAGAAGAACTCATAGAACGCATCACCAAAGCGTGCCACGCCGTACTTCCCGCATGGACCGGCGAGGCGTAAACCAAAGGTAATTTTGAAAACCCTCCACAGGGTGCTTCTGACATGTTAGCGCTATAATTATGTACTTGGCCCCAAACTACTCCACCCAACCCCAAGCCCCCACGCCCGAGCGCCTTGCCGCCGGCGAGCGGGTGGCTCAGCGTCTCAAAACCGAGGTGCGGGGCAATATTTTCACCGACCCGTTGATGACCTACGCTTGGAGCGGGGACGCGAGCAGCTATCGCCTCATCCCGGCTGTCGTGGTGTTCGTCAATTCGGAAGACGATGTGCGCGCGGTCTATAAAGCGGCGCGGGCTGAAGGCTTGCCCGTGACCTTCCGCGCGGCGGGAACATCGCTCTCCGGCCAAGCCATCACCGATGGTGTGTTGGCGGTTTTGGGCGACGGGTGGCGAAAGCTCTCCATTCACCCCGGCGCTGAGAAAATCACGCTCGGGCCAGCGGTGATCGTGGCCGAAGCCAACAAAGCGCTAAAGCCTTATAACAAAAAGATCGGGCCAGATCCGGCGAGCCAGGCCACCGCCAAGATCGGCGGCGTGGTGAGCAATAATTCTTCGGGCATGTGCTGTGGGGTGGCGCAGAACACCTATTACACCATGGACCGGCTGCGCATTGTGCTGACCGACGGGACCATGCTGGACTCCGGCGATGCAGAGAGCTGCGCCGCCTTCCGCACGACCCACGCGTCTATGCTTGAGAAGATCCACCAGCTGCATCATGTGGTGATGGAAGACCCCAAGCTTGTGGCGCTGATCCGGGAAAAATATCGGATCAAGAACACGGTCGGCTATTCGCTCAATGCGCTGGTCGACTATCACGACCCGCTCGATATTTTGATCCACCTTATGGTGGGATCTGAAGGCACGCTCGGCTTTGTGTCGGAAGTGACCTACAACACCGTGCCGGAGCACCCGTATAAATCGACGGGCATGATCCCCTTCCCTGACGCGCAATCGGCAGGCCGGGCCATTATCGAAATGGCCAATGGCGGGGTGCAGCTGACGGTCGGCGTCAATGCCGCCGAGTATATCGAGCGCCGGGCGCTGGCGACGGTTGAGCATGTGCCCGCAATGGCGAGCATTTTGCCATGGCTGACCGAGCACTCACCTGCGGTTTTGATCGACGTGACTGCGCCTGACGAAGCAACGCTGATTGCCGAGGTGCAAAAGACCGAGGAGTTGCTGGCGCGACACGGGGCGACCCATCTCAACTTCTCGACCGACGAGCATTTGAGCCACGCGTTCTGGGACATACGCAAAGGCTTTTTCACCACCGCCGGAGCAACGCGTCCGCAGGGCACCACCCTGATGACCGAAGACATTGCCGCGCCGATCGAAAAGCTCGCCGATTTTGTCACCGATGTGCGCGCGATGCTCGATGAGCATGGCTATGAAGACGCGATCATCTTTGGCCATGCGCTGGCGGGGAATTTGCACTTTTTGATGGGCGACGACTTTGCCAAGCCGGGCGCCGCGGAAAAATTCGACCTCTTCAACCAAGCGCTCTCGGACCTCGTTTCGGTGCGCTACAATGGCTCGCTCAAGGCCGAGCACGGCACGGGACGAGCGATTGCGCCATTCGTTGAAATTGCGTGGGGCAAAAAAGCCTATGGCTTGATGGAAGAGATCAAGGCGATCTTTGATCCCGAAACCATACTCAATCCGGGCGTGATTTTGAACGCCGACCCCAAGGCGCATGTGCGCCATCTCAAGCTCATGCCGCAGGCCGATGGCCTCGTGGACATGTGCATTGAATGCGGCTTCTGTGAACCCGCCTGCCCCAGCCATCATATGACGCTGACGCCTCGTCAACGCATTGCCGTGACGCGCGAACGCGCCCGCATGCGAGCTTCGGGCGAAGATCCGGCACGGTTGGAAAAGTTTGAAGCCGATTTCCAATATGCCGGGCTCGACACTTGCGCGGCGTGCAATCTATGTGCGCTACGGTGCCCGGTTGGGATTGAGACCGGCACCATGGTGATGGGCGAAAGGGCCCGACGCCGCGGCGACACCGGGCATTCGATTGCCAAACTTGTCGCTGGAAACCTCGCGACGATTGAAACGGGAATGCGAATTGGTCTGGCCGTGGCCGATGGGGCCAGGACGATCATCCCCGGTGGCGCTGTGGAAGCACTGACGGATACCGCGCGCAAGTTGACCGGGAACCGCATTCCACGCGTCTCGCGGGCGTTGCACCACGGCACCGGAACACCAAAGGCACGCGACAATCGTCAAGACCCGCGCACAACGGGTTTCCCGGTCCCGATCACTCAGCCAGCACGGGAAAAGATTGTCTACTTCCCCGCTTGCCCGAGCCGCATGTTCGGCGCTCCAAAGACGGACGAAGTTTTTCTGTCGACGCAGGACGCCATGGTGGTCCTCCTCGAACGGGCGGGCTATGAGGTGATCATCCCCGAAAAGCTCACGGGCCAATGCTGTGGTCAGCCGTTCCAATCCAAGGGTTTCCCTGAGGAAGCAAAACGTGTGGGAGGCGCCCTCAATGATGAGCTGTCGCGCCTATCGCATGGTGGCGCGCTCAATGTGGTGACGGACGCATCAACCTGCGCCAAGCATCTCAAAGAGTTTCCGGGCGAGGCAGCGGTTGCTGACAGCGCGCAGTATTTGCTCAGCCATGTCTTGCCGCGCCTGACCATCACCCAGCGTCTGCCGGTGGTGGCAGTGCACCACAATTGCTCGGCACAACGTCTGGCCGAGCAACCGGCGACAGAAGCTGTGGCGCAGGCGTGTTCGGAAAAGCTGGCGGTGTTGAGCTCGATTACCTGCTGTGGGTATGCGGGCGATAAGGGGCTGTTCATTCCTGAATTGAATGAGCACGCAACCCGTCGGGTGAAGAACGATGTGCCCGCCAATTGCACGGTCGGCGTGTCGACAGTGTCCACCTGTGCTTCGGGGCTTTCCGAGCGGGCGGGCGTGCCGTTTGTGGGGCTCGCGAGCTTATTGGAATGGGCGACGCGATAAGGCTTTTGGATTTTGGGGTTTTGAAAGGGGGCGGCTTGGCTGCCCCTTTTTTGTATTGGGGGATGGCCCCCACCTAGCCTCCCCCGCGAGCGGGGGAGGGATTGGGCTGGTGGGTGAGGTTGGAATGCGGCAAGAGGCATAAGGCCCTCTCCCCGAAGGGAGAGGTAAAGAGCCCGCTGTACAGAACCAAAAGAAAAGGCAGCCCGGGGGCTGCCTTAAAACTATTCCGCTGCCATTTTTTCTTCGGCGGGGCGCTGGTCGGTGATGGCCAGAGGTTCTGGGGCATCATCGGCGCGCTTGCGGCGAATGCGCAGGCGTTTGATACGACGGCTGTCGGCCGCCAGAATTTCAAACTCAAAGCCTTCGAGCGGACCATTACCCGATACGCGTTCGCCGCGCTTGGGAACGTGACCGGCAATATCGAAAACGAGGCCACCAATGGTGTCCACCGCCTCGGCATATTCGACGGGGTCGAAATCGGGACCAATGAGCTTACGCACATCTTCCAATTCGGCACGGGCGTTGGCGATGAAGAGATCATCACCGACCCGGCGAATCAAAGCGGCCTCGGCGACGTCGTGTTCATCTTCGATCTCGCCAACGACGGCTTCGAGCAGATCTTCAATGGTCACCAGACCATCGGTGCCGCCGTATTCATCGACGACGATGGCCATGTGGGTACGGCTGGCGCGCATGGACTGCAAGAGATCGGCTGCGGGCATAAAGGTCGGCACAAACATGGCCGAGCGCATAATGCCGAGCTTATCGATGCGCGTTTTGAGCGCTGCGGACAAAAGCTTAACCGGGACATCTTTTTCCGGATCGCTCACTGGCTCGGTGATTTTGGCCAGAGCGTCCTTGATATGGATGAAGCCCTTAATATCGTCCAAGCCTTCTTCGTAGACCGGCAGACGGGAGTGACCCACTTGGCGGAACTTGGCCAAGAGCGTGCCCAGGTTGATATCGCCCGATACCGCATGGATATCCGAGCGTTCGACCATGACGTCGTCCACGGAGACTTTAGAAAGCTTGAGCACGTTCTGAAGAATAACGCGCTCACTATCCGAGAAGTCGCCAGCGTCGGCGGTTCTCGGCTCCTCTAACGCGACTTGTAAGTCGTCGCGCAGCGAGACCGACTTCAGGGGCATAAAGCCCTTAAGGCGGCTCCACAAGTTAAGCCCCCGTGAAGCGGAGGCGGTACTAGAAGGAGGTTCAGGGTTATCTGCCACCCGCGAGGCGTTTTTACTGTCGCTGTCGTTCATCATGCCTGCCGCATATGCGGCTTCTGTTACCTTCGGACGAAATGGCCCATCCAAAAATGGGTTGCATCACCTTTAATCGGCGTAAGGATCGGCAATACCGAGCCCGGCCAATATCTGGGTTTCCAACCCTTCCATTTGAAGAGCTTCCTCTTCCTCGATGTGATCATACCCCAAAATATGCAGAAATCCATGCACCATTAGGTGGGTGAAATGATCTTCGAGGCTCTTGCCCAGATCTTTTGCTTCTAACTCAAGAGTTTCTCGCGCCAGCGTAATGTCACCCAAAATACCGAAGACCGGCCCAAAAGGCTCGATTTGCGGAAAACTGAGAACATTTGTCGAGGAGTCTTTGCCACGCCACTCGGCGTTTAGTTCCCGTTGTTCTTCATCATCGGTGAAAACAACAGATATTTCGGCAGGCCCTTTGAGGCGCGCTTTGGCGCCAGCGAGGGCCGCAAACACCGCCTTTTCAGCGAGTTCGTCAAAATGGTCAGGCCAACCATCCGCATTGCGGATGATGGCCACTTCAAGAGGCAGAGTAGTCAGTTCGATTGTCCTTCGGCAGCATTCTGCTTGGCCAGACGGCGCGCAGTATCAGCCTCATAGGCCCGGACGATGCGGCCGACAAGCGCGTGGCGAACCACATCCTTGTCACCAAAGCGGGAAATGTGAACGCCTTCCACACCGTCGAGGAGGTGAACTGCTTCCACGAGGCCCGATTTTTCACCACGCGGTAGATCGACCTGTGTCGGATCGCCAGTGACGATCATCTTAGAGTTCTCACCCAAACGGGTGAGGAACATCTTCATCTGCATCGATGTGGTGTTTTGCGCTTCGTCGAGAATGACGACGGCATTGGAGAGCGTACGACCGCGCATGAAAGCAAGCGGGGCAACTTCAATAATGCCCGAGGCAATGCAGCGCTCGACATTTTCAGGCTTCATCATATCGTGCAGCGCGTCATAGAGCGGGCGCAGATAAGGATCGACCTTATCCTTCATATCGCCGGGCAAGAAGCCGAGGCGTTCGCCCGCTTCCACCGCCGGGCGCGAGAGGATGATGCGATTGATGTCGCCGCGCTCAAGAAGCGAGGCAGCATGGGCAACGGCGAGATAGGTTTTACCCGTACCAGCAGGGCCGACACCAAATACCAATTCGCTGCGCTCCATGGCGCGCATATAGGCGTCTTGGGCTGGGGTGCGGGCAACAATTGTGGATTTGCGCGTGGCAATCTGGGCCATGCGCACCTTGCCCTTCTTTTCCAAGGACGGCAGCGTGAGCTGGCTGTCTTCGGTCTCGATCATGCGAATGACCGCATCGACATCGCCAATATCGGCGCGGCGACCTTCTTCAAGACCGGCGTAAAGAGATTCCAACACGCGACGCGCCTGATCAACCTTGGACGCTGCGCCTTTGAGCAACACATGATTGCCGCGCGGCGTGGCCGTGACGGCAAGACGTTGTTCAACAAGGGCGAGGTTTTGGTCGAAATCACCATAGAGCTGTGAAGCAAGGCGATTATCGTCAAAGGCGAGTTCGAGTTGTGATGCGAGGGCGTTATCTGCTGATGGTGACAAATGCCTGCTCAAACTTTCTCGGCTCCCAAAGGAGGCGCCGCGGGCTGCGTCGCCAACACATAACGACGCTAGGTGAATTTGCGTTCGCTGTCTTCAAGTATTTGGTGACAGTTTTATCTCAAAGCAAGGGCTGACACTTGGCGAAACGTGCGTTTGCGCGGCGCGCCTAAGCCCCCCTCACCCGGCCGTTGGTTGACCTCTCCCCGCCGGGGAGAGGATAGAGGACTAGATTTGAGCCAAGCGCCCGACGAGCGAATTGGTCATGGTGCCAATGATCTCGACCTGATGGATATTGCCGATGAGATCTGGGCTGCCATCGAGGTGAACCGCTTGCAGGTAAGGCGAGCGACCGCCAATCTGACCGGCCTGACGACCAACGCGCTCGATAAGAACCGGCAGAGTTTTGCCGATCATGGAGGCGTGGAAGTCCGTGGTCTGCTGATTGACCAGCTCTTGCAGGCGATGGAGGCGCTCGGTTTTGACCTCTTCGGCGATTTGATCGCCCAGATTTGCGCCCGGCGTGCCGGGACGGGTCGAGTATTTGAACGAATAGGCCGAGGCGTAATTGGTCTGGCGGATGATATCGAGAGTGTCCTCGAAATCCTGATCGGTTTCGCCGGGGAAGCCGACGATAAAGTCGCCGGACATGGCCATGTCTGGACGCGCGGTTTTGATGCGCTCGATGAGCGCGAGATATTCAGCGCGCGTGTGCTTGCGGTTCATTGCCTTCAAAATGCGATCAGAACCGGACTGAACCGGCAGGTGCAAGTAAGGCATGAGAAGCGGCAGATCACGATGCGCATTGATCAGCGCATCGTCCATGTCGCGGGGATGGCTGGTGGTGTAGCGCAGGCGCTCAAGACCAGAAATTTCGGCGAGGAGATAAACCAGCGCGCCAAGGCCGACATCGCGCCCGGCGGCATCGGTGCCGTGGTAGGCGTTAACGTTTTGGCCCAGCAGGGTGATTTCCTTGACGCCGGCGTCGACCAGACGACGGGCTTCGTCGAGCACCTGGGAGACCGGACGGGACACTTCAGCGCCACGCGTATAGGGCACAACGCAGAAGGAGCAGAACTTATCGCAGCCTTCCTGCACAGTAAGGAAAGCGGTGAGGCCGCGCGCAACCATCACTTCTTTTTTGGCAGCAGGAAGATGCGCGAACTTATCTTCTTCGGGGAAGTCAGTGTCGATGACGGCGCGCTTGAGCGAGGGGTGCAGATGCTTGCGCGATTCGACCTGCGAGAGCATTTCAGGCAGGCGGTGGTAAGCCTGCGGACCAAAAACCAGATCGACCACGGGCGCGCGGCGGGCAATTTCTTCGCCCTCTGCCTGCGCCACGCAACCGGCAACTCCGATCATCATATCGCTGCCAGCGGCGCGCTTTTCATCCTGCAATTCACGCAGGCGACCAAGTTCGGAGAAGACCTTTTCCGAGGCTTTTTCGCGGATGTGGCAGGTGTTGAGCAGGACCAGATCGGCCTCGGCAAGCTCTTGCGTCGGCATATAACCGTGCGGCGCCAAGGCGTCGGCCATGCGGTCGCTGTCATAGACATTCATCTGACAGCCATAAGTCTTGATGAACACCCGCCTGGGTGCGCTCGGGATCATAGTCTGGGTCATGGTGGCTCTTTAGCAGAGCCAAACAATTCATGCCATGCCTCTGCAACCGAACGCCGAGTTGCGGGTTATCTCGGTTAGAGAAGTACTGATTATTGCAAGCAGGCACAGTCTGCACTTCGCACTAATCGTTTGATTTCCGGCGTATATATACGGTGTTGGTTAGCCGATGGGTCGACGACAATAGCGTTAGGCGAGTAATCCGAAGCGTGGTTTTGGAACAAGGCTGGCGCGCAGGCGTTCAGATCGTCGTACACTAAGTTGATGCAGGGGCTATAATCGGATGGCAATCGCCGGGGTACACAAAGTGCCCAAGCTCGGTAAATTCCATCGCGGTCACTCGATCGCCACCTATCTCTATGCACTGGTGCTGGTGATCCTCATTCCCGCCTTTGCTGTCTCTGTCGTGCTCATCAATCGCGGCAATGACACTCAGCAAGCCGTCGTCAACACACTGATCAATGCCACTGTGCAGGCCATGGGCTATTCGGTGGACCGTGAAGTTGCTGGCATGGCAACGACCTTGCGCGTTCTCGCGGCAACGCAGGCCATGCAAGACGAAGACCTGATCAACTTCCATGCCCGCGCCACCCAGGCCCTGCAAGGGACGAGCACCTATCTTCTGGCTACGGACGACGAGTTCAACCAGATTTTGAACACGCGCATGCCCTTTGGCACCAAGCTGCCCAAAACCGCCGACCCAATTACGGCTGCCTTGGCGCTCGAAACCGGACGCCCCGCGATTTCCAACCTGTTCATGGGCGCAGCCTCGCAGCGACATGTGTTCAGTGTGTGGCTGCCGGTTGAGACAACCGAAAGCGTTGCGCTTTTGGGACTGGCGCAAAACTCAGATGATCTCGCGCCAGCGCTACAATCACGCCAATTGCCCGAGGGCTGGCACGCGGCCCTGATCGACCTCAACAATGCGGTGATGGCGTCGACCTTGGACGCGGGCCTTGAGGTCGCGGAAAAGCTGCCGCTGCGCCAAGACCAATCAAATTTGCCCGACGAGCGGTTTTCACGCGAGGTCTATGACGGCGAAGATGTGGTGAGTGTGCTGTGGCGCTCGCCGCTTACGGGCTGGCGTATAGTCGCCTGGGCCTCCGCTGCCAATGTGCAAAAGCCACTGGCCGACTCGCTGCAACAATTGGCTATCTGGGCCCTCGTTATTGCCGCGACCTCGACCGGCGTCGCCTTTTTGATCGCTGGCCGTATCCGTCATTCGGTCAAGGGGCTCAGTGTTGACGCGAGACGCCTTGGGCATGGCGAAACGGTCTATCCGCGCTCTTATCCAGTTGCTGAAATTGCCGAGGTGTCGAAAACGCTGGCGGTCGCCTCTGAGCAACGTCAAACCGCAGAGCGCGACATTCGTTTCCTGATGCGGGAGTTGGCGCATCGCTCTAAGAACCAAATGGCCGTTATCGCCGCCATGGCCAAACAAACGGCGCGGGGTTCTACCGATCTGCCCACCTATGTGCAGACCCTTGAGAAACGCATTTTGGGTCTGGCGCGCTCGACCGACCTGCTCTTGGCCAATGGTCGGGCTGGGGTGATGTTAAGTGAACTGGTCGACCAGCAATTGGGACCTTTCCTGCCACCCGATGCAGACCGCGTGACCATTGACGGGCCTGAGGTGCGCATCAACCCGCAAGGGGCGCAGATTTTGGGCATGGCGCTGCATGAGCTGTCGACCAATGCCACGCGCTATGGCGCTTTTTATGAGCCAAGTGGGCGGCTCAAGCTGAGCTGGGATATTGAAGACTCCATGCTGTTTATCCGCTGGCGGGAGTATTTGCGCTCGGAACTGGTGATGACCGACCGATCTGGCTTTGGCACCATTGTGTTGCGCACCATGGTGGGTGGAGCCCTGGGGGCAAAAGTGGAAAGAATCGCGCATCCAGATGGGGTTGAGTGGCAATTTCATGTCCCCCTCACCGCACTCGACCCGTCCTTTGCGGCGGCGCGGCCCGAGGAGCAGCTGGCAGCCCAATAAATTCTGGTGTTTTGGGCCTATTTGCCCTATAGGTCCGCCCAGCTGGCGGCTTGTTGCATGACAAGACGGCCTGCCTTCATGGCCCTACCTGGACGACATCCTGGTTGGGGCGTCCACTTTCCTAACTGAAAAGGAACAGCTGATGTCGATTACTGCAGAACGCAAGGCAGAACTCATCAAGGAATACGCAACCACTGCAAACGACACCGGTTCGCCGGAAGTGCAGGTTGCGATTCTGTCTGAACGCATTGCGAACCTCACCGAACACTTCAAGGGCCACAAGAAGGACAACCACTCCCGTCGTGGTCTTCTCAAGCTCGTTTCGACCCGTCGTAGCCTGCTCGACTACCTCAAGAAGGTTGACGGCGCGCGCTACCAGTCGCTGATCGAAAAGCTCGGCCTGCGTCGCTAAAAAACTTCCGGCGCGTGAGGCAACTCTCGCGCCGGTTGCCCTTTTCCGGGGCAGTTAGAGCAAACTCCCGCAATATGGCGGAAAGTGCTTTTAGGCCGGCGATGCCGGAGCATGGCAGGATTACCAGCCGCTTCCGCTGAGGAGTTGCTCGTTGTCTTGTCCATGTTCTGACCCGCCAACAGAACCAGTGCCTGATTTTGAGCTGACATGCACATGGGGTGCATCATCAGTGCGGGCACATCGGTAGAGTTCGCTCGTGAAGGCCTCACGCGCGTTCCCGCTCTGCCGCAAAACAGAAAGACAAGTCATGTCGATCAATTTTG
This sequence comes from Devosia sp. WQ 349K1, assembly GCF_016595685.1. Classification (NCBI taxonomy): domain Bacteria; kingdom Pseudomonadati; phylum Pseudomonadota; class Alphaproteobacteria; order Hyphomicrobiales; family Devosiaceae; genus Devosia; species Devosia sp. WQ 349K1. The sequence continues at coordinate 201,881 of NZ_JAENGO010000005.1, read as the reverse complement.
ACCACCACAAGGTCGAGCTGAACTGGGGCGGCCAGCCGCTTACGCTCGAGACCGGTAAGATGGCTCGCCAGGCTGACGGTGCAGTCATTGCCTCGCTGGGCGAAACCGTTGTTCTCGCGACCGTGGTAAGCGCTAAGACCGCAAAGCCCGGCCAGGACTTCTTCCCTCTGACCGTCAACTACCAGGAAAAGTACTTCGCCGCGGGCAAGATCCCAGGCGGTTACTTCAAGCGTGAAGGCCGTCCGAGCGAGAACGAAACTCTGGTTTCGCGCCTCATCGACCGTCCGATCCGCCCACTATTCCCAGATGGCTACAAGTTCGAAACTCAGGTCGTCATCACCGTGCTCCAGCACGACATGGAAAACAACCCAGACGTGCTCGCCATGGTCGCAGCTTCTGCTGCTCTGACCATCTCCGGCGTTCCGTTCATGGGCCCAATCGGCGCAGCGCGCGTTGGTTATGTCGATGGCGAATACGTTCTGAACCTGCCAGTTGATCGTCGCGCGGACAGCAAGCTTGACCTCGTCATGGCTGGCACCCAGGACGCCGTTCTGATGGTTGAATCGGAAGCTCAGGAGCTTTCCGAAGAAATCATGCTCGGCGCGGTGATGTTCGGTCACAAGGCATCGGCTCAGGTGATCGAAGCGATCATCAAGCTGGCTGAACTTGCTGCCAAGGAACCACGCGAATTCACGCCGCCAGACTTCTCGGCTCTCGAAGCTGAAGTTCTGACGATTGCTGAAGCTGACCTGCGCGCTGCTTACCAGATCACTGAAAAGGCTGCCCGCTACGCTGCGGTTGCCGCTGCCAACACCAAGGTCAAGGAAGCTTTTGCTGCCAAGATCGAAGCTGGCGAAGTGTCCAAGGAAGCGCTCGGCGAAGTCGTACACAACCTGCAGGCCAAGATCGTTCGCTGGAACATTCTGGACACCGGCAGCCGTATCGACGGCCGTGACACCAAGACCGTTCGCTCGATCGTTTCCGAAGTTGGTATCCTGCCACGCACCCACGGTTCGGCTGTGTTCACCCGCGGTGAAACTCAGGCGCTGGTTGTTGCGACCCTCGGTACTGCCGATGACGAACAGTTCATCGACAGCCTCGAAGGCACCCGCAAGGAAAACTTCCTCCTGCACTACAACTTCCCTCCATATTCGGTAGGTGAAGCTGGTCGTATGGGTTCCCCAGGCCGTCGCGAAATCGGTCACGGCAAGCTGGCTTGGCGCGCGATCAACCCGATCCGCCCATCCCTGGAAGAATTCCCATACACCATCCGTATCGTGTCAGAGATCACCGAATCGAACGGCTCATCCTCGATGGCAACCGTTTGCGGCACCTCGCTCGCACTGATGGACGCTGGCGTTCCAATGAAGCGTCCAGTGGCCGGTATCGCCATGGGTCTGATCCTGGAAGGCGACAAGTACGCCGTTCTTTCGGACATTCTGGGTGACGAAGATCACCTCGGCGACATGGACTTCAAGGTCGCAGGGACCGAAGAAGGCATCACCTCGCTGCAGATGGACATCAAGATCGCCGGTATCACCGAAGAGATCATGAAGACCGCTCTGGCGCAGGCTAAGGACGGCCGCATCCACATTCTGGGCGAAATGGGCAAGGCCCTGAGCCAGAGCCGTGGTGAAGTCGGTGAATTTGCTCCGCGCATTGAAACCCTCAAGATCCCAACCGACAAGATCCGTGAAGTGATCGGCACCGGTGGCAAGGTTATCCGCGAAATCGTGGAAAAGACCGGCGCCAAGATCAACATCGAAGACGACGGCACCGTAAAGGTTTCGTCCTCGGAAGGTTCGCAGATCGACGCTGCGATCAAGTGGATCCGCTCGATCACCGACGAGCCAGAAGTGAACGCAATCTATCAGGGTACTGTCGTTAAGACCGCTGACTTTGGTGCATTCGTGAACTTCTTCGGCGCCAAGGATGGCCTCGTGCACATCTCCCAGCTGGCCGACCAGCGCGTTGCCAAGACCACCGATGTGGTCAAGGAAGGCGACAAGGTTTGGGTCAAGCTTCTGGGCTTTGACGAACGCGGTAAGGTTCGCCTCTCCATGAAGGTTGTCGATCAGGCAACAGGTCAGGAAATCGTGGCCGCTGCCAAGGATGATTCGGCTGAATAATTTCAGCTAAATTTTCCATCACCAATTTGAAGAAGGCCGGCTCTGCTGGCCTTTTTCTTTTAGCCTCAGTACTCATGTGCTTTTTGAGCAACATTTGCAGGATTGGGATTTTTGCGACACGGAACCGCCGCATTGGTGCCATGTTAAGGTAAGCAAAGGTATGGGTAGTGTCGAAGGCGGGATCCCTCGCCACATTCTCAACACCCCCCGTTTTGATTGAGGTTCCGAGTTGCTTTCTCGCCGTCTGTTCCTGATCGGGATTTCCGCCACTGCGCTGACAGCGTGTACAACAACACGTCAGCCTAAGGTGGTTGAGCCCACTTTCGACCCCTATTATGTCCGCATGTACGGCCCTCTGTATGACGAGCCACATCCGGTGGAAGCCATGGACCTGCGTCGCGTCGACCCCAAGTGGTGGCGCCAGGAAGTGGAGTATTTCACCTCCGAGCGTCCGGGCACGATCGTTATCGACACGCCAGCGCACTACCTCTACCTCGTCATGGAAAACAACCGCGCCCTGCGTTACGGCATCGGGGTCGGCAAGGACGAAGCCTTGGTGTTCCGCGGCAATGCCACGATCGGCCGCAAGGCTGCTTGGCCCCGTTGGACACCCACTCAATCCATGATCCGTCGTGAACCTGATCGTTATGGTCCATACGCCGGTGGCATGCCTCCGGGCCCGACCAATCCGCTTGGTCCGCGTGCGCTTTATCTCTATCGCAATGGTGCGGACACGCTGTTCCGTATTCACGGGACGACCGAGCCCTATACCATTGGTACCAATGTCTCCTCGGGCTGTATCCGCCTGATGAACCAAGACATTATCGACTTGTATTCGCGCGTGCCGGTCGGTGCGCGTGTGACGGTTGTCAACTAACCGTCCTATCTAGATTTGCTGGTGGCGCCCTTACCGTAGTCACTGTCGCCGGCAAAAATAGGGCCCGCTTCGCCTCCCGAAGCGGGCTTTTTTTATGCGTTAGGCGTGATGTTCGGCGCCAAGCATAGCCAAGAACTGCGCAACGGCTTCTGGCGGCAAGCCGGCCGCCGCAAAGACTTCAGCGGCAAAGCTCACGGGTGCCGTTCCAGCTGCGGTGATGACACCATCAGCAGCGATAGCCTTGGTCTGGGCGATGTAGTGCTGCGTACCGGCATAGGCCGGCACCAGAGCCGCCAGATAGCCGTCGCCATTGGAGGTGTGTGGGATAGCGTTCAGCAAGCCTGCACGGGCCGCAGGGAGCGTACCGCCACAAATGGCGGCAATGGTGGCGCCCGCCGCTTTGCTGGCCAGCAGAACTGGGGAGATGTCAGGCGCATCAGGCGCATCCCAAATTGTCCCGCCGCAGACGACCAAGACGCCCTCAGAACAAACGTCGAGCCTGCCTGTATCTGCAACAAGCATTCCGCCCGCCGAGGTCAGATTGCCACCATTTGGGGATACAAAGCGGATGTCTGCCGCAAAAAAGAGACGCCCTGCCCCACTGATGAGCGCAATCTCCCAATCCGAAAAACCTTCGGTGAGGATGATGGTGATGGGGTGCATTGATTTCTCCTGATTATTCAGGAGCTTGATGCCAGAACAGTGACAGGGAATGTCAGTAGTAAACCCTTTTCTCCACCCATAAAAAAAGGGCGTGACCGAAGCCACGCCCTCTTCTCAATTTGTTTTCAACGCGCTTAGAGCGAACGTTGGACGGTTTCGACGCGGAAGCATTCGATAACGTCGTTGGCACGAATGTCTTCGTAATTTTCGAAGGCCATACCGCATTCCTGACCGACTTGCACTTCCTTGACTTCGTCCTTGAAGCGCTTGAGGGTCTTGAGCTTGCCTTCGTGGATAACCACGTTGTCGCGCAGCAGACGGACGCCAGCACCACGTTCGATGAAGCCTTCGGTGACCTGGCAGCCAGCGACCTTGCCGACCTTGGTGATCTGGAACACTTCCTTGATCGAAGCGTAACCGATGAAGGTTTCGCGACGTTCTGGAGCCAGGAGGCCGCTCATCGCACCCTTCACATCCTCGATGAGGTTGTAAATGATGTTGTAGTAGCGGATTTCGATCGCGTCGCGGTTGGCGAGTTCGTTCGCCTGCTTATTGGCACGGACGTTGAAGCCCATGACAATCGCGTTCGAAGCCTGAGCCAGGGTCACGTCGGACTCGGTGATACCACCAACGCCCGAGTAGATGATCTGAGCCGAAACTTCGTCGGTCGAGAGCTTGTTGAGCGAAGCAACGATCGCTTCGACCGAGCCCTGCACGTCGCCCTTGATGATCAGCGGGAACTTGGAGATGCCGTTCGCCTTGAGCTGATTCATCATCTGCTCGAGGCTGGTTGCACCACCACCGGCAGTCTTTTCGCGGATTGCGCGCTGACGGTATTCGGTGACTTCACGAGCACGCGCATCGGTTTCAACAACCGAGAAGCGATCGCCAGCGGACGGAACGCCATTGAAACCGAGGACTTCAACTGGAACCGAAGGACCGGCTTCCTTAACCTGCTCACCCTTGTCGTTGATCAGGGCGCGAACACGGGCGAACTCGGTGCCAGCAACAACAATGTCGCCAACCTTGAGCGTGCCACGCTGCACGAGAACCGTAGCCACTGGACCGCGACCGCGATCGAGCTTGGCTTCGATAACCTGACCTTCAGCACGGCCATCACGAGCAACCTTGAGCTCGAGAACTTCAGCCTGCAGGAGGATGGTTTCGAGCAGCTTGTCGAGGCCCAGACCAGTCTTGGCCGAGAGTTCTACGTCGAGGACGTCGCCGCCCATGGTTTCGACGAAGACTTCGTGCTGCAAGAGTTCGGTGCGAACCTTCTGCGGATCAGCCGAAGGCTTATCCATCTTGGTGATCGCAACGATGATCGGAACACCAGCCGCCTTGGCGTGCTTGATGGATTCGATGGTCTGCGGCATGACGGAGTCGTCTGCTGCAACCACGAGGATGGCGATGTCGGTTGCCTGAGCACCACGAGCACGCATAGCGGTGAACGCTTCGTGGCCTGGGGTGTCGAGGAAGGTGATTTTCGCACCGTTCCGTTCAACCTGATACGCACCGATGTGCTGGGTGATGCCACCGGCTTCACCAGACACAACATTGGCATTGCGGATCGCATCGAGAAGCGAAGTCTTACCGTGGTCGACGTGACCCATGATGGTCACAACCGGCGCGCGATCGGTCAGATCTTCTGCCTTGTCGTCCGAAGCAATGTCGAACAGGCCTTCTTCAACGTCGGCGTCCGAAACGCGCTTAACGGTGTGACCGAGTTCAGTTGCGATCAGTTCTGCAGTGTCGGCATCGATCACGTCCGTGATCTTGACCATCTGACCCTGCTGCATGAGCATCTTGATCACGGTGACCGAACGTTCGGCCATACGGTTTGCAAGTTCTGCAACCGTGATGACTTCTGGAATAACCACTTCACGCTGAAGCTTTGGCGCATCCTGCTGGTTGCGGCCCATCTTCTTGTCGCGACGACGCTTCATAGCGGCCAAAGACGGGCCACGATCACGATCGCTTTCGGTGGTTGCAGTCGAAACAGTCAGACGACCACGCGAGGCGCCATTGTCCGCCTTACGGGTTGGACGTTCTGGCTGAGCGCGCGAGGCGCGACGTGCGTTCTCGAGTTCTGCTTCAGTGGTTGGACGAGCTTGAGGCGCACCAGCGCGGGTACGACGACCATCAGCTTCGCTTGGCGGTGCTGGTGGGACGTTGCCGATTGGGGCCATGCCTGGGGACGGACGGCCACCGGCAGGACGGGCACCTGTGCCAGCTGGACGGGTGTTCGTGCCGGCTGGACGGGTGTTCGTACCGGCTGGGCGGGTGTTGCCACCAGCTGGACGTGTGCCTGTACCTTCTGGACGACGGTTGTCGCCGGTTGGGCGAGCACCACCTTCTGGGCGTTCGTTGCGAGTAGGACGCGCGGACTGACCCGGACGACCGGCAACGACGCGAACGTCGCGTGGGCCTGGGTTGCGCTGGCTCGCTGGAACGAAGTCTTCGCGGGCAGGCTTTTCTTCGACGACCGGACGTTCTGCAGCAGCTACGGATGCAGCTTCTTCAGCGCGACGGGAGTCTTCAGCCTGACGGCGTTCTTCTTCCTGGCGTGCAGCTTCTTCGCGGATCTGACGACGACGGTTGTCATCTTCGATACGGCGCGCTTCTTCAGCTGCAAAACGCTCACTATCTTCAGCCTGACGCGCGCCAGCCAGAGCAAGCGCCTTACGGCGTGCTTCTGCTTCCGCAGCCGAAAGGCCTAGCGGTGCGCGGTTCTGCTGCTGGGGGCGGCCACCCTGTGGTCGGCCCGAACCCTGGGGACGGCCACCGCCGCTACCCGTGCCGGTCTGTCCGGCGGGCTTGGGAACCACGCGAGTGCGCTTTTCCACGACTACGGTCGAGCGCGTGGGCGCGCGCGACATCCCGCCGGGGCGATTGCCCAGCCCGGCGCCGCCCTTGAGGGTCAGAGTCTTTTTGGCGCCGGTGTCGTCGGAACGCTTGTCGTCGTTATCAGCCATACTTCCTATCGTCTTTCGTCCTGGTCCGCGGGCAAAAGCTCACCAATGGCAGATGCACTGCCGGTGTCTTCTTGCGTCGGTTGGGCGTTGTAAATGGCGAGACGTCTCGCCTTTGCAAGCGCCGATTGCGCAGCTGCCCCTGTCGTCAGGGCAGCATGTATCACATTTTCCAACCCAAGTGCCAAACCCATTTGATCACTTGAGAGCAATTCGAAGTGCGGCACATCTGGGCCAGAGATGCCCTCGTCGCGCCGCGCATAATTGAGAGCCCGCAAGGACCCTGTCATCTTGTTCCGCCCATCGGGCGCCGCGTCAGTCGCGGTGATGAGCGCCAAGGCCGTTCCATTGTCAAGAACGCCTTTGACTTTAGTCGCTCCGGTCACAAATTGACCGGCCTTTTTCGCCATGCCCAGTGCCGAAAGATAGCGCTGCTCAAGACGCAGTCTGGTGAGTTGTGCCAGATCATCCGGAACGGTTACAGGGGCCTTTAGGCTCCGTGCAAACGCCTTTTTCCGGACAGCTTCTGACACAGCTTCGTGATTGAGCGAGATCCAGACCCCGCGCCCTTCAGCGCGTGCCTCGACATCGGGGACTAGCACCTCATCGGGGCCAACCACGAAACGCACCAGCGCCTCGACCGGCAATTCCTCGCGGGTCAAGGCACAAGTTCTAGTTGTTTCTACGCGCCGGGCCACTGCCAGGTGCTCCCAAGAGGAGGGCGGTCGTTAGACCGCCTCCTCCACAGAATGATCGTCTTCGTCTGCAGGAATTTCGTCTGCGCTGATCCAACCAGCACGGATACGAGCCTGCATAATCATGTCTTCGGCTTCTTCGCGAGAAACCGGGAAGTCCTTGAAAGTACCTTCGAAGCGCTTCGTTTCGCCATCCTTGCGTTCGGTCCAGCCGATAAGATCATCCGCTGCACAACCAGCGAAGTCTTCGACCGTCTTAATGTCTTCCTTGCCCAGAGCAACCAACATGGCAGCGTTCAGGCCAGCAATTTCGTAAAGCTCGTCTTCGACGCCAAGCTCCTTACGCTCTTCATCGAACTTGCGATCGATTTCAGCGAGGAAGTCAGCAGCACGGGCCTGAATTTCACCAGCGGTTTCTTCATCGAAACCTTCAATGGTGGCGATTTCGCCCGGCTCGATATAGGCCAGTTCTTCAACCGAAGAGAAGCCTTCCGAAGCCAGAAGTTGGGCAACCATTTCGTCAACGTCCAGCGCCTGCATGAACAGGGTCGAGCGTTCAGTGAATTCCTTCTGGCGACGTTCGCTTTCTTCCTGCTCGGTCAGGATGTCGATATCCCAACCAATGAGCTGGCTGGCCAGACGCACGTTCTGACCACGGCGACCGATGGCGAGCGAGAGCTGCTCATCAGGAACCACAACTTCGATGCGCTCGGCCTGTTCATCGAGAACAACCTTGGCAACATCAGCAGGCTGCAGCGCGGAAACGACGAGATCGGCGATGCCGTCGGTCCATGGAATAATGTCGATCTTTTCGCCCTGCAGTTCGGCCACAACAGCCTGAACACGCGAGCCACGCATACCAACGCAAGCGCCGACCGGATCGATCGAGCTGTCGTTCGAGGTAACGGCGATCTTCGCGCGCGAACCTGGGTCACGAGCGATGGAGCGAATGGTGATCACGCCATCATAGATTTCCGGCACTTCTTGCATGAAGAGCTTGGCCATGAACTGCGGATGGGTGCGCGAGAGGAAAATCTGCGGACCACGCTGTTCACGACGCACGTCATAAACATAAGCGCGGACGCGATCGCCGTAGCGGAACATTTCGCGCGGGATCAGTTCGTCACGACGAATGATGGCTTCGCCACGACCGAGGTCGACGATCACATTGCCATATTCAACGCGCTTAACCGAACCGTTGACGATTTCGCCAATACGACCCTGGAATTCTTCGAACATACGGTCGCGCTCAGCGTCGCGGACCTTCTGAACAATAACCTGCTTAGCCGACTGAGCGGCGATACGGCCAAATTCCATTGGCGGCAGCGGCTCGGTGAGGAAGTCACCGATGCGCGCTTCAGGCGACTTGGTCTTGGCAAACTTGAGGTCAACCTGGCGCGCTGGTTCTTCAACGAACTCAACGATCTCGAGCAGACGCCACATGCGGGTTTCGCCCGAGCGTGGATTGATCTCAACCTTGATTTCAGTTTCAGCGCCATAACGGCCCTTGGCCGCCTTTTCCATGGCGTCCTGCATGGCTTCGATGACGACCATACGGTCGATCGACTTTTCACGCGCTACAGCGTCGGCGATCTGCAACAGCTCAAGGCGATTCGCACTAACAGCCATTATTTGGACTCCTCAGACATATCGTCGTCATTATCGGCGTCGGCGTATTCAACCGTTTCGGTTTCGTCGTCGTCGATTGGATGCAGCTCCTGCTCAGCGCGAGCCATATCCATGAGCTTGTCGGTCATGACCAGCTTGGCTTCCCCAATGGTTGAGAAGGCAAGCTTGTGATTTGGATCAGTACCGCCCGGCGCATCTGGCAGAGTGATGGTCACGCCATCCGCATCCACCGCAGTGATGTCGCCACGGAAGCGCTTGCGGCCATTGACCATGTCCATCAGCTCGATCTTGGCTTCATGGCCAAGGAAGCGCTCATAATCGCGCTTACGAACGAGGGCCCGGTCGATGCCCGGCGAGGACACTTCCAGATGATATTCGCGTTCGATTGGATCTTCTACGTCGAGAACCGGAGACAGGTCCTTGGACAGATTTTCACAATCGGTAATGTTGAAGCGGCCATTGGCATCTTCAGCCATAATCTGAAGGGTGCAGCCGTTTTCCTGCGTGATTTTCACACGAACCAGCGAGTAGCCGAGGCCATTAGCCACCGGCTCAACGATGCGCGAGATGCGAGCTTCAAGCCCGGTCTCTTTAATGTAGCGCTTTTCGGTCAGATCGAAAGCCATTGGATCCCAAGATAACAAAAAGAGCGGGGGCCTTCCGGCACCCACTCTCAGAAGAGAGCAACGATGTTGGTCTCTATATAGACCCTCAACCCGCCAATGGCAAGCCAAGCGAGAGGCTTCTCATCACACGCGGGTATAGGTGAAATACCAAGAAATCATCCGACCTTCGCGACGCGCTTTCTGTTCATAGCGAGTCGGCTTCCAACCCGCATAAGGAATGTGCCAATCGCCGGGCGCGCTGGTTTCAAAGCGGAACTGGGGGCAGCGCACCAGATGCGCCTGTGTCCAATCGGCATAATCTTCAATGTCTGAGGCAAAGAAGAAATTTCCGCCCGGACGAATGACGCGGGAAAGCTGCGCCAAGGTCGTTGGCGACACAAAGCGACGCTTGTGGTGACGGCTCTTTGGCCACGGATCGGGGTAGAGCAGATAAATCGCATCGACGGAGGCGTCGGGCAGGCTCATCAAAAACTTGAGCGCATCATCGGTGAAGAGGCGTATGTTTTGCAGCTCAGCGGCAGCAATGGCCTGAACCATCTTACCGATACCGCCGGTAAAAACTTCGCAGCCAATAAAGCCGGTTTCTGGCTCTTCGGCGGCCTTGCGCGCCAGATGTTCGCCCCCGCCATAGCCGATCTCGACCACAATGCGCTTGGCATCGGGATAGATCGACCGCGGATCAAATTGCTCTTGGAGTTTGATCTCAACTTGCGGCAGCAGATCATCGACCAGCTCAAGCTGCCCACCATGCAATTTCTTGCCAGAACGGCGACCAAAGAAGGCGCGCGGCTCGCCGGTGCGGGTTTTGGGTAGCTCGTGTTCGGTCATGGTCATCTAGAATAAATGAAGGGCCCCTTCGCTTGGTGCAAAAGAGGCCCTTGGTCAAGGTTATGCGCGTAAAGATCAGGCGACTGCGGCCTTGAGAGCCTTCACCAGATCCGTTTTTTCCCAAGAGAAAGAGCCATCGCGGCCGGCCTTGCGACCAAAATGGCCGTAAGCAGAGGTGCGCGCATAGATGGGCTTATTGAGATCGAGATGGGTGCGAATGCCCCGCGGGGTCAAATCCATCACCTCAGCCAGCGCAGCTTCGAGCTTGGATTCATCGACCTTACCGGTGCCATGCAGATCGACATAGATCGAGAGCGGCTTGGCAACGCCAATAGCGTAAGAGAGCTGGATGGTTGCGCGGTCGGCAAGGCCGGCTGCAACCACGTTCTTGGCGAGATAGCGCGCAGCATAAGCGGCCGAGCGATCGACCTTGGTCGGATCTTTACCAGAGAACGCGCCACCGCCGTGAGGCGCTGCACCACCATAAGTGTCAACAATGATCTTGCGACCGGTCAAGCCCGCGTCGCCGTCTGGACCGCCAACGACGAACTTGCCCGTTGGGTTGACGTGCCAAACCGTGTCCGCCGAAATCCAGCCTTCCGGCAGGGCTTCGCGAATATATGGCTCGACGATCTTACGGACGTCGGCGGAGGAGAGCGTTTCATCCAGATGCTGGGTCGAAAGGACGATCTGCGTCACGCCAACGGGCAGGCCGTTTTCGTAACGGACAGTCACTTGGCTCTTGGCATCGGGCCCCAGAACCGCAGCAGGACCGGTGCCGGACTTGCGCGCTTCGGTCAGGGTCTCAAGAATCTTGTGAGCGTAATAGATCGGCGCCGGTAGCAATTCTGGGGTTTCGCGTGCGGCATAGCCGAACATGATGCCCTGATCGCCAGCGCCAACATCCTTATTGCCGCTTTCGTCCACGCCCTGGGCAATGTCAGCGGACTGACCATGCAGCAGCACATCGATACGGCAGGTCTTCCAATGGAAGCCGTCCTGCTCATAGCCAATGGCGCGGATCGCCTTGCGTGCAGCGGATTTGAACTTGGACGGGTTCACCATCGGCGCACCGGCAGCATCGTGAACGATATTGCCCTGCTTGTCCTTCTTCAAAAGCGAATCGGGAACGCGCACTTCGCCCGCAATGACGACGCGATTGGTGGTCGCGAGCGTTTCGCACGCGATGCGCACCTGCGCCGGATCCATGCCGGTCTTTTTAGCTTCCTTGAACACCAGATCCACAATCTCGTCCGAGATGCGGTCACAGACCTTATCGGGGTGACCTTCAGAAACGGATTCGGAGGTGAAGAGGTAAGACGAGCGTGCCACGCTAAAGTCCCCTAAAGTTCCAGACGCCCGAGGGCGCACACATATTGAGCGTTTTGTGACACTGGCGAGGGGGCGGGTCAAGGAGGATATAAAGAAATCTTGATATGGTTATATCCCAATGCAGCGCATTTCATCTCGCAATTGTCCGCTTCGCCTTTCCATCGACACAGGTCTGTGCCAAGACAGGTGAAATTGAATTGCTGGACATCATTCATGGCCATCCGAGTACACCGCGGCGACCTGCCAAATCTGAACAACTACGGCCGCGAAGTTGCGATCGACACTGAAACAATGGGGCTCAACCCCAGTCGCGACCGCCTTTGCGTGGTGCAGCTTTCGCCGGGCGATGGCAGCGCTGACGTGGTGCAAATCCCGCAAGACGCAACCGAGGCACCGAACCTCGTCAAGCTGCTTGGCGACGCCAATGTGACGAAGATTTTCCACTATGCGCGCTTTGACGTCGCAGTGCTGAAAAACCGGTTTGGCGTGGTCACAGGTCCGATTTACTGCACCAAGATCGCCTCTAAGCTTGTGCGCACCTATACTGACCGCCACGGTCTGAAGGATCTTTCGCGTGAATTGCTCGGTGTCGACATGAGCAAGCAACAGCAAAGCTCGGATTGGGGCAATACCAAGCTGACCGACGCGCAGCTTGAATATGCAGCTTCTGACGTTTTGCACCTGCACGACCTCAAGCGCCACCTAGACCGAATGCTGGCCCGCGAAGGCCGCACCGAGTTGGCGCAGCAATGCTTTGACTTCCTCAAGACCCGCTGCGAGCTCGATCTCCTGGGTTGGGAAGAAACCGACATTTTTGCTCATAGCTAAGAGTACCCCGCTCGATGAGCGATACGACGGCGAATTCGAGAGCATTTAGAAGGCTGGCGCGGCGCAATCGCTTCGTCGGCCTCTTGCGTGTTTTCGTGCCGATTTTGGGCGTGGTGGTCTTTGCAGCCCTCTGTCTGCAACTCTACATTTCCAGCATCAGCGGGCGGTTTGAGGTCGGCAATATTACTGTCACCCCAGAGGCCGTGGTTGTCGAAGCGCCGGAATATGTGGGCGTCCTGCCGGACGGCTCGCGCTATCGGATCTCCTCGGAAGGCGCACGGTCGAGCAATGACCGGCGCGACTTTGTCGACCTCGAAAATGCCCGGCTCGTGATGGACCGCGCCGACGGCGTACAGTTTATTGCCCAAACCAATGACGCCGAACTCGATACCCTGCGCGAACTCACCATCGCACGCGGATTAACCGAGGTTTCGGACTCCACCGGTACAGTCGGGACGATTGTGAATTCGACCTTTGACTGGCGCAGCCAAATCCTGACCAGTGAAGGCCGTGTGGAAATTGATTACGCCGACGGTTCCTCTGTACGAGCCGAAGGTCTTGTTTATGATGCGGAAGCGGCACAGTGGACGTTCTCCCGCTCTGTCGTAACCATCCCCTCCACCCCGGGCGAGGGGCAGTCTGAGACTGAAGAAGGCGAAACACCATGAAACGCTGGTTAGCGATCCCCGCTGTGCTGATGCCGCTTTTAGCAGCTAGCCCCGCGCAGGCCCAAAACCCCGTCGAGATCTCCTCGGATGAGTTCGTGATGAACGAAACCGACCGGGAAGCAGTGTTCACCGGCAATGTTGTGGTCAAGCATCCCGTTGTAACCGTCTGGGCGCCCAAGGTTGTGGCGACCTATGGCGATGGCGGCACCAGCGACATCAAAACCTTTGAGGCCACCGGGGGCAATGTGCGCCTGCTGACCAAGGACCAGGATTCAACCGGCGACCGCGCCGTGTTCACCCCGGCCGACCAGCTGATGCGCCTTACCGGCAATGTGAAGGTGAAGAACGCGTCCGGCACTGTCGATGCGACCGAATTGGTGGTGAACCTTGAAACCAATGTCTCGACCTTCACCAGCTCTGGCGGCGGCCGCGTGACGGGGGTTTTTACCTCTCAATGAGTGCAGAAACCTCAGCACGTGTCGACCAGACCGGTTGGCTGGTCGCCAATAATTTGGCCAAGAGCTTTGGCAAGCGCGTCGTCGTGCGCGATGTGTCGCTCGCTGTAAGGCGCGGCGAAGCCGTTGGCCTACTGGGGCCGAATGGCGCTGGCAAAACCACCGTTTTCACTATGATCATGGGCCTGGTGAAGCCGGACGCGGGCACCATTGTTATTGATGGTCAAAACATCACCCGCCTGCCGCTTTTTCAGCGCGGGCAGTTAGGGATCGGCTACCTCCCTCAGGAGCCAAGCATTTTTCGCGGGCTGACCGTCACCGGCAATATCATGGCCGTGCTTGAAAACACGGTCAGTGGCAAGGCTGAGCGCAAGCGTCGCCTAGAAGCACTGCTGAGCGAATTTTCTATCGAACATCTCGCGAAATCTAATGCCCTCGCCCTTTCGGGCGGCGAGCGTCGGCGAGTCGAAATCGCGCGTGCCCTTGCGGCTGACCCGGCCTTTATGCTGCTCGACGAGCCGTTTGCGGGCGTTGACCCCATTGCCGTGGCTGAAGTGAAGGGCCTCGTGCGCCAGCTCACCCAACGTGGCATTGGCGTGCTGATCACCGACCACGCTGTGCGTGAGACCCTTGGCCTCGTCGATCGCGCCTATCTTATCCATGGCGGCAAGGTGATGATCCAAGGCAAGCCAGAGATGATTTCGGCCGATCCAGAAGCGCGACGGGTCTATCTGGGCGAAGGTTTCTCCATCTAGCGCGTTCTGGTTAAACTGAATTTCGTCGCCTGAAATATCTGGCACGAAACTTGCCGGACGCCCTATTTTGTTGCATGGTCCCGGCGGGAAGCGGCCTTGTCGGCCGGACTTAGCAACACGAGACCTCACACGCATGGCGCTTTCGCCACGGCTGGAATTTCGCCAGTCCCAATCGCTAACGCTGACGCCGCAGCTGATGCAGTCCATCAGACTGCTGCAGCTTAGCCATCTTGAGCTCAACGCCTTCGTTGACACCGAGCTGCTGCGCAATCCACTGTTGGAGCGTGAAGAGGGGCCAAGCGAAGACAGCGCCGATAGCGAGCCGGTGGAAAAGCCGGTTGAGATGAGCGCCTATGAGGACACAGTCGCGCAGGGCGAACGTATTCAAGACGCTGACCAAATCGCTGAGGGCTATGACACTGCGGTCGAAAACGTCTTCCCCGATGCCATTCCGCAAGACATTGGCCAGACCTCTGGGCCGGACCGTGGCGGCTCGTTTGAGGGCGGCGAAACATCGGACCTCGACCAATACGTCGCCGCTAAGCCGCGCCTATCTGATCATTTGGAAGCGCAAGCCAATATGGTGCTGCGCACGACAGCCGATCGGCTGATCGCCCAACATCTCATCGATGGGCTGAACGAGGCTGGCTATCTCAGCGTCGAACTCGACAGCATCGCCGAGCTACTCGGGGCCGAAATCGAAGATGTTGAGGCAGTTTTGCAGGTGCTGCAGACTTGCGAGCCCATGGGACTGTTCGCGCGGTCGGTGGCGGAGTGTCTGACACTCCAGCTCATCGAGCGGGATCGATTTGACCCTGTAATGCAAAAGCTGATCGAGAACCTGCATTTGCTGGCCGACCATAATATGTCGGCCCTGCTCAAAACCATCGGCTGCGACAAGGAAGATCTGATCGATATGTTGGCCGAGCTCAAGCAGCTCGACCCCAAGCCCGGCCTAGCGTTTGATATCGCGCCAGTGGAGTCTATCGTTCCGGACGTGTTCGTTCGGCCAGGGCCTGATGGCGGGTGGCAGATTGAGCTCAATTCCGAGATCTTGCCGCGCGTACTCGTCAACCGCGTTTATTACGCAACGGTCACCAAGAAGACCCGCGATACGGCTGAGAAGACTTTTCTGATCGACTGCCTGCAGACCGCAAACTGGTTGACGAAGAGCCTTGATCAACGGGCGCAGACCATCACCAAGGTGGCGACAGAGATCGTTCGTCAGCAAGATGGATTTCTGACCCACGGGGTCTCGCACCTCAAGCCGATGACGCTGAAAATGGTGGCCGAAGCCATTGAAATGCACGAGTCCACCGTGTCGCGCGTGACGGCCCAAAAATATATGGCCACCCCCCGCGGCCTTTATGAGATGAAGTATTTCTTCACCACCGCCATTGCCTCATCGGAGGGCGGAGCTGACCATTCGGCGGAAGCCGTGCGCCATCGGATCAAGAATTTGATCGACGCCGAAGACGCCAAGGCCATTCTCTCTGACGACACCATCGCTGAGATTTTGCGCAAAGAGCAGGGTATCGAATTGGCCCGACGTACTGTGGCCAAATACCGCGAAGGCATGAATATCCCTTCCTCGGTCATTCGCCGTCGTCAAAAGAAGAACCTCGCCGACTAAAGAGGTCCCGCGCGCCTGCCGTCTGACCGCCAAAATCTGTCGAGATTTCAGTCTGATTTGGGCGGCTTTCGCCTCGGCCCGACCCTTCGTGGAGAGGGGCTGGTGCCGACGCCGACTAGACCGGGTGAAGTGACTGACAGGACGCAATTTCTGCGCGCCGCGCTGGCACAGAAAAAACCTTGAGCGCTAAGCAAAGTTTTTCGGAACTAAGGGCAAAACGCCCCGTTATTTCAGCGCGGAGCGTAGTCTGACAAAGGAGTGCTGTCACCTCGCTAAACTCCTAAGGAAGCCGAGTTCGTCATGGACTTGGGTTAAGAGCGGGGCTAGCATCCTCTTGTCAGTGCGGTTTCGCGTGCTGACAGACGCAGATCCCGTAAAGCCGGGAAGCGGCTTACGGAACATCTCGTCTGGCCATACGACCGAAAGGAAGAAAGCCATGACCCTACGTGTTTCGGGAAAGAATATGGACGTTGGTGATGCCCTGCGTGGCAAAGCCCAAGATCACGTCGCTCATGTGGTGCGAAAGTACTTCGACGGCGGCTATGACGGCCATCTTACCCTGACGCCCGATGGCATTGGTTTCCATGCCGACTGCGTGGTTCACCTTGATACAGGGGCTACGCTGCAGGTGAGCGGGAAGGCGCAAGACCCAACCGCGACCTATGAAATCGTCGCAAACAATATCGAAAAAAGACTCCGCCGTTATAACCGCAAGCTGCGCTCGCACCGTCGTGCGGAAGCAAATGCCGAGGACGACTTCGTCGCGCAATACACAGTTTTTGGAGGGACAGAGGGTGTTGACGAGCTCGAAGAGGACTATGCTCCGCCGGTGATTGCCGAGACCACGAAAAACCTCAGACAGATGAGCGTAGACGAGGCCGTTATGGAGCTCGACTTTACCGGTCAACAAGTCGTTATGTTCCGCCACGCTGGACATGGCGGTCTGAATGTGGTCTACCGCCGCGCGGACGGCAATATCGGCTGGATTGACCCAGCCCTGAGCGCCAGTTAATGGGCGCCCGCCGACTGTTTTCGCTGATGAGACCCTAAGGCAGACTTATGGAATTGGCCGATATTCTGGCAGAACATGCCGTGCTGACTTGCACGGGTGTGCGCGACAAACGCCATCTGTTTGAGCTCCTTTCCCAAAAGGGCGCCGAGCTTACCGGATTTCCTGCAGAGACCATTCTCGAAGTGCTGATGGCACGAGAAGAGTTGGGTTCGACAGGTTTGGGCAACGGAATTGCTATCCCGCATGGCAAGGTATCCGGACTCCAAGGCGTAACCGCTGTGTTCGCTCGCCTTGATGAGGCGATCGAGTTCGACGCTGTCGACGACCAGCCAGTGGACATTGTTGTGATGCTGCTCGCCCCTGTTGGCGCTGGCGCTGATCACCTCAAGGCCCTCTCACGCGTAGCGCGCATTCTGCGCACCGAAAGCGTGGTCGACCAACTCCGAGCCGAAAACGATGCAGATCGTCTGCACGTGCTGCTGACCGAGCAGTTGGAAGAAGACGCGGCGTAAACCGCTAGGCAAAGATTAAAAAACCCCCGCAGCACGCGCTCCGGGGGTTTTTCTTTGGGCTTTTCAACTCCGCCTAATGCAGAGTTGCGACACCTATGCGCTGGTCAGACAGCCATTCTGCGACGGCCTCGGTGGTATCAGCCACCATGAGCGGGGTGCCATCAGCAGACATCACCAGGTGATATTCACCAGCGGCGTCGAAATGGCCTTCCTCGATGAGCGTCGTCAGCAGCGAACCAGGCACGGCTTTAATATAGGCGACCGCATCACCCCCGAGCGCGGCAAACTGGGCGCGCGTGAGATGCTTAAGCGGGTTCAGTTCATCCGCATGAAGGTCGGAATTGCTTTTGTCCATCATCGGGTCGGCCCTTTCCTTTCCTTGGCTCTCTCCTGGCACGGGCCGGAGGCTCGGCCCTTGGGGAGGAGTGCTCATTTAGAGAGAGCGAATGTTGATAATTCGGGCGATCTTCTGAGCGCGAGGACGCTCAGCAGTGATAACGAGCATACCATGCCCTAAAGTTGCATCGAGGACTTGCATTCCGTCGGCTAGCAGAAAGCTCCGTTGGAATTGGCGGGCCGCAATGCCGCGATGCAGATAGTCACGACCGGGGTCGTCTTTCTGTTTTCCTCGTAGCTGCAGCTGATTGTCTTCAACCTGCACCTCGAGTTCATTTTGCGAGAACCCAGCGACGGCAACCGAGATCAAAAATCGTTCAGCGCCATCTTCGGTCTGAACGCGCTCGATATTATAGGGCGGATAGCCGTCAGCAGCACGCTGAAGGCGATCAATGCGCTCCTCAAAGTTATCAAACCCGAGGAGGAAAGGTGCAGAAAACACCGAAATACGCGACATTTAAGCGTCCTTGAACATCAAGCAACGTCCTGTCGCAGACCCGAACACATATGGCGTCTGCAACGCGCTCAAGATATGGGTATGGCCTAGCCGGGTTCAAGAGCTAAGGAGCATCCATGCCCCATACGGTCGCCATCATTACGCCTGCCTTTCACGCCCAAAGCACGCTGGCGACGACCGCGACAAGCGTACTGAACCAAACACACGGCGACTGGGAACACTGGATCATCGCCGACGACGGCTTCGATTATCGCTCCTACATGTATGAACAGGGCCTAAACGATCCACGCCAGCGCTTTCTGACGAGCGGCGGGATTGGCCTTGGCGCTTCGGTGACGCGCAATGTGGCGCTCGAAACGATTACCGCGCCATATGCGGCAATTTTGGATGCGGACGACCGGCTAAAGCCCACAAAACTTGAGAAAGCTGTGTCAGCACTCAAGGATTTTGCCATTGTCAGTACCGCACTTGATGTCATGGACATGAGCTTTGCACACCTGCGCTTTGTCGGCGTTGGCGAGAACCGCGCGCTGACGCCGGGCGAACACAAATGGGTGAGCCTTTCGATGGACTCAATGGTGGTGTGGGACCGGGCCAAAGCCGATGGGCGGTTTGAGGCCGGCATGAGCAATATGACCGACTTGGAGTTTTTGCTGCAGCTCTACCGGACGGCGCCACAAAGCTACCATTTGGGCGAGCCGCTGCATGATTATATCAAGCGGGAAGGCTCGATGAGCAATTCCACAAATGTGACCGAGGGAATGATCCGCTCCAAGCGCGAAATCCTGAGGCGATTGGAAAGTGGTTATTATGGGCTATCGCAAAGCGATGTGGACGGCGTCGCTGCCTTCCTAACCATCTCGATAGCGGCCGAGGCCGAATTCGGCGATGCCCTCGCGGCACAGCCGGGCCTGCTCTTTGAAGATCACCTTGAGCCGCGCCTCAAGGCTTCTCAGCAAGCAGAATAGAGAGAATATCATTATGGATTTCGACCCAGTCGCTTTCGCTGATGGGGTAAAAATCCATGCCGCGCAGCAGGAGCGCGCCTTCGCTGGCAAAGAGCGCGAGGCGCGCTTTTCGACCTGACGGGGTCGAGAGGTCCAGCTTGCGCAGGAGTTGCTCGTAATACTCCAGCGCCCCTTTCCGATATTGCGGCGACCGCATGAAATTGGTCACGAGCGCAACCGAGCGCTCATTCAGGCTCTGGCCGGCGTCGCGGCTGGCGATGGTGTGGGCGCGCACTCGATTTTCGCTTGTATCTTCCATCTCAGCCATGCGCGCGTTGGCGATCTCGTCCATTGCGGCAAAGACGCGCGTGAACATGGCGTCGATCAAACCATCCTTATTGGTGAACGCGTAAAGCACCCCGCCTTTGCTGACCCCAGCTTCGGCGGCAACCGCTTCGATTGTCAGCTGCCCAGCGCCATCGCGAAACACCACGCGCTCGGCAGCATCGAGTAAAGCACCACGATCAATTGTTTGTTTTCTACCCACTTTTTTCTCTTTTCAATCCGTCCGGACGGATATAAATAACCAATCTTTGGCGGCGAAGCTAGGCCGCAATGACTCAAAATGAGGTGTACGATGCCGAAGACTCATAACAGATGGCTGGTGCTGATCGCAGTTCTGGTTGCCTTTGTGCCAATCGTCATCGACATGACCATCTTGCACATCGCTGTGCCGTCTTTGACCTTGGCACTGGGCGCAAGTGGCACCGAGATCCTTTGGATCATCGACATCTACCCCCTGATCATGGCCGGTCTTTTGGTGCCGATGGGCACTCTGGCCGACAGGGTGGGGCATAAGCGGATGTTGCTCACCGGGCTCGCCATATTTTTGGTCGCTTCGGTGATTGCCGCTTTCGCTCCCACCGCCAGCGTTTTGATCGGCGCACGGCTGTTGCTCGCGATCGGCGCCTCCATGGTGATGCCCAATATTCTGGCCATTATTCGCCAGACTTTTGACGATGCGAATGAACGCGCCATGGCTTTGGGCCTCTGGGGCACGATCGGCGGCGCAGGCGCGGCTTTCGGTCCACTGGTGGGCGGCTTCCTGCTTGAGCACTTCTGGTGGGGCTCTGTGTTTTTGATCAATGTGCCGGTAATGGCCATTGTCTGGCCGCTCGCCTATTTCGTCGTCCCGAAGCGCAAGCCAGAAGGCACAGCTGAGTGGAAATTCGGACAGGCACTGGCCCTTATTCTTGGCCTGATTGCCACCGTTTACGCTCTGAAATCTGGCTTTAAACCCGACAGTTCCGTCATCACCAGCC
The DNA here is from genome assembly GCF_016595685.1 of Devosia sp. WQ 349K1. Lineage (NCBI taxonomy): Bacteria > Pseudomonadati > Pseudomonadota > Alphaproteobacteria > Hyphomicrobiales > Devosiaceae > Devosia > Devosia sp. WQ 349K1. The sequence goes on along the minus strand of NZ_JAENGO010000005.1, from coordinate 181,145 downwards.
TCTCCATTGCGGCCATCGGGCTGGCACTGATCGCTTGGTTTGTGCGCCAGCAATTGCGCTCGGCAACGCCCATGCTCGATATGAGCCTGCTGCAAACACCCGCTATTGTCGCGGGCGTGGTCATGGCACTGGTCGTGACCGGCGCGCTGGCTGGAGTGGAACTCACTATCGCGCAGGAATTGCAGTTTGTGGTTGGCCGTAGCCCGCTTCAAGCCGGTCTCTTCATGATGCCACTCGTCATCGCCTCGGCGATTGGCGGACCTGTGGCCGGCTATCTGGTCAAATACGTCGGGCTAAAGTGGCTCGCACCGGCGTCGTTGTTGATTGCAGCCTTGGCGCTGAGCGTCCTGGGTGTCAGCGATTTCCACCACCCCGGCGTAACGGTTTACCTGATGATGGCGATGCTTGGGCTGGCCCTCAGCATCGGCCTTACAGCCTCCTCGATCGCCATTATGTCGAATGCACCGGCCGACAAAGCCGGAGCTGCGGGCTCACTAGAAGGCACGGGCTATGAGCTGGGCGCAGGCTTGGGCATTTCGCTCTTTGGCGTCTTGCTCACCAATATCTACGCCACAAACCTGCGCGTTCCTGAGGGTCTGGCGGCACTCGTGCCTGCCAATGCCAAGGATTCGATTGGGGAGACCATGTTGGCAACCCAAAGCCTAGGCGATCAGGCTGGGCTTTTAGAACAGGCGGCGCGTCTGGCTTTTTCTAGCGCTCACCAAACGGTTCTCCTCAGCGCTGCAACAATCGTGGCAGTCTTGGCCATTGGCGTGGGCTTTGCCCTGCGGAACTACAGCACGCCTGAGCAGAGCGCACACTAGGCAGCCCAGCTTTGACATATCTCTTAGCGGCGCGCGCGTGCCGCTAAGCTACTGCTATAACCACATTTATGGCAGTACCATGCAAGATTCATTAAGATATGACCTCTACCTAGTCCGCTAACGTTGGGACTTCCCTAGGCTAGGTCTATGAATCTGCACCGCTTATCTCTGTCAGCGCGTATCTATCTCGCTTTTAGCATCCTGATCGTGCTGATGGGTGGCCTTCTTGCACTGTGCTTGGTTGGCAGCCAGACATTAACCGCGGCATTTGCAGACCGTAGCCTGGTGGCGCAGCAGACCGATGAAGTTCGCACGCGATCTGAACATCTGGCGGATGCGCGCCTTGCCTTTAGCCAATACCGCGTCCGACCATCGAGCGCGACTGAGGCGCCTTTGCGCGAAGCGCTGGCGCGCTTGCCCGAAGAAGACGTGGCCGTGTTCATTGAGAACGTTGAATCCATCATCGCTCTCGATACGAACCTCATCTCCCAAAGTGAGATGGTACGCGCGCAAAACCTGACCCTGATGGATCAGGCAGAAGAGCTGGTCAAAGGCTTGTCGCAGCTCGATGGGCTGTCCGTTGCCGTAACGGCAAACGGCGCAGCGGTGCAGCGTGGTGTTCTGATGCTGCGCATTGAAACAGAAGATCTGTTGAGCGGGGAACCGGGCGCGCTGGACCACGCCATGACCGCGCACTCCGAAACCACCAAAGCGCTCAACATGCTGCGCTACAGCATTTATGGCTCGCCTCTGGATGACCTCGCCAAAACCATTCTGGGTGAACTCAACCTAGTCCTCTCAGAACTCACCACTATGGCGGAGATCCAACAAGCCAGTGCCGAGTTTGAGCGCTCTGTCGCTGCTGCCGACGCGGCGCTGTTGCAGTCTTATAATTCCACGCTTGAACAAAGCGCTGCCGAAGAGGCGCGGATCGAACAGCAGGTGGGCGAGCAGAGCGGTCAGATCACCCTCTTGGCCTCACTCGCAGGCGGCCTCGCTTTGATCATCGGCGTGATCTTCAGCCTGCTGACGGCGCGTTGGCTGGCAAAGGAAATCGGGGCCATCGCCGAGCGGATGGACCGTCTCTCGAGCGGCGAGTTTGACCTCACGATTGATAATACCGAGCGCACCGACGCGCTTGGAAGCATCGCCCGCGCGCTCGAAGTGTTCGGGAAGAACGGCCAGACCTTGCAGGCATCGCGCCAACGCGAGCAGGAAGAGCAACGCGAGGCGCAGCTTGCTGCGCAGCGCTGGAGCACGCTCAAGGCGGACCTCGGCTATGTTGTCGATGCGGCGCTTGATGGGGATTTCTCCGCGCGTCTCAGCAATGGCTATGGCAGCGACGACCTCGACGCCTTGGCACGCAGCGTTAACGCGCTGATGGAAACGGTGGCGCAAGGCGTGCAGACGAACGCCAATGTGCTGGCCAATCTTGCTGCTGCGCGTTTGGATCACCGCGTTGAAGGCGAGTTCCGTGGCGTCTTCCAGAAGCTGCAGAACGACACCAATGCTTTGGCAGAGTCTCTGTCTGGCACGATGGAACAGCTCTCTGACGCCTCGCAGGCCCTCCGTCGCGCCACCCGCGAGATTTTGAGCGGGACCGACAATCTGGCCGAACGCACTCATCGTCAGGCTGGCGTTTTGGAAACCACCGTGCGCGCCGTTGAACACTTGGCAAGCCAGCTCGATGAAACCGCCGAACTGGCCCATAAGGCCGCCAATAGCGCCAAGGAATCGGCCGAATTGGCCTATAATGGCAATTCGGCAATGTCGCGCCTGCTGCAGGCCATGACGGACATCCGCAGCTCCTCTGATCAGATTTCCTCGATTACGGGCATGATCGAAGACATTGCCTTCCAGACCAATCTCTTGGCGCTCAACGCTTCGGTGGAAGCGGCGCGCGCAGGCGATGCGGGCAAGGGTTTTGCTGTGGTGGCCGTAGAAGTGCGCCGTCTGGCGCAATCGGCGGCCAATGCCTCGCAAGACATTAAGGCGCTGACCTCGAAATCCTCAACCGTTGTTGCGGGCGGCACCAAGATCGCGCAGGAAGCAGCAGAAGTGCTATCGGCCATCCACACCGTGGTCGGTCGCTCGAGCTCTGAAATGGAACAGATTGCGGCCTCGGCCCAGTCCCAATCGCAGTCGATTGTTACGATCGCACAATCCATGCGTGAAATGGATAGCGACATGCACCAGAACGCCGCGCTGGTTGAAGAATCGCACGCCTCGATCGACCAAACGCGTGCGCAGGCCGAAGCGCTCGACGAAATCGTTACTCGCTTTACACAAGGCGAACACGATAGCCAGGAGGAGGCGGCTTAAGGCCTTGCGTTTCGTGCGCAGGACGCCTATTAAGCCCCATCTCCGGATCGCCCGGCCAAAAGGCATGCCGTGGCGGTTCTTGAATGCGATGGGCCAAAATCCATCCAAGTACCTTCAAAAGGACCCGCAAAATGCCAAAGATGAAGACCAAGTCCGGTGCAAAGAAGCGTTTCAGCTTCACCGCAACCGGTAAGGTGAAGGCCGGCGTTGCCGGCAAGCGCCACCGCCTTATCAGCCACAACGCAAAGTACATCCGCACCAACCGCGGCACCAAGATCCTGTCCAAGGGCGACGAGGGTCTGGTGAAGTGGTACATGCCGTACAACCGCTAAGCTGGAAGGACACTAAAGAATGGCACGCGTAAAAAGAGGCGTCACAGCCCACGCCCGTCACAAGAAGGTCTTGAAGGCCGCCGAAGGTTACTACGGCCGCCGCAAGTCTACGATCCGTATCGCCAAGCAGGCGGTCGAAAAGGCCGGCCAGTACGCTTACCGCGACCGTCGCGTCAAGAAGCGTAACTTCCGCGCTCTGTGGATCCAGCGTATCAACGCAGCAGTGCGTGACTACGGCCTGACCTACAACCGCTTTATCGACGGCCTCAGCAAAGCTGAAGTCGCTGTCGACCGTAAGGTTCTGAGCGATCTCGCGATCACTCAGCCAGAAGCTTTTGCGGCTATCGTCGCTAAGGCCAAGGCAGCTCTGGCGTATCTCGAAACCGTGGATGCAACCACCCACGCTCGCGTTACCGCCTAATCTTCAGCTTAGCTGAGGTCAAAATTGCGCCTTGCGCCACCCGAGAGGGCTGGCGCGGGGCGTTTTGTTTTGGTCTAACCGCCACCAGTACGTTGAACGAGATTATTCATGTCCCTGCAGTCCCAGATCGAAACCCTGCGCAGTGAGATTTCCGCAGCCATTAACGGCGCGGATACAGAAACTGCACTTGATGCCGTGCGCGTCGCAGCCCTGGGCAAGAAAGGGTCTGTTTCGGCCCTACTCGCCACTCTCGGCTCGATGGACCCCGAAGACCGTAAAGCCGCAGGTCCGGCTATCAACGGGCTCAAGAATGATGTGGCGGGCCTTATCGACGCGCGCAGCATTTCCCTCAAGAGCGCAGCGCTAGAAGCGCGCCTCACGGCGGAGACGCTCGATGTCACCCTGCCCTTGCAGCCTGCCCCAACCGCCAAGGGCCGCATTCACCCGATTTCGCAGACCATTGACGAAATCACTGCGATTTTCTCGGACATGGGTTTTTCCGTAGCCGAAGGTCCCGATATCGAGACCGATTATTACAACTTCACCGCGCTGAACTTCCCTGAAGGCCACCCGGCGCGCGAAATGCACGACACCTTCTTCATGAAGCCCGGCCCGAACGGGGAAAAGAAGGTTCTGCGCACCCACACCTCGCCGGTGCAGGTTCGCGTCATGCAGAAGACCAATGATAAGCCATCGGCGTCCTATCTGACCCCACCACAAGATCCGCCGATCCGCGTGGTTATTCCGGGCCGCACCTATCGTAACGACAGCGACCAGACCCACACCCCGATGTTCCATCAGGTGGAAGGTCTCGTCATCGACAAGTCGAGCCATATTGGCCAGCTGCGCTGGGTGCTCGAAGAATTCCTGAAGGCCTTCTTTGAAGTGCCGAACGTCACCTTGCGCTTCCGCCCAAGCTTCTTCCCCTTCACTGAGCCGTCGATGGAAGTTGACGTGCAGTGCGACCGCTCGGGCGCCGAAGTGAAGATCGGCGAAGGCAATGACTGGCTCGAAATTCTGGGTTGCGGCATGGTTCACCCTAACGTGCTCGAACACGCTGGCCTCGATCCAAGCGTCTATCAGGGCTTTGCCTTTGGCGTCGGCATCGACCGTCTCGCAATGCTGAAATACGGCATGCCGGACCTGCGTGCGTTCTTCGACGCTGACCAGCGTTGGATTGAACACTATGGCTTCCGTCCGCTCGACCTGCCGACATTGTTCGGCGGCCTGAGCAACTGAGCCTGACCCCAGATTCCTGAAAGCAGAATAGCAAAATGAAGTTCACTCTCGACTGGCTCAAGGAACACCTCGACACCAATGCTTCGCCGGAAGATATCGGCAAGGCATTGACCATGATTGGTCTCGAGGTCGAAGGCATTGAAAGCCAGGGTAAGGCGCTCGAAAAGTTTGTGGTCGCGCATGTGGTGGAAGCCAAAGCGCACCCGAACTCGGACCACCTCAATATCTGTAAAGTTGACGCGGGCACGGGCGAGTTGATCGACGTTGTCTGCGGCGCTCCAAACTGCCGCACCGGTTTGAAGACCGTGTTTGCCGCGCCGGGCACCTATATTCCGGGCAAGGATTTTGAGCTCAAGGGTGGCGTTGTCATCCGTGGCGCGCCATCTAACGGCATGCTGTGCTCGGCTGCAGAGCTGGAACTGTCGGACGAGAACGACGGCATTATCGAGCTGCCCGAAGACGCGCCAATCGGCCAGAAGTACGTCGACTTCGCAGGCATCAACGGCGTTGTCTTTGACATCTCCATCACACCAAATCGCGGCGACGCGACCGGCGTTTATGGCGTGGCGCGCGATCTGGCGGCCTTTGGTCTGGGGACGTTGAAGTCCACCGACTTTTCGCCAGTCCCTTCCAAGGGTCCAAGCCCGATTGCCCCGCTCGCGCATGACTTCGCTGACGGCGCGCCAAAGGCGATCCGCAAGTTTGCTGGCCGCTACATCGCCAACGTCAAAAACGGCCCCTCGCCAGAATGGCTGCAGGCGCGATTGCGCGCTGTTGGTCTGCGCCCGATCAACACCATTGTTGATATCACCAACCTTGTTTCGCTGGGCTGGGGTCGTCCGCTGCACGCCTATGACGCCGACAAGGTTGAGGGCGCCATGGTGCTGCGCAATGCCCGTGGCGAGGAGTTCGACGCGCTCGACAACAAGATTTACACGCTCGACGAAACCATGACGGTTATCGCCGACGACAAGGGCCCGCTGTGCCTAGGTGGCATTATGGGTGGCATCCGTTCGGGTGTGACCGAAGACACCACCAATATCATCATGGAATGCGCCAGCTGGGACCCGGACCTGATTGCTCAGGGTGGTCGCAAAACCGGCATTGTTTCGGACGCGCGCTATCGCCTCGAACGCAATGTTGATCCGGCCCTGACAGAACCAGGCCTGCAGCTGGCAACCCGCCTCGTGCTGGAACTCTGCGGCGGCGACGCCATGGAGCCAGCGATTTCGGGTGAAGATGTGTTCCCGAACACGGTCGTCGAGTTCCCACTCGCGGAAGTGAAGCGCCTCACCGGCCTCAATGTTTCCGCTAGCGAGATCGAAGACATTCTCACTCGCCTTGGCTTTGGCGTTGAAGGCGAGGGCAATGTTCGCACGGTGAAGGTGCCAAGCTGGCGCCCAGACGTGACGATGAATGCCGACCTCGTGGAAGAGGTGATGCGCATGGTGGGCGTGGACAATGTTCCCGTCGAACCACTGCCGCGCCTCAACCATGTCGCTCCGCGCATTCTAACCACCATTCAGAACCGTCGCCGCATTACGCGTCGCGCTCTGGCATCGCGTGGTCTGGATGAAGCCGTCACTTGGTCGTTCATTTCCAATGAATTGGCGACACGCTTTGGTGGTGGCACCGAAGACCGCCAGCTGGCCAATGCCATTGCCTCGGACATGACCGATATGCGCCCGTCCCTGCTGCCAGGCCTGCTCTCGGGTGCGCGTCGCAATGCCAACCGTGGCTTTGGCGATGTAGCGCTGTTTGAAGTGGGTCAGGTGTTCCTGTCCGGTAATCCAGACGGCCAGCATACCTATGCAACGGGCGTCCGCACTGGCACGGCGACACTCAATGGCGCTGGCCGTCATTGGTCCGGAAAGGCCACGGCGGTTTCCGTTTGGGACGCCAAGGCAGACCTTGCGGCGGTGCTCGATGCTCTTGGCGTGGATGTCGACAAGGTTCAGGTGTTGCCAGAAGCTGCAAGCTGGAGCCATCCGGGTCGCGGCGGTCGCTTCGCCCTTGGTCCGAAGGTCGCGCTTGGTTGGTTCGGTGAACTGCACCCCGCTCTGATTGCTGAGCTTGACCTTGAAGGTCCGGTTGTGGCGTTCGAGATTGACCTCGATGCAATTCCAGAAGCCCGCAAGAAGGCCACGAAAACCAAGCCTGCGCTGGCACTCAGCCAGTTCCAGCCTGTGTCACGCGACTTTGCTTTCGTGATGGATAAGGCCGTATCGGCTGCGACCATTCTCAAGGCTGCCAAGGGCGCGGAAAAGGTGCTGATCTCAGACGTGACCATTTTCGACGTCTTTGAAGGCACCCATGTTGGCGAAGGCAAGAAGTCGGTCGCAATCGAAGTGACCTTGCAGCCACGCGACAAGACACTGACTGATGAGGACATCGAAAAGGTGTCGGCGGCGGTCGTGGCGGCGGTTGCCAAAGCCACTGGCGGCGAGTTGCGCAAGTAAGATCTATCGGGGGCGGCTCATGCTAGACCGCCCCCACCCCACCTCCCCCTTCACACGGGAGAGGAACCTGCCGGGGCCTGCCCGGCTTTTGCATTTGGGAATGACAAAATGTCCCGCACAGACGCCATTTTGGCCCGTTTGAGCCAGCTTCACCCAAAGCTGATCGACCTCAGCCTCGATCGCATGCTGCCCCTGTTGGAGCGCCTCGGAAACCCGCATGAAAAACTGCCTCCGGTCATCCATGTGGCCGGGACCAATGGCAAAGGCTCGACCATTGCCTATCTGCGCGCTTTCCTAGAAGCGGCGGGCAAGACAGTTCACGTCTACAATTCTCCGCATCTCGTCCGGTTCAATGAGCGCATCCGTCTCGCTAGCAAACTGGTTGAGACCCCAGTGCTCGATGCTGCATTGGAAGAGGTTGAGCTGATCAACAATGGCGATCCGATCACTTTCTTTGAGGTGACAACCGTCACGGCCTTCAAGCTCTTTGCCGAGACGCCTGCCGACTATCTTCTGCTCGAAGTCGGCATGGGCGGCACCTACGACACAACCAATGTGGTCAAGACCCCATTGGGCACGATCATCACCCCGGTCGATCTCGACCATCAAGGGTTCCTCGGCAATACGATTGGGAAGATTGCTGTCAACAAGGCGGGCATCCTCAAGCGTGGCGCCAAGGCGGTTATCGGCATTCAACAGCCTGACGCGCGCGATGTCATCGACCGCGCTGCACGCCGCTTGGGCGTTACCCCGATCTATCAGGGCGAAGAGTTTTATGGGGCCGAGCAGGAAGGGCGTTTGGTCTTTGAAGACCAAGACGGCCTCCTTGATTTGCCACCGCCTGCCTTGATCGGACAGCATCAGTTCGAAAATGCTGCGCTGGCCATTGCCGCCGCGCGCCATTTTGGCCTGCCGATTGATGAAGCAGCGTTTGCGCAAGGGCTCCGCAAGGTCACTTGGCCAGCGCGCATGCAGCCGCTGCGTAATGGACACCTGCGCGACCTGCTCTCCCCTAGCCATGAGCTATGGCTGGATGGCGGGCATAATGCCCATGGTTCGCGAGCTGTAGCGAAGGCTCTCGGCGCCATGCCGAAAAAGCCGTTGGTGCTGGTGCTCGGGATGATGAACACCCGCGCCCCCGAGGACGTGCTGGCGCCCTATATGCCGCTTGAGCCGGTGAAAGTGTTTACGCTCACCATTCCGGGCGAGCCTAATGCGCATTCGGGCGAAGAGATTGCCCGACGCGGCGCAGCTATTGGCGTGCCGACCGAGGCTGTCAGTGACGTAGAAACGGCCTTGAAGGCCGCTGCGGGCATTGCAAACGCCCGCGTGCTGGTGGCTGGATCGCTTTATCTGGCGGGTGACGTTTTGGATAAAAACAGCACCCTGCCCGACTGATCTATGTGTGCCTCAATATTTGGCCTGGTCGGACCCGCAGAAGGGATCGACCGGGCTCTTGCCCAAGAAGGGCTTCTTGCCCAAGAGGCAATCGAGGACCGCCTGCTGCATATCCTCGTTGGAGGCATAAGCGTTGACGTAGGTTTTAACCCGTGGCGCATCATGCAGATAGAACGGGTAGCCAAGCGACACCATCAGCACCGGCACATCGTGCCAATAGCGCTTCATCGCGCCAAAAACATTGCCCGTCAGCTCGCGCCAATTGAGGAAAATCCGCTGACGCGTCAGCAGGGTTTCTTCCGCAAGAAGATACAGCACGAGATCAAAATCCTTGATGTTGACCTGCATGTCAGGCGTATATTCGGTGATCTCAAAACCCTGCTCGCGCAAGAGATCTGGCAAGGACAGCGGCAGAGGCACCGGTGCGAAGGGTTGCACCGCCCCGGTCGAAAAGATCAAAACACGCTTATGCTTTTCAACCGTCAACGGCAAAAGGTTCGCTGTGTCTTTGACCAGCGTTGGCACTTTGTCATGCGCTGCCTTGGCGACTTCTTTGCTCGACAGACGCGCTAGAGTGAGCTGCGCGCTGATTGGCTCCAGCGGCTCACGATCAGTCTTGTGAAGGCCCAGTGCGGCCTTGAGCGCCAAAACACGCGTGACGGCTTCATCAACACGTTCCTGGCTCAAGCGACCATCGGCAACGGCGGCAACGAGATGCATCAAGTCGGCCGTGGGATCGTCGGAAAACAGAATAAGATCGCAGCCAGCAATGATGGATTGCGGAATGATTTCGGAACGCGGGCCCCAGTCACCAAAACCAGCCATAGGCGTGGCGTCGGTGACGATAAGGCCGTTAAAGCCCAGCTTTTCGCGTAGGAGCTGCTGATTGAGCAAAGAGCTTAAAACGGCTGGGCGGTATGCCTCAGCGCCTGCATCTGGGTCATTGGCGAGGACATAGGCGGGAAAAGCGATATGGGCAGACATGACGCTCATGACGCCCGCATCAATGGCGGCGCGATACAGCCGACCGAACTTGTCTTCCCATTCCTCCACGGAGAGCGGGTTTACGGTTGTGACCAGGTGCTGATCGCGGTCATCAAAGCCTTCGCCCGGCCAGTGCTTTACGGTCGCGGCGACGCCACTGGCCTGGAAGGCCGAGATTTCTGCTAGGGCGTGGCGCTCGATCAGATCAACGTCCGAGCCAAATGAGCGCGTGCTGACAATGGCGCTGCGCCAAGCGGCATTGATGTCGAGCAGCGGCGTAAAGCTCCAATTGAGCCCAACAGCATGAGCCTCTTCGGCCATGATGGTGGCAATCGCGGATGTGGTTTCAACATCGTCGATGGCCGCCAGCGCAAGCGGATTTGGCACTTCAGTGCCAAAGGGCAGGCTCATGCGGCTGCCTTCGAGATCGGCGCTGACCAGCATGGGCACAGGACCAACGCTATTGGCGTCATTGATCAAGCCAATCTCAGCACTGAGATTGGACGAATAGATTCGCGTGATACCGGCTGGTTTGAACGCGCGCAGACTATCGAGTGCGGCCTCCGGCGCATCGCGTGACAGCAGAATGAACAGCTGTGCCAGCTTATCGCGCGGGCTTAGGCTGGTCAGCGTTTCTTGCACCCAGGCCTGCGCGCCGTCTTCAAGATGGAACGGCGCGGCAGAGAGGTCGATGGCGGCCAAGGCAAATCCCCTGAAGTCTTCTTATTCTGTTTTGTCTTGCTTAGCAGCACCAGAGCAAGGTGGCAAAGGCGAGGCAGATCTTCAAGCAAACAAAAGCGCCGCCGGGAAATCCCGACGGCGCAACAAAAAATTTCTGGTCTGCCGATTAAGCGGCGTGGCCTTCGAGCCACTTGGCAAGACCCGCCTTTGGGGTGCCTGCGCCGATCTTCATGTCAGCTGCCTGACCGCCCTTGAACAGGATCATGGTCGGGATCGAGCGAACGCCATACTGAGCCGCAAGGCCCGGGTTTTCGTCGACGTTCAGCTTAACGATCTTTACCTTGCCAGCCAGTTCACTGGAGAGTTCATCAAGGACAGGGGCGATTGCGCGGCACGGTCCGCACCACTCCGCCCAGAAGTCCACGAGTACGGGCTCCTTGGAGTTCAGGACTTCCTCGCCAAAGTTGGCCTCGGAAACAGGATTAGTCATCATGGTGCCTTTAGGTTGAAAGCGGTCGTCTGTTTGCTCCTAAAGCTGGGAAGAGTCCAGCCCAGATACAAGGTCCGGTCAATCGAGCGTGAAATCCTTTGTCGCTTCTGCAAGCCGTTCTGGCGGCAAAATCATTAGGGATTCCAACTGAGTCCAAAGAATACCCGCGCGGACCGAGCGGCCGGGGAAAAGCTGCGTTGCAACCAGCGCATATAGGCCCAGCTGAGTGAGATAGGCCGGGGAGACCTTTCCGGGGTCGCTGGGCGCGTTCGCGTCAGATTTGTAATCGATGACAAGGACGCCCTCATCATCGACCACGATGCGATCCATGCGACCGCGCAAGATGATGGGCTCGCCTTTTTTGATGGCGTTGATCTGGAAGGGCACTTCCGGTCGGCTCGCAGGGCCGAAGAGCGCAGAGAACTCGGGCCGAGAGAGAATGGAAATAGCGCGGTTTTGCACGTCCTCAGCATGCTCACCGCCCCCCGGCATCAGCGCATCCAGCGCACGCGGAGCGACCTGCTCCCAGGCCGAACGCTCAACGCGCACAAGGTGCTGCAGCAAAGCGTGGAGTGCGATGCCAGCGCGGCGCGCCGTTTCGGCGTCACGGGCGCGTTCGGCCAGAGTGTCGAGAGCGTGTTCGGCGGGACCATGATCTTCAGCCGATGAGGGGCTGATAATTTTCGACACGTCCGGCTCTGGTACGGCGGGTAGCACCAGCTCTTGGGCGGCTTTACTCTCAGCCTTACCACCGGGCAGGTAGCGCAGCGCCGAGTGCTGGGGGAAAACATAGGAGAGCGGCACGTCGTCGTCGCCGCCGACTTTGTGGAGTTCCCCCGCAAGGCCCATCTCGATGGCTTCGTACCAGGAATTGTCGAGCTTTTGCGATGCTGTAAGCGTGCCGGTGACGTAAAGTTCGTCTTCGGCGCGGGTCATGGCGACGTAAAGGCGACGCCAATATTCTTCGGCGACCTGCGCGTCGCTGGCGGCTTTAATATTGAGCGACTCTTCGACATGCTGCCCGGATTGGGAGGCATGGACCAGTAAAGGCCCGGGCGCTTCGGCGACGACGTAAAGCGGCTTGCCGGTTTGTTTGCCCGAGGGCTTTGCTGTCGCATCGGCAAGAATAACAATGGGGGCTTCGAGGCCCTTGGAGCCGTGAACGGTCATGACGCGCACGCCCGCGCCGCCTTCGGCCAGTTCGCGCTTTATGGTGACAGATCGACGGCGCATGTCAGCGACAAAACCCTGCAAGGAGGGCTGCTCGCTCTGCTCGTGGCTGAGGGCCAATTCCAAAAGCTCGGAGATAACCTCGTCCACTTCCGTGCCCAAACGCGCGTGGAAGCGTTTTAGCCCGCCCTCGGCATAGAGCACGCCGGTGAGGAATTCGAAGGGGCGCTCCATATCGAGTTGGCTGCGCCACTTGCCCAGCACTTGCTTTACAGCAACAGCCTTCGGCTGTTCGGAAGCAAAGATTGCTGACCAGAGGGTCTGGTTGGCAAGGCGGTCGTGCGCGAAATCGTAGAGCAACTCTTCAGAGACGTCGAAGAGAGGCGAGCGCAGGAGCGCCGCCAATTGCAGATTGTCGGCTGGGTTGAGCAGCACATCCATCAGCGCCAAAAGATCAAGCACGGCGATGTGGCCGGTGACGGCCAGACGGTCAGCGCCGGGAGTCGGCAGGTTTTTGGCGCGCAGAGCGCGGATGACCTCTTGGAAGAAAGCGCCGCGCTTTTGAACGAGGATGAGAACGTCATCGGCGCGAACGGGACGTCCGCGTTCGCCCAAGATGCGGCCAGAATCGATCCAGGAGCGGATTTCCTCAGCGATGCGCATGGCGACCTGACGATTGCCACTCATCTCTCCGTCCACGGGCTCAAGCGGCCATTCGGTGGTTTCGCGCTCGGTTTTTTGCTCCTGCACTGGAGGCCAGAGCGTGACGCTGCCGCCCGATTGAATACGGGCTGCGGCGTGACCGATGGGCTCCACCGACAGAAGCGCCGCCCGGATATCGTCGCGCGAGCAGACCTTGTCGACCGCGTTCAATATGGAGCCGAGGGTGCGGAAACTGGTGTGCAGTTTGACGGCCTGAAAGTTCTTTGAGGCGAGCTGGGCGCGGCGGGCTATTTCGCGACCGGTTTCGCCAAACAGCACAGGCTGAGCGCCTTGGAAGGAATAGATCGACTGTTTTTGATCGCCCACGGCAAACAGCGAGCGAGGACGATCTATCGCACCTTCGCCGGTGAAGAACTCATCGGCCAGAGCACGAACAACGCGCCACTGCCGACCATTGGTGTCCTGACTTTCATCGACGAGAATGTGGTCGATGCCTGCGTCGAGCTTATACTGGACCCACGGGCCAAGCTCTTTATTGGCAAAGAGCGTGCCGAGCTTTTCGATGAGATCGTCAAAGTCGAGCAGCGAGTGGCGGCGCTTTTCGTCTTCGTAACGGGCGTGGATGGCGGCGACGACATCCAACACCGCTTCGCTACGTTCAACGAGAGCGGACGCCTTGGCTTCTTCTTCGAGCGCGATAATGCGCTCTTGCTCGCGGGTGAGCAGATCGTTGAGGCCGGGATTGCCTGTATCATCCGCCTTGAGCAGCAGCTTTTTGCGCGGATCGCCTGCTTTGGTGAAGAAGGCGCGGCGAAGCTCTTCAGCGGTAAGCGTTTCGGGCGTGAGGCGCGCGAGCACATCCACACACCCGTCGCCTTCAGGCTTAACCGCACAGCGAGAGCGAATCTGGGTCAGTGTGTCGGCGGTGAGAAGCGTATGGGCAGGAATATCGGCGCGGATCTCGGCAAAGGAGCGGCCCGAAAAACCAGCAATCTTGCGCAAGCGCGCCTTCGCCCCACCAATGTCCGCCAGCACGGGCTCAAGACGTGCCCCTTCCGAGAGGGCCACTGCAATAGCTTCGGAGATGGCGTGATCGCTCATGAGCCCGAACAGGCTTTCCACCGCTTGGGCATTTTCCTTGCCGCGCAAGCCATCGGCCATGACGCCTTCGCGGGCCGAGAGGATCATCTGCTCCTGGCGATCGTCTTCGATGACGGCGAAGTCAAAGGGGACACCGGCTTCAATAGGGAAGCGGTGCAACACGGCCTCGCAGAAGGCGTGGATGGTGAGAATGCGCAACCCGCCGGGGGTTTCAAGCGCGCGGGCAAAGAGGGTTCGCGCATCGCGCAATTGCTCTTTTGTGGGCGCGCTGCCGGACACGTCGCTGAGAGTTTTATAGAGCGCCTCTTCGCTGGCAACCGCCCAAGCGGCCAGCTCATTGCCGACGCGGCGGCGCATTTCTGCGGCTGCGGCCTTGGTATAGGTGAGGCAGAGAATCGATTGCGGCCGCACGCCGGAAAGCAGCAAGCGCAAGACGCGACGGGTGAGCACGAAAGTTTTCCCCGAGCCCGCATTGGCTTCCACCCAGATGGAATAGGTGGGGTCGGAAGCGCGCGCTTGACTCGATGTGGTGTCGAAGGGGACGGAAAGTTTGCCGCGATCGCTCATGCCTCGTCATCCCCATCAACAGCGGTCCATTCGGCAACACGCGCCAAGTGATCATAAGTCCCTGCAAAACGCTGGGTTTTGAGCGGCATGAGTCGGGCGGGAAGCGGTGTTTCGGCCAAAAGGAAATGCTCGATGTGCGACTGCATGCGACGGTTGATCTCGTCGGCCGCCTCCATGAGGCTGGTGTTGGGCGGCAAGGCAAACCCCGAGACTTTAAGGGCGTCGGGGCCGAGGCCGATCTTGATATAGGTGAGGGCTGAGGTGTCGGCAGAAGCGACGCCGCGCATGCCGCCATTGGCACCCATTTCCGCTTCCAACAGGAGCTGCGGGGCCTCAAACGCCTTCATCGCCGCGCCGGACGGCGGTGAGCCGGTTTTGAAATCGAGCATTTCGAGCGTGCCGTCATACAGCTCATCGACACGGTCGGCCTTGCCGGTGATGAGAAAATCATACGCCAGTTTGAGCTCAAGCTGCCCTTCGATTTCCGCGTGGCGTTTGCGCACCAGAGGATCGCGCTGCCGCTCGAAGTTGAGGAATTGTTCGGCCGCTGTGGCAAAGCGTCGAAGCCAAATGTCCCGGCGTTCGCCAATGGCGTCGAGATTGGCAAATTCTTCCGCGGCGAGGCGATTGAGGGTTTCGAGCGCGTCAGGCGCAGAAACCTCAAAACCTTCTTGGACAAAGCGGGCAAAGATGGCGTGGATAATGGTGCCGCGTTCGCGCGCATCAGGCTCTTCGCCCAAAGGATCGAGCTGGCGCAGTTTGAGAACGTGCTTGGCGTAAATGTCATAAGGCGAACGCATCAGCGTTTCGATTTCGGTCACCGAGAGTTTTTGGGTGCGAGGGACAATCGGTGGATTGGGAAGCGGACGCTTGGCGGGGGTGACGCTTGTTACAGCGTCGATCGCACGCGATTGGGCAATCCAGAACTGGCCGCGCTCGCGCATGGTCTCCACTGCCGAAGCGCCGATGAACGCGTCTAGACGCTGGACGAGACGCGAGGGCAAAGCAGGGCTGGAGCCGACGCGGTCTGAATAGGAAATAATAACGGCGTCACGGCCCATGGCCTGGGCAAAGTCATGCGCGGCGAGGCCCTGCATACGCTCGGGCGGCTCCATGCCAGCAGCAAGGCGCATGCCTCGACTGAGCCAAGGGCCGGGGTCGGCGGCGGCAGGCCATTTGTCTTCGTTGAGCCCGGCGAGAATAACCAGATCGGGTGCCATGAGGCGGGCTTCAATCTGCCCCCAAATGGAAATATCGGCCCGGCGGGCTTCGCGGTTGCGCACCTGATATCCGGTCATAAGCGCGGAAAGGACTGCATCAAGACCGCGCGGGGCGAAGCGATGGCCCTCCTCGGCGAGCTTTTCCATGTCCGCAGCCCAACGCGCCAATTCATCTCGCCCATGGAGCGGCGCGCCCTGACTGACCGCAGTGACAGCGGCAAAGAGCGCGGCGGCAAGTTGCCCGGCTCCTATCTCAGGCTTGGCTGAAAGGGCGTTGAGCCCGGAATTGGCCTTTTCGAGCTTATCGAAAAAGCCGAGAAGCTTTTCGGCCGCGTCTTCGCTGATGCGACGACCACCCGGAACGTCTTGACCCGTCTGCTTTTCGACGGCTTTGCGCAGTCCCGCGACACCGGGGGCGAGGCGTTGACCGCGCAGAATTTTGAGATCGACAATATCGGCGAAGATGGTGATGTCGGCGCGCTCGAGGCCAAAGAGGGCAGAGCGATTGCGCAGGAGCGCCACGAGATCCACGGGAGCGCATTGCCCGGTAACAAGGCTCAAGACCTGACGGGAAAGACGGCCTGCGGGCGATTGGAAGAGCGGCGCGCCTGCGGCGTCGTCGACCTCAATGTCAAAGCGACGCAATTCGGCAGCGATACGGCGCGCAAGGTTTCGGTCGGGCGTGATAATGCCGACAGTTTTGTTCGCGGCGAGAGCGGCGCGACTGGCGAGGGCGACGGAGCGCGCTTCCTCGTCTTCGGTGCGGGCGCGGATGACGGACACAGTGTCAAATGCCGCCGCGATGATGTCGTCGTCGGGGCGTAGGCTCGACCAAAGCGCTGTGTCTTCGGTGAGCGCGAGGGCGTGGTTGACGATGGAGGTGCGGGGGTGATCGACCGCACACAGCTCCACCACATCGCCCACGCCAGCACCGAGACGGCGCAAAAGGCGGGCGAGGCCATATTGCGGGTGGCCATGCGGATTGCTGTCGGAATTGAGCAGCGCCTCGTGCATCTGCGGGCTCATATCCATGTCGAGGCCGGGGAGCACAACCGCGCCACGCGGCAGGCTGCCGATTGCAGCGAGAAGGCGGGCGGTTGCAGCAATCGACCCGGTGGAACCGGCGGCGATGACGGGACGGTCCGCATAGACATGGGTTGAAGCCAGCGCTTGTCGATCAAGGCGCTGACGGCGGATTTCCTGCGGATCGGCGCGCCCGGGACCAAGGTGATGTGGCCAAAGGGTCAGCGCGATATTGAGAAACTCTAAGGTTTGCTGCCAGTAATTGCTGACCTCATGCTCCATGCCCTCTTTGATGGCATAGAGATCGGAAGCGGATTTTTCTTCGATCTGAAGATCGTCAATGACGGTGCCGAGCGAGTCCGACATAGAAAAGATTTCAGCGGCCGTTGGCGGGGTCGAAAAAGCCTGAATGCCCGCCGGGCTATGGGCCCAGGCGGCGACAAGGCGTGACATCACGAGGCGGCGCTCTAGCCCGGTCACGCCCAGCGGCATGGGTGGAGCATCATAGGGCGGCAGGAAAGGTTCTTCTTCGGCGTCGTCACCACCAAAGGTACGAATATCCGGCAGAAGGCCTGCGTATTCAGGATGCGCAGCAAAACAATCTGCGAGCAGCGCGCGGGCGCGTTGGGTGGGGACGACAATGGTGACGTCGGACAGCCAGAAGGGGCCAGAGCGGTTCCAATCGTGTAGCAGCCGACCATCCATCACTGCATCGGCGAGACACTGCAGAAATGGGGTGTGGGGGGCGATCGAAAAGAGCCTCATGCCGAAAGCGCCTTTTCGGCTGCGGCGAGCCCTTCGGCATCGCCGACATGGAACCATGGCGCGTCCAAGGTGACGCCGAGAAGATTTTCCTCTTCGAGGGCACGCTCGAACAAGAGGTTCAAGGAAAACTCGCCGTCAGGCGTGTCAGCGAAGAGGTTTTTGCCCAGAAGAGCCACGCCCGCATAGATGACCGGAGCGCCGTAATCGAGGGTAATACGCCCAAACGGATCAAGGCAAAAATCGTGGCTGCGGGAAAAGCCTGAAGCACGCGAAGGCTGGACGCATAGGAGCACGATTTGATCTTCGGTTTCTCGCTTGGCCTGCATGCGGGCCAAAGGCGTATCCGCCCCTTCCGGCCAGAAGGCGTCCGTGTTCATGACGAAGAACGGATCGGAGTGCAGCATGGGCAGCGCGGCTTTGACGCCGCCACCCGTGCCGAGGCGGGTGTCTTCGCGATTGACCTTTAGCAGGCCGCCAAAATGGGCCAGCACTTGGTCCGCGCGATAATGGGCATTGGCAGCGAAGCGCTTTGCCCCTTCTGCCCGAGCGGTGCCGATGACGCGCTCAATCAAAGGAATACCAGCCACCGGCACAAGCGGCTTTGGGACGGCTTCGGTGATTGGGCGCAGCCGCGTGCCAAGACCGGCGGCAAGCAGCATAACATCGGGGAATCGGGCAGGTTTTTCCATGAACGGATAGAACAGGCGGAGAGCTGATCTGTCCAGTTTGGCGAGACGCCTGCAATGCTGAGCGGACAAGAAAAAGGGCGCTCGCGGCGCCCTTCTGAAACAGCTTATTCGGCGTGGGCCGGAACCGGCGGATCAATATCGTCATCGCCTTCAGCGGCGACAGCGGCAGCGCGCAGGCTGGCCTGAGCCGCAACAGCCTTAGTAGCCGAACCCGAAAGGGCTGGGTTTTCTGGAGCGTTGGTGAGGATTGCTGCGAGCGAGCCAATGGTCGAACGCAGATTGTGGCGGTGCACAACCATATCCACCATTCCGTGGCTATAAAGATATTCGGAACGCTGAAAACCTTTAGGCAGCTTTTCGCGAATGGTTTGCTCGATAACGCGCTGACCGGCAAAGCCGATGAGTGCGCCCGGCTCGGCCAGATGCACGTCGCCGATCATGGCGTAGGATGCAGTAACGCCACCCGTGGTCGGGTTGGTGAGCACGACAAAGAATGGCAGGCCAGCTTCACGCAGACGCAAGACCGCAACCGTGGTGCGGGCCATCTGCATCAGGCTCAAAATGCCTTCCTGCATGCGCGCGCCGCCAGAAGCGACAAAGAGCACGAAGGGGGTGTTGTTCTTCACAGCGGTTTCGAGACCAGTGATGATCCCCTGCCCTGCGGCCATGCCGAGCGAGCCGCCCATAAAGTCAAAGTCTTGGATGCCCACGGTGATAGCGCGCTCATAGAGCTTACCGGTGGCGACGATCACGCTGTCGGTATTGCCAGTCTTGGCGCGGTTTTCCTTGAGGCGATCAACGTATTTCTTCTGATCGCGGAATTTCAGAGGATCAACCGGAACGTCAGCGACGGGCACGAGATCATACTTGCCATCGTCCAAGAAGGTCGCCAGGCGGTCCGCCGGCTTGATCTTCATGTGATAGCCAGAATTGGGCACAACCCACTGGTTCGCTTCGAGATCGCGGTAAAACACCATTTCCCCGGACTCGGGGTCTTTAACCCAGAGGTTCTCAGGGGTTTCGCGCTTGTTGGTCAGCAACGAGCGAATTTTGGGGCGGACGAAATTGTCGATCCAGTTCATAGCGCGGCCTTTCGCGATGGACTCTTAACGGCCCACGTAGCAGTCGATTGTGGCATTTCTTATCAGGCGGAAACGAGAAGCGCAAAATATGCACGCTTCTCTTATCCACATGGCGGGGTTAGACGCGAGCGCGCTTCACACCCGATGCGAGGTCCGCGACGATATCGCGGACTGCGGAAACGGTTTTGTCAGTGGCCTTGCCGTCAACCAGCGAGGTGCGGACGGCGTCCACAAGCACCGAGCCGACAACAACGCCGTCGGAATGCTTGCCAATCATGGCAGCGTCGTCGGCGGTTTTAATGCCAAAGCCGACCGCAACCGGAAGAGCGGTGTGGGCCTTGATCCGGTCCACTGCGTCACCAACGGCAGCGCGCGACTTGATCTCAGCGCCCGTCACGCCATTCATCGAGACATAGTAGACAAAGCCCGAGGTGTTTTTGAGAACAGCCGGAAGGCGCTTGTCGTCGGTGGTTGGGGTGGTGAGACGGATAAAGTTGATGCCTGCTTGAAGCGCTGGAATGCACAGCTCGCTGTCTTCTTCCGGGGGAAGATCGACAACGATCAGGCCATCAACTCCGGCTGCCTTGGCCTGCACGAGGAACTTGTCGACGCCGAAGGAATAGATGGGGTTGTAATAGCCCATTAGAACGATCGGGGTGTTTTCGTCCTTGCGACGGAAATCTTCGACCATGCCGAGAATGCCCAGCAGTGTCTGACCGGCGGCAAGGGCGCGCTGACCACCGAGCTGAATGGCCAAACCGTCGGCCATCGGATCGGAGAAGGGCATGCCCAGTTCGATCACATCCGCACCGGCCTGTGGCAGGGCTTCGAGGATCGCCTGGCTGGTGGCCAGATCCGGATCGCCGCCCATGATGAAGGTGACGAGTGCGGGGCGGTTTTCTGCCTTGAGCGCGGCAAAGCGCTTTTCAATACGCGACATAATTAGAGCAGCCCCAGATGCTTGCCGACAGATTCGACGTCCTTGTCACCGCGACCGGAGAGACAGAGAACAATGTGCTTATCCTTGCCCATGGTCGGCGCGATCTTGCAAACCTGCGCGAGGCCGTGAGCGGATTCGAGCGCCGGGATAATGCCTTCAGTGCGGGTGCACAGCTGGAAGGCGTCGAGCGCTTCATTGTCGGTGATCGGCTGATAGGTAACACGCTTGATGTCGTGAAGCCACGAGTGTTCTGGGCCAACGCCGGGATAGTCGAGACCTGCCGAGATCGAGTGGCCTTCAAGGATCTGACCAGCGTCATCTTGCAAAAGATAGGTGCGGTTGCCGTGCAGCACGCCCGGGCGACCACCAGTCATGGACGCGGCGTGACCGTTTTCAACGTCAATACCGTGACCGCCAGCTTCTGCGCCATAGAGCGCGACGCTCTCGTCATCAAGGAAAGCGTGGAAGGAGCCAATGGCGTTCGAGCCGCCACCAACGCACGCGACGACTGCGTCCGGGAGGCGACCGTTGAGTTCCTGGAACTGCTGCTTGATTTCCGTGCCGATGACGGACTGGAAATCGCGGACCATTTCTGGATAGGGCGCCATGCCTGCGGCAGTGCCGATCAGGTAATAGGTGTTTTCGACATTGGTGACCCAGTCGCGGATCGCCTCGTTCATCGCGTCCTTGAGTGTGCCAGCGCCAGCGGTGACGGCGCGCACTTCAGCGCCCAGCATCTTCATGCGCAGAACGTTTGGCTTCTGGCGCTCAACGTCGGTTGCACCCATGAAAATGGTGCAGGGAATATCGAACTTGGCACAAACGGTGGCCGTTGCCACGCCATGCTGGCCCGCGCCGGTTTCGGCGATAATGCGGGTCTTGCCCATGCGCTTGGCGAGAAGGATCTGGCCAATGCAATTGTTGATCTTGTGCGAACCAGTGTGGTTGAGCTCTTCGCGCTTGAACCAGACTTGTGCGCCACCGAGCTGCTCGGACAAGCGCTTGGCGTGGTAGATCGGGCTAGGGCGGCCGATATAGTGGGTCGCGAGATCCTTCATCTCTGCCAGATAGGCCGGATCGGTCTTGGCGGCGCGATAGGCTACCTCAAGATCGAGAACGAGCGGCATCAGAGTTTCGGCGACGAAACGTCCGCCGAAGATACCAAAGCGCCCGTGTTCATCGGGGCCATTGCGCAGGGAATTGGTGATGGTCAATCGCGTATCCTCCGTCGAAATCCCGATGGGGACTTCTTCGTCGAGCTTTTCAAGCCCAGGGTATGGGCTTCAATAAGCTGGCATGGCCGGTGAGTGCAATAGATTTGGCAGGTGCAGGGGCTGATGAGAAAGGGGAATTTCGGGGATTGCGCCCGTCCCCTCGAAAAAGAATAAGGCCCACTCTTCCGAGCAGGCCTTAATCGACAGGTTCACATCGCCGAGCGGGCCGCGCGGACAAAGGCTTCCATCAGATGCTTTTGCTTGACGCCGGGTGCGCTTTCGACGCCAGAGGAAACGTCGATGCCAAAGCTCGGCCGGACCGTTTTGATCGCCTCAGCGACATTGTCCGCAGTCAGCCCGCCAGAGAGCATCAATGGAATATTGGGATCAATGCCCGCTAGAAGCGACCAATCAAACACGTGGCCCAACCCTCCGGGCCGATCGGCACCCTTGGGTGGTTTGGCGTCAACGAGTATCCGATCGGCAACGTCGTTAAACAGCGCAATCTGGGCAACGTCTTCAGCCGAACCGATGGGCAGGGCCTTCATGATCTCGACGCCTGCCAAATGGCGAATGGCGGAGACCCGTGCCGGGCTCTCGGGACCGTGCAACTGGATCCAATCAGGACCGAGAGCTGCGACTTCAGCGACGCAGGAATTATCTGGGTTAACCAGCAAAACACAGCTCTCCACGCGTCCACGGGCGGCAGAAATTAAATTGCCCAATTGCTCAATGGTCACATGGCGCGGCGAACGCGAAAAATGGACGAAACCGACCATATCGGCCCCGGCGTCTATTGCCGCGTCCAACAAGTCTTCCGTCTTGATGCCACAAATTTTGATTGTCTGATTATCGGCCATAATATGGTCGGGCTCAACGGGACGGGATGTATCGGAATTGCCGAACTGCGCCGTCCATCACCGCAGCTCAAGCAAATCATCTACCTCGTTGGCGGCAGAAACCGCGCTCGTACCGGTACGGCGGCGCAGCGTTTCCAACTCCTGGCTCAACTGAGTGGCTTCACGGCGCCAATGGCGCTCGCGGCGGCGATGGTGCCCTTGCGCAAACCAACTCGCCACGCCCCCAAGCAGAACTCCGACCAGAAGCACAACATAGAGAATGACGAACAAAGGCACGCCATAGCCCGACGCGCCCGCCTGCGCGGGAACGCCAAAAGGATTGAGATTGACAGCAACCAGCTGTCGATTAGCTAGGGCGAAAGCGATCAAGAGCCCGCAAAGGGGCACCAGAACCAGCCAGCCGACGATCTTGTTGACCATGCATATTCCGTGGGGCGAAGGCCCCGTTCTTGATCGCAGTCTAGCTTATTCGTGGTTCAAACGCTCGCGAATTTCTTTGCCCGCCTTAAACTGGGGCACGTACTTTTCGCCAACTTCAACCTGTTCACCCGTGCGTGGGTTGCGGCCAACACGCGCTGGTCGGTTCTTGACCGAAAAGGCCCCGAAACCGCGTAATTCAACCCGATCACCGCGCGCCATTGCATCGCCAATCTCATCGAGGATGGCGTTGACAATATTTTCGATGTCGCGCTGGAACAGATGCGGATTTTCCGCTGCAAGCTTCTCGACAAGTTCAGACTTGATCATAAAAGGCTCCGGTTCAGACCCATTTGGAGGGGTATTCCAACCTGCCAAAGCAGAACGAAACCGTCAAGCATAGTAATGGGTTGAGGTTACTTGCTGCTGTTTCATATGTGGCAGATTTGCGCCACAATCACGGCCTTGTGACCAAATTCAGGCGATCCGTTTGACCATAAATTCGGCATGAGCTTCATAAGCGGACAGCTTTTCCGCCAGTTCTGGGCGGTCTTCAACTTGAAAACCTTGCTTCTCCCAGAACGACACCGAGCCATTTACGGCCACCAAGCTCATGGTCGGATAGCCCATGGCAGCGGCGTGTTTTGTTAACGCCGACACGATCTTACCGGCCGCACCGACGCCGCGGGCAAGCGGTAGCAAGGCGAGATCGTGGATGTAATAGGTGTCCAAATCATCGGGGAGCTGGCCGAGGAGGGCATTCAGGGCCGGCAAGGATCCAAGCTTCCACGGATGAGACAGCATGTAACCGGCCGGGCGCTCTTGAACTTCGAAAAGATAGCAGCCGTTTCGATAGAGCTGAAATTTCTCGGCAAGAACTTCTGGGGCCTCAAAGAATCCAGGATGGACGCGGCCCGCAATTGCGTTCACCGCATCCATGTCATAGCCGGTCATGGCACGCCACGCGACATCACGAATTTGGATCATCTTATTCCTCTAAAAGAAACGACCCGCACCAAATGGCGCGGGTCGAATTTTTGTCAAATATGAGCAGAAGCTCTTACTTGTCGTCGCGGCCCTTGAGAGCTGCGCCGAGGATGTCGCCAAGCGATGCGCCCGAATCGGACGAACCGAAGTTAGCCACTGCTTCACGTTCTTCGGCGATTTCGAGCGCCTTGATCGAAAGCTGGATGCGGCCGGACTTACGGTCGTACTGGGTGACGCGTGCGTCGACCTTTTCACCCTTGCTGAAACGCTCTGGACGCTGATCGTTACGATCGCGGGAGAGGTCAGCACGACGGATGAAGGAGGTGACTTCGCTGTCAGCGATACGGACTTCGATGCCGCCTTCGTTGACTTCGATGACTTCGGTGGTGACAACAGCGTTCTTGCGCAGACCGCCGGTTTCGCCGCCAGCAGCGGAAGTTTCTGCGAGGTCGTCAGCAGCGAGCTGCTTGATACCGAGCGAGATGCGTTCCTTTTCGACGTCAACATCGAGGACCTTGGCCGAAACCATGTCACCGCGGTTGTAGTCTTCCAGAGCAACTTCGCCAGACTTCTGCCAGTCGAGGTCGGAAAGGTGAACCATGCCGTCCACGTCGCCTTCAAGACCGATGAACAGACCGAATTCGGTCTTGTTCTTGACTTCACCTTCGATGGTGGAGCCAACTGGGTTCTTTTCAGCAAACGCTTCCCATGGGTTCTGCAGGGTCTGCTTGAGACCGAGCGAGATACGACGCTTGTCAGCATCGACCTCGAGCACAACCACGTCAACTTCCTGCGAAGTCGAAACGATCTTGCCTGGGTGAACGTTCTTCTTGGTCCAGCTCATTTCGGAGACGTGGATCAGACCTTCAATGCCTGGTTCCAGTTCAACGAAAGCACCGTAGTCGGTGATGTTGGTCACGCGGCCAGTGAACTTAGCGTTGATTGGGTACTTGGCTTCGATGCCTTCCCACGGATCCGCCTGAAGCTGCTTCATGCCCAGCGAAATACGATGGGATTCATGATTGATGCGAACGATCTGAACCTTGATGGTTTCGCCGATCGTGAGCACTTCAGATGGGTGGTTAACACGACGCCAAGCGATGTCGGTGACGTGCAGCAGGCCGTCGATGCCGCCGAGGTCAACGAACGCACCGTAGTCGGTGATGTTCTTGACGACGCCGTCAACAACCTGGCCTTCTTCGAGCTGCTGGACGATTTCCGAACGCTGTTCTGCGCGCGATTCTTCCAGGATTGCACGACGCGAGACAACGATGTTGCCGCGACGCTTGTCCATCTTGAGAATCTGGAACGGCTGCGGAACGTTCATCAGCGGAGCGATATCGCGGATTGGGCGAATATCGACCTGCGAACGCGGCAGGAAGGCAACTGCGCCTTCGAGGTCAACGGTGAAGCCACCCTTAACCTGGTTGAAGATGGTGCCTTCAACGCGCTCGTTAGCGGTGTACTTAACTTCGAGCTTGACCCAGCTCTCTTCGCGGCGAGCCTTTTCGCGCGAAAGAACGGCTTCACCCATAGCGTTCTCGACGCGGTCAACATAGACCTCGACTTCCGAACCTACAGTGATGGTGCCGTCACGGCCTGCTGCGCCGAATTCCTTCAGCGGCACGCGGCCTTCGGTCTTCAGACCAACGTCGATGATCGCGAGGTCTTTTTCGATGGCGACGACTTTGCCGCGTACAACGGTGCCTTCAGCGGCATCGTTGTCGACAAAGGAGTCGAGCAGCATGG
The DNA here is from genome assembly GCF_016595685.1 of Devosia sp. WQ 349K1. Lineage (NCBI taxonomy): Bacteria > Pseudomonadati > Pseudomonadota > Alphaproteobacteria > Hyphomicrobiales > Devosiaceae > Devosia > Devosia sp. WQ 349K1. Next base: position 155,548 of record NZ_JAENGO010000005.1, on the reverse strand, counting down.
ATTCGAAATCGTCTTTCGTCACAGTGTTCTGTGCCAAATTCTGTCTCCAGAGCGCCGGTGGTTTGGGGTTATTCACCTGAGTGGTACGGGTCCGCCTTGGAAAAACCAAAGCCGGCGCACGGAGCACCGCTTCCAACATCAGGAGATTTCTTTAGTCCGGTTCGGCCCGTGCTTTAGGTGATTGCCACAAGTGCCGGGCCCAAGGAGGAAATTAGAGAGAGTTATCTCTCTGCCTTGAGCGCCATAGCCTCGTCGACAATCGCAACGGCAGCGCGAAGTGCCGCTTCTATACCGAGAAGAGTCGTATCGAGCAAGTGCGCGTCTTGCGCCTTATAGAACCCGCCATTGGGATTCTGCATGTCTCGGGCGTCGCGCTGCTCGATCTGATGGAAGAGAGCATAGCGGTCGACGCTTTCCCCGCGCGCTTCAAGCTGGCGCGCCCGACGCTCCATACGCGCCTTGCTGTCTGCCTGGATGAAGAGCTTCACATCGGCATCTGGGCAGATATTGGTGCCGATATCACGCCCATCCAGCACAGCGCCGCCCGGTTGCTGGGCAAAATCACGCTGAAAATCAAACAGCGCCTCACGCACCGCACCGATGACCGCGATTTTACTCGCGAACACGCCAACCTCTGCCGTGGTCAGCGCGATCACATCGCCGAGATGACCAACATCTAGATTCTTCGCGGCGGCAATGGCAGCTGCCTCCATCTCAGGGGTGTCGATCTTGTCTGCGATTGCGAGTCCGACAGCACGATAAAGCAGGCCCGTGTCGAGATGAGGCAGTTGGTAATGCTTGGCGAGCCCAACAGCGAGCGTTCCTTTGCCCGATGCAGCGGGGCCATCAACAGCGATAATCATGGGCCAAGCTCCGGCTGCCATCTGGTTGTTCTCAAAGCGATAACGAGAGCTGAGTGATGCGGCAAGAGCTGCGGCCCACTGCCCCGCAGATAGGCCCGCAAACATTTAACGTTTGACAGCCTAATTCTTCTCCCCTAACCGAACTGACCGACTTGGGCGCGAGCGGCGTTATTGCCGCGCCCGTCCTTTCCCTTTTCGTTCGAGGCATGGAAAATGGCCAACTCTGAGCGCGGCACCAAGCGCACTGACCCCGATACCGGCAAGAAGTTCTACGACCTCAATCAGGATCCGATCGTTTCGCCCTACACCGGCAAGAGCTATCCGCGTTCGTTCTTCGAACAGCTGACCGGCAAGGCCGGCCCGGCAACGGCGCGCAAGGCCGATGACGAAGACGAGTTGGACGATGAAGAAGAGATCGAAGACACCGGCCCAGAAATCGTCAGCCTCGAAGACGCTGACGCCGAAGAAGCCGGTGACGACATCCCTGACGTCGAAGACGTAGAGGTTGAAGAAGACCTCGGCGACGACGAAGAGGACGTGTTCCTTGAAGAAGACGAAGACGAAGACGATGGTCTTGGCTTCGACGTTGGCAGCGACGAAGAGCGCTGATTCCAAACACTTTTCTGGCCGGATGGAGTTTTCCACCGGCCAGATAAAAAAGTGAAACGAAGGCCTTGCGCCCAGCAAAACCTTCCACTAGTTTCCCCCTCGTTCCAGACAGTAACCCGGACGGAACAACCCAAGGAATATGGGGCCTTAGCTCAGCTGGGAGAGCGCTTGCATGGCATGCAAGAGGTCAGCGGTTCGATCCCGCTAGGCTCCACCATCCTTTTCGATATCCCCAAAATCGCTGGAATATCAAAGGCTTAGTAAGCCCCTTAAATTACATGCGCCCCCAATCACGCCCCCATTCTGCGCCCCCACTTGAAACCATGTAATGACACCACCAAGTGTTAGACAATTACGTGGAGCATCAGAATGATAGAGATTGTCGCGGTTAGAAGCCGGAAGATCGGCAACAATGTTGCAGCTTTCGACATCGACTGGCGCGTAGACGGCTCGATAGTCGCCACGCCGCACCTTAACGAAAGCCTCAACCCCACGGTTAGCCCACACGGCGTTTTCAACGAGCAAGACGTCCACAACAGCCAAACGATGCTCAAGAACACACTGAAACTTGTCGGTGACGCGCAACTTGAAAGTCTGAGCAAAACTCTGGGGCATCCGCGTGACGAAATACGCGACGTGATCTGGGACTGGGATGCAACCATTGAGTTTGACTACAACTCATGACTAAAAATGTGGGCTGACACAGCGGCTGCTAACCTTGTGTATCGCCACTTTTCCGCCGAGACAGCCTCGAAAGCGTTGAGCGAGAACACCCTGTCGCTTGAATGATCGTGTTCCAGCTCTGTCCTGAGCGAAGCATGGAGAGGATCGCCTCGTTTCTCTGCGTATCCTCGGGCCGACCTCGATAGCTCCCCTTCACCTTTGCCTTCTCGATGCCCTGAGCTTGACGCCGACGCCGATCCTCGTAGTCCTTCCGCGCGATAGCAGCGAGCATGTCCAACAGCATTCCGTTGATTGCCTCGACCATTCGAGCAGTGAAGTCATCGCTATGAGTTGCTGCAAGCTGCCACGAAGTAGGCAAATCCAGCGCCACGACACGAACTTGGCGAGCTCGTATCTCTGAGCGCAGACGCTCCCAATCCGCAGCGTTTAGACGACTAAGACGATCCACTTGCTCGACAAGCAGCACATCACCCGGCCGAGCATCAGCAAGTAGCCTAAAAAGCTCAGGGCGCTGCAGTGAGGCCCCACTCTCGTTCTCGAGATAGGTCGCCGCCACAACCAGCCCACGCGCCTCAGTGAACGCCTCAAGGTCAGCACGAGCACGACTCGCATCCTGCTCCTTGGTGGAAGCGCGGAGATAGGCACGGACAAACATAGACAAGCACCATCAGTTCGATTTGGATGGTCTCATAAATGATAGTTCGCTTTGAGTTGTCAAATGGACTTATCGAACCACAGATTACCCCGGTTCGCTTGAGGCGTACCTCAAAGACATGCTCAAATTCAGCAAAGAGTACGTGCTACAAGCTGAGATCGAGCGACGATCAAAGCCCGGACAGGATATAAGAAATCATGAGCTCACACCCTGATTTTGAAGTCATCAGACCGGACCTACTAGAAGGTCAGCACGGCTTAACCCCCCAAATATCCGAGAAGATTGGCGCGATAACGGTCTTCGCAGCCAATATTGAGTTTCGACTGGAGTTCGCGATTTGGAGACTGCAAGGCCACTCACCAAAGGGCGAGAAGCACACTACCGACGCACAGCCAATTGGTGTCTTGATCGGCATGTTCGAAGCGGAAGTTGCAAAGCTACCCGACCGCCCTGCGAAACACCTTGCGGAGCTGTGGTGCAAGACAGCACGTACAGCTTTCGAGTTTCGACACAGCATAGCGCATGGCGCTGCATTCCGAGAGTGGGGTGCCGCGAGCTTCCATCGAAATCGCTCTTGGTATGGTGAAATACGCAAGCGACCCGAAGCGTCGTTATCTGGTGACCTGCAGACCTTCGAGAATATCTACCTGACCTTCGCGCTCCTACTCCGGGTAATAAATGGTTTCAGCAATACGAAGCGCCCAATCGAAACTATCGGCACACCTGAGCACATAAAAGCCATGCGTTCCGTATACTTACTGATGGATGAGATGGCGTCAGGGCACGGACCTTGGTTCGAGAAGTTCTAGCTTCGCCAGCAATGAAAGCCCACGCGGTCTCCAACACCAGACCACCCCACACCGGGGGAAACTCACATGAGCCTACCTATTGAATGAGCTCACAAACTTTTCAGAGAAAATGAGCCAGGGTCAGGACGGAGGCTTAACCTGTACAATTTGCACATACCTTAGTGTGCACCCCGTGGCTCCTAGAGGAGGTCAGTAGGCCACCTCAGCGAGTTCCTCCTCATCGTCATCCTCTGGCTCGCTCCACGGGATAGGCCAGTGCTCGCTATTCATGAGCCTTCGAGCGAACTCATACGACACCTCCGAGATTGCCAAAGCCAAGGCATCAGCGTCATTGAGCGGGTTCTTGTGGAGCAAGTCCAAGAGCCCTGCCTTGATCTCAGCGGCTCGCCTCTCAGTGTACTCGGAGAAATCCCCAGAAGCTTCTCGCGGCCCACTGAGGCGCTCTCTGAGGCTTTTCCACGTGAAGGTGGACATCTCCTCCACCGTAAGCCCTTGGCCTTTCAGCTCTGAGATCACCCTGCGCATCTCTGCAACTGTACCTGAAGATGTGCCCGTGGCCTTGACGATATCCGCCTTGGACTTGCTGGTGAGCAGGCAGAGCCTCAAGGCCGCGTTAGCCTTCTCCTGCGTAGTCATCGGCAGCTTATTCTGGCCATTGAGGCGTATGCTCTCGAGCAAAGCATCCTGAGGCGTTCCCTCGAAGACCACCACCGGGATAGGCTTGCTGCGCTCCAAGCGATCATATGCGGCCACCCGGTGATGCCCGTCGATCACGACCCAACCATCACCACCCCACCAAACAACGATGGGCTCGAGGGATTTCACCTCCTTGATCGCCCTCATGAGCTCGCGGACGTGCTTCTCGCTATCATAAGAGATCGCTATCGTATTCCGAGGTTGGAAGACGGCAGGGCAGAGCGATAACTGATCGAGGCGAAGCTCTTCCACGTGCGGCCCGCCCTCACCCGAGGCCAGATCAGCCAAAGCCTCATAATGCCGAAGCCCAGAATTCAGGCTATCAAAATCAACAACTAGAACCAACGATGGAACAACCTTATAGAAACCACAGACCAGACATGAGAAAAAAGCGCTCCCTTCTCATATATGGGGACATAATTGATTATCGCTAATCGCGAGGCTTTTTAAACGGTAACACGGCAATATCAGAGACTTCTGGCAACAAGACCGCTTCGACACACCGTTTTGCTTGCTCTAATTTCGGCCCAGAAGAATAAACACCGAAGGTCATTCCTTCGCGCTTGTGCCCAACTACCGTTGCGATTGTGCTCTCCGGTTGATCGGCCTGCTCAGCCTTGGTGATGAACCATCGGCGGAAGGAGTGAAAGTTGACGCGGTCGCGGCGCTTACCTTCCACGGGATCAGTGACGCCCACGGACCGCCTGTAAATTGTAAAGTGCTGAGAGGCTTTGAACGATCGCTCGCGCAAAGACCCCTTCTTAACAACTGGCGGCCACTCGGGGAACAAATCGTCCTCATCCTGCCTCCCTTCAGTCCGCCGCAAAATGATTGCTTCAAGATCAGGATGGATTGGAACGAGGCGGGCTCTTTTTTCTTTCTTGGCCGCCTTGAAGCGGATCGAGCCGTCATGGCAATCACCCACTTTTAGACTGACCAACACCTCCAAACGAGCGCCCGTGAGTGCCGCTAGGCGCATAAGGTCATGCATGTGTTGCACCGCCGGTCCCCTCAGCAACGCCTTCAGCTCTGTGTCGCTAAAAGGCCGTTCCTCGGTTTCGTCGGTCTCATGCGGAACGGCATAGGTGAGCGTCTGCCAGATATCGGACTGCACCTCTCCTCTACGAACCATCCACTTCCAGAAGGTGGAAAGGCGGCGCATGTACTTGTTCAAAGTGACAGGATGCCTTTCGCCAGACGTAGCGAAGTCGTCGTGAAAACGCACAGCCTCTCGCCGCCCGAAAGTCTCGCGAAAAGCCGGGATGCCTTCGCGGTCACACCATTCAAGAAGATAAGCAAAAGCCCTGACGTCATCCGCCCTTGTCCGCGGAGCAACCGTGAGCTGCGCCTCATACTTCTCACGGGATGCACTTAATGGCGTAGCGCGACTATAGGCGATATCCGCGAAGCGGTGCGCTGCTGCCTCGCGTTGCGGATCATAAATCGGCTCACCGAATTCATCCTCCGCGATGACAGGTCCTTGGATTTCCTCGATGTAGTCATCAATCTGGTTTTCCTCAGGCTCCGCGTCTCCAGTGGCAGCCACGGCATCCCTACGCTGCTGAGCAAGGTGCATGGCCTGTCCCAAGTGATCATCAGGCCTCAAGGCCCGATCTATCTGACGCTGGAGCTTGGCAACAACTGGCCACTTCAACCTGTTTGCCTCGGCCAAACTATCGGTCGGAAGCGATTGCCGAAGCTTGGTCTTCCCAATGGCAGCTTGAGCCTTCCTCGGGACAGGAACCACGACCCGCCATTTGTTGCCGTGAAGCTCAAGAAACTTGCGATCAGCGTTCCGAGAAAGTGCCATATGATCCTACTGCGCCCCCAAATGCGCCCCCACTCCCTGCCTCAGGAATGTAGCAAGATCAATAACTTATTGAGAAGTTTCGTAAATTTTCCCGCATGGTTCGGCCCCGCTAGGCTCCACCATCCTTCTTTTCCGAAATTTATTGATCGTATGTGGCGCAACAGCCCTCTTGCGTTCGCCTCTTGGTTGACTGCAACCCGACGCAATATAAGATCAAACCATGAACGCGCTTTAGTTGCGGTCCTGGGGAGACAGTTGTGGCAATCGAAACAAAACGCGTCATCCCACGCAGTCACGCCCGCGCCATTTGGATGGCAGCGCAAAGGCTCGATGAGCGCGCGCCATTTGGGGCTGGGCCCAACGCGGCACAAGCGGCAATCGAGCACTTGGGATATGTGCAAATCGACACGATCAATGTGATCGAACGCTGCCACCACCACATACTGTTTTCGCGCATACCAGACTATTCACGAGCGGACCTCGCGCAGCTCCAAAGCCAGAGCAAAAGCATATTTGAATATTGGACCCATGCGTTGAGCTATGTGCCCAGTGCTGATTTTCGGTTCTTCGGCGCGGCCATGCAAAAGTTTCGCGACACCCCGTCGACCTGGTTCGGGTCTGTCACCACCGCTGAAGTCAAAGCCATGACCCAGCGCCTCCTCAACGAAGGCCCACTCTCGATCCGAGACATTGAGGATGATGTCCTCGTCGAGAAGACCCATGCTTGGGGTAGCAAAAAGCCGTCTAAACGCGTGCTTCAGTTGATGTTCTTCCAAGGGCTCGTGACCATTTCAGAACGCGCTGGCATGCTCAAAACCTATGAGCTGACCCATCGGCATTTTGAATGGCAAACACCGCCAAGACGCGCAACTGAGCAACAAACGGCCAATTATCTCCTCGACCGCGCCTTGAAAGCGCAGGGTTTTGTTTCACTCGCCTCCGTGTGTCACCTCAACGCAGGCATGAAGAAGGCGGCCAGCGAGGCGATCGAAGCACGCGTCAGACGCAAGCAATTGGTGGCTGTAGCGCTGGAAGGCGCAGAAAAAATCGCGCATTGGGCAAAGCCTGAGACGCTCGAAACAGAACACTCAATCGACCCAGAGCTCGTGCATATTCTATCGCCCTTTGATCCGCTGATCATTCTGCGCAAACGCCTCGAGATGGTCTTTGATTATAGCCATGTGTTTGAGGCCTATGTGCCAGCAGCAAAACGCAAATACGGCTATTTCGCTCTACCTGTTTTGATCGGAGACCGCGTTGCCGCCGTGGTCGACCTCAAAACCGACCGCAGCACTAAAACGCTAAAAGTGCAGCATTTCGTTTGGCGTGAAACGCCAACAGCCGAGAGCAAAGCGGCGATCGATGCAGAATTGGGCCGGTTTGAATCGTTTCAACTGCGCGGATAAAACGGGTGCATCTGACGAAGCTGTGCTCTGACGACTTTCCATTGCGAAGACAAAACGGTACAAACTGCCGCCGATCTTGGGAGGCTGCTTTTGGCGACTTATACCGATATTGCCCGTCGTGTTTATAACCACACGTGGAAGCTCGATCCGATCGTGCGCAGCCTGCTGGATACGGACTTCTATAAGCTGTTGATGATGCAGATGATCTGGGGGTTGTATCCCAAGGTTGAAGCCACCTTCTCCCTGATCAATCGGACCAATAGCGTTAAGCTGGCGGAAGAGATCGACATTGACGAATTGCGTGCCCAGCTTGACCACTGCCGCACTCTGCGCCTCTCAAAAAAAGAAATGATCTGGCTGGCCGGTAACAGCTTTTATGGTTCGCGGCAGATTTTCCAGCCTGGCTTTTTGCGCTGGCTCGAAAACTTCCAGCTGCCCGAGTATCGCCTCGAAAAGCGCGATGGCCAGTTCATTTTGGAATTCCCCGGCCCGTGGGTTGAAACCACCATGTGGGAAATTCCGGCCCTCGCGATCATCAACGAGTTGCGCTCCCGCGCCGCCATGAAGGAATTTGGCCCCTTTGAGCTCGACGTGCTCTATGCCCGTGCGAAAGCTAAAATGTGGGACAAGGTCGAGCGGCTCAAGAAACTGCCCGACCTCAAAATTTCAGATTTCGGCACGCGTCGTCGTCACTCATTCCTTTGGCAGCGCTGGTGCGTTGAAGCGCTCAAGGAAGGGATTGGCGATAATTTCACCGGGACGTCCAACGTAAAGCTGGCGATGGATACCGACCTCGAAGCGCTCGGGACCAACGCCCATGAGCTCCCTATGGTGCTTGCGGCCCTTGCACGTTCCGACGAGGAATTGCGCGAAGCGCCCTACCGCGTCCTACAGGACTGGAAGAGCTATTACGGGGGCAATCTCCTCATCGTCCTGCCAGATGCCTTTGGCACAGACGCATTCCTCCGCGATGCGCCTGATTGGGTCGCCGATTGGACTGGTTTCCGGCCCGATAGCGCCCCGGCCATTGAAGGCGGCGAAAAGATTATCGATTTCTGGAAATCGCGTGGCCGCGACCCGAAAGAAAAGCTCCTGATCTTTTCGGATGGGCTCGACGTCGACATGATCGAGGAAGCCTATTTGCACTTTGAGGGCAAGGTGCGCATGAGCTTTGGCTGGGGCACCAACCTCACAAACGACTTTGAGGGATGCTCTCCCGTCCCGCAAAGGGCGCTCAAACCCATCTCACTGGTTGCCAAGGTGAGTGAGGCAAATGGCCGACCTGCGGTTAAGCTCTCAGACAATCCAGCGAAGGCCACCGGCGAAAAATCTCAGATTGAAAGATACCTACGAGTGTTCGGAGAATCTGGGCGCGTCGAGAAGGCTGTCGTCGTTTAACCAGCTAACAAAACTGTGACCAAAAATTCCCAGCTGGGGAGAACTAAAGCCACACTTGTGTCGTTAAGGGGTTATGAACTTAACCGGGCCAATTTGGTCACGAGCTCGCAAAGAGCCGTAGGAATTCATGACCTTAGAGCTGATCGACATTGCGCTGTCAGAGCGCCACAGCCATCCTCGTCTGCAAAATAGGATCACGGGTAAAGTGCGCGCCGTTCTTGCCGAGACCATCGGCGGACGCCTCATCGAGCATGAAATTTTTGTACCGGTCTGGATAGACGCAGTTGAAGGCACGCCTGAGGACGATATTGAGTTGTCCCTGATGGTGAAGGCAGCCGACATCATCGGTCGGCTTAAATCGCGCCTCTCCTCTAGCCCAGAGCCACTATCGGGCAACGTATTTCCAGCGGATGCGCCGATGGCTTCAAATGATGACTTCGCTGCGCCGAGCGATATTCCGCATCCAGCGGCCTCAAACAGCACCCCTGAATAAAACTTGGGCGCGCCACCTGCAGGATGAGCGCGCCCAAAATGTTTTCGATAGCCGGGCTGAGACGGCTAAACGCGGACTTCACCACCGCGATTGAGCGCCACCAGATTGGCCCGAACGACGTCTTCGGCGGCTTTGGTGACCAGCTTGCGATCAGTGGTCGACGTCAGCGGCATGGGCGTGCCAAAGGCTACTGTAATGTCCTTGATCGAGCCGCCAAAGATTTCGCGTAGGTTCTGACCAAGGGAATTGGATTTCGACCACGAGATTAGCGAGCGCTCATTGCGGCTGATGGGGAGGCCCTGCAGCTTGGTGTAGGCAATCGTCACGGGCTGCAGCACAACGTCCTTCGCCCCAGCTCCAGCTATCGCCATCTGAGCGGCTCCAACGAGCGCCGAGCGGAACGGTAACACGTGGGTGCCAATGTCCGATTGGCCTTCGGCGAACAACACGACAGAATGACCGTCGGCAATGTGCTTGCCCATGGCTTCTGCGGTGCGTCCGGTTTCCGAGCGTCGATTGCGGTCAGCGTAAATCGTGCGCTGCAGATAGGCGAGCTGCTTGACGATCGGCCAGTCACCAACTTCGCGCTTGGCAACGAATGTCACCGGCGCTTGTGAGCCGATAGCGATAATGTCGGTCCAAGCAATGTGGTTTGACACCATGAGCGTCGGGCGTCCTTCGGACGGCGTCCCAATGGCGCGGACGCGCAGGCCGAGCAGAATACAGCTGAGCTTATGGAAGCCCCGCGGGACATACTGCCAACACTTCATATCCAGCTTGACGATCACCCATTGGATCGGCAAGGCGATGATGATGTAGGGGACAAGGATGAACAGGAAAAAGATAGTCCTGAAAATCATGAGACGCGTTAGTCCTGCTTAGTCTTGGGGGCGTTTAGAGGCACAGCGTAGAGCTCAAGCCGATGGTCGACGAGCTTATAGCCAAGTCGCTTTGCGATAACTTCCTGGATAGCCTCGATTTCCTCATTTCGGAACTCGATGACCGTGCCAGTGCGAATGTCGATCAGATGATCATGGTGCTCATCAGGGATGAGCTCAAAACGGGCGCGACCGTCCTTGAAATCATGCTTGGTAACCAAGCCAGCTTCTTCAAACAGATTAACGGTGCGGTAGACCGTCGACAGCGAAATGCGTCCGTCAATCGCCGAGGCGCGACGGTAAAGCTCTTCCACGTCGGGATGGTCGGTGCTCTCTTCGATCACCGCAGCGATTACGCGCCGCTGATCCGTCATGCGCATGCCTTTAGCAACACATGCTTCCTCGAGGGTGGGATCAGATGTGAGTTTGGTCATGTTTCCGCTCCCGCGCGCACTCTAAACAACCGGGTTAACCAAGATCGCGCGTCATGACAAGCGCGGTGGCTGCCGAGCCATCGGGGCGTGGATAATACCCCTTCCGCTTCGAGACAGCCTTAAAGCCGTGATGTTCGTAGAGGCGGATCGCGGGGGTGTTCTGCTCGTCGACTTCCAGAAACATGGTGGTCACTGGGCTCATCAGCAGATCAGCAAACACCGCATCGAGCAGCGCACGTCCTAAGCGCTTGTTGCGCCACTTTTTATCAACCGCGATGGTGAGAAGCTCGGCCTCATCAAGCACTGTGCGAATAACCGCAAAGCCGGCGATGCGGCGCTTGGCATCGCAAGCCACATAGGTTGGTGTCGCCTTGTCGGCGATAAAGTTGGAGAACTCTTCGCTCGACCAGCCGCGATAAAATGATCCAGCATGGATTCTCGCCAAGGCGGCCGCATCAGAAGGCTCTGCCGGTTCGATATGCAGCCCTTGCGGGGCCAACCACAGCTTATCCATCAGACGCGCCTTGGAATGCGAGACGCGTTTTGCGGCTTGGCGTCGGCATCGCGCACATAGCTCGCATGTGGCGGATAGTCGGCGACATCTTGTTCGGCAGCAAAACGAGCCATAGCGACGATATCGATAAAGGGGCTATCGACCAAGGTCGCCTCATGGGAAATAGCAGCGCGCGCCTCTTCAAACGGCAGCAGTCGCGCGGCAGTTTCCGGGACGCCGGGCGCCGAGAACGTCTGAAAATAGGCTTCGTCGCGACGGGCATCCAGGAAAACTGCAACAGGACCGCTCGCCACGGTCAGCGAAAGCGCTTGTAAGCTTGGGATGCCCAGCACGGGTATCTTGCGGGCGACACCAAGGCCGCGCGCTGCGGAAAGGCCGATGCGCAGACCGGTGAACGAACCTGGGCCAGTGGTGACTGCGATGCGCTCAATATCAGCGTTGGAGACGTTGTTCCGCGACAGCAAAGTGTCGAGACGCGCGAAGAGAATTTCCGCGTGCCCTTTGGCGATGTCATCAACGATGAAATCACTGGTACCGTCTGCCAAGAGCAGGCCCAACTGAAGGCGCGGAGCAGCTGTGTCGATAGCAAGGGTAATTGCGGGCAAGCGAGGATCTCCCAAGGCGGGTTCTAACAGGCACTATCGCTCAAAATGGCTTGAGTCCACCGCCTTGACGCCTCACCCCACTGCGACCACCTTGCCTTTATGCCCATTGATTCGCTGCGTATCTCGATATGACATGGCTCGCTGAAACGACGATGCTGAGCCAGGGTTGGCGCCGGTTCCTGATCCTGCTGCTGGCAGGGCTTGTTGCAGGGCTTTCTGTCCCTCCGTTTTTCCTTCTGCCAGCGCTGTTCGTCGCCATGCCCATTTGGATCTGGGCTCTCGATGGTGCGGAACGCGGCAAAGGGCATAAGCGCCTCTTCGGCCCCGCCTTCTCCATTGGCTTTGCTTTCGGCCTTGGTTATTTCCTCGTTAGCTTTCATTGGCTGGGCGCAGCGTTTTTCGTCGATGGGGGCTGGTTCGTCGCAGCCATGCCATTTGCCATCCTGGCGCTCTCAGCGCTGATCGCTCTCTTCTGGGGCCTGGCCAGTGCCTTTGCTCATATGAGCTGGAGCCACGGGGGCACGCGTATTTTTACTCTCGCTGGCTGGCTTGCCGCTGCAGAATTTGCTCGCGGCCATGTGCTCACCGGCTTTCCGTTTGATCTGCTCGGCTACAGCCTCACCGCAATTGAAGAATTGATGCAGACAAGCTCACTGGTCGGCGTCTATGGCCTAAGCTTTATCGCGCCGTTGATTGCCGCGACCCCTGCCCTGATTTGGCCGGCGGATGATCGCAATTGGTCCCGGCGATTGTCGCCCTTCGTTGGCGCCATCTTTGTCGTCGCCTCCATGCTTGGCTATGGCTGGAACCGGCTCAACACCACACCGGTCACCCAGCGCACCGACATGCATATGCGCCTCGTGCAGCCACTGGTTTATGAGCACAGCGATTTTGGCAATGTCGACCCAGTCGCACTCATCGACCGCCTCACCATGTTGTCGGAGATGCGCATGGACCCGATCGATCAGGGTCTAGCCGATATCACCCATCTCGTTTGGCCAGAATCGAGTCTCCCTTTCTATCTCGAAGCCTATCCAGAGGCCCTCACCCGGATCGCACGTCTCCTGCCCCCGCAAGCCAGCCTCATCACCGGCGCGCCACGTCGTCCCTATGCATTGGATGCAGCGGACGCCTCAGGCAAACCATACAATTCAGTGATCGTTGTCGACACTGAAGGCGAGATCGTCTCTAGCTACGACAAATCCCATCTCGTCCCCTTTGGTGAATATCTGCCGTTCGACGAGCTCCTTGCCAAAATTGGCGTGCAGCAATTCGTGCCCGGGTCGGATGGTTGGGCCGCAGGCGACGCCAAGCGCCGCTTGATGACCCTACCCGGCGGCATCAACGCTCTGGTGCTGATCTGTTACGAAATTTTGTTTTCCGGTGATCTCGGCGAAACCGCCAATGCAGGCTTCCTGCTCAATGTCACCAATGACGCTTGGTTCGATGCGTCCTACGGCCCCAGCCAGCACGCGCACCACGCCCGAATTCGCGCCGTCGAAGAAGGCATGAGCCTCATTCGCGTCGCCAATACCGGCCTCACCTATGCCACCGACCCACTGGGTCGCATCACAGCACAGCTCGCGCCGGGTGAAATGGGGGCTCTCGATGTCCGTCCCTATGAGCGGCTAGACAGCACGCTGTTCGCACAGCTGCGCCACTGGCCGTTCTTACTCGCGGTTTTGGGAAGCATCTTGGCCGGCTTTGTCGCCCACGCCCGGATCAGACGCCAGCGCCTGATCTGACCCTAGAAGGGTAAACACCCGCGCTTTGTACCAGAGTTTTGTACCAAGCGGAGAAACCTCAGTGCCCTAAAGCACGAAACCCGCGCATCCACGAGGGATACACGGGTTTTCGAGAAGGATTGGTGCCCAGAAGAAGATTAACGGGTTTTCTCACCAAATCTTCGCGATATCAAACACTTAGGTCCGCCGCGTTCAACGGGTTTGTATCAAGGGTTTGCGGGCGTGGTCAAGAGCGGAAGCTGGATCCATTCCATTGAGATCACGAGCAGTGAAGTATTCACCATCGATGCAGGGGGTGACGTCGAAGTGACTTTCGATAGTCAGATCGAAGTTCTCATGGAGGATACCAATCATCCAGAGCCAGTACTCGGATAGAGCGAACATTAAGAGTTTAGATGCAAGGAAGTGAATATCCTCCTCGCGCGTCATGACCCATGGGTTGCGCATAAAGATCAATTCACTAGCGCTGGAGCAACTGAACTCTAGCACTCGGGGACTGAACTCTTGGTCCACCCCCGGGCGAGAGAAGAAATTTTCATCAAAGGGTGCCCACCTAACCTTTAAATTCCTAGGCCCGTTGATCTCCGCGCTCAACTTCAGGCGAGGCCTCTCCACCAGCCACAAGTCCCGACGCAGAATGAAACCAAGGCTATCAATGCCCTTTGTCTGCAGATCATGAAATCCCTTGTCTAACTCATGGTACCAAACTGGAGTTCGATATCGGTCTATTAGCAGACCTGTTGCTGCATACAGCTTATCCGCATGTACGCACGTGGCCCTCAACGCTTCATATCTTGCCATCTTCTGCTTTCCCTAAACGCAAAGCCAATTCACGCTTTGGGACAACCCGGGCTGGACAACAACGGTAAAAATCACCGAGACAACGTCAAACGACTATTGACCTCCACGCTAGTGTGGCGAAATAAACTCCAGCAATATCAGGAGCATACATTGGCGAAACCGAACGAGCCATTCCGCGTGATCGAAGCAGAAAGCTTCTATGATGAGGCCGAAAAGAAAGTCCGCGTTCGTCCATGCCCCGACGGCATTTACCCCACGTCTCTCCACGTCGAGTGCCCACGAGAAATGCGCGACACCAAACGCTATCCGTTGGGCACACGCTTTCTAATCAGGGTGAAGCTGACTGACCGTGAAGGCAGTAAGGACTTTCTCTACTCGTACCACGCGTGGCCTTACGAGGTGCTTTAAACATACCTCGCATCCCAAGCAGCCCTAGGTTAGCAATAGGACGCGGCTGGGGCTGTTAGGTCCGGTGCTAAGGGTCGGTGCTTACATGGGCGCCCGTATTAAAGAGCTGGCTCCTTGGGAGCGCGAGGACTTTGTCGAGGTTGAGGGCTATTGGTTTTTCAAGATCAACCAGACACCTAAAAGATCGATGAAGACGGCAAGCTCTATCCGTTACGTCCCATTGTATCCCGAGCTCATTGAAGAGAGCCTTCTGTC
The DNA here is from genome assembly GCF_016595685.1 of Devosia sp. WQ 349K1. Taxonomy (NCBI): domain Bacteria; kingdom Pseudomonadati; phylum Pseudomonadota; class Alphaproteobacteria; order Hyphomicrobiales; family Devosiaceae; genus Devosia; species Devosia sp. WQ 349K1. The sequence continues at coordinate 140,485 of NZ_JAENGO010000005.1, read as the reverse complement.
ATTCGTGTTGTCGATCAAGATTGAACGACTATTCGACAAGGACGGAGACGGCGCCATTCAAAGGTGGTTTCGCAATCCCAAGGGCGCGAACGTGCAGCGCGAGGGCGTTGCCCTAAGCCACGGCTGGCGGCATCTATTCGAAGACATCTGCATAGGCGATGGCGATGGCGACAGCGCCAAGCGTTACATAACTGGAAGGGCAAAGGGCTCGTCGGGCGAGGACTACGGCGAAACTCTCGTCCGCATTCCCGGGCTAGCACGTGAACTCGCAAAGATTATACCGTTCAAGGCGGCTAACCCCTAATCAGCCCCCTCCCACCGCTGAATATTGTGGGAGGTCACCAATGTGCTCGCCCCGCATTCGAGGCTGTATGTCACGCTGACGGGTTCCGCTGGAGAATGCCATCGCCATCGAAGGTCACGCGTAGGGCGGCGAGGCTGAGCGCGTTACGAGCGGTGGGTATCCGGTAGTGTTGCGCAAAGAGTAGATTGAAAAGGCAAAAGTTCTGATGCCATAATACGATAACTATAGGTGCGTAGCGGTCATAATGACCGACCTCACAGTGATGCGTATGTTCACTATGTGCGTGATCTTTTGTGCAGTAGGGCTGACGTCATACACTTAAACATTAACACTACAACCGCCTTAGCGGTGGCCCTATAGACGGATTTGCGTACACGCACTGTTAATTTGCGGAATTTGGGAGGGATAGATGAAAAATAACGTTGGCTTGGCTGTCGCCATTGGAGCGCTGTTACTCTCGGTTTCAACGACGACAGCACAGGATAGCACCCCGATTACGACGGTAGGAAATTGGACGATAGCCTACGACAGCTCGATCCGGGGGTGCTTTGCCGTTACGAGTTATAATAGCGGTACTATTTTGCGGTTCGGCTATGACGGCGTAGACGGCAATAACCCCTACTATTTGATGTTTGGTAATCCGAGCTGGGGTTCGATTGAACCAGGGAAAGATTACGAGCTGTCATTGCAGCTTGATCGTGCCGCGCCTTGGGGTGTCACAGCTGTCGGGTCAATGATGGGAAATCTCCCTGTTCTAATTCTGTCAGGCAGCAACTTCGATTTCTTGACTGAGTTTACCAAAAAACACCTTCTAACAGTGCATTGGGGCAGTCGTAACATTGGCGGCTTCAGCCTGAAGGATACTCACAGGGCGACCGCTGAGATATCCAAATGCCAATTGGAAATTGAGGACGCCATTACCGATCCTTTCGCTTCCCCTCCTAAGGAGAAGCCGATTACTCGGCCGTCGCCTAAAGCTGCAGACCCATTCGCCATCTGACCTCGTCTTTGATCAGTGGCTCGCGGTGTGCCGGTCGAGTTGTCGGGCCCAATCCGACGTCATGCGCAGGGCTGCAAAGCGGATCGATATTGGCGCGACGTATATACGTTAGCGTTGCTGAAAAGCAGATAGAAGGGTTGCGGACCTCATTGCAGCAAGCCTTATTTCTTCTTTAAGGGCAGCAGAAACACTCGAGGGCAAATGAATAATACATGGAGGCGGTGAGGTGCGTGACGGGCGGACGTTTGTCCTCGGGGCGGGATTTTCGGCGCCTGCTGGTTATTCGACTTTAGATAAACTTTGGGCCAGAGCTATGAATTTCTGGCAGCTGGAAGAGCCAGCGCTTTTTGATGAACTGAGTAGCTGGGAACGTGCTGATGTGGGAAGTAGCCGTGTAGGGGGCGACCTAGTGGTGGACTTGTGCACTCAGATCGAGATGATGCATTACTTCGATCGAGCAAACTTTTCTGCGCAGAGGCTGTATGCACTCAAGTACTTTTTGGCCAAAGCTGTGCATCTCCCTGAAAAAGGTGTCAGTATCCCTCCTTACTACGATGATTTTGTGAAAGGGCTAGCGACAACGGATTTCGTCATCTCCTTAAACTGGGATGTCCTGCTCGAGGTTTTGCTGGTTAAACATGGCATCCCATACTCATATCGTGGAGAAGCCGGAAAACTGCACCTGATGAAGCCACACGGGTCTATCCACTGGAGCTACTTCGAGCCTAGTAAACAGCCTTCAGGATGGCTGGGTATAGGCACAAACACATTTGCCAACAACGCTTTTATGAGCCACGATAGTTGGCTGCAGCCACGCTGTCATCTTCCCCTGATTATGCTTCCAGGCTACGGCAAGTTGACGGCCGTCAATCAACTTCAATGGGTTTGGTCAACCTTGATTAAGGTCTCGCTGTCGAGAGGCTGTTCGATCATTGGTTTTAGTGCTGGCAACGATGATTTTATGATATCGTCGCTTCTTAGATACGTTCTGAAGGACTTGTGCGGCGACGGGGTGTTCAAGGTGCACATTTTGAACCCCTGTAGCGACCATGCTTCGCGTATAGCCAGCTTGGTCCAAAGTGCTGTTCCCGTAAAAGTCGAAGGCCTATTCAGTCACGAAACGGTCGATTTTGCACTCATGAACTGCCAGTGATCTGCGGCCTCATAGAGAGAATTTGGGCAACCTGACGACTGATCGATCCAAGACAAGCGATATACAGTTGATCTTGCCACGTTCAGTCTCTTTGCAACGACCAAAGGAAGCTCACCACCGGTCAAAGCTGAGCGGATGGCCTCTCAAGCACAACGCTCACAGGACGCCCCTTGTAGCGGCCTTCCTGCTTAGCCTTGGCGATCGCTTCAAGCTAGCTTTCCTTACGTAAGTCCGTCTCGAACTCTGCGATGACGGCCAGCATGTTGAACGTCAGGCGGCTTGTTTGGCGTCGTCGTGTCTATGCTCGGCTCAGTCGCGATGACGTCAACGCCTTTCGCCTCAAGCTCCTTGCTGATGCTATGGAGATCGACAGCGGATTGGGCCTGACGATCAAGCAGTGTCACCAGCAGGCCATCGCAAGAGCGAGCAAAACGGATTGCTACTTCGAGCTTGGGACGACCATCCAGAGAATTGCCGCTGTACTTGTCGCTGAACTGCTCCTCAGCTCCGTGACCCCTGAAGATATCCGCCTAGCCGCCCGCCGGAAGACAATCAGCGTCACCTTGGGTAGATGCTTCTCGACCTTTTAGTCCCCAATTGTGGGGCTCAGTGGCAATGAACCTGCCCTGTCCGCGTTTCGTTGTGACAGCACTGGCCCGGAGGCGAATTCTTGCGGCACCCACCGCCGTGCGCGTCAGCTGCGACCGTAAAGACCAGAAGCATAGCTGTTGCCGTCGCCAATATCTTCTTCATACACTTCTCCCCACATGCACCTACCGGGCAACACACATGCCCTCGGATGCAGATCGCTGTCAGCTTAGCAGCGTCTAGGATCACACTGCAAAAAGTATCCGCGACAAGATTTAAGCAGCATAACGCGCGGTTCAGATCAGGCACCAGTACAGGGAAGAAAGCCCTTTGCAGATCGACCTCAACAGGCTGCTGCCGGTAATCCGGGCGGGCTAGGTGCTGCTTACGGCCCCGAGGACCAAAAAATGTGGGAGCAGAAAGCTAAGCCTTTGAGCCTCAGCAATCCCATTTCGCCAGCACCAGCTCAGCTGCTCCCAGATCGTCCCGAAGCCGTTGGACGGTAGGCCGAGTGAGACCCGTGGCCTTCGCAATGGCAGAAGCCCCTGAACCAGCCGCCAGCATGTCCCGCATGGTGTCCAACTGATCCCGAGTAAAGCTTGGCTTACGCCCTCGGTACTTCACCGGCTCCTTTGCTCTCGCGTCAGCGATACCAGCCTTCTGAGCCTCCTTGGTGGCCTCTGCTTGGGCCTGAGCCGTCGCTGCCATAAAGCCGATCAGCGCGTCCCTGACAGCTTCCTGCATCGGGTCTGTGGTCGCTCCGTCGAAGGTCAGATTGTTGATCACCGTCCGGATGATCACGCCTTGTCTCATGAAGTGACGTATGGCGTCTGTGACGTCCTGATAGTTGCGCCCCAAGCGATCCACCCAGCGAACGACCAGTACATCCCCATGCCGGAGCTTATCGTATAGGCGCTTGCCCTCAGGCCTCTCGGCCAGTGCCGTGGTGACACCTGACTGCCCGTGGTCGGCAATGACTTCATCGATGACGAACCCAGCAGCTTCGGCTTGGGTACGCTGGTGATCGAGGTTCTGATCGACGGTGGAGACACGAGCATAGAGGATGGTGCGAGACATACGAGCAACTGCCAACAAAGGTTCTGCCTACAAAGATATGCGCCCACAAATCGAAGTCAACCCTTGTGGGCACCTCTCAGCGCATCCACCGCCCTGCCCATAGAGGTATACCTTGTGGGCAGATTGAAGGAGTCAGCAGCACCGGTACCAGCGGTTGAACAAGGCCCAAGGCAACCCACTGATCGTTGGCGGCATAGGTGAATTGACATCGACCGACATGGGGCACCGGGGGAAAATCCCTGAGGGGCCATATACGAATACGCTCACAGACTTTTCGCAAAAATCATCAGGGATGTTTATTGTCCAAGTGACCATCGGTACGAACACAGTGACTACGCAAAGCAGGACGCGCTTAGGCCCAATCGGTCATCTCTCATATTTAGAACACGAGACACCCAATAGGTCCTTGCATACGTAACAAGCTTGCCGACGCATTCCGAATGCTAGCGTCCACCTAATGCTTTAACCACTAGGTGGGGCGAGTACAGCGGCAACAGACCAAAACGTCGATCGCTTGCCACCACAAAAGGGCCTGAATTGAAGTTAGCCCCAATCAGAGGAAAGCTAACGACGGCCCACACCAAGGCTCATTAAACGAAGGCACGTGTAATCAGATTACACTTGGACACTCTTTGCGGATATCCGATTAGGGTAAAAATGCAGGTCAACATCTAAAATACGAATAGTGAGTTAAGGCACCTGTGTTGCGATGGGACCCGCCAAAACCCAGAGTTTTGCGCCCCCCTAGGTAAGGCACATCGCTCCAGCAGCAAGCTCGGGCCTATGAAGGGAGCGACGACATCACGTATTGGTAGCCCCACCCTCTCTGAAAAACGAATGTCCGCTTCTATTTCACGCTGCTCTTGCCGCTGTCTGCTTTCGTCCCGCACAGGCGAGGCTCGACGTTAGCTAACGATGGTGCCCCAGTATCCAGCCTTCATGGATAAGAATGGACTCATCAACCCCGATCGCCTCTGCCCTCTCACCAGTGACAACTGAAAGCATGCCCAGTAGCCCGACAAACGCATCAAAACGGTCTTCCCCGGTTTTGTCCTCACCAAAGCCATCTTCTAGAGCCGCCAACAGGCCCGATGCATCGACCTGCGGATGCTCAACTAGCCACGTAGCGATAACTCGACCGACTTTACTCCTGTCAGCTTGTCGGCGCTTGCTCCAGCCCCCACGCGAAATACCAAGCTGAGCGTAGACATCACCCGGGTAAGTCTCTGCGAGAACCACAGGAAACTTGGACTCCAACTGCGACAGCGGTCCATCAAATGGCCATATCCCCGCCTGATTAAGGCTTGGGATTACAACTTCGGACCACCCTGAGATAGCTCCCTTTCCAACTTGATTGCCGCCCAACGTCCAAAAGAGACTGCAAGCAGCCTGCCGGTCGGTCGTAGCCAGCTCGCACGTCCTCAACAATGTCTTTGAATCAGAGACACCTAGAGCTTCGTGCTGGTGAGACTTTTTGGTCCCTCCCGGTCGCATCGGGTAGAATGGACGATGAATGGCAATCTCATTGCGGCTCTGAGCAACATTGAACCAATTCGCCCACTCGCCTTGCCCAAGAGTTGCCAATGCCTGCTTAAATGACGAAAAGCCAGCCAGCTTCGCGTAGGCTGCCGGGAGGCCGATTGGAAAGTCGAAGCCAACCAATATCGCCCCCTCTTGATGAAGACGCTTTCGGAGACGACTAAGCAGACTGCTCCCTTCACCTACCAACTCTGGTGGTTCAACACGCCACAAGCTGCCCTGTCGTTGCGCGACAACCATCCAACGCTTGCGAGAGTCTAGACTCCAGTCGCAATGAACCAACAACTGAAAACTCACCCACGCCTCCCCAGCGCATAAGTCTATAAGACAGGCTGTCAGGGAAGAGGTGGGCGGTCAATTGCGATTAGACGCTGTCCCTCCCCAGCCTTTCACGCATGTTATAATCATGGGTAATAAACCGGGGTATCACTCACGGAGATCCGACAGGTAACCTAGGGGCTAACCGCCAGTGACGACTTTTGGCTTCACCTCAAGGACACGCTCTCGCCTCTCTTTCAGTTCAATTAAGCGCTTCCGCTGTTCTGCCAGAAGCCGATGGACCAGAGGCTGAGACACATGCACAACCTGAGCAATCTCTGATTGGGTCAATTCAGGGAAGTGATAAACGACCCAATAAACCTCCTCTTTGGTGGTCATCTCAGGGCGCTCCCAAGTTGCTGCGTAAGCGTTTCGCTCCTGCTTGAATGCGGCAAGGGCGGCTTGAGCGATCCTCACAGGCTCGCCCTTGGCGGCAGCCATAGCTGCCATTGTCTCTTCCCATCGTTCTGCAACCCAAGATTGCCCAAGGGGACTGATGACGTCGAATGGCGGTTTGCCCTTTCGCTCAATCCTCCGCCCCAGCCCTTCATCCACCGCCCAGAGAGGGAGGCGATAACGAGAATGGGTCGCAGATCCCTCAACCTGCAGGAACTGCATTTTGGCCAAAACAGAACGTGTCTCTTTTGGTCCCAGCCCCATGGACTCCCCCAGTTCGGTCACGGTGATCCAGTCACCTTGGGACACCGAAAGCAGCTTGCCTGTCTTCCGGTCCAGCACCTCCTCGAAGTACTCCATCGTCGCTTAAGCTGCCTCGAAAAACAGCTCAGGGTGTGACTGGCGGAGTTGGTCTTGTGACCCGGCCAGCCCAGCGGCAGCATCACTTGCCAGTGTGTCCGCAGCTTCATTCATGGGGTGGCCGGAGTGGCCTTTGACCCACTTCCAGTTGACATCAAGCCCTTCCGCAAGGCGATCCAGTTGTTCCCAGAGGTCCTTGTTTAGTACAGGCTTGCGGTCACTCTTACGCCAGCCATTGGCTTTCCATCCGGCCAGATACTCAGATGCCCCCTTGGTGACGTATTGGCTGTCTGAGAGGATCGTCACGCTCGAATAGGAAAGGTCTTTGGTGAGCCGCAAGGCTTCCACTCCGGCCTTCAACTCGGATCGGCAATTGGTCGTGCTACGCTTGGCGCTACCTGCAACGGCAGAGCGACTGACAAGAGTGTCACCTTGGTATTCAAAGGCAATCACAGCCCAGCCGCCGGGGCCAGGGTTGCCAAAGCAAGCGCCATCGATGGCCAGCACGAGGCTGCGCCCAGAATTGTTATTGGTGGTCATAGAGAAATCCTTCCGGCCCCTCGTAGAGGGTCACCGGGTTACAGAAGATATGGGGGAGTTGAGCTGTAGCGTGGGCCACGTTAGGCCGCGATTTCTTAGCTACAGTAATATGGGTCCGTAATTGGCAAGCGTCGACCGAACATCGACCTTCTTATTACTAACTGGGGCCCCAATCCCCCTCCCCGCTCTCAGACCTCCACCTTCGGCCAATCCTCGAAGAACTTCACCTGAGCCGCCAAGGTCACCTCGCCATAGCCCGCAGCAGCGCCAGCCGTGGCATGTCCGGTGATTGCATTGGTGACGTCTTCACGCTTCCCGAGGCTTCTGGCAGTGGTCTCAAACCGATGACGCCAAGCGTGGTTGGGCTGCACCCTCTCATCAGTAATGATGGTTCTGACGAACTCACGGACGCGGTTCTTGGCGGTCTCCAAGCCCCCATGCACCGCCTTGTCGGTCTTCTGCAGCAGCTTGAGGAAGAGGTGCCCGAAAGGACGGCTTTGGACGAACGTGATGAACCCCAGGGCCACCAGATGCGGATGTAGGACAACGTCTCGGAAGACACTGGTCTTGATGGTCCCCGCCTCAGGGGTCAGTCGGATAACCCAATGATCACCTTCTTGCCTGATGTCTTCCTTGCGGAGCTGCACGACCTCACCAACACGAGCACCCGTATAGGCCATCAGCCAAGGCACCCAGCGGCGAACAGCAGTCACCTGCGGGCTTTCCCAGCCTGACGGTTGGTATTTGAAGGACGCAGTAAGCAGTGCTCGCGCCTCCTCGTCGGTGAAACCTTTGGAGCGCTCAACCTTGCGCTTGGCTTTCATCACCTTGATGCCGTCTGCGGGATTGTGACCAAGCAGCTGCTGACTGACAGCCCAGCCAAAAAGCACTCGCAGGGCGGAGATGTCGGTTCCCTTGATGGTCTTAAGACTCGTCCCTTGAGCTAGTCGATGGTCCTTGTAAGCAACCACATCAGCAGCCGTTACGCGCTCAGCATCATCATGTCCAATGAACGCCCGGAATTGCCGCGTGACTCGGAAGTAAGCCTCTTTGGTGCTGGCAGACAGGCCCGCCTTCTCAGCCTCGCGCCACCATGCCTCAGGAAGGCCAGTAATGGTCTGCTTGGCCTTACGCGCTACAGAAGCCATCGGTTTTCTTGAAGGTTCGACCTTGGTGGGAGCAGCGACAGGAAGAGGTTCAACCTCTGGGTAGAGCACCTCAAGCACCACAGCCAGACATCGGCGAGCGAGCCTCTGGAAGCCTTCCGTGTCCTTGTCGACCATCAACCCCAAACGCTCACAAAGCGCCGCCACAGAAGCCCGCAGATGCTCTAGCGAATCGCCTGAGTTCATCAGTTTCCGCAGATCAGCCACAGCTTCAACAGGATCATGCAGCGCAACACCCAAGGCCTTCAGCAGCGCCCCTCGGCGGCTTGGCTCCGCGAGATCATCCCGAAGGAGTTTGATGACCTGCCGGATCGCAGCAGTGTCCAGCTGATCGAACTCACCGAGGAGGCGCTTACGGGCAAGGGATAGGAGAGCCTCACACTCGGCCACAGCTTGAGCGCAGGCGGCTAGAACGGAAGCCGAAGGTGTCTTGGAGGTGCCCTCTTTCGCGCCGAGCCAGCGGACAAACTCAGTGATGTTCCGGTCGATATGCTGCCGGAGCGCAACGGGAATGACCCGACGATATTTCCACCGACCAGCGCTTTGGTCGAACGTCAGGTTTCTAACAAGGTAACCCATGGAATAGGCCGCTTTGTACCAGAGTTTTGTACCAAGCGGAGAAACCTCAGTGCCCTAAAGCACGAAACCCGCGCATCCACGAGGGATACACGGGTTTTCGAGAAGGATTGGTGCCCAGAAGAAGACTCGAACTTCCACACCTTGCGGTACACGGACCTGAACCGTGCGCGTCTACCAATTCCGCCATCTGGGCAGTGTCGCTTTTGCAGCAGTGCTGCGGCAACGAGTGACTATCTAGATTAGGGTGTTTCCGAAGTCAACGCGCTTTGCGGGCCAGCCTAAAACTTTGCACCCATACAAACCCTTATCCCGATTTCTTCCACAGCGAAGGCCCTTGAAAACTGGGCTGAATATCGGATTTGAAAAAATCTGCGCTGAGTGGAAAACTGCGCGCCTAAAGCACCATCGGGCGCAAACAATCGGCCATCAAAGCGGGCCGAAACACTCGACAGGCGGACCGGGCTTGGCTAAAACCGGTCAACTTGTCGCAGGAGTGCCGTCTATGACTCGCAATGCCCAGAAGCTCGTCACGATTTTTGGTGGATCGGGATTTGTCGGGACCCATCTGGTGCAGGTGTTGGCACGCGAAGGATTCCGTATTCGCGTTGCTGTTCGTCGTCCTGACCTAGCAGGTGTTGTGCGCACTCCGGGTTCTGTTGGTCAGATCGTGCCGATCCAAGCCAATTTGCGCAATGAAGCTTCCGTCCAGCGCGCCATCGCCGGCGCCGATATTGTGATCAATCTGGTCGGCATTGGCCACCAGAGCGGCAAACAGAATTTTGACGCCGTGCACACCACAGGCGCTGCAACTGTCGCTCGCGCCGCCAAGGCCGCTGGGGTTTCAACGCTGGTTCATCTCTCGGCGCTCGGCGTTGATAAGGCTGCGTCGGTATCAAAATATGCAGCCAGCAAGCTTGCTGGTGATGAAGCTGTGCTGGCGGCTTATCCGCAGGCCATCATTTTGCGCCCCTCGCTGATCTTCGGCGTTGGCGATGGCTTCTTTAACCTCATGGGTACGCTGTCGCGCATTTTGCCGATCATGCCGCTGATTGCTGGCAATACGAAGTTCCAGCCCGTATTCGTGGGCGACGTGGCGGAAGCCATTGCCAAGGCTGCAAAGGGCGAGGTGAAGACTGGCAAGATTTACGAGCTGGGTGGCCCAGACGTTGAAAGCCACAAGGTTCTTATGGAACGCATTCTCGCCGAAGCTGGCCGCAACCGTCCGCTGGTGCCATTCCCAGCTGGCCTCGCCAAACTTGGCGCGAACCTCTTGGGTATTCTGCCCTTCAAGCCAGTGGTGACCAGCGACCAGGTCGATTTGCTCGGGGTCGATAATGTGGTTTCGGACGACGCTATCAGAGACAAGCGCACTCTCGCGGCATTTGGCATTACTCCCACTAGCATGGGCGAAGTGCTACCGACCTATATGTGGCGCTTCCGTCGTAATGGCGAATTCGACCGAGCCGATCGCGGCCCCAATACAGGTCTTGCCACCTAATTATCGCAAAATATTTTTTGAAGGCGCTTCAAGCTCATAGGCTCGGAGCGCCTTTTTGTTTCCCCGATATATCTTGAAACCGATCTTGCAGGGACAATCTCTTGTTCAAGGGCGTTAAGATATATCTTGGAGACATATCATGGCATCTCGCGATTTTCGTGATTTTGACTGGAGCACTGTAGACCAATTGGCGCGTCGCAGCTGGGGCCGTATGCAGCGTGCTGCTGGCGTCGATTTCGGCGAATGGGGTGGCAAGGCCCGCGTCGGCAAAATGCTGGCCTCGGGTGACTTACGCCTCGTGGCGCTCTTTTTCATCGAGCAGCAGCCGCGCCACGGTTATGATCTGATCAAAGCCGTAGAAGAAGCGTCAAATGGCGTCTATTCGCCGAGCCCCGGCATTGTGTACCCGGCGCTGACCTATCTTGAGGAGGCGGGCTTCGCGACCTCAAGCGTTGACGGCAACAAGAAGCTTTATGCCATTACCGACGAAGGCCGCGCGCATTTGGAAGACAATCGCGAGGCAGTGGCCGCCACGCTAGAGTTTCTGGCGCGGACGGGCGAGCAGGTGAACAAGTTCCGCGATTTTGTTGCCGCCGATTGGCCTTTTGGTGGCAAAGGGGAGCCGGAAGCAACGCCGTCACACCCCGCTTGGGCGCCAGACGACCGGCCTATGCATGACGTGGTGCCGGAACTGGATGCGGCGCGCAAAGCGGTTAAGCAGGCGATTAAAAAGGCCCGCACTGGTTCGGACGACGTGCAGTTACGCGCCGCTGAGATTTTGCGTCGCGCCGCAGCCGATATTGAAGCGCTCGGTCAGGACGATGACGTCGACCTTTAAGGGCTGAACGGCATGAGTAAGGGCAGGGAGAAACCTCTGCCCTTTTTGCTATTTAGCCGTGCCGCGATTTGGTTTTCAAAAAGTCGAGAACCATTTGCACGGCGTGCGCCTCGCGCTCCTGGACCATAGCAACGCTTGAGAGATCGCGTTCAAAGATCACCGATAGGGTGGCCGTGTTCGACACATAGAAGAAGCCGAGCGCCGCCACGGAAATATAAAGCTGCACCGGATCGACATCGCGGCGGAACAGCCCCGCTTCGGCGCCACGCTCGATAATCTCGGCGATTTGCCCGACCAGCGGCGAGTGCAGCGCCTTGATATCGGGCAGGGTCTTGAGGAACCGCGCGTTCTCGATGTTTTCCGTGCCCAAGAGGCGCGGAAACCATGGGTTCGCCAGAAAGTGACGGAAGGTGAACCGCACAAGGCGGTCCATAGCTTCCACCGGGTCATAGCGCCCCAAGGACAGGGCCCTCTCACCCGCGCGGATCTCGGTATAGGCTTCCAAGAGGACGGCCCGGTAGAGCTCCTCTTTATTGCCGAAATAATGATAGAGCAGCCGCTTATTGGCCTCAGCCCGCTCGGCGATGGCATCGACGCGCGCGCCCTCAAAGCCCCGATCGGCAAACTCCACTCTGGCTGCTGCCAGAATGGAGGCTTTGGTCTTTACCGAATTCCTTGGGCGTTTTGACGTCTCAGCTTTTGGCTGGGACGGCTCCACGATTGCGGGCGAAGAGGGATCGGACACGTCGATTTACCGCCGGAATGGACATCAGAATGGTGAAGACAATGATCAGGCAGATAACAGCGCTGATCGGCCGGGTAAAGAAGGGCGTTGGGTCGCCATTGGTAAGCGCCAAGCCGCGACGCAGGTTCAGGTCTAAGAGATCGCCGAGCACGATGCCCAAAACCAGTGGCGCCATTGGGTATTTCATCTCCCGAAGGAAGAAGCCAACAATGCCAAAGACCAACATAACGTAGACGTCGAACATGCGCTGAGTGATGGCAAAAGAGCCAATAACGCAGAGCACATAGATGACCGCCATGAGCCGTTCGCGTGGGACCGAAAGGACCTTAATGAAGACCTTGGTCAGCGACAGGCCGAAGATCAAATTGGCGAGCGTTGCCAACAGCAGCATGCCCACGACCTGATAGAGGAAGGGCGCATTCTCGATCATCAGCATGGGGCCAGGGCGGATGCCGTGGATCATCATGGCTGCGATGAGCACGGCGGCCGCAGCAGAGCCGGGCAGGGCCAGAGTAAGTGTCGGGATCATCGAGGCCGACACTACGGCATTGTCGCCGGTTTCTGCCGCGATCAGCCCTTCTTGACTGCCCTTGCCGAACTCTTCGGGGTTCTTGGACAGCTTTTTGGCCGCTGCATAGGAACTCCAAGCGCCCACGTCCTCACCGACACCCGGGATGATACCAACAAAGGTGCCAATGATGCCGGAGCGAATAATGGTTTTCCAATATTGGAAAATCTCGCGGAAGGTCGGCACGACACGATCATTCACGGGGGCGATATTGGCGATGGCTGTGCGCTTCATGGTGGAGAGAATTTCGGCCAAGCCAAAGGCGCCAACCATGGCAGGGATCAAATCAATGCCGCCACCAAGCGCCGGTATGCCAAAGGTAAAGCGCTGATGCGCATGCAGCGTTTCCATGCCGATCATGGCTACCAACAGGCCAATGATCCCGGCGATGTAGCCCTTGAGCGGCGTATCTGAGCCCGTCATCTGACCCGATACAACCACACCGAAGAGGGCAAGCCAGAAAAACTCATAGGAGCCAAATTTCAGCGCCGCTTCGGAAAGCACCGGAGCAATAATGGCGAGAAAGAAAATGCCGACCAAAGTTCCCAAAGTGGAGGAGGTCGTCGCAAGGCCCATGGCAAGACCTGCCTTGCCCTGCTTGGCCAGAGGATGACCATCGAGCGTCGCGGCCGCATTGGCCGGTGTGCCGGGGATATTGAGCAGAATGGCAGTACGGCTGCCCCCATAGATGGCACCCAAATAGACGCACATCAGGGTGAGAATGGCCTGGTCTGGCGCCATTTTATAGGTGAGCGTCACCAAGAGCGCGACGCCCATGGTGGCCGTAAGGCCGGGCAAAATACCGATGGTCAGACCGAGCAGTGTGGCCCACGCCACATTGAAAAGGCCGGAGGGGGTTATGAAATGCGCCACGCCCTGGCCTAAGAGAATAAGTCCGTCAAACATGGAAGCCGTCTCCTAAGGCAGCCGAACCAGAAAAATCTGGCCGAACACATAGTTGACGCCCACGCCTGCAACGAGCGCGACCACCAGTGCCCAGATCAGTGTCCGCACGAGGTTCGCGGGTCGATCTGCCAGTACGGTTTCAAACAAGACGATAAAGGCGAACACAAAGAGCGCCGACGCCAGCCAGAACGGCATGCGGCCCACGAGTCCCAATGTGTAAACCAAGGCGAGAGCGGCCACGGTGACAACGCGAATAGTTTGCCACGAAAGCAGCAGGTTCAGCAGCGCTACCCCGCCAGCCTTGGTATCGAGCTTCCATGACCGAAAGGCGAGCAGGGACCCACACAGGGTCAGGGCAACGCCGAGCACGAAGGGCACGAGACCCGGTATCGTTGCTGGGTGAATACGGCGCACGGCGAGCCGATCCATGGTCCAAGACAGATACGTAACGGCAAGGCCGAGTGCGATCAGAATAATCGCAGTGATAAGATCGGCGCGTATGCGCGCAGCATCCTCGTGCTGAGCAGAGAGGGTCATTTTATGTGCCTAAAGTTTGGTACGGCCCCACCAACATCGAGCCAACCGCTAGCTTTCAGAAAAGCCAGCGGTTGGTTGGTTAGTGTCAGTTCTTGGCCATCTCAGTGCGGGTTTCGCAATCGATGCCAATGGTGGACGGATCGTTGACCGCTTCGCCGCGACCAACTGAATCGCAGGCCTCAAGAATCACAACCGGCATCGCCAGAGCGCGCGCTTCTTCGCCATAAGATGGAGCGAAAACGGCACCGAAGGTTTCAGCGTAGGTTTTTACCGCTTCAGATGTTGAGACCTTTTCAGCCCAAATCTTGTCGAGTGTGGCTACAACCTCGGCCGGCACGCCCTTTGGCACGAAAATACCGAAGTAATCCGGCGCCAACTCCATGTCTGGAAGCCAGTTTGTGATCGGTGGGATCGGCTCAGCGCCTTCAATAACAAGCGGCTGATTGGACAACACGGCCAGAGCTTTCAGACGACCACCGCGGATCAGCTCGGTTTGCTCAACGGCAAGTTGGGTGGTGACCATGGCTTCGCCAGCGGCTGTTGCAATCGCAGCTGGGCCGCCACCATCATAGGTGATCATGTTGTAGTCAAAGCCGCCCGCCGCACCCGAAAGCGCGCCGATGGCTGTGCCTCCAGATGAGGTGATACCGGCTGTCGCCACGGAAATGCCGCTACCAGCGTCCGACTGGAACGCCGCCAAAAGTTCGCCGAAATCCTTGAACTGGCTGTCCATCGGCACCGAGACTACCGGCACGTTGGCAACGGAGAGATAGATGTGCCAGTCGTCAATATTGGTGTTTTCCAAAAGCCCCGTCACCGAATAGGTGGCGTTGTTGGCGATCGCATTGGCAGTCCAGGTGTAGCCGTCGCGCTCAGCGTTGAGCACTTCCTGCGTGCCAATGGCACCGGATGCGCCAGGTTGGTTGACGACGACGACTTCAACACCCAGGGCTTCAGCAAGGATCGGCGCGGTGACACGGGTCACCTGATCGGTCGACCCACCAGCGCCCCACGGTACGATGAGATTGATTGGACGATCAGGCTTCCATTCCTGACCTATGGCCATAGTTGCGCCCAGCGCGAACACAGCAGTGCTCGACGCGAGGACGACGCGCAGCAGTGACTGCTTCATCCTAAAACTCCTCCCGTTGGAGCCCAGTATTCTGGTGCTCACCCGGGCAGATTGGGTGCGTAAAAACTATGTGTCAAGCCAGAAGTAACCGATCAGTGATTTAGTGAGCGCTTACTCTGGCCTATTAGAGGATCACGCCATGCGGTAATTGCTTGGCGAAAGTCCGCCTTGGTATGGTGGCGCGGACGAACACATCTCTTCGGGGCAATCATGGAATTGGAACGCTTGGCCATCTTGGGCTTGGCTTTGGCAGCGGGCGCTTTTGTGAAGGGCGCAACAGGTATGGGGCTGCCCCTGATCGCATTGCCGGTTTTGACCTCGGCCTTTGGTTTGCAACATGCTGTGGGCATTATGGCCGTGGTGCAGATCGTTACCAATATTGCTCAGGTCTGGCAATTTCGTGATGGCGCCAAGGACGTGCGCTTGCAGTTTATGCCGATGTTTTTGGTGACCTGCGCCGTCGGCGTTGGTTTCGGCACATGGCTCTTGGGCAATCTTCCAGAGCGCTATTTGATCTTCAGCCTTGGCATTGTGCTGCTGGTCTATTTTGTTCTCAAAATTAAGAACCCGCACTTCTCCATTGCCCCCACTGTGGCGCAAAAACTGGCACCCTTCACCGGCGTTGGCACGGGCATATTGCAAGGCGCAACCGGCATTTCGGCACCCGTTGGCGTGACCTTTATCCATGCCATGGGGTTGGACCGGCGCGTGCATGTTTATGCCGTCTCGGCCATGTTCCTACTACTCGGACTTATCCACCTCCCCGCGCTATTCATCTCCGGCATTATGAAGCCAGATTGGATGCTGGAAGCGCTTCTGGCGCTGATCCCGATCGCCATCTTCATGCCCCTCGGACAGCGCGTTGCTGGGAAACTGAGTCGTAAGGCCTTTGACCGAATGATCCTGATCTTTCTCGGTCTGATGGGCGTAAAAATGGTGGTGGGCCTCTAGCCTCACCACTTTATGCCTACGCAAACCCGCTTGACGGCCGTCATTCTCCTCGCCTAAGTAACTACACAGTTACACAGCGCGATCCTGAGGAGGTTTTGATGGCGGTTCGGCGGGTAGGCATTATCATGCACGGCGTCACGGGGCGCATGGGCTATAACCAGCATCTGGTGCGCTCTATTCTGGCCATACGGGATCAAGGCGGCATCAGCCTTGCCAATGGCGACCGCCTCGTAGTCGATCCGATCATCGTTGGTCGCAATCGCGACAAGATCGGAGCGCTGGCGAAGAAGCACAATATCGCCCGCTGGAGCGACGATCTTGAGGCCGCACTGGCCAATAAGGACGACGAGATTTTCTTCGACGCTGGCACGACGCTGATGCGCGCCGGCCTGATCGAACAGGCGCTTGCCGCTGGTAAGCATGTCTATTGCGAAAAGCCGACATCGGACGATCTCGAAGTCGCGGTCAACCTGGCCAAAACTGCCCGCGCCTCTGGCCTCAAGCACGGCGTAGTGCAGGACAAGCTGTTCCTGCCCGGGCTGATGAAGCTTAAAATGCTCCGCGACAGCGGTTTCTTCGGCGACATTCTCTCGGTGCGTGGCGAGTTCGGCTATTGGGTGTTTGAAGGCGACTGGCAGAAGGCGCAGCGCCCAAGCTGGAACTATCGCAAGAACGACGGTGGCGGCATCATCCTCGATATGCTGTGCCACTGGCGCTATGTGATGGACAATCTCTTCGGTGAAGTGAAGGCCGTCTCCTGCCTGGGTGCGACCCATATTCCAAAGCGCGTCGACGAGCAGGGCAATACTTTCGACTGCGATACCGACGACGCTGCCTACGCCACCTTTGAGCTCGAAGGCGGCATCATTGCCCAGATCAATTCGAGCTGGACCACGCGCGTCCGTCGCGACGATCTCGTGACCTTCCACGTCGATGGTACTCACGGCTCCGCCGTTGCTGGCCTCCACAAGTGCTGGACCCAGCATCGCGTCAACACGCCAAAGCCGGTGTGGAACCCCGATCAGCCCCAGACCATGAATTTCTTCAACGATTGGGAAGAAGTTCCGGACAACTGGCCAGCCGACAACGGCTTTAAGGCGCAGTGGGAAATGTTCCTGCGCCATGTCGCCGAAGACGCGCCTTGGGAATACGGCCTTGAGGCCGGCGCCAAGGGCGTGCAGCTGGCCGAACTGGGCCTCAAGAGCTGGGCCGAGCGCCGCTGGCTCGATGTGCCAAAGCTCGAATTCTAATTTCGCTCAACCCTCCCGGCGCCGCCTCGAACGTGTTTTGAGGCGGCGGTGGGCGTTTGCAAAGGCTTGAGGAGATGCCGATGCCACAGTTAAACCTACCCAATGCTGGTCGTTCGATTACGCCCTATGTGCTCAAGGGCGATCCGATCCCATTCGTGAAATTCAAAGCCAGCGACTTTCCGCGCATCGCCTATTCGGCAGCGCATGTCGTCGCCGACCCGCTGGCAGTTGTTGACCCTTGGTTGACCCCCGCAATTGATTGGGACACGACGCTCAAGTTCCGCCATCGCATGTGGGACCTTGGGCTCGGCGTTGCCGAAGCCATGGACACTGCCCAGCGTGGTATGGGCCTCACCTGGACCGAAGCGCAGGAACTGATCCGCCGCTCGCAGGTGGAAGCCCGCAGTCGCTCAGACAGTCTCATCGCTTATGGCGCCGGCACCGACCATCTCGCGCCCGGCCCGGACGTCACCATTGACGATATTCTGCGCGCCTATGACGAACAGGTTGATTTCGTTGAAGGGCAGGGTGGTCGCGTCATCCTCATGGCCAGCCGCGCGCTCGCCGCTGCAGCCAAGTCGCCAGACGACTATGCCCGCGTTTATGGTCATGTCCTGAGCCAGGTGAAGCAACCGGTGATCATGCATTGGCTGGGTGAAATGTTTGATCCAGCTTTGCTCGGCTATTGGGGCAAGGGCACGCATGACGAAGCCATGGACGTGTGCCTCGATGTGATCGCCGCTCACGCCGACAAGGTCGACGGCATCAAAATCTCTCTGCTCTCGGCAGAAAAAGAGATCGACATGCGCCGCCGCCTGCCGAGCCAGGTCAAAATGTATACGGGCGACGATTTCAATTATGCCGAGTTGATCGCTGGCGACGACCAAGGTTTTTCGCACGCCCTGCTTGGCATTTTTGATGCCATAGCCCCCGCAGCATCAGCCGGTCTCGCGGCCTTGGGCCGTGGCAATACCAATGAGTTTTTCGACATTTTGGAGCCAACGGTCCCGTTGAGCCGTCACATCTTTGCAGCGCCCACCCGCTTTTACAAAACCGGCGTCGTCTTCCTCGCCTATCTCAACGGATTGCAGGATCATTTTCAGATGGTCGGCGGGCAGCAGTCGACCCGCTCCGTCCAGCACTTTGCCGAGCTGTTCCGCCTTGCTGATAAGGCCCGCGTGCTGGCCGACCCAGAACTCGCCACGAGCCGCATGAAGGCCTTCCTCGCCGTCAATGGAGTTTCAGCATGACCGACCGTGGCATCTCGCTTAACTTTGCCACAACGCGCCAGCAGTGGGGCTTTGCCGAAGCTGTCGATGGGTGCTTGCGGGCTGGAATTACCGCCATCTCGCCGTGGCGCGATCAAATCCAGGCCATTGGCCTCAAAGAAGCCGCGCGGATTGTTCGGGACAACAAGCTGCAAGTGACGGGCGTCTGCCGTGGCGGCATGTTCCCAGCCCTCACCGCAGAAGGGCTAAAGGCCAATATTGAAGACAATTTGCGCGCGATCGACGAAGCCGCGGCGCTTAATGCAGACTGTCTTGTGTTAGTTGTCGGTGGCATTCCGCAGGGCAGCCGCAATATCGTTGAAGCCCGCAAGCAGGTGTCCGACGGCATTGCCGCCATCCTGCCACACGCCAAAGCGTCCAATGTGAAGATCGCCATCGAGCCGCTGCACCCTATGTATGCTGCGGACCGCGCCTGCGTGAACACCATCGACCAAGCGCTCGATATTTGCGAACAGCTGGGCGAAACGGTTGGCGTCGCAATCGACGTTTATCACGTCTGGTGGGACCCCAATCTGGCCAAAGCCATTGCGCGGGCAGGGCGGATGAAGCGTATTTTCGCGCATCATATTTGCGATTGGCTCAATCCAACCTCGGACTTTTTGCTCGATCGCGGCATGATGGGCGATGGGGTTATCGACCTTCCTGGCATCCGCAAAATGATCGAGGACGCAGGTTTCTCCGGCCCGCAAGAGGTGGAGATTTTCAGCCAAAACAATTGGTGGAAGCGCGACGGTGACGAAGTGCTTCAGGTGATCAAGGAACGCGTTGCCACTGTCTGCTAAACAAAAAAAGCCCCGGTCTCCCGGGGCTTTTCAAATTCATCTATCGATTACTGTTTGATGTAATCGATGCTGGAGCAGAAGATGCCGCCCTTACAGCCGGTGAGCTTGATGGTGGTGGCATTCTTAAGTTCAACAATGGCCTTTGCACCACCACCGTTGAGCGAGATATTGCCTTCCCACTTGTTCGGGCCAGTCTGCTTACCCTGCACAACCTGCTGATTCACGAATTTCAGGTTTTCAGGGGTACGCGAGTCGCCCTGAATGTCGTTCAGCGTACCGCACAGGTCGGTGCCACTACCGCAAAGCTTGAATGTGAAGCTCGTGCCCCACTTATCAACCCAGGTCCCGTTCGGCGAAGCGTCCTGAGCAAAGGTTGGCGCAGCAAACAAAGCTGCGAACGAAGCGGCGGCAATAATGGTCTTCAGCATCATTAAGTAATGCTCCTTATCAAAACGCGCCTAATTGAAGGCACGTGCGTGTCTCGTTCAAGCCCTTGATGGAAGAAACGCGGGTACATCGTTATCGGTTGCTAAATTTACCGACGGAAGGTTCCTGCGACTTCAATGTGAGTGGACCAAGCGAACTGATCTACTGCTATTAGCTCACTGAGAATGAACCCGGCCTGAACAAGCGTTTTTGCGTCTCGAGCAAAAGTTTTCGGATCGCAGGCGACCATGACCACGTTCTTCACCTTCGACTTTACCAGCTCTTTGATCTGCGCTTCGGCACCAGCCCGAGGCGGATCGAGAACGACTGTTTCGAAGTTGAGCTCGAACTGGGTAAGTGGGTCGCGGAAAAGATCTCGCACCTTGCTGGTGACAGCCTTCAACCCCTTGGTGAATCGTGTGGCCTTTGCGAGCGCAAGGGTTGCGGCCTTATCGCTATCGGCGGCGTAAACCGGCGCCTTTTCGGCCAGACGCAGGGCAAATGGACCAATCCCGCAGAAAAGGTCGGCCACGGACTTGGACTTGCCAACTGCGGCGATCACATAGCTGGCCAGAACGTCTTCGGCCTGTGCAGTCGCTTGGAGGAAGCTACCAATCGGCAGATCAACTTCCGAGCGTCCCATCGTGATCGTTGGCTGCTGGCGCACCGATACCATGTCGCCATCAATGGAGAGACGCGCCAAACGCAGTTGGGCGGCCAATGGCACGAGCGTCTCCAACTTCAAGCCCTTTGGGGCCTTGCGGACGTGCACATCTAGGCCCGTGCTGGTCGCTGTAAAGCTGACATCGCATTCCCCGATAGACGCCGCCAGAATCCGCGCGATCTTGGGAGCATGAACGAGAGCAGGCACAAGGATCGGACATTTTTCGATGTTGAGCAGTTCATGCGAGCGAATGCGCATATAGCCAGCAGCATCCTTACGGGCATGAAGCGTCGCCCGACGGCGTCCCTCGCCATGCGCGATGTGGAAAACCTCAACCTTGTGCTCAAGACCGGCGTGTTGGAGCGCTGTCTCCACCAAGCCAATTTTGAAGGCTTTATAAGCATCGGGCGAAAGATGCTGGATCTGGCAGCCCCCGCACTCACCGAAATAGGGGCAGAAGGGTTCAATACGATCAGCTGAAGCGGTCGTGACGTTTTGCAGCTGCCCGCGCTCCCCCTCGTGCTCAATGACAACCTCTTCACCCGGCAGGGTGAAGGGCACATAAACACGCTGGCCATCAATGCTGGTGACGCCTTCGCCCCGCTGTCCGAGGGTTTCGATGGTGACGGTGGTGGACATGGGCGAACTCAACTCTTGTATCGGGTCTGGCTGGGGCACCAGATAGCCAGAAGCCCGACGATTACTCATCGGGCTTCTGGCTTGCTGCTAATTGTTTATCTCAGGACTGAGCCCTAAGAAATATCAAACCTGCTGAACGGCCTCTACGCCGGGAACAAAGTGGCGCAGGAGGTTTTCAATGCCGTTCTTTAGGGTAGCCGTGGAAGAAGGGCAACCCGAGCACGCGCCCTGCATATGCAGGAACACGGTGCCTTCTTTGTAGCCCTTAAAAATGATGTCGCCGCCATCCATGGCCACAGCAGGACGGACACGGGTCGCCAACAATTCCTTGATGACTTCGACCATTTCCTTGTCTTCTTCTTCGAAGAACTCTTCGACTTCGTCGAAGTTGAGCGGCGCTTCAACGCCTTCAGCGATAACCGGCTTGCCCGACAGGAAATGATCCATGATCACGCCAAGAATAGCCGGCTTGATATGGGCCCAATTGGTTTCGTCCTTGGTGACCGAGATAAAGTCCGAACCAAGGAAAACGCCGGTCACGCCAGAGATTGCGAACAGGCCGGTCGCGAGCGGGGAGGCTGTCGCGGCATCGGCGTCGCGGAAATCGCGTGGCTCACCGGTGAGCACATCCCGCCCAGGCAAAAACTTCAGAGTTGCCGGGTTCGGCGTGGCTTCAGTCTGGATGAACATGGAGGCTGCTCGTAAATTAGAATGCTTCTAAAATAGCTATTTCGGCGGCGATTGCAAGGGTCTTGCAAGCTGCATTTGCGACAGAGCGTCACGATTGCGCGGACAACCATGCAGCGCTAGAGACATAACATGATCCGCTTATTCAGATATATCGGCGTCTTTGAGGGTATTACAACCCTCGCGCTGTTTTGCGTCGCCATGCCAGCAAAATACTGGTTCGGCTATCCCGACCTTATTTCCCCGGCTGGCCGCATTCACGGCCTCGCCTTCGTACTCTACATCGTCGCTATGGTGTTCTGCCTTTGGGGCAAGGGCTTTACGCCGGTGGAATGGGCACGAACGACCATTGCTTCGTTCTTCCCCTTCGGGACATTCCTCAATGACCCGTTCTTGAAGCGCAAACAAAAGGCGGCCGAGGCCGCCTAAGTCTTCAACACACAGCGATCACTTCCTCGTCGGTCATGTGACCGGGAACGATAGTCAGTGGGATTGGGAGCACATTGGCGCGCGCCGCAAAATGCGTCGCCAATGGCCCCGGACCATCTGAAGAGTTGGAGGCCGCGAGCACAAGGATAGCAATATCCTTATCGCGAGCGATGACCTCTTCAATCTGCTCAGGGCCATTGCCCTCGCGGATCACAGATTCCGTACGGACATCGCCAATTTCGCGGATACGCGCCAAACGCAAGTCGAGGTTCCGCTCAGCTTGCTCCACCGCTTCCGCGCGCAAAACGTCTTCCACCCCCAAGCCGATAAACTCGGGGGAGGGAATGACGGTCATGAGCACCACGGTGCCGCCCGTGCGTTTGACGCGATAGGCCGCGAAAGTCAGCGCGCGTTCGCATTCTTCCGTCTCGTCGATGACAACCAGAAATTTGCGTTTGTACTCAACTTCAGCGACCATGAGCGCCTCCGATTAGCGGATAAAGCCAACGATGTTGCGGACGTCCTTCATGGTCGCCTCAGCGATCGCGCCAGCGCGTTCGCCACCATCGCGCAGAATGGCATCAATGGTCGCGGGATCGTCGAGCAGACGACGCATTTCATTGTTCATTGGAGCGAGAACGGAAACCGCGAGCTCGGCCAGAGCTGGCTTGAACTTACCCCAACCGGCGCCGCCATATTCGGCAATCACTTCGGCCTTGGTCTTGTCGCTGAGTGCAGCATAGATGCCGACGAGATTGTCCGCTTCCGGACGACCCGCCAGGCCCTCGACATCGCTCGGCAGCTCGGCCGGGTCGGTGGTCGCCTTTTTGATCTTTTTCGAGATCGCATCGGCGTCATCGAGCAGCGAGATGCGCGACTGATCGGACGGGTCCGACTTGCTCATCTTCTTGGTGCCGTCACGCAGCGACATAATGCGGGTCGCAGGACCGGCAATCAGCGGCTCGGTAATGGGGAAGAATTCGCCATCAACATTGGCCGCGCCGGTCTCAGCAATGGACTTGGCATAGTCATTGTTGAATTTTGCCGCGATGTCGCGAGTGAGCTCAAGGTGCTGCTTCTGGTCGTCGCCAACCGGCACTTCCGTCGCCTTATAGAGCAGAATGTCTGCGGCCATGAGCGAAGGATAGGCGAGGAGGCCCAATGAGACCGCTTCGGAATTCTTACCGGCCTTATCCTTGAACTGGGTCATGCGGTTCATCCAACCGATGCGCGCGACGCAGTTAAAGATCCAAGCCAGTTCAGCATGCTGAACGACCTGAGACTGGTTGAAAATGATCGACTTCTTCGGGTCGATACCGGCAGCGATGAAAGCCGCGGCCACTTCACGCGTCGCGCGGCGCAGCGCATCAGGCTCCTGCCAGACCGTGATGGCGTGCATATCAACCACGCAATAGATGGTTTCGTGCGTATGCTGCAGGGGCACAAAACGGCGAATGGCGCCGAGATAATTGCCCAAGTGCAAATCACCGGAAGGCTGGATGCCAGAAAAAACGCGGGGGCTAAAATTCATGATGTCCTTCAACCCAAGACGGGAAATTTGAGGACCGTTTTATACGGCCCGACAGAAGATGAAAACCAATTAGCGACGTTTGAACCGTCGCAAAAGCTGACCGAGGCGTTGTGTGCCTGTGATGTGTATGAGTGTGAAATAGAGCACGACACCGAACGTGATCAAAATGGCGAGCACACCCGCCTGTATCCAGAAGGGGGAGCCAGTCGCCAGAAGGCCCCGACCTTGGTCGGCGAGAATGAACAGGCCACCACCCATGATGGCACTGACCAGCAGGATCGACACTTGACCACGCCATTGGGCCCAACTGAGCTTGAAGTGCCCACGATATGCCAATGTGACGCCCATTAAGGCCACATTGGCCCAGGCGGAGACACTGGTCGCCAAGGCGATGCCAAGGTGTTTTAAGCTAGGGAATAGGAGCAGCGAAATCCCGATATTGAGACCCACACTCACCAGCGCAAACATGGTCGGTGTGACCGTATCCTCGCGCGCAAAGAACCCTGGCTGGAGGATGCGGATGAGCACAAAGGCGGGCAGGCCGATAGCAAAACCAATAAGCGCTTCAGTGGTATAGAGCGTATCCATCGCACCAAATTGCCCACGTTCAAACAACACGCGGACAATTGGCTCCCCCAGCGCGACCAGCGCGAAGGCCGCCGGCATTGTGAGCAGCATGGAGATAAAGAGGGCCTGGTCTTGAGAGGCCCGCGCTTCAGTTTCGCGACCACCTTTGAGGTGGCGGCTCAATTCCGGCAAAAGCACAGTGCCAATGGCGATGCCAATGATTCCGAGCGGCAACTGATAGAGCCGATCGGCGAAATTGAGGATCGAAATGGTGTTCTCACCGCCAGAGGCGATGATAGTGCCGACGAAGATATTGATCTGGGTAATGCCCCCAGCAAGGATCGCCGGAACCGCTAGAACCCAGAACCGGCGCACATCTGCATCAAAGCGCGGCAGGCGCAGCTTGGGTTTCATGCCGGTGCGCTGGATCGCGCCCCACACCAAAATAAGCTGGGCAACGCCGCCGAGCATGGTCGCAAGTGCCACCCACAGTGTCGCCTGTTGCGGCGCCTGGACGAAGAATGTGGCGAGCGGAATGAGGGCGGCGATATTGACGAGATTGAGCAGAACCGGCGCAAAAGCCGAAGCAAAATAGCGGTTTAACGTATTCAGGATCGCGCTATAGGCCGCCATCAGCGACATGCAGGCGAGATAGGGGAACATGATCCGGGTCAGCAAAACCGTCAGATCGAATTTTTCCTTATCGCCGACAAACCCCGGCACAAACAGCGCCATCAGCTGGGGCATGAAAATTTCGGCCAGAACGGTGACGATGATCAGCGCCACCACCAGCCAGCTCATGATCCGCGAGGCCAGTTCCTTGGCCCCGGCATTGCCTTGCGTTTCAAGCGCGCCCGAGAACATCGGCACAAAGGCGGTGTTGAACGCGCCTTCGGCAAATAAGCGTCGGAACAGATTGGGGAAGCGGAAGGCCGCGTAAAAGGCGTCGGCGGCCGGGCCAACGCCCAAGACCACCGCCATCAACATGTCCCGCGCGAGGCCTGCCACGCGCGAGATTAATGTCATGGAACCGACAGAGACGAAGTTGCGAAATAGGCTCATGCGCGTCCTCGACGCTTAGCCATTACTTGGCTTCTTCGCGTCCGGTGTTTCGAAAACGGCGAGAAGAGAATCGTGGATTTTCTTCTGGCGCTGTTTCACGTGAATCTTCTGGCCCGTCAGGTCCGTGACGTAGAAAACGTCGACCGCTTTTTCCCCATATGTGCCGATATGAGCCGACCCGATGGTCAGGCTCAAATCGGAAATCTCGCGGGTGAGGGCATACAACAGGCCAATGCGATCGAGCCCAGCCACTTCAATAACGGTGAACTTTTCCGAGATGGCATTGGACACCGAAACCTGAGCGGGCAGGGCGAAAGGTTTGAGGCGCTTGTTGTGGCGACTTTCCTTGCCCAGATCGATGGTCACCTGACGCTGGCCTTGCAGCAATTGCTTGACCGTATCGATAATTCGGGTGGCGCGGACCTTTTCGTCCTCATCGGAGGTGAACGAACGACGAAGACGGAAAGTGTCGATGGCGCGGCCGTCACGGGTCGAGAAAATCTGCGCCCCAATAATCGACGCATCCTGCATGGTGCAGGCACCCGCGATGAGCGAAAGCAGGCGCGGATGGTCGGGCGTATAAAAGCTCACCTCGGTGATACTCTCAAACGCCTTCACCCGGATCGACCCGGCAAAGGGGTTACCCGACTGATCGGCATTGCGGATCATGCGCGCGTGCTCGATCTGCAATTCTGGTTCAGCACGGAGCCAATAGTGGTCGTAGTGACGACCGATATAGGCGTCGACGTCTTCAGCAGGCCAGGCCGACAGCGCCTCTTTCAAGGCGTATTTCGCCTGATTGACGCGATCCGATTGACTGACCTGTGAGTGACCGCCCGACAGTAGGGGTTCGGTCGCGTAATAAAGCGCCCGCAGCAACGAGCCTTTCCAACCCGTCCACGTGCCAGGACCCACAGCGCGAATATCGCAAGCTGTAAGGATCATCAGCAGGGCCAGACGTTGTGGCGATTGCACGATTTCGGCAAATGCCTTGGCGGTTTCAGGATCCTGAATATCGCGCGCCTGCGCAATCTCGCTCATCACCAAATGGTTTTCGACCAGCCAAGCGACGGTATCTGTTTCGGCTGGGGTCAGGCCAAAGCGTGGGCATAGTTTTTTCGCGATCCGCGCACCAGCGATGGAGTGATCTTCCGGACGGCCCTTGGCGATATCATGCAGGAACAGCGCGACAAAAAGCAGCTTGGTGTCGTTGAGCTGCGGCAGCAACTCATGAGTCAGCGGCAATTCAGTGCGCATACCGCCATTGGCGATATCCGCCATAATCCCAACCGAGCGGATCAAATGCTCATCCACCGTATAGTGGTGATACATGTTGAACTGCATCAGGGCGACGATCTTGCCGAAATCGGGCACAAACCTGCCCAGAACGCCGCTCTCATTCATCTGCCGCAGCATCCGCTCGACATAGGTGGAGCTGGTGAGAACAGTCAGGAAGAAGGCATTCGCCTTCTGATCATTGCGCAGCTTGTTGTCGATGAGATGGAGGGAGTCGCGAATAACCTTGATGGCGTCAGGGTGGAACAGCAGTTCCTCGCGCCCGGCGACCATAAACATGCGAATGAGATTGACCGGGTCTTTTTCAAACACATCGGCTGCAGCGATATTGAGACGCCCGGTGTCGATGACGAAATCGGCTTCGCCCTTGATCTTGCTCTTGCCCTTACGGAAAGGCGAGAGCATGCGGCCAACCACGTCCATGTCTTTAACGTGATGGAATTCGAGGCTGGCGCAAATGATACGGGTGAGATCACCGACGTCTTTGGCCACAAGGAAATAGCGCTTCATAAAGCGCTCAACCCCAAGCATGCCAAGGCGCTGCTCATAGCCCATGCGGCGCGCCAGATCGGGCTGCACGTCAAAGGTCAGCTTTTCGTCAGCGCGACCGGTGATGTAGTGAAGGTGGCAGCGCACTGCCCAAAGGAAATCTTCAGCGCGAGAGAAGTGGCGGTATTCCGCGGCGCTGAGAACTTTTTTGTCCACCAGCTCCTGGCTGGTTTTGACCTGATAGAAATATTTGCCGATCCAGAAGAGGGTATTGAGATCGCGTAAGCCCCCTTTACCGTCTTTGATATTGGGCTCGACCACATAGCGAGTATTGCCCATTTGTCGGTGGCGCTCATCGCGCTCGGCCATTTTGGCAGCGATGAATTCCGGGCCGGTCTTCGGCATGATCTCGGTTTCAAAACGCGAGACCAGTTGCGAGAACAGCTCTTTATCTCCGGTCACATAGCGGGATTCGAGCGTCGCGGTGCGCACCGTCATGTCGGCGCGCGCCATGCGAATACACTCATCCACCGAGCGCACGGCGTGGCCAACTTTTTGGCCCAAATCCCAGAGCATGTAGAGCACATATTCTGTGACCTGCTCGCCCCAAGGGGTTTGCTTATAGGGCAGGATAAACAGCAGATCGATGTCCGAACCAGGCGCCAGCGTGCCACGGCCGTAGCCGCCAACAGCCGAGAGCGCGATGGCTTCAGCGCCAGAGGGGTTATCGACCGGATAAACGCGCATTGTTGCGAAGGAATAGACCGCTCGGATAATCTCATCCTGCGCAGCCGAAAGGTTTTGCGCACAGCGCGTCCCCTTGCCGGTGGCGATTAGGTCGACCTCGGCAGCCTTGCGGGCGGTCTGGAGCGTCTGACGAATATGGGCCAGAACCAGCGCACGAGCCTTGGGCGAGCCAGCGGCCTCGTCGCCCACGATACTATCGAGTTCGGCAAGAATGGTCGGCGCGGTTTTGAGCGCGAACTGTGGCTTTTTGGGCCGGGCCTCAGTTTCGGCGAGCGTCATCGCGGAGTTTCTTCAAGTGATACAGAGCCTCTATAGCCTGGCGCGGGGTCATTTCATCCGGCCGGACCGCGTCGAGTGCCTCGTGCACCGCGTCTGTTCGGATTGGAACCGGAACAGGCTGATGCGCGAAGAGCGGCAAATCGTCTAGCACGCTCGCCTTGTCGCTGGAAGAGGCCGTACCGGAGGATCGTTTCTCAAGTATGTCTAGGACTTGCTTAGCACGATAGATGACAGGTTCAGGCAAACCCGCAAGGCGGGCGACCTGAATGCCATAGGATCGATCGGCAGCGCCGGGGCCAACTTCGTGCAGGAAGACAACTTCGCCCTCCCATTCACGCACCTTCATGGTGACATTGGCAACACGCGAGAGCGTCTTGGCCAAAGAGGTCAGCTCATGGAAATGGGTGGCAAACAGAGCGCGGCAACCGGTGGTTTCATGCAAGGCCTCAACGGCGGCCCAAGCGATGGAAAGACCATCGAAGGTCGCTGTGCCACGGCCAATTTCGTCAAGCACCACCAGCGAACGGCGGGTCGCGCGATTAAGAATAGCGGCAGTTTCAACCATTTCGACCATGAAGGTCGAGCGGCCGTGAGCAATATCGTCAGAGGCGCCAACACGCGAGAAAAGGCGATCAACGACGCCGATATGGGCGCTATCCGCTGGAACGAAGCAGCCCATCTGCGCGAGAATGGCGATCAGGGCGTTTTGACGGAGGAAAGTCGACTTACCGCCCATATTCGGGCCAGTGACGAGCCAAAGACCACCGCCACCTGTTTCTTCCGAACCAGACAGATCGGCATTGTTGGCGACAAAGCTATGCCCTTCGGCCTTCACCATCAGTTCAACAACCGGATGGCGCCCGCCTTCAATAGCAAAGGCTAGGCTGTCGTCGACCAAGGGACGATGATAGCCGCGCGTTGCCGAGACTTCCGCCAGGGCCGCTGTGACGTCCAGTTCGGCCAAGGCATCGGCCAGATCCTGCAAAGCAGTCGTGTGGCCCAAGACGCTTTCACGCAGATGCGCAAAAATCGCATGCTCGATTTCGAGCGCAGCACCCTGCGCCTGCGAGATACGGCCCTCAAGCTCTGCCAGTTCCGTCGTGGTAAAGCGCATGGCATTGGCCATGGTCTGACGATGGATGAAAACCTCGCGATGCGGCGGCTCCAGCAATTTCTGACCATGGGCGGCCGGGACTTCAACAAAGAACCCCAGAACGCCATTGTGCTTGATCTTGAGCGAGCGGACGTCGGTCTCGTCCGTGAGGCGCGCCTGCAGAGCGGCGACAACCTCGCGGGTCTCGCGGCTCAGAGCCCGTTCTTCATCGAGACGCGGATCGTAATGGGGCCGCACAAACCCGCCATCGCGCGCCAACAGTGGCAGATCATCGTCGAGAGCTAGCGAAAGGTTCAGCGCCATGTCGCGCGGGGCAGCGCCGAGAACGGCCTGCAAACGCGACAGGATCGGGGGTAGGTCATCATGTGCGGCCAATTGCGCCGCCACATCGAGCGCTGCCGACACGGCTTTGCCGATGGAGGCCAGATCGCGCGGACCACCGCGCTCCAGTGTCAAACGCGAGAGCGCGCGCGCCACATCGGGCGCAGCCTTCAAATCCTGACGCAATCGCGTCCGCAGGAGCGTATCATCGAACAGACGCTCCACTGCATCGAGACGCTCATTGATGGGCTCAGACTTGCTCAGCGGCGCGGCCAGTCGATTGGACAGTAGACGCGCGCCGGGTGCGGTGACCGTCAGATCAATACTCTGGCGCAGAGAACCCTTGGCCTGGCCGCGTTGGGTTTGCAGGATTTCGAGCGAGGAACGGGTCGCCGCATCGATGCTCAAGGTCAGCTCATTGGCGCCACTCACCGGCGGGCGCAGCGCTGTGGAGCGACCCTTCTGGCTTTCCAGCGCATAACCCACCAAAGCGCCAACGGCGCTGCGAGATGCACGCGACAAAGCAGAGGGATCAAAAACCGACGGATCAAACACTTTTCGCAGTGCTGCAAAAGCGTTTTCGCTGTCAGCCAATTCTGGCGCCAGAGAAGACGCAATCGCGGCCCAGGCCGGAGCGAACAAATGCCGCTCGACAAGTGCAGCGCGCGTCGCATCGGTCAGGAGCAATTCGGCCGGAGCGATCCGGGCCATTTCGTCCGAAAGCTGTTCCGCCGTCAGGTCGGAAACAAAGGTTTCCCCGGTTGAAATATCGGCCCAAGCCAGTGCAAAGTCGGTGTCGCCGTGACGGACCATGGAGAGCGCTGCCAAATAATTGGCCGACCGCGCGTCGAGATGGTCATCTTCGGTCAGCGTCCCAGGGGTGACAAGGCGAACAACGCCACGCTTCACCACTGACTTCGAGCCGCGCTTTTTGGCTTCTGCCGGGTCTTCCATCTGCTCACAAATGGCGACGCGGTGTCCGAGCCGGATCAGCTTATTGAGATAATCATTGGCAGCGTGGATCGGCACGCCGCACATGGAAATATCTTCGCCCAAATGCTTGCCGCGCTTGGTGAGCACGATGCCCAACGCCGCACTGGCGATCTCGGCGTCTTCAAAGAAGAGCTCATAGAAATCGCCCATGCGATAGAACAGCAAATAGCCCGGATTGGCCGATTTGATTTCAAAGAACTGCGCCATCATGGGCGTCAGTCCAGATGCGGCGCTCAGTGTTGCGTCTGGCGAAATTTGGTCCATGAGCTCGGGAGATTGGGGCGCTAGTCGGAAGTGCCGAGCTTAGGCAATTCACGGCACTCTGCCAACCGGCAGAGCACCCGTTTTCCGTGCGTTTATCGCTTTATCGAATGAGCGAGGTCTGTGGGACCAGCTTGCGATAAAGGTGCCACGTGGCGTGGCCCAGAATAGGCAGTACCACCGCAAGCCCAACGAACAGCAGGGCGGAGCCGATAAACACTGCCGCGCCAACGATTAGCCCCCAAGCCAACATTGGTCCAATGTTCTTCGTGACGGCGCGGACAGAGGTTTCAATGGCCACATAGGCGCCGACATCGCGATCAATGAGCAGCGGGAAGGCGATGACACTGGTGCACAGCACCGCAAGAGCAAATAGCGCGCCCACGCCCGTGCCCATCACCAGCAGGCTCATCCCGTCCGGCGAGCCGAAGACTTGCGCAAACAGACCATCTAAAGTGCGCGGCGCGACGGAGCCAAAAATGCCTTGGTAGATCGACTGCGCGGCAGTGAGCCAGAGGGTGAACAGAACGAGCAGCATGACGCCAACCACGACGATACTGCCAATGGCAGGTGAGCTCATGACGCGGAAGGCATCTCGCCAACTGGGTCGCCGCCCCTCTTCGCGCTGCTTGGAGATTTCGTAAAGCGGCAGCGCCGCTACCGGACCGAGAAGGGCGAAACCGCCGATGAGTGGATAAAGGAGGGGCCAGGTCTGATAGCCATTCATCCACACGGTCAGCACAATGCCGATGACCGGGTAGATCAGTGCCAAGAGCAGATAATGACTGGGCTTAGCCCAAAAATCTGCTGCCCCTTTGCTGAGGGCATCGCCAAGGTCTGCATACGAAATTTTCGCGATTGCCGGCAGATCGAGCTTTTCGCCCACACCGGACATGAGATGAATTCGCGCCATAGTCGTCCTCCTTCCAACAATGGAAGTCGCGTGACCCGCGTGGCGCTGCCTCAAGCGCGATACGCAGAACCTGCGACCGCTAAAGAGTTCAGACTACGCCCAAAGCCGGAGGCTGTCGCCCCCGGCTCCAGAATTTGTGATTATGCCTTGGCCAGCGCCTGATCGATGTCGGCGATGATGTCGTCGATGTGCTCGATGCCCACCGAGATACGGACCAAATCTTCCGACACACCGGCCTTCGCCAATTCTTCCGGCGAGAGCTGACGGTGCGTGGTGGAGGCCGGATGGCATGCGAGCGACTTGGCATCGCCAATGTTGACGAGGCGCAAGATCAACTGCAGGGCGTCGATAAATCGCCCGCCAGATTCCTTCCCACCGTCGATGCCAAAGGACAAAATGCCCGAGCCCGAGCCCTTGGAAATCTTCTGCGCAACGGCGTGGTAAGGGCTGTCTTCAAGCCCGGCATAATTCACCCACTTTACCTTGGGATGGCTCTTGAGGTGCTTTGCCACCTTGAGCGCATTTTCAGAGTGGCGCTCGATACGCAGACCAAGCGTTTCCAGACCCTGCAAAATCAAGAAGGCATTGTGAGGGGAGATCGCAGCACCAGTGTTGCGCAGCGGAGCAACGCGAGCACGACCGATATAGGCTGCCGGCCCAAGCGCCTCAGTGTAGACCACGCCGTGATAGGACGGATCGGGCTCATTGAGGATTGGGAAGCGCTTGGCATTGGCCTTCCAATCAAACTTGCCGCTGTCGACAATCGCGCCACCGATGGCGACACCGTGGCCGCCGATGTATTTGGTCAGCGAGTGCACAACGATGTCCGCGCCGAAATCGAATGGGCGGGTCAGATAGGGGGTCGCGACAGTGTTATCGACGATCACTGGCACGCCATGGCGATGGGCGATCTCGGCGATCCTTTGAATGTCGACGACATTGCCCGCTGGATTGCCGATGGATTCGAGGAAGATCGCCTTAGTCTTGTCGTCGATGGCTTTTTCAAAGCCTTCGTAATCGTCATGGCTGACGAGACGGGTTTCAATGCCCTGGCGTGGGAAGGCGTGAACGAAGAGATTGTAGGTGCCACCATAGAGCTGGGAGACCGAAACAATATTGTCGCCGACACCAGCAATGGTCTGAATGGCATAGGTGATGGCAGCCATGCCCGAGGCAAGCGCCAGTGCTGCGATCCCGCCTTCGAGCGCAGCCACACGCGCTTCGAGCACGGCCTGAGTCGGGTTCATGATGCGGGTGTAGATATTGCCCGGAACCTTCAGATCGAACAGATCAGCGCCATGCTGGGTATTGTCGAAGGTATAGGAGGTCGTCTGATAGATCGGCACAGCAGCGGACTTCGTCGTCGCTTCAGAGGTATAGCCGTGGTGCAGGGCAATAGTTTCGGGCTTCATAGTCTTCTCCCTAAGAACGGATGAGAAGACTCTGACAACACCAAAAAAATAACAAGGCGCGAAAGAGACAAGTCGTTCTCCTCCGCGCCCTGTTCGAGAGAAATAAAGCGCTTAACTTACCGCATCGAGCTTATAACGATCCAAGGACCCGTGCTGCGGCGTGTAGGTGAAGTAGTCGAAGTCCGCCGGCGAGGCCGTGCCGTTCAAGTCATGAGCGGCAACGCCAACGAAGGCGCCAGTGAAGCTGCCGTGCGCTTGGTGACCACCACATTCATCGGACAGCAAGGACGCGTCGAACACCGGCCCAATGGCCTGCAATTCCTGCCCTTCAAGAGCGTAATAGAACTGAAGGTCACGATTGCGAACGGTGAGCTTGAGCCTGACCTTGCCGCCATTGGGGATTTGCACAGGGGCCGCCGGGAATTTGAGCTTTCCGTCTGGCCAGCTCATTTCCGAAGTCATCAGCAGCAGTTCGCGCTGACCATCCGAATGGGCGGTCACGGCGAGATAGAAGAAATTGTAGCGGCTATAATAGGCCGTCAGCCCGGCCATGGTGCGTTCGTCCGTGGCGGCGAAATCGACGAGCGTTTCTGCGTCATAGGAAAAATGCGTCTGGCGGCGGGCGACCAATGATTGCTCAAACCACGAGCCAATCGACTCGCGACCAAACAGACGCAACTTGCCGTTTTCAGTTGTGAAAATGCGCTCGGTTTCCGGCGTGCGGAGCCACTGGAAATCCTTGTGCAGACCATTTTCAAAGCTATAGCGCTGCTCGGTCCAATATTTGTCCTCGTCGCGCGTGCCCGGCACGTCCACCTCAAGCGAGGGGACCGGCCCGTTCTTAACATAGAGCCAGTCGTCCTCGCCCCAATAGCATTCCTGAATTGAGGTTTCGCGGCCGAGAACGCAGCGGCGTTCTTGCGTGGTCGGGCGACCGCCGAGGTGAACGAGATAGGTTTTGCCGTCTGCCGTATCCACGAGATCGCCATGACCCGCGCGCTGGATGGCGGCAAAGGGCGAGTCTTTTGAGGTCAGAATATGCTTGTCGGGATGGGTTTCATATTGCCCATCCAGCCTGCGCGAGCGCGCAAAAGTGCAGGCATGGTCATAGGCCGTGCCGCCTTCAGCAGTGAGCAGATAATACCAGCCGTTGCGCTTATAAAGATGCGGGCCTTCGACCAGTTTAAGGTCTGTGCCCTGATAGATATTGGTGATCGGGCCAACGAGCTTTCCGGCCACCGGATCAAACTCTTGCAGCATGATGCCCGCAAAAAGCAGCGGGCGGACGCGATGGTCCCAGGCCATGTTGACGAACCATTTGCGGCCATCGTCGTCATGGAACAGCGAGGGGTCAAAGCCCGAGGAATTTGTATAGACCGGATCTGACCACGGGCCTTCAATATTGTCCGCCCAGACGATGTAGTTATGGGCGTCCTTGAACGAGCCGTCTTTGCGCTTCACATCGGTGTAAACCAGCCAAAAACGCTCGCCATCATGGCTCAGGCACGGCGCCCACACGCCACAGCTGTCCGGGTCGCCACGCATATCGAGCTGAGCTTTGCGGGTCAGCGGACGCGTCACCAGATCCCAATTGGCCAGATCCTTTGAGTGGTGGATCTGCACGCCGGGGAACCATTCAAACGTGGACGTGGCAATATAGTAGTCGTCGCCGACGCGAAGGATCGACGGGTCCGGATTAAAACCGGGAAGAATGGGATTGGTGATCTGTGGCATCGTTAAATCCTAGACCGACAGCGTCATGCGATATGGGACGAAGCCGGTCTGGCTGGCCAGTCGATCATAGAGCTGCATAGCGGTCGTATTGGTTTTGTGGGTGGTCCAATAGAGCTGCGCGCAGGGTCTGGCCCGCGCGATTGTCGCGACATGTTCGATCAGTGCGCGACCGTGGCCGCCACCACGCACGTCGGGCATGACGTACAAATCCTGCAAATAGCAATTGTCGGCGACCGCCCAATTGGTGCGATGATATAGCCAGTGAACGAGGCCAATAGGCTGGCCGTCCTGGAGCGCGAGCGCGCCCCAGGTTGGCTCGTTAGGATCGAGCAGGCGCGACCACGTCGAGGCAAAAACCTCTTGCGGCAGTACCGTTTCGTAGAACTGCAAATAGGCAGTCCACAATTGGGTCCACACCCGATGGTCGCTCTGTTCGATCGCTCGGATCATCAGACGAACCGATTGACCAGATTTTCGAGATATTCTTGGCGGCCAGAGCGCGGCTGCGGATTGATGCTTTGTGCGTCAACCTTGCCGGCAATGTCTGCCAACGACAGCTTTCCAGCCAGAATATCCTTGCCCAAGCCATTGTCCCAACCGGCGTAGCGGTCATCGAGCAGCTTATCGAATTCGCCATCTGCGATCAGGGCAGCTGCGCCCTTGAGACCACGAGCCAAGGTGTCCAGACCCAGAATATGACCGTGCAACAAATCTGCTGGGTCGAGCGACTGGCGGCGCACTTTGGCGTCGAAATTGAAGCCGCCCTTGCCAAGACCACCCTGCTTGAGAATGTAGTAGAAGGCGAGGGCCATTTCCCCGGCATTGTTCGGGAAGTGGTCGGTATCCCAGCCAGACTGCAAGTCATTGCGGTTGGCGTCGACGGAGCCAAGCTGGCCCAGCGAGGAGGCCACAGCCAACTCATGCTCGAAGGAGTGACCGGCGAGGAAGGCGTGGCCAACTTCGATGTTGCACTTCACCTTCTTGTCGAGGCCATATTTCTGGAGGAAGCCGAACACCGTTGCGACGTCAAAGTCGTACTGGTGCTTGGACGGTTCTTGTGGCTTGGGTTCGATGAGGATCTGACCGGTAAAGCCGATCTTTTCGGCATGCTCGATAACCAGCGTCAGGAAGCGGGCCATCTGGTCCTGTTCCTGGCCGATCTTGGTATTGAGCAGGGTTTCGTAGCCTTCGCGGCCGCCCCAAAGCACATAGTTCTCGCCACCCAATTCATGGGTTAGCTCGAGAACGGCCTTCACCTGACCGGCGGCATAGGCGAAAATTTCTGGATCTGGATTGGTCGCAGCGCCCGCCATATAGCGACGGTTAGAGAAGAGATTGGCAGTGCCCCACAGGAGCTTCTTGCCCGAGCTCTGCATCTTGCTGGCAATGAGATCGCCGATAATGCGCAGGTTCTTATTGCTCTCGGCTAGAGTTGCGCCTTCTGGTGCCACATCCACGTCGTGGAAGGCAAAAAAGGGCACATCGATGAGATTAAAGAACTCGAAGGCAACTTCGGTCTTGAGCTTTGCGCCTTCGAGGCCCTTATCGAACCAAGGACGATCAAAAGTACGGCCGCCAAAGGGGTCGCCGCCTTCCTGCGCGAACGTGTGCCAATAGGCGATGGCCGGGCGGATGTGGTCTTCCATCCGCTTGCCAGCAACAAGCTCGTCCTTATTGTAATGACGGTAAGCGAGCGGATTCTTGCTCTCTGGACCTTCGAATTTAACTTGGCTCAGACCCTGGAAAAAGTCGGTCACTGGCGTATCTCCTCAATAGCCGGGAATAGGGCGCGATAGCGCTCGTATTGTTCGGAATAAGCAGCCGACAGCTTTGTGTCGGGTGCGATAACTGTTTTGACAGGCGGCATGGTCATCACCTCTGCAGGCGAAGCGCCGGTGGCAGCGCAGAGCCCGAGCCGGGCTGCGCCCAATGCCCCACCGAAATCACCGTCCGCGGGTAGGGCGATTTCCATGTTGAGATTGGTGGCGAGTAATTTGAGCCAAAGCGCGGATCTGGTGCCGCCGCCCACGGCCAACAGCCGCGAGATGTTTGTGCCCGCATCAGCCAAAACGCGCTGACTATCGCGCATGGCGAAAGCGACGCCTTCCATGACCGCTTGCGCCATTTGCGCGGTATCGCTTGATTGGCTGAGGCCAACAAACGAGCCTCGCGCCTTAGGCGCATTGTGCGGCGTCCGTTCGCCGGAGAGGTAAGGCAGGAAGATTTCTTCGCCCGGACCTTTGAACTGTGCCTCCGCGTCGCCCGCCAGCTCCGCTTGCTTTTTGCCGGTGATGCGGGCGAGCCAATTGAGCGAGTCGGTCGCCGAAAGAACAACACCCATCTGGTGCCAAGTATCTGGTATCGCGTGGCAAAACGCGTGTACGGCCCCATTGGTGTTCGGACTGAACTTGGCGTTCGAGACGAACAACACGCCCGAAGTACCCAGCGAGACAAAACCTTCGCCGGGACGAATAGCGCCGATCCCGCAAGCAGCAGCAGCATTGTCGCCTGCGCCACCAGCAACGATCACCGGACCCGCCATGCCCCAACGCGCGGCGTATTCAGCCTTAAGCTGACCCGAGCTTTGTGAGCCCTCGACCAGACGCGGCATGTGTTCGCGCGTGAGACCTGTCACTGCGAGCAGTTCATCAGACCAACCGCGTTTGGCGACGTCGAGCCAGAGCGTTCCAGCGGCATCGGACATGTCCTCGACATGCTCGCCGGTCAGCAGCAAGCGCACATAGGCCTTAGGCAAAAGAACCTTTTTGAGCTTTTTGAAGATCTCTGGCTCGTGCTTGCGCACCCAAGCAATCTTAGGCGCAGTGAAGCCCGCCATGGCGATATTGCCAGCAATATCGCGCAGACTGGGCAGGGCCGCTTCCATTTCCGCGCATTCGGCGGCCGAGCGACCGTCATTCCACAAAATGCAGGGGCGCAGAACTTCGTCATTGGCCCCCAAGAGGGTCGCGCCGTGCATATGACCGGAAAGGCCGATGCCCTTCACCGCCGCCAAAGCCTGCGGATGGGAGGCGTGAAGCTTGTCGATCGCGGCAAGCGTTGCCGCCCACCAATCCTGAGGGTTTTGTTCCGACCAACCGGGATGGGGACGGGTCGGCTCAACGGCCGCGGCCGTCGCTTCGCCCAGCGCTTTCCCGGACGCGTCGATCAACAGCGCTTTAACGCCGGAAGTGCCGATATCAATGCCAAGAAAGGTCATGAGGCACGTACCTCAGAAGCAATCAACAAAAACATCTCAACTCCCCAAGCTCCGTTTTGGAGCGCACCGCTGACATCGATAGCGCTATCTAGCGCAAATTATCGCGAAGGAAAATCGCTAATTCAATAGACTCGCTCTGTACAGGTCGAGCGCCTGACAAGGTTAGGCTGCGCGCAGCGGCAATAACTTCACGAATCTCACCATCAGGGTTCTGATCCAGAACCACATCGATAGTTCCACCCATGAGCCCCAAACGTGTTGGCCCGGTCAGTTCGTGTGTGATCACTTTGATATCACCACCGCGCCCAGACGCCTCTAGCGCAGCGACAAGACCAGCATTGCCTGCACCCAAGTTATAAATGCCGGCAAGTCCCTCATTTTCTTTGATAAGTTCTGCGACAAAGGCTTGCGTTAAGCTGCGCTCATCATGGCCTTCTTTGGGGCCAATAAGTTCGATGTGCGCAAACTCGGATGCGATCACACTCCGAAACCCTTCGAGACGATCCAGGTGATCGCGCAGGTGGAGCGAGCCCGCCATAACACCAACCTTGCCCCCTTGGGGCAGGAAACGCCCCATGAGCGAGGCTGCCGTGCGTCCAGCCGCAACATTATCAACGCCGATGAAATTCCGCCGCGCCGACAAGGGCAGGTCAGAAACCAGCGTAATGACACTAATGCCGCGACGATGAGCGCCATCTATTGCCGCGATTACCTCTGGTTCATCGCCCGAAACGACAATGGCGTAATCGGTGGTTTTGGGATCAAGCCTATCCAAGCGCTCCGCCAAGCCGACCGCGTCAAAAGCTTTTATACGCACCAACTCGAGATGAATTCTGTCCGACTGGGCAGACAGAACACGCCGCGACACAGCGTCGGCAAGGCTCTCCATAAACTCATTGGTGCTCTCGGGGATAAAGAAAACGAGGTGCAGATCGCGCGCTCGGGCCATTAGCGAAGCGTTGAGATCACGGGTAAACCCGATCTCGGCGATAGCGTCTTCGACCTTCGTGGCTGTTGCCGCGCGCACCCCGGGGCGGCCATTGAGCACCCTGTCGACAGTCGCGAGAGAGACGCCAGCTGCACGAGCAACGTCATGTACAGTTGCTCGACGTTTCAAGCTTTCCTCTGACAAACTGCTTCCCCACACTTGCGTCTGCTTTTGCAGAGTTGTTGCGCGCCTAGCAAAGGTCAAGTGTCCCGTTGCGGTGAAGAGACAATAAAGCTAGACCCTTGTGCCAAAGTGGAGGACATTATGGGCGTAACCGTCTCACAATTCGGCGAAATCGGCGGCCAGAGGGTCGATCAGTTTCGCCTGACCAGCGACACCGGCGTCTCTGTCGACATTATCGGCTATGGCGTTTCTGTCCGCGATTGGCGCGTTCCAGTCAATGGGGGCGAGAGAAGCGTCGTTCTCGGATTCGATAATCTTGAGGCCTATCTGGACCATGGCGCCCATTTCGGCGCGATCGCGGGACGCGTCGCCAACCGGATTAAAGACGCCAGTTTCGAGCTCGATGGCACGACCTATCAACTCGCAGCCAATGTTGGCAAACTTCAGCTGCACGGCGGCACTGATGGCTTGGGCCATCAGGTCTGGCAGGGCCAAGTTGATTCGTCGAACAACTCGGTTCGCTTCAGCCATTTCTCGCCCGATGGAGCCATGGGCTATCCGGGCAATGTGAATTTTTATGCGACCTATACGTTGATCGGAAACCGCCTGCGGTTGGAGCTTCGCGCCACCACGGACCGCAACACGCCGATCAGCCTCGTGCAGCACCAGTATTTCAATCTTGGCACGACCGACACGGTCCTCGACCACACCGTTCAGATCAACTCGAGCGCCTATACGATCCTGGGTGATGATCTGGCGCCAACCGGAGCCATTCTCCCCTCGCGCGGCACAATTTACGATCTCCGTAAGCCGCGCACCATGCGCGACGAAAAGGGCACGGGGGTCGATTACGATATGGGGCTGGTGCTTGATAACGGTAGAAAATTCTCCGAACCGCTCGCAACCGTTGTTTCGCCAGACAAGGATCTGACCCTAAAGTTGTGGTCGGATCGTCCGGGCGTGCAGTTCTACAATGCGGTATGGACCGATATGAAAATGCCGGGCCTTGAGGGCAAAATCTACGGCAAGCACTCTGGCTTCTGCCTAGAAGACCAGTGCCCAGCCGACGCGCTGCACAACCCGCATTTCCCCAATATCATTTGCGGTCCGGACAAGCCGTACAGCCACTGGTGCGAAATCGAAATTTCCTAACGCAGTGCTCTGCTGACAAGATATGAGCGTTCCCTTCGTTACGCTCCTGAGCCACACTGCTCAGGAGCGGAATATGGGAACGCCTCTATGGATAAGACCGAGCGACTTTTCTCGATCATGGACGCCTTGCGGCGTCACCGTATGCCGGTTACTGCCGCTGCTTTGGCGCAGGAACAAAAAGTCTCTGTGCGCACGCTTTATCGCGACATCCAAACCCTTATTGGGCTGGGCGCCCCAATCGATGGCGAAGCGGGAATTGGCTACATGCTGAAACCCGGATTTTTCCTCCCACCGCTCATGTTTACGCCCGAAGAGCTAGAGGCACTCGTCCTCGGCGCACGCTGGGTCGAGGCGCAACCCGATGATGGCTTGGGTGCAGCCGCGCGCAATGCCTTGGCAAAAATTGCGACCGCGTCGCCGGATGATTTGCGCGATCGGATCAGCGACACCGCTCTTTGGCCCGTCGCCATTTGGGGCCAGAGAAAACCCGTGCCCGTGCTCGGCGATATTCGCCAAGCTATGCGGCAGGAGCGCGCTGTCATCATCGACTACCAAGATGAGCAGGCGCGCGCGAGTTCAAGGACGATCTGGCCTGTCGGGCTCGCGTTTTACGAAGGAAAACAAACCATTGCAGCGTGGTGCCTGCTACGCAACGCGTTCCGAAACTTCCGCACGGATCGTATTGTCAGCCTTCAGCTCACCGAAGAACGCTACGGCAAGCGTCGGGGACAGCTCGAAAAGGAATGGCGCGCCTCGTGGGAGCACGATGTGAAGTACACCGAAGGGAACACCTGATGTTCCACGTGAATCACGGATTTGGAATTTTGGATTCACGTGAAACACGGCACTAGTTGAGCGAGCGCACCGGACCTGGTGTCATCTCGATGACAGCGAAAATAACCAGCAAATGGAACGCGGTAAGTGCGAGCGCCGACACCACAAAAAGCTGCTTTTGCGTTTTGTGCCGGAACAATTGCTGCCCGAGTAGCCCGCCCAGAATACCAAACGCTGTGTCCGCAAATAGCAGATGCAGCTCCCGGATACGTCTAAGCCCCCCGCGCGCAGATGATTTGTCGATGGCATAAAGCACCAGACTAACGAGTCCCATGCCGAAATACAGTGCGGCGACCCAGAAGGGCAGGCGGAACGTGACAAGGCCAAAGCAGAGCGCCAAAAGCAGCGCCGCGAC
This sequence comes from Devosia sp. WQ 349K1, assembly GCF_016595685.1. Lineage (NCBI taxonomy): Bacteria > Pseudomonadati > Pseudomonadota > Alphaproteobacteria > Hyphomicrobiales > Devosiaceae > Devosia > Devosia sp. WQ 349K1. The sequence goes on along the minus strand of NZ_JAENGO010000005.1, from coordinate 98,736 downwards.
GCAAAAATAGCGAAACTTGCTCGTGTGCTTTTTCGCCATTCAATTCGTCCTTATTGCCGGTCCTCAAGTGGTAAGGCCAAAGCTTAAACAACTGCTTTGTATCGGCCTAAACGCTAACGTGTTTCAAAGCTCAATCGATAGCTCAGCGCTTCCGCGATGTGCGGGCGAGAGACTTTTTCAGAACTAGCCAAATCAGCCAGGGTCCGCGCGACTTTGAGAACGCGGTGATAGGCGCGAGCCGAAAGATTGAACCGGTCTGCCGCTTGCAGCAGCAAGTTTTGACTTTCCCGATCAGGCTCAACAAGTCGCTCTATCAGCGTTGACGTGGCTGACGCATTGGTGAGGACCTCAGGGTGTCCAGCGGCGTCATAGCGTTGGCGCTGAAACTCTCGTGCCCGTGCCACACGGCCAGCCACAACGGCCGAAGACTCGGCCTCCCCAACGGCGCCGATCATCTCGGCGGCCGATACGCTTGGCACATCAATGCGGATATCAATGCGATCCAGAAAAGGGCCAGAGATACGGGCCTGGTAATCACCGGCACAGGCCGGGCCACGCTTACAAATATGACCCGGCGTTCCGGCGTAACCGCATTTACAGGGGTTCATAGCGGCAATGAGTTGGAAGCGACTAGGATAGGTGACGCGGGCATTTGCCCGGGCGATGACTGTTTCGCCGCTCTCCAAAGGCTGGCGCAGACTGTCCAAAACATTGGGCGCAAATTCTGGCAACTCATCCAGAAAGAGCACGCCATTATGGGCAAGGCTGACCTCTCCGGGTTTGACGCGCAAGCCGCCGCCAACAAGGGCTGCCATTGAGGCAGAATGGTGCGGGGCACGGAAGGGACGACGATCGGAGAGGACGCCGCCGACCAACTCGCCGGAAATGGATTGGATCATGGAAATATCCAATAATTCCCGCGGACTAAGGGGTGGCAAAATAGAGGGTAGGCGGGCCGCCAGCATGGATTTTCCCGCACCGGGCGGGCCAACGAATAGGAGATTATGCCCTCCGGCCGCGGCCACTTCGAGGGCACGACGAGCGACAGCTTGTCCCCGCACATCGCTGAGATCGGGCAAATTGCTGCGCTCATCGGATTGGCGGGCAGGCTTGGGCCGAGCCTGCAATTGGTGCCCAACGAGGTGATTGGCTACCGCAAGCAGGCTATCGGCAGCAATAATATCAATGTCTTCGCCCGCCCAGGCCGCTTCAGGACCAGAGGCGGCGGGGCAAATAACGCCCATGCCCTTTTCACTGGCGGCAAGTGCGGCGGGCAAAATGCCACTGACATGAGCGATGCGGCCATCAAGACCCAATTCCCCCAGGACCAGATAGCCATCGAGCGCATCGCTGGGGATGGCGCCCATAGCCGCCATCATCGCCAGCGCGATCGGCAAGTCGTAATGACTACCCTCTTTGGGAAGATCAGCGGGGGCCAGATTGACCGTAATGCGCTTGGCGGGCAGACCAAGTCCCGAGGCGACGAGCGCCGCGCGGACACGCTCGCTGGCCTCTTTGACTGCCTTATCCGGCAGCCCGACCATGTAAATACGGTGTAAACCCGGCGCTATCTGAACCTGCACCTCAATCGGAACAGCTTCGATCCCCTGAAACGCCACGGTGCCAACGCGTGTCACCATAGGTATGTCCCCCTAGCCAAAGGCAGGCTAACAGAACGCAAAGAGAACGCAATATGGTCTATTAACCATGCGAACTGCCATATTGGTTACCCTAAAACTCCATTAACCCAGAAATGTTGAAACAAAGGCCAGCTTAAGTTGTGCGTAGCGTGTGCCTTCATTGATGAAACCGGTTTTGAAATCTCCCCGCCTCTCCACCCTTGCGAAAGGCGCTGTCTTCGCCCTCGTCGGCGTTGCATTGGCTGCTTGTGCTACTGGCGGTGGGCTCTATGGAGCTATTCCGGGCGACAACCGTCCGCATAAGGCCGTTGATCGAGCCCGCTCGATGCCGGTGCAGGGCATTGACGTCGCGCGCTATCAGGAAAACGTCGATTTCCCCCGCGCTCGTGGTGCTGGCATTCAATTCGTTTTCATGAAAGCGACCGAGGGCAAGGACTATCTTGACCCTGACTTCCGTGTGAACTGGCAGCGCGCCGCTCAGGCCGGCATGCCACGCGGCGCCTATCACTTTATGACGTGGTGTTCGCTGGCCTCCGAGCAGGCCGCTTGGTTCGTTGCCAATGTGCCAGCAGACCCATCGGCACTGCCGCCGGTTCTGGACCTCGAATGGAACAATCACTCGAGCTGCAAGACCAAGCCGAGCAAGGCCGATGCCTTGGAAAAAATTCGTCTGATGCTGGATGTGATGGAGCGCCACAGCGGTAAGCTGCCAATCATCTACACTGACATGAACTTCCACCGCGACATTCTCGAAGGCGAGTACTTCCCCAATAGCTTCTGGCTGCGCTCCACCGCTGCCGAGCCGCATGAGCGCTATAAGAACCGTCCTTGGACCTTCTGGCAGTATACCCAGACTGGGCTTGTGGCCGGTGTGCGGGGCGAGGTGGATCGCAACGTCTTCTATGGCTCACAGAACGAATGGATGACCTTCCTCTCGACCGGCTGTGATCCACGCGCCATACCAGCGCTGCAGCAGACTGGCCGCTGCGGCTACGCCAAATAGCCAGGCTCAGTAAATCTTAGCGAATAGCCTATCCCCAATAGAGTGCTGCTGCGGTAACGTGGCAGCACTTTTGTTATGGGAGCGCGGCGATGGGATTTTTGGATGAATTGGGCCTAGGCGGTTTGAACACAGTTCTAATCGCACTTGCGATACTGCTGATCATTGTCTTGTTTGCTGGCGCCAAGACCGTGCCGCAGGGCTACCACTACACCATCGAGCGATTTGGCCGTTACATTCGCACACTGAAGCCCGGGCTTAATTTGATCGTGCCCTTTATCGATGTCATCGGTAAAAAGCTCAATGTTATGGAACAAGTCCTCGACGTTCCACATCAAGAGGTGATCACACGCGACAACGCCACGGTGACAGCCAACGGCGTCACATTTTACCAAATTCTCGACGCTGCAGCAGCTGCTTACGAAGTGTCGAACTTGGAAAATGCCATCCTCAATCTGACCATGACCAACATCCGATCCGTCATGGGTTCCATGGATCTCGACGAGCTGCTCAGCCATCGCGATGAAATCAATGACCGCGTGTTGCGGGTGGTGGACACCGCTGTTTCGCCCTGGGGCGTCAAAATTACCCGCATCGAAATCAAGGACATTGATCCACCCAAGGATCTTGTCGAATCGATGGGTCGCCAAATGAAGGCGGAGCGCGAGAAACGCGCGACAATTTTGGAAGCCGAGGGCCGTCGCCAAGCTGCCATTCTCAAGGCGGAAGGCGAAAAGCAGGCGCAAGTGCTCGAAGCGGAGGGCCGCAAAGAGGCTGCCTTCCGTGACGCTGAAGCGCGTGAACGCGCGGCGGAAGCCGAAGCGCGCGCGACCCAGCTGGTGTCGGCGGCAATTGCTTCGGGTGACGTGCAGGCGATCAATTATTTTGTCGCCAACAATTACATCAAAGCCCTCGAGGGCATCGCCACCTCGCCAAACCAAAAGGTTCTGATGCTGCCCGTGGAAGCCGCCAGCGTGATCGGCTCGATCGGCGGCATTGCCGAAATCGCCCGCGAAGCCTTTGGCTCGGGTTCGTCCCAGCCCCGCGGCACTGGTCGTCCTCCAAACGCGGGTTAAAACATGAACCTTATTGCTCTTATCGCTAGCTTTGGACCATGGAGCTGGATGGTTTTTGGCCTGATCTTGCTCGGCCTTGAGTTGGCAGTGCCGGGCGGCTTCCTCATTTGGTTCGGTGTCTCCGCTCTGGTCATTGGCGCGCTGACGCTGGTGGTCGCGGTCAGTTGGCCGCTCCAATGGCTAGCCTTCGCGGCCCTCTCTTTGAGCGCTATTTTCATCTGGACCAAGAGTGCAAAGCGTCGGCAGGCACACAGTGACAAACCACTGCTCAATCAACGGACTGACCAGTTGATCGGGCAAACAGGGCTCCTCTCCGAACCGATCATCAGCGGCTTGGGCCGAATGCATATCGGCGACACGGTTTGGCGTGTCTCAGGGCCTGACTTGACCACCGGGAGCAAAGTGCGAGTAGTTGGCGCCGACGGTAATATCCTCAGAGTGGAGGCGTTTTAGGCCCGTCTCAACCAGTATTTAACCATGACGTGCAAGGGTTCCTTATGGGCATGACAGGGGTTTTCGACGCGGTCGAAGAAACGCCCTGCTTGACGGCGGAGCCATGAGTTTTGTTGGTAAAGAAGCTGAATTTGACGCTGCTCGCATTGGCACCGTGCCTGTGCGCGGGGTCAGTGCTTGCCGACCCCATTAGTGACGACCGCCTACAGCCAGGGCTTTACCCGGCTGCGCCTACAAGCTTTGTCCCGACAGAGGAAGGGGCGCCCCCCTTTGAGATAGACTGGTCACTCGGTCTAAGAGGCACGCAGATCTCGTCCAGCGATGGCAATAGTTTTAGCGCCCACCTGCGCCCCGAGCTCGATTTGCGCAGCCTGGGCAATGTCGTTGATACTCATATCAATGCCCACGCCGAATTGGCGCGCGGCAGTGACCCGCAGATCACCCCAACCACCGCGGCAATTTCGGTGACGGCAGGCTCGCAGTTGAACGAAAACACGCGGGTAGAGGGCGAGGCCAGCCTAAAATTCGATCGTGAATTGCTCGGCACGCCCGGCTTTGATCCTCAAATTATTCGACCCGCAGATATCACCACCGGCCATATTGATGCTGGCATGGCTCATCGCTTTGGCCAGTTCAATCTCAGGCTCAATGGCCAGATAGAGCGCGTTGCCTATGGCCCGACCGAGAGGCGCGACACAGGCACAACCGATAATTCCGATCAGAACCGATGGAGCGCGGAGGGCACACTGCGCCTCGGCTATCAGATCACCCCAATCGTTGAAGTCTATGGCGAAGGCCAGCTCGGCCGCCATTGGTTTGACCAGGCAGGGAAAAGCTCCGGCCAATTCGCAGATGCCTATACGCGGAACGTCAAAATGGGCGTGAGCGGGAACTGGCAAGAGCGGATTACCGCCCATGCCGCCGTTGGCATGGGCCAATACATATTCACCTCGGCGACGCAGCCGGAAGTAACGGCCCGTCTCTATGAAGCGGGTGTGACTTGGAAGCCCGATCCAACCCTGAGCGTTACCGGCCTTTTGGCGCGCAATATCGAGCCGACAGGGGCGGATAGTGCAGGTTCTGTGCGCGTGATTGATAGCGCTAAGCTGTCAGCCAGCTATCAGGTGAACAACGCTCTGGCGTTGCGCACCAGTAGCGAGCTCGCACATTCTCGCGTTGAGAATAGTGGCGAGACTGAAGATCGCCGCAGTGCGGGCCTCGGGGCCGATTATGGCCTCAACACGCGCACAAAACTCAGCGCCGATTACAATTATGCCCACCGCACCAATAGCGCGACGGGCACATTTGATAGTCATCAGCTCAGCGTCGGTGTGACGCTCAAGCGGTAGTCCTTAAAGCTTGTCGCTCAGATCGAGCGCCCGCAGCTCCTCAAGGAAACCAGCGCGGATGTCTTCACGGTCGAGCGCGAAGACGACGTTGGCCGTGAGGAAGCCCAGCTTGGAGCCACAGTCGAACACCTTGCCTTCGTACTTTACGCCGGTGAACTTCTGCTGGCCCATAAGGGTCTGCATCGCGTCGGTGAGCTGGATTTCACCACCCGCACCGCGTGGCTGTTCAGCCAAAAGCGAGAAGATTTCTGGCTGCAGAATATAGCGGCCGGAGATGAAGAGATTAGACGGGGCTTCTTCGCGCTTTGGCTTTTCAACCATGCCGCTGATCGCAAAACCCTTGTCATCGCCATCGCCACGAACAACAACGCCATAAGACGAAACATCGTCCCAAGCGCATTCTTCAACGCCGATGACATTGCCGCCGGTTTCTTCGTACGCGTCCATCATCTGACGCAACACGCCCGGCTTGGCGCGGAAAATCATATCGGGCAGCAGCAGCGCAAATGGCTGGTCACCAACGATATCGCGCGCGCACCACACCGCATGGCCAAGGCCGAGCGGTTCTTGCTGGCGGGTAAAGCTGGTGCGACCCGCAGAGGGCAGATCCTTGCGCAACTCTTCCAAAGCCGCATTCTTGCCGCGGCTTTCAAGTGTGGCTTCAAGTTCAAATTGACGATCAAAATGGTCTTCGATCACAGCCTTATTGCGACCGGTCACGAACACAAAATGCTCGATACCAGCTTCTCGCGCTTCATCCACGGCATATTGGATCAGGGGGCGGTCAACGACCGTCAGCATTTCCTTAGGCATGGCCTTAGTGGCGGGCAGGAAACGCGTGCCAAGTCCGGCAACAGGAAAGACAGCGGTACGTACACGCTTGGTCACGTGGGCACTCCAAATGAATTCTTAGGGGTAGTCGGCATAAAACTTTACAGCTATCTGCCACAGGATAAGTTTTAAAACTAGCGTTTCGCCATAGGAGAGAGCTTTCATGGCCGTTCTGGTTACTGGGGGCGCCGGCTATATCGGCAGCCACATGGTCCTCAATCTCGCTGATGCTGGCGAAGACGTTGTGGTCTTGGATAATCTTGTTACCGGCTTTGACTGGGCCATTGATGCTCGGGCGAAGTTCGTTGAAGGGAACGCAAACGACATTCCTTTCGTCATATCGCTGATCGAAAAATATGGCATTACGGAGATCGTTCACTTCGCCGGCTCTATTGTCGTGCCGGAATCGGTGACCAATCCCCTAAAATACTACGCCAACAACACGTCTACTTCGCGCAGCCTGATTGAGGCTGCGGTCAAGGGTGGCGTGAAACACTTCATCTTCTCCTCGACCGCCGCAGTCTACGGCATGACCGGGCTTGCACCGGTTGTCGAAGATACACAGCTCAACCCGATGTCGCCCTATGGGCGCTCGAAGCTCATGACCGAGTGGATGCTCGCCGACGTCGCCGATGCGCATGACATGACCTATGGCGTCCTGCGCTATTTCAACGTTGCTGGTGCGGATCCGGGCAAGCGTTCGGGTCAGTCAACGCCTGAGGCCACTCACCTCATCAAGGTCGCGTGCCAAACGGCGCTTGGTCAGCGTGAGAAAATGAACATTTTCGGCACCGACTACGAAACACCGGATGGCACCTGTGTTCGGGACTATATTCACGTTACCGACCTGATCAGTGCCCATGCCTTGCTGCTCAAGCATCTGCGTTCAGGTGGCGAAAGCACAACCCTGAACTGTGCATATGGTCGTGGCTATTCCGTTCGTGAAGTCGTCGACACCGTGCGCAAGGTTTCCGGCGTCGACTTCGTTGCCGAAGAAGGCCCACGCCGTGCTGGCGACCCGGCGTCCATCACAGCCACTGGTGAAAAAGTGCGTCAGCTTCTCGGCTGGGTGCCAGAACACGACGATCTCAACGAAATCGTCGAAACAGCGTATGCTTGGGAACGTCACTTGATGACGCGAAACCGCTAAAGGAGCTTTCCCATGCGTTTGGCGATTGTGATCTGGTTGATTTGTACCGGCGCCACACTCGCCCAACCGAGGGAGAGCTTTGAGCAGTTTATCGGTGAATTCCGCGCAGAGGCGCTCACCCACGGGGTCAGCGCCTCTGTATATGATAGCGCCACTGCGGGGCTCACCCCGGATCCCAACGTGCCCAATCTGGTGGCGAGCCAGCCAGAGTTCACCACGCCGGTCTGGGAATATCTCGATCAGCGCATATCCAATAATCGCGTTGAACGGGGCCGGGCGGCTATGGCCCGCCAAAAAGATCTGTTCCAAAGCGTGGGAGCGGCCTCAGGCGTCGATCCTTATGTGCTCGGTGCGATCTGGGGGATGGAAACCGATTATGGCGCTGTGCTCAGTCAGACAAAGCTGATCCGCCCCATTGTCCGTTCGCTCGCAACAGTTGTCTGGCAAAGACGCGTTCGTTTTGCCGAAGACAAGGCCGATTTCATCGCGGCACTAAAACTGACCGAGCGCAGTGGCGGTGTTTCGCCGATGGGGTCATGGGCCGGGGCGATTGGCCATCTCCAAGTGAACCCCAGCAATGTTCTTGCCCATGGTAAGGATGGAGACGGCGACGGGCAGGTCGATCTTCATAACTCGCTTGCCGACGCTCTGGTCACCAGCGCGACCTATCTGCGCGCGCTCGGCTACCAGCCCGGTATGGACTGGGGCTTTGAGGTGGACGTGCCGGAAGGGTTCGACTATCTGCTGGCGACGCGCGACCAGCTTCGCCCAATCCGCTTCTTCGCCGAACGCGGCATTGCGCGCGTTGCCGGGCGGCAATTTCAATCGCTCGAAACGCCGGTTTTTCTCTACGTTCCAGCAGGCCATACGGGTCCCAAATTTCTGCTGACCGCCAATTACCTTGCCTTCAAAGGCTATAATTTCTCCGACAGCTATGCCCTGGCCATTGGCCATCTCACCGACCGGCTCAAAGGCGGGGGCAATCTTGCCACGAACTGGCCACGCAATACGCAATTTCCCAATCTCGCCCAGCGCCAGCACATCCAGCAAAAACTGAAAGAGCTTGGCTATTATGACGGCATTGTTGACGGCCGCATCGGGCCGGTGACCCAGGCTGCCTATGCGCGATTTCAGGCAGCGCAAGGCCAACGCGCCGACGGCTTTGTCACGCGCGCCAGTTATGAGGCACTGCGTTAAGCCAAGAAGCGCATGGTCTTGAGCCAAGCGGCTATGCTAAACTCGCGGCGAAAATTGCAGTGAGAGGCCGATGAAGCGGCTAGGCGTATTTGTAGTGCTCTTGAGCATTGTCGGGCTCGACACCGCACCCGCGTGGGCGCAGGTGGTCGGGGACGAGCGGATTGTTATTGCCCAGCAGGAACAACCGCGCCGCCGCACGCTTTTTGATCTGTTGTTTGGTGAGGAGCCCGCTGCGCCGCCGCCGGTCCAACGAACACAGCCACGCCGGCAAGCCGCGCCAACCCCGCCGCCGCCCCCGCCCAAGCCAGTGGTCGTCAAAAGCGTAGACGCAACGCGCTTGGCCGTATTCGGCGACAGCTTGGCCATTGATTTAGCAAAGGCGCTCGAACGACACTATGCAGAAGATCCAAACCTTGTGGTCCTCGATGAAGGTGTCAGCGCCTCAGGATTTGTTCGTGCGGATTTCTTTGATTGGGGCGCAAAGATCGGCAGCGCTATTGCCGAAAATAGCTTCGACGTCGCCGTTATCAGCATTGGCGTCAACGATCGCCAAGAGTTTCCCGGCGCTGCATCCGACAACATTGTTCTCTCACCAAACTGGTCGGCCAGCTATCAGGCGCAGTTGAATCAGTTTCTGAGCCAGCTCAGGAGCGCCCGCAAACCTGTTCTCTGGGTTGGGTTGCCGCCTATGGAGCGCAGTCAATATTCTGCCGACATCGCCCAGATCAATGCCCTGCAACGCATGGCGGCATTCTCTGGCGGCGCAGAGTTCATCGATATTTTTGACCGCTTCTTGAGCGAGGACGGCCGCTACACCGCGTTCGGACCGGATCTGAACGGGCAGAACGCACGCATGCGCAAAGACGATGGCATTCACTTTGCCAATGCGGGCGCCGATAAGATCGCGTTTTACGTCAGCCAAAGTCTCAGCGTGTTCTATCGCGGTGGTACCATTACCCTTGCGGCCGTTGATCCGCTCGCTGGCACAGATGCCGCCTTAATGCAGCGCCCGCCCTATCAGGGCCTAGGGCAAATCCGGTTGCTGGAAGTTGCCGGCCCCGTGCTCCCGCTTGGGCGCCTAGCCCAGCGCGCCAACAGTTTGATGGACCTGAGCGCTACACACACGGCACCAGCCTTCACGCTCGAGCAGCTGATGGATGCTCCGCACGGCCGTGTGGATGACTTTGGCTTGGGCTATGATCCAGCCGAGCGGGCGCGCAGTGAGACCGAAGCGCTCTAAGGCGCTGGTCATGATGCGTCACGTGCACCACGACCAGCGTTCAAGGAGTGGGGTCAGCTAGCGACGACACCCAATAGTCCGCTGGTGCGCACGCCATCGAAGATAAACTGCACGGCAAGGGCTGCCAAAAGCACCCCGACCACACGAGTGACCACTGCCAGCCCAGTGATACCGAGGAGGCGCTGGATCGGGATAGCGACCAGCAAGGTGAGCCAGGCCGCCAGCATAATGGCGACGATAGCCGCAACAACCATCCAGAACGCCAAACGATTGTCGGCTCCGGTCGTCAGCAGGATGACGGCACTAATAGCGCCGGGACCGCTCAACAGCGGCATAGCCAGTGGGAACACCGAAATATCGTTGGACTGACGGGCTTCGTTTTCTTCTTCGGAGGTGGTGCCCGTCGCACCGGAATGGCGAGCAAACACCATGTCGATCGCAATCAACAGCAGCAGGATGCCACCTGCCGTGCGCAGAGCCGGAATGGTGATGCCGAAGACTTCGAGAATGGAATTGCCGAGAAAGGCAAAGCACAAAAGAATGCCCAGCGCGATGAGCACACCGCGCGTGGCAAAAATCCTGCGTTCCGCAGGCGTATTATCTTTGGTCAGCGCCGCAAAGATAAAGGGAATGTCGGCGACACCCACGGTTGCGAAGAGGGTGACGAAAGCGACCAGAAAAACATCCATGAGCCTTCGCCCCCTTCACAAAAACGCTTAGCGACGCTTTTCGATTGCGTCCCAGATCATGGCCGTAATATCGGGGCCACCAAAGCGCTTAATCTCACGCAGGCCGGTGGGCGAGGTGACATTGATTTCGGTGAGATAGCCGCCGATGACGTCGATGCCAACGAAGATCATGTCGCGAGCCTTCAGCGCTGGCGCAATGGCCGCGCAGATTTCCAGCTCACGTTCGGTCAGCGGGGAGAGTTCCGGACGACCGCCAACATGCATGTTGGAGCGCGCTTCGCCCTCTGCCGGCACGCGGTTGAGACCCATGACAGGCTCACCATCGATGATGATGATGCGCTTATCGCCCTTGCGCACATCCGGCAGGTAACGCTGGATCATGAAGGGTTCACGATATTTGTCTTCGAACAGCTCAAGAAGGCTGGCGAGGTTTTGATCGTTTTCCTGAATGAGGAAGACGCCAGCGCCACCATTGCCGTAGAGCGGCTTGACGATGATATTGCCGTGCTCAGCGCGGAACGCTTCGATTTCAGCGCGATCGCGAGTAATCAGCGTTGGCGGCATCAGCTCGGGGAATTCGGTGACCAGAATTTTCTCTGGTGCATTGCGCACCGCCGCTGGCGGATTGACCACCAAGGTCTTGGGGTGAATGCGCTCAAGCATATGGGTGATGGTGATGTAGTTCATGTCGAACGGCGGGTCTTGGCGCATCAGCACCACGTCCTGGCTCGACAGATCAATGCGGCTGGCCGCACCGAGCTCAAAGTGCTCACCCTTATCGGCGTCAATGACCTTGATCGGCTGGACCAAAGCGCTGAGCACATTGTCCCGCAGCGCCAGAGTGTCGGCGGTATAGTGCACCAGTTCATGGCCGCGCGATTGCGCCTCCAACATCATAGCAAAGGTGCTGTCACCCTTGGGATTGATGGTTGAGACGTGATCCATTTGGACGGCGACTTTGAGGGACATGAGCAAATCTCGCACTAGAAAGCGTTGATGAGATGAACCGGCAAACGGCCGGGTGCAAGGAAAATTACGTCAAAGCGGCAATCTCGGCCCGCTTCGTGGGGGTGGCGCATGAGCCAAAATTCTGCGGCCCGTGTGATGCGTTCGCGGTTAACCGCTTCGCTGGCCTCAAGATAATCCGAGGTCTTTGCCCGCGCTTTGACCTCGATGAAGATCAAGGTTTTGGACTTTTCGGCAACAATGTCGATCTCGCCCACAGGGGTTTTGTAGCGGCGATTGCGAATGCGATAGAATTTGAGACGCAAATAGAGCGCCGCCAGCGCCTCACTGCGCTGGCCAAATTTCTCGGCCAGAATGCTCTTATTCCGACTGCGCCTTGATCGCGAGGGCAGCATCGTAAACCTCCTTGCGCTTCAAATTGAAACGCGCGGCGATGTCATCGACGGCGGCACGCAGGGGCGCATCGGCCATGGCTTGGGTCAGTGCTGCCTGCCAATCTTCTGCCGCTGGGGCGGTTGGCTCGCTCGCACCGGATACGACAATAACAGCTTCGCCCTTGGTGTCATCTTCGGCGAACTGTTGAGCCAATTCGGAAAGAGGCCCGCGAAACGTGCGCTCGAAGCGCTTGGTCAGCTCCAGAGAGACCGAAGCCTGACGGTCGCCAAACACTTCAGCCATGGAGGCAAGCGTGTCTGCGATGCGGCGGGGGCTTTCGTAAAACACCAAGGTTTCACGTGAATCCTTCAGGCGACCGAGCGCATTGCTACGCGCACCGGCCTTGGGCGGCAGGAAGCCATGGAAGGCAAAAGCATCGGTTGGCAGCCCCGCCACCACCAAAGCCGAAAGCAACGCCGAGGCTCCGGGAATGGGGAAGACCGGCAGGTTCTGTTCAGCCAAGACGCGGATGAGCGGAAAACCCGGATCGGAGAGCAGGGGGGTGCCTGCGTCAGAAATGAGAGCGATGACCGCGCCCGCACGAATGCGGTTGGCGATATCTTCGGCCTTTTCGCGCTCATTGTGCTCGTGAAAGGCGACGCGGCGGGCGCGGATACCAAAATGATCGAGCAGCTTTGCCGAGGTGCGGGTGTCCTCGCAAAGGATCGCGTCGGCAGCAGCCAGAGTTTCGAGCGCACGAATGGTGATATCGCGAAGATTGCCAATGGGTGTCGCAACGACATAAAGCCCCGGCAACAAGGGCGGCGCGTCAAAGCTACTGCCCGCAATAAAGAAATTCTTGCTGGTCTCACTCATGACAACGCCTTTTATGAATAGTCAAAACTTGGAGCATGTGAGGGCGCCGGGCGCCATCACCCAAAAAGGTTTTACGCTGCGAGATCGGCGACAACCGCGTCGAGAACAGGAAAACCCTTCTCCGTGACGCGCAGATTGCCGTTGGGGAGGGTTTCGAGGAAGCCATAGCCCTTCAAAACCTCGATCTGCCTTTCCGCCAAACCACGGCCGGAAATAGCCATGAAACGCGATGGGGAAATGCCTTCCTTAAGACGCAGCCCCATGACGAGATATTCGTCGCCCTGTTCTTCCCAGCTCAGCACATCATTGGTGACCATGCCGTGGCCGTGTTTTTCCGTCAGGTCGAGCCACTGCCATGGCATTTTCTCGCAGGCTGTCGCGTAGCGCTGATGATTGACCATGAGGCGGCCATGTGCGCCCGGACCAATGCCAGCATATTCGCCATACCGCCAATAGAGCATGTTGTGCCGGCTTTCTTGGCCGGGCACAGCATGGTTGGAAATCTCATAGGCGGGCATGCCAGCAGCCGACGTCAGCTCCTGGGTCATCTCATAAAAATCCGCGCCGAGATCTTCATTCGGCATGATGAGCTTACCGGCATTATAGAGATCGTAGTAGCGCGTGCCCTGCTCAATGGTTAGCTGGTAAAGGCTCAAGTGACCATCGGCCAGCCAGATGGCTTCCTTGAGCTCATCTTCCCAATCTTCAAGCGTCTGCTTGGGACGCGCGTAGATCAGATCAAAACTCGATCGATCGAAAATCGACTGCGCGATACGCACGGCAGCAATGGCTTCTTCGACAGAGTGGCGACGGCCCAATTCGGCCAGCGGACCAGGGCGCAGCGACTGCACACCGAGCGATACGCGGTTGACGCCAGCCATCCGGAAGCCGCGAAAGCGATCCACCTCAACACTGGTTGGGTTGGCCTCCAGGGTGATTTCGGCATTGCTGTCGATTTGCCACTCATTGGAGATGGCATCCAAAATCGTGCCAACGGCCTTTGGCGACATCAGCGAAGGCGTGCCGCCGCCAAAGAAAATCGACTGCACCAGACGGCCGGGCGTGAGCGACCCCATATGGGCGATCTCACGCTTATAGCCTTCAACGAAGGCATCTTCGTCAAAGGGGCCGCGATGCACATGCGAGTTGAAATCGCAGTAGGGGCATTTGGAGGCACAGAAAGGCCAGTGCACATAAATGCCGAAGAGATCATTCCCGTTCATGGTCGAACGCCTCGCATAATGCACCGATCCGCCCCGCCCATCGGGGACAGAAGAATTGTTACTGCCCAGACATTGGTCTGACTAGGCATGCTCTATCTGGTTCTCAACGAATTGGGCAAAGGCCCGCGCACGATGGGAAAGACCAGTTTGACCGGGCGACCAAGAATGCTTCACCTCAGGCGCCATTTCACCAAAAGTGATGTCGTGGCCATCGGGCATGAACATCGGGTCATAGCCATGACCGACATCGCCGCGTGGCGGCCAGATCAACGTCCCTTCGCACTTGCCAACAAAAAGCATATCGCGGCCATCAGGATGGGCGAGACAAAGCGTGGCATTAAACGAGCCACGACGCTGGCCGGGAGAGCCCGCGCCAGCGGCCTGCAAGGCATCTTCCACGCGCTTCATGGCACGGTTGAAATCGCGCGGCACACCAGCCCAATCGGCAGTGTAGACACCCGGATCGCCATTGAGCGCGTCGACGCAAAGGCCGCTGTCGTCGGACAGAGCCAACATATCGGCGCCCGTCGCTGCAGCATGGGCCTTAGTGCGCGCGTTTTCGGCAAAGGTGGTGCCGGTTTCTTCTGGCTCCGGGAGGCCCAAATCGCCCGCCGAGACCAGAACCAAACCGAAGGGCTCAAACAATTCGCGGAATTCTTTGAGCTTGCCCGCGTTATGGGTCGCGATGCAAAGACGATCACCGGGGCGAAGACGAGGGATGGTCATTTCTTTGTACCTTCGAGTGCGCGGACGATGTCATTCCATACGCGAGAATTGTGAGCGGAAAAATGGCGTTCGCCATTGGGCCGCGCCGCCTGCTCAGGGCGAGCAGGACGGTCAGCAAGACGAAACGGTAGCTTCTTCCGCAACCAGTGCATTATTGACCCAGAACTGCGCGCTGCTGCGCGGAAAGTTCGGTAATGCCCTTTTCGGCCAGACCCATGAGGGCTTCCAGCTCCGAGCGGTCGAACGGGGCGCCTTCAGCAGTGCCCTGAATTTCGACAAACTTGCCCGAACCGGTCATGACGAAGTTGGCATCCGTTTCCGCTTCAACGTCTTCGAGATAGTCGAGATCGAGAACCGGGGTGCCGCGATAAATGCCGCAAGAAACCGCTGCGATACTGTCCTTGAGAACCTTGCCCTTGGTCAGCTTGCGCTCTTCCATCCAGGCGATGGCATCAACCAGTGCCACATAAGCGCCCGAGATGGCTGCGGTACGAGTGCCGCCATCGGCTTCAAGCACGTCACAATCGAGAGTGATCTGAGCTTCGCCGAGCGCCGCCAAATCTACAACAGCGCGGAGCGAGCGACCGATGAGACGCTGGATTTCCTGGGTGCGGCCCGTCTGCTTGCCGGCTGTGGCTTCACGACGATTGCGCGAACCGGTGGCGCGGGGGAGCATGCCGTATTCAGCCGTGACCCAGCCCTGACCCTTGCCACGCAGCCAACCCGGAACGCTGGTTTCAACCGAAGCAGTGCACAAAACTTTGGTGTTGCCGAAGGTTACAAGGCACGAGCCTTCTGCTTTCATGGAGACCTTACGTTCAAAGGTCACCGTACGCATATCTGAAGGCTGTCGACCGGAGGGGCGCATATTTTGTCCGCTAGAAAATGGTGTTAACCGCCTCTTAACCTCCAACGGCCCCACTCACAAGCTGCGGCAGCTTGGCGCTTGGGGAGGAAGCGCTTAAATGAGAGTACAGGGTTAAAGCGAAAGATTTAGCATAAAAGCCATGACCAGACCGGCAGAAGACTTCCTTAGCGTGCTCAACACGCGCTCCCAGGAGATTTTTCGGACCCTCGTCGAGCGCTATCTCGACACCGGTGTGCCCGTGGGGTCGCGTGATCTTAGCCGACTTTTGCAGGTGGAGCTTTCCCCCGCTTCTGTCAGAAATGTGATGGCAGACCTTGAAGACCTCGGTCTTATTGCGGCGCCACACACCTCCGCTGGCCGTGCGCCAACCCAGCAAGGCCTGCGCTTTTTCGTCGACTCGATGCTCGAAGTGGGCGCGGTGGATGAAGATGAGCGCGGCCGGATAGCCCGCCAGATGGAACACACTGCCGGGCGCGGGCAGGTCGAGGACATGCTGACTGAAGCCTCCTCGCTCCTCTCAGGCCTTAGCCATGGCGCTGGCGTGGTTATTGCCACCAAGGCCGATATGGTGCTGCGGCATATTGAATTTGTGCGCCTCGATAATTCACGGGCTATGGCCATCATGGTCGGCGAAGATGGGCAGGTCGAAAACCGTATCCTTGAATTGCCACCCGGCTACGCCGCTAGCTCCTTGCAGCAGGCGGGCAATTATCTCTCCAACTACATTGTCGGGCGCACTTTGGCGGAAGCCAAAAAGCTGCTCAATGAGCGACGCGATGAACAACGCGCCGAATTGGACGAGCTCACACAAAAACTCGTCGACGCTGGCATTGCGACCCTGTCCACCCCTGCGTCGGGCAATGCTCCCACGGTGATCGTTCGCGGCCGCGCCAATCTCATCAATGACACCATGGCCAGCGACGAGTTGGCACGGATGCGGCAATTGTTCGATGAGCTGGAAAGCAAGGACGGATTGCTCGATCTCCTGGGCGATGCGGAGCGCGGGCAGGGTGTCCGTATTTTCATCGGCTCAGAGAATAAGCTCTTCTCCCTCTCCGGCTCTTCGGTGATTCTCTCGCCCTATAAGGATGCCAATGATCGGATCGTTGGCGTCTTGGGCGTTATCGGGCCAACGCGATTGAACTATGCACGCATTGTCCCCGTTGTGGACTACACGGCCAACGTCATTTCCGCGATGATTGCGCGTAAGCGCGCAGCGCGGTGAGTGAGAGCTTGAATTACCGTCTCGCTTGACCGATATGCGGGACAGAAAGTTTTAACGAACGGAAGAAGACACAATGAGCGACGAAAACGCCGCCCAGGGCGAAAATCCGGAAGTCGAGATCCCGACCACCGAAACCGCTCCAGAAGTCGATCCCGTTGAGGCATTGCAGGCGGAAAACGCCGACCTCAAGGACCGCGTTCTGCGTACCATTGCGGAAATGGAAAACCTGCGTAAGCGCACGGAGCGCGAAGTCGCTGACACCCGCACCTACGCCATTGCTGGATTTGCTCGCGATATGCTGAGCGCCACCGACGCGCTGTCGCGCGCGCTGCTGGTCATCCCAGCCGATGTCCGTGAGAGCGCTGAAGGTTCACTCAAGAGCCTGATCGAAGGCATTGAGCTGGCTGAACGCGAAACCAACCGTCTTCTTGCCAAGCATGGCGTCAAGCCGATTGAAGCCGCTGGCCAGAAGTTCGATCCGCATAAGCATCAGGCGATGTTCGAAGTGCCGAACCCAGCCGTTCCAGAAGGCACCATTGTGCAGGTCGTTCAGGAAGGCTTTGCCATTGGCGAGCGCGTCCTGCGCCCGGCCATGGTTGGTGTTGCCAAGGGCGGTCCAGCTGCTGAAGCAGGCGACGCGATTGACAAGAACGCTTAAGCGCTCTGTCTTCACACTCGAAAGGGCGCCATGGGGTGCCCTTTTTTATGTATCCAGGGAACGGACTATCAATGACACCGGCACTGCGTGAAAAAGCCATCGCGGTGTGTACCGCCAAGATCGCACTAAAGGGCGAGGGCGTTGGCCTCTCGTTTTATGCGTTTTTCGCCAACCGCAATGACACGCCTGATCTGCTGATGGAAATGGCGACGTGGTGGATAAAAACCCACCGCCTTGATCATTTTGTCAAAGCGACCACGATCAAGGCGATGCTCATTGCCGAACGATAATCAGCTTAGTTTCACGTGAATCCTTAGCTGAGTAGCTCAGCAGACGTAATCCGCGTCACGCCCGCTTCTTCCAAATCAGCCCAAGCCTTTTCAAGCGAACCATTGGCATCAATGGCGCGGGTGGCGTCTTCGATAACAAAAGTCTCAAACCCGCCAGCGGCAGAATCAATAGCCGTCCAGGCCACGCAAAAATCGGTGGCGAGGCCAACGACAAAAACCCGACCCAAATTGCGTTCGCCGAGATAGCTGGCGAGACCGGTCAGCGTTGTGCGATCCGCTTCCTGAAAGCCCGAATAGCTATCGATGGCGCGATTAAAGCCTTTGCGGATAATCATTTGCGCGTGTGGGATGTCGAGATCAGCCGAAATTTCGGCGCCGCGCGTGCCCCATACGCAGTGGTCCGGCCACAAGACCTGTGTTCCATAATCCAGATCTACTGTTTCAAACGGCGACTTGCCCACATGCTGGCTGGCAAAGGAAATATGATCGGCAGGGTGCCAGTCTTGGGTCAGCACGACATTGGCAAACTTCTTGGCCAAGGCGTTGACCACTGGAATGATCGCATCGCCATCGGCAACGGCGAGACTGCCACCGGGCAGAAAATCATATTGCACATCGACAACGACCAGAACGTCGTCGGATTTGATTTCAAAGCTCATGCCTTGCCCCTTACCCATTCGGCGCGGATAAGACCGCGCACGGAATTGCCGAGATAGATTGCATCAGCCGTTTCGAGATCCGCAAGGGTCAGGATGGCTTCTTCCGCCTTCCCGCTCGCCAAAACTTCTTCCCGTAATGTTCCCGGCAACAAGCCGGAGCTGAGGGCAGGGGTCAGCAGCCGACCATCCCGCTCGATGAATAGATTGGTAAAAGAGCCCTCGGTCAGCTCTCCGCGCTCATTGGTGAAAACCAATTCATCCAAGCCACGCTCATCATGGGCGCGCTTTTTCGGTTCATCGTAAAAGGCGCGATTGGTGGTTTTGTGCGCGACCCACACCGATGACGATTGCAAAACGTCACTGGCGATATCGAAGCGGAAGAGACTTGGGCTCGGAGGTAGAAGCACCGCTGTCAAATCGAGCCCAGCTGCAGAAAGAGTGAGACGAACCCGCATGGGCTGCGTCCAAGCGCTGGCGTTATCGTCGAGGAGTTTTTCAATCGCGTCGACTTCTACAGGTAGGCCAAAATATTCAGCCGAGGCAAGCAGACGCTCAACATGGCGCTGTCGCAGCACGAAGCCTTCTTCGGGGCTCCACTTAAAGGTTTCGATAAGGGTCACCGGTTGGGCCGGGTCAGCCAGAAACTGCAATTTGAGCAAAGCCTCCTGATATTCGTCTTCGGCAACACTGTCGGCAACAATGCCCCCGCCAACGCCGATCTCACCCTTACCCGCTGCGTCAATAACCGCGGTACGGATGGCGACGTTAAAACTGAAATCGCCATTTGGAGCGATAAAGCCGATAGAGCCCGTGTAAACGCCCCGCGCCCCGTCTTCGACCTCATGGATGATTTCCATGGCCCGCAATTTTGGGGCTCCGGTGATTGAGCCACACGGGAAGAGATTTTCGACAGCACCAATGGCGGTCACCTCTGGAAGCAGGCGCGAAACAATGCCCGAAGTCATCGTGTGCAGCGTACGATAGGTCTCCACCGTAAAAAGGTCTGTCACCCGCACCGAGCCGATCTCAGAAATCCGCGCCATGTCATTGCGCAAGAGATCAACGATCATGAGATTTTCGGCGCGGTTTTTCTCGTCACTCTGCAAGCGAGCGCGATAGGCTGCGTCGTCAGCGGCGCGGGGTGAGCGTTTTAACGTCCCCTTCATCGGCCGCGCGCTGAGCGCGCCATCTTTTGCCGAGATGAACAGCTCCGGTGAGGCCGAGAGAATTTTGTGGTCACCCGCATCGATATAGGCGCCAAAGGCGGTGGGCTGGCTTTGCACGAGACTGCGATAGAACCCGAGACTATCGCCAACCAAATCGAACTCGGCCTTGAGGGTGAGGTTGATCTGATAGACGTCGCCCGCCTCGATATAATTTCTCACCCGATCGAATGCTGATTTGTAGGTCTGGAAATCGGTGCGAGGGGCCAAACGTGCGGCTGCGCCCACAGGCGCTGCTGATAAAAGCGCGTTGACGGAATCTTGTGTAAGATATTTCGGGGCGTCATACACGCCAAACCAGAGCAGCGGGGACGCAGAATGCGCAGGCAAAAAGCCGCGCAAACGTTCCTCAAAGCCATAACCCATTTCATAGGCAAAATAGCCGGCCAGCCAGAAGCCCTGCGCCTGCAGTTCGGCCATCTCCGCCATGACCAATAGCGCCTGATCATAGCTATGGGCGCTCAGCACGCGGTAGGGCGCTGAAAATAAAAGGCTCTTACTGTCTGCGTGAGCGCTGTCCTGCAACAGCACTGTGCCATTTGAAATCATGGCGCCTTCTAAAAGATTTCTCGGCTGTCCGATACTGCCCCCCTTGGCACCGTTTTGCGAAAATGGCAAAAGACGACGCGATTTTATATGCCTATTTTCTGGAGAGTTTTATATGGCCAAGAATATCTTAGCCGCCATTGGTGCTGTCGCACTCCTGGCCGCTGCTACCCCTGCAATGGCAGAAACTGTTGAGTTCCAAATCATCAACAACAGCTCCATTGACCTGCATTATTTCTACACCACCCCGTCCAATGAAGACTCTTGGGGTGAAGACCTGCTCGAAAACCTCGGGGTACTCGAGGCTGGCTTCGAAGCCACCGCCACCATCGGTGATGGTTCGGACCAGTGCCTTTATGACTTCAAGTTTGTTGGCGCCGAAGAGGAAGAGCTGATCGTCAACGAAGTCGATATCTGCTCGCTGGCAAGCTACACGCTCCAAGACTAAGCGGTAAAAGGACCCGAGTAATCCACCGGGTCTTCCACTGATTGTGCGGGGACGAAAATCATAACGCCCCCGCGCTTGAAGCCCTCGCCACACCCCCCTATATACGGCCCTAGGCCCCGAACGGGGCACTGATCCAGAACCTACGAGGGACCCCGGCCCCGAAGGGCCAGAAGTTGCTTTCGTTGCAAAGGACTTCACGGCGGGTTCGCTGAAAGAGAGGCTAGAGAATGGCTAAAGTTATCGGCATCGACCTCGGTACGACCAACAGCTGCGTCGCCGTCATGGACGGCAGCAACCCGAAGGTTATCGAGAACGCAGAAGGCGCACGCACCACGCCATCTATGGTTGCGTTTTCCAAGGACGGCGAACGTCTGGTCGGTCAGCCGGCTAAGCGCCAGGCCGTTACCAACCCAGAAAACACCCTGTTCGCTGTAAAGCGCCTGATCGGCCGTCGTTTCGACGACAAGATGGTCGAAAAGGACAAGGGTCTGGTTCCGTTCAAGATCGCACGCGCAAGCAATGGCGACGCATGGGTTGAAGCTTCGGGTGAGCAGTACTCCCCAAGCCAGGTTTCGGCCATGATCCTGCAGAAGATGAAGGAAACCGCTGAGGCTTACCTCGGCGAGACCGTTACTCAGGCAGTCATCACCGTTCCGGCTTACTTCAACGACAGCCAGCGCCAGGCCACCAAGGACGCAGGCAAGATTGCCGGCCTTGAAGTTCTGCGCATCATCAACGAGCCGACTGCAGCTGCGCTTGCATACGGTCTCGACAAGAAGAATTCCGGCACCATCGCGGTCTATGACCTTGGCGGCGGTACCTTCGACGTGTCGATCCTCGAAATCGGCGATGGCGTCTTCGAAGTGAAGTCGACCAATGGCGACACCTTCCTCGGCGGTGAAGACTTTGACATGCGTCTGGTCGACTACCTCGCTGACGAGTTCAAGAAGGAACAGGGGATCGATCTGCGTTCGGACAAGCTTGCTCTGCAGCGCCTCAAGGAAGCTGCTGAAAAGGCAAAGATCGAACTCTCGAGCGCCACTCAGACCGAAATCAACCTGCCGTTCATCACTGCAGACGCTTCCGGTCCAAAGCACCTGACCCTCAAGCTCTCGCGCTCCAAGCTCGAAACGCTGGTTGAAGACCTCATCCTGCGCACCATCGAGCCATGCAAGAAGGCGATGAAGGACGCGGGTCTGACCGCTTCGCAGATCGACGAAGTCGTTCTCGTTGGCGGTATGAGCCGCATGCCTAAGGTCCAGGAAGCTGTAAAGCAGCTGTTCGGCAAGGAACCACACAAGGGCGTAAACCCTGACGAAGTTGTGGCCCTTGGCGCAGCAATTCAGGGCGGCGTTCTGCAGGGCGACGTTAAGGACGTTCTGCTGCTCGACGTGACCCCGCTCTCGCTCGGCATTGAAACTCTGGGTGGCGTGTTTACCCGTCTTATCGACCGTAACACCACCATCCCGACCAAGAAGAGCCAGACCTTCTCGACCGCCGAAGACAATCAGTCGGCTGTGACCATCCGCGTGTTCCAGGGTGAACGCGAAATGGCTGCAGACAACAAGCTCTTGGGCAATTTCGACCTCGCCGGCATCCCACCAGCACCGCGTGGCGTTCCGCAGATCGAAGTGACGTTCGACATCGACGCCAACGGCATTGTGAACGTGTCCGCTAAGGACAAGGGCACTGGCAAGGAACACCAGATCCGCATTCAGGCATCGGGTGGTCTTTCGGACGCTGACATCGAGCAGATGGTCAAGGACGCAGAAGCCAATGCTGAAGCCGATAAGCGCAAGCGCGAATCGGTTGAAGCCAAGAACCAGGGTGAATCGCTCATCCACTCGACCGAAAAATCCCTCAAGGACTACGGCGACAAGGTTCCTGCTGCTGACAAGACCGCGATCGAAACCGCGATCACCGATCTGCGCGCTGTCATCGACGGCGACGACGCAGAGCTGATCAAGGAAAAGACCAATGCTCTGGCAGAAGCGTCCATGAAGCTGGGCGAAGCCATGTACAAGGCTTCGCAGGCTGAAGCTGAAGCCAAGGCCGCTGGTACTGCTGACGACAACGATGACGACATCCTTGATGCCGACTTCGAAGAAGTAAACGACAGCGACACCAAGAAGTAAGAATAACTTCGACGGCGTTTTTGAAGGCTCGGTGGCAACACCGGGCCTTTTTTGTTTTGGGGTATTGGCCCGCTGCCCACATCAGCGCGCTCGGCTTCAGGACCTGCCTGCCGCAGATCCCAAGCCATTTTGGGCGACGGGTGCTCGCACAGGCCATCGCTATAGTTTCACGTGAATCCGTTTTGGACAAAAAGACAAAAGCCTGCGCCGGTTGATCGCAGCCTTACCCCTTGCTAAGACGCATACAACTGCCCATATCGGCAGTACTCGCCGGGATGACACCGGCTGTTTCAGTTTCAAGTCCAGCGCGACGACCATGACCGGCGCGATCCAGGAGATAGACTACCTTGGCCAAACGCGACTTCTACGAGGTGCTCGGCGCACAAAAGGGTGCCGATGATGCCGCCCTCAAGAGCGCTTATCGCAAGCTCGCCATGCAATTCCACCCGGACCGCAACCCGGGGAATGCAGAGGCTGAAGCCAAGTTCAAAGAAATCAACGAAGCCTATGACACGCTAAAGGACCCGCAGAAGCGTTCGGCCTATGACCGCTTTGGTCATGCCGCGTTTGAAAACGGCGGTGGTCGTGGCGGTGGCGGATTTGGTCCGGAGTTCAACTCCTCGATGTCCGATATTTTTGAAGACATCTTCGGTGACTTCATGGGCGGTGGTCGTCGCGGTGGCGGCGGTTCGGCCAAAACACGCGGCTCGGATCTGCGCTACAATCTCGAAATCTCGCTTGAAGAAAGCTTTGAGGGTCGCACGGTTGAAATCGACGTGCCAACGCTTGCTGGCTGCGACACCTGCGATGGTTCGGGCGCTAAGCCTGGCACCGGCACCCACACCTGCCGCCAGTGTAATGGCCATGGCAAGGTGCGTGCAGCGCAGGGCTTCTTCACCATCGAACGTACCTGCCCAGTATGTAGCGGCCGTGGCGAGATGATGGACCAGCCGTGCACCGATTGCGGTGGTCAGGGCCGTCGCCAGCAGAGCCGCAAGCTTTCGGTCGATATTCCAAAGGGTATTGAAGACGGCACTCGCATTCGCCTCGCCAATGAAGGTGAAGCTGGGGTCCGCGGTGGTCCTCCGGGCGACCTCTATATCTTCGTCTCCACCCGTCCGCATGATCTGTTCCAGCGCGATGGTGCCGATCTTTACGCACGTATCCCGATCTCAATGACCACAGCAGCGCTGGGCGGCGAGTTCGAAGTGCCGACCCTCGACAATAGCCGCGCCAAGGTAAAGGTGCCCACAGGCACGCAGCCGGGCCAGCGGGTTCGCCTTAAGGGCAAGGGCATGCCAGTTCTGCGCAGCAAGGATGTTGGTGATCTCTACGTGCAGCTCGATATTGAGACGCCGCAGAACCTGTCCAAG
Organism: Devosia sp. WQ 349K1; assembly: GCF_016595685.1. Classification (NCBI taxonomy): domain Bacteria; kingdom Pseudomonadati; phylum Pseudomonadota; class Alphaproteobacteria; order Hyphomicrobiales; family Devosiaceae; genus Devosia; species Devosia sp. WQ 349K1. The sequence continues at coordinate 74,520 of NZ_JAENGO010000005.1, read as the reverse complement.
CGCCAGCGCGAGCTCCTGGAAGAATTTGCCAAGCTCGAAACCAGCGACACCAGCCCAACCTCGGGTGGCTTCTTCGACAAGCTCAAGAAAATGTTCGACGCCTAAGCGTCCCAAAACGAAAGGCGGCCCAAGGGTCGCCTTTTTTGTGTCGATCGAGCAGAGCTGTTAGCCTTGACCCATCTGGCTCATATCCATGTACATATATTCCCAGACGTGCCCATCGAGATCGGCAATCGCGCGAGAATACATAAACCCGAGATCCTGAATGTCGCGATATTCGCGGCCACCAGCGGCTAGCCCTGCCTCAGCGATTTTGTCGACATCGGCGCGACTTTCGCGCGACAAAGCATAAAGAGCGGAGGTCGAGGATTTTGTGTCAGAGATGGGATTGGGGGAGAAGAAGCGGAACTTGTCATGGGTCAGCAGCATGACAAAAATCGTCTCGCTGATCACCACACAGGCCGCAGTCTCGTCGGTGAATTGCGGATTATGTGCAAACCCCAGAGCACGATAATAAGCCATAGCGGCTGGTAGGTCGCGCACCGGCACATTGATGAAGATCATTTCAGGCATAACGGCTTCCTCGCATTTTTCTCCTCGAGCAATGGAACATCCGAGCTGCCCAAACGTCTCGATAGAGGTTTTAGGAATTCACAATGAAGACAGCACTCACTCTTTCCGGCTCTATTCGCGCCGGTTCGTATAACCAAAAACTGCAGCACATCGTCAGCGATAAGCTGAGCCAAGCAGGGGTGGAGGTCAATGCACTCAATCTCGGCGACTTCCCAATGCCGATATTCAATGAAGACTTAGAGCCGGACAATGTTCCGGAGGCAGCGGTTAAACTCGCCCAGCTTTGGCGCGAGGCCGACATTATTTTCATCGCTAGCCCAGAATATAACGGCTCGCACACCCCGCTTTTGGTCAACACGCTGGCCTGGCTCTCGCGCCAAAGTCCAAGCCCCTTCCGTCACGCCACTTTTGGCATCGGCGGCGTCAGCTCGGGCAAATATGGAACGCTGTGGAGCCTCAGCCACCTCCGCGAGTCATTGACCAAGGTCGGCGCTTTGGTCGTGCCAACACTTTTGGGCATTGGTCCGGCCAGCCAAGCGTTTGACGAGGCGGGCAATCTCACAGAAGCTGGCGTGATCAAAAAGATCGATACCATCGCCATCGAGATGACCCACTTCAACCGAGGCTAATCATTCGCGCCCTTTACATCACCCACCCGCAGGTAGAGATCGATCCAGATGTTGCGGTCCCCCAATGGGGGCTTTCATCTGTCGGTCGGGACCGCGCGCAACACTTTGCGCAACGCAATCTGCTGCCGAGCTCGGTACAGATATTTTCGAGCGCGGAACGCAAAGCCATCGAGTTGGCTCACATCATCGGTGCGCCCTTGGGCGCGGAGATCATTTCCCATTCCAGCATGGATGAGAATGATCGCTCCGCCACGGGGTTTCTGGCCGGGCCACTCTTTGAGGAGCACGCCAACCAATTCTTCGCACACCCAGATCAAAGTGTTGCCGGGTGGGAGAGGGCGGTCGATGCGCAAGCGCGAATTGTTGCGGCCATTCGGACCGCCATCGCCTTTGCCGAACCCGATCGCCCCCTGATCTTTTGCGGCCATGGTGGCGTTGGAACACTTCTCAAATGCCACCTTGGCGCGCTCCCGATTTCTCGCAGCCAAGATCAGCAGCATCTGGGCGCCGCCGGTGGCGGCAATTGCTTCATCTTTGATCCGCACGCCGAGACGCTGGAATCCGATTGGATGGCTATGGAAAGCCTCACCGCGTCTTGGACGGAGTGACGCCTTGTCGGCAAATGCGATTTGGTCCATACAGCACCAACACTAGACATCGCGGAGTTTTATAATGGCTGGCCATCTCATCGTGGGTCTTGACGTCCCGACGCGTGCACGCGCTGAAGAGATCGTTTCGCTCCTCGGCGATAGCGTTGAGTACTACAAGATTGGCTATCAGTGCTTTTATGGCGCCGATGGTTTTGCGCTCGGCAAAGAGCTGATCGCTGCCGGCAAGAAGGTCTTCTTTGACCTCAAGCTCCTCGACATCGACAACACCATCGAAAAGGGCGTGGCCGCGATTGCGGAAACCGGCGCAGCAATGCTGACCGTCCATGCCTATCCCAAAACCATGCGCTCGGCCGCGAAGGCTGCAGCGGGCTCGACCCTCTGCGTGCTCGGCGTGACCGTGCTGACCTCGATGGACGATGTTGATCTGCGCGAAGCCGGTTATGAACGTGACGCCGTCGGTCTAGTCGCGCAGCGTGCTGAACAGGCAAGGGCTGCTGGCATTGGTGGCATCGTGGCCTCGGCGCAGGAAGCGGCCATGGTACGCCCCATCCTGGGCCCCAAAATGGCCATCGTAACGCCAGGCATTCGCCCATCCGGCGCCCCTCTGGGCGACCAGAAGCGCGCCATGACGCCCGGTGCTGCGCTCGATGCTGGTGCGACCCATCTTGTCGTCGCGCGTCCAATCATAGAAGCTGCCGATCCGGCCGCAGCTGCCAAGGCAATTCTTGCAGAAATGAACGGCCCTCGCATCAGCTTGGCCTAACATCATGAAACTCTCAGCCTGTGTCGAAATGCTCTTCGTCCCCGAAACTGGAGAGGTGGCAGATCGGATCAGGCTAGCAAAAGCCGCTGGCTTTGACGCCGTGGAATTCTGGCTGTGGTCCAATAAAGACCTCAGCCAGATCAAAGACGTACTGGCAGAAACCGGGGTCGCCTTGGCCGGGATTGTTGCCGAACCCTTTGCCAAGCTCACAACATCCGCTGACCACGGTCGCTTTCTAGCCGGGCTCGAAAAGAGCCGTGACGTGGCGCTCGATCTCGGCACCAAGATACTCATTTGCCAATCTGGCCCCTTGCTCGAAAGCATGGATCGCAATGCCCAACGCGACGCGCTGGCGCTGGCCATGGAAAAATCGGCTGATGTCCTGAAAGGCTCAGGCGTACGCTTGGCGCTAGAGCCGCTCAACGATCTCGTTGATCACCCAGGCTATTTCCTCACCGACACGCGCGAAGCCCTTGATATCATTCGCGATGTGAACCGGGCGGAGATTGGGCTTACCTATGACCTCTACCACTCGATGGTCATGGGGGAGGACCCAGAGGCAATTATGGCGGGCAATATCGACACCATCACCCATCTTCATATCGCCGATCACCCCGGCCGCAATCAGCCGGGGAGTGGTGAGCTCGATCTCAAGCGTAAGCTCGAGTGGCTACATGGTGAAGGCTATGATGGATTTGTGGGGCTCGAATTCCGCCCCACCGGATCAACGGATGCGGCTCTGGCACAAATGCGCCAAAGCCTATCGCTTTAAACTGCGAGGCCGTGGGATTTAGCCAGATCAGCAAGGCTTTGCTGCGGGCGAGCGCCGATGTGCGAAATGACCTCGGACGCAGCAAGGCAACCAGCCTTGAGGGCCATTTCGTGGTTCTGGCCACGCGCGAGGCCAAGCAGGAAGCCTGAGGCGAATAGATCCCCAGCGCCGGTCGCATCCATCACCTTGTCGACCGGGAAGGCTGGAACAGAAATCACTTCGCCATTGCAGATCGCCATCGCACCTTCGGCGCCCATGGTGATGGCCGCAACTTCGGCGTCCTGAGCGATCTGGCGAACCGCAGCACCAAGGTCATCGGTCTCATAGAGAGACTTCAATTCATTCACATTGGCAAAGACATAGTCGATAGTTTTTGAGCGAATGAGGTCGAGGAATTCAGCACGGAAGCGATCGACGCAGAACGGATCGGAAAGGGTGAATGCGGAAGCGCGTTCATGCTTATGGGCATAGTGGGCGGCGCGGACGAATGCCTTCTTGGCTTCCACCGGATCCCACAAAAATCCTTCCATATAGGTGACGGCTGAACCGCCGATTTCATCTTCCAGAATATCGCGCTCGGTCAGCTCATGGCAGGCACCGAGATAGGTGTTCATAGTGCGCTCGCCATCGTCGGAGACGAAGATCATGCAGCGGGCGGTGCGCGCACCGTTAATGAGGCGGGTCGTCGAATAATGCACGCCCTGCGCGCGCATATCGGTGTCAAACACATCCCCAAGACCGTCATCGGCCACCTTGCCGACAAAGGCAGCGCGCCCGCCGAGCGAGGCTACGCCAGCGGCCGTATTGCCCGCCGAACCACCGGAGCTCTGTTGACGGCTGGCAGGCATTTTGCCGTAGAGATACTCGGCGCGATCCCCATCGATGAGGTGCATAATGCCTTCGGTCATACCCTCGCGTTCAATAAAGCCGGGCTCGATTGGCGTGATGATGTCGACGATTGCATTGCCAATAGTCAGCACGTCAAAGCGAGTCTGCGTCATTGAAAAGGTCCGAGGTGATAGGAAAACCGAAAAAGTCTTATGCTAAGCGTCCGGTGCGGGCAATGCCGTCAGCATGTCGCAGCTGGCCAGCTTGGCCTAAAGGCTGGCCAAAACATCGGCGATGAGCGCCTTGGTTTCTTCAGGTGTTTCGACCTTCACCTGACCATCGAGCAAGAGCATAGCCAGACCATGAACTTTGGCCCAAGCAGACAGGGCTTTCACACGGTCAAATTCATCGTCGCCACCGATAACCTGTCGCAGACTATCGAAAGCCGTGTCTGACGCCATTTTCAATCCTGGCCGCGCAATCTTGGTCAGCTGCGGCGAGAACATGAGACGGAAGAGATTGGCGTTTTCGAGCGCAAACAGCACATAGGTTTTGCCCATGGCCGACAGCGGATTATCGGGATGCTCTTCCGCAACCTTTACCATGCGCGCTGAGAAGCGATGAAAGCCCGTGATGGCCAGAGCTTCGAGCAGCGAGTTGCGGCTATCAAAATGCCGATATGGGGCTGCTGGGGAGACGCCAACCAATCGCGCTAAATCGCGCAGGCCGACGCCTTGCTCGCCATCGCGTTCCAAAATGCCCATGGCAACCTCCAGCATGACGCTGCGAAGATTGCCGTGATGATAAGAGCTCAGATGAAATGTTGACATGAACCACATATCGCGCGGCGATGTTGGCAGTGTCAACAAACGTCCAATTAACTGCGTGCAGGGTTCCCAGTCTTGGGCGAGAAATTGCACCATTCGATGATCGGGCAACGCCAACACTCCGGCTTTCGCGCTTTGCAAATATAGCGACCGTGGAGGATCAACCAATGATGGGCATGGAGCATATAGCGGTCAGGTACCATTTTGGTCAGTGCCATTTCCACTTCAAGCGGGGTCTTGCCTATGGCCATGCCGGTGCGATTGCCGACGCGGAAGAGATGGGTGTCCACGGCAATGGTCGGCTGCTTGAAGAAAATATTGAGCACGACATTGGCCGTCTTGCGACCGACGCCGGGTAGGGCCTCTAGCGCCTCGCGCACATCTGGCACTTCCCCGCCGTGCTTTTCGATCAGCTGCTTGGAAAGCTCATAGGTGAACTTGGCCTTGTTGCGGTAGAGGCCGATTGTCTTGATCTCGTTCTCAATGCCCTCAACACCAAGCGCCACCATAGATGCCGGGTCGGGTGCGAGCTTGAAGAGATTTTTCGTCGCCTTGTTGACCCCGACGTCCGTGGCCTGCGCGGACAAAACCACGGCCACTAGCAGAGTGAAGGCGTTCACATAATCGAGTTCACCCTTGGGTTCGGGCTCGATTTCGTGGAAACGATCAAATACAGCTTCGGCTTGAGCCCGGGTGAGCCTCTTCACTTTTTGTGTTGCTGCCATTCTCTCGCTTCCGAATCTCTGCCACTATTTCCGGTAAGAGGCATAACCATGCAAGTCACGACCAACAAACCCCTGTTTGCTGCTACACTTCGCCCTGATCGCGCCGTGCGACTGACCGGCGGTTGGGCGGCACTGGTCGTGACCTTTTTGGGCGTGATGCCGGTCTTGATGATCGCGTCAGAATATTTGCTCACCGGAGCTTTAGCATTCGCTTGTGCGGCAGTAGGTCTGATTATTTACGGACAGAGCCAACGCCGTAGAACCCATCAAACCCAAACCGTGACGCTGTGGCCCGAACAGCTCGAAGTTGTTGAGCAGGGTTTTGCCAAGCCCAAACGCATGCAGCGCTTTGATCCCAACACTGTCCGTCTCGTGCTGCACCGCGATGCTTTTGAGCGCACCACCCAAATCCTGCTCAAGCATGAAGACGAAATCCATGAGCTTGGTGCCTTCCTATCGATGGATGACAAGGGCAGTTTTGCCAAAGCCTTTGGCGCCGCCTTGCGGCAAGCTCGACGTAATCAATAGGTCAAAAACGGGTCGCTTGTTCCACTCCAAGCTGGCTAAACTAAGCCCAGCCCCTGAGGTGAATTGAGCGATGAACCAACGACCCGAAATTTCTCCCGCACAAGACTATGACACCATCCGCGCTGCTATTCGCTATCTCAGCGAGCGGGGTGCCGACGAGTTGGCGCTGGACCGCTTTGCGCGCGCTATTGGCCTCACCGAGCGCCAGCTGACCGATCTTTTCCGGCGCTGGTGCGGCCTATCTCCCAAAAGCTTTGCCCAAGCTGTCGCGCTCAATCACGCCAAGAAACTTCTCTCGGAAAATGTCAGCGTATTGGACACGAGCTATGAAGTTGGGTTCTCCTCAACCTCGCGGCTTCATGATCTCTTCGTCACCTATGAAGCCATGCCGCCTGGCGTTTTCCGTACTGGCGGGGCAGGGCTGGATATGATCTGGGGCACAGCGCCATCGCCCTTCGGAACGGCTGTGGTCACGATGACCGAGTACGGCATTTCCGGCATTGGTTTTGCCGACGAAGAGACCAGTGTCGAAGACGCATTTTTAGATCTTGCCCGCCGATGGCCTATGGCACGCTTTTCTCGGGACGATGCCCGTGTTGGACCCGAGGTCGCAAAAATCTTCGCGCCACAAAATTGGTCGGCGGAACAGCCCGTCAAGCTCGTCATGATCGGCACTGACTTTGAGGTGAGTGTCTGGCAGACGCTGCTCAAAATTCCGGTGGGGCAGGCGGCGACGTATGCCGAGGTGGCGCGCACGATTGGCAAGCCCAAAGCCTCACGGGCGGTGGGGGCAGCCGTCGGACGGAACCCCATTAGCTTTGTCATCCCGTGCCACCGTGTCGTTGGATCAACCGGCGCCCTTACCGGCTATCATTGGGGCGTGCCTCGCAAACGCGCCATATTGGGTTGGGAAGCTGGGGTGATTTCGACCAGGAGCTAAAAGTGTTCCACGTGAATCCAAAATGAAAAAGGGGCCTCTCGGCCCCTTCATCAAACTCTTGTCTTGTCGCTTAGAGCGTCACGCGCTCTTCGAATTTTCCATCAGCGGAGATCTTGTAGATCGTGGGTTCGCCAGTGCCAATTTCGCGCGCCAGAATTTCGTCAGGGGTCAGACCTTCAATGGCCATGACGAGAGCCCGCAGGGAATTGCCGTGCGCTGCAACGAGGACAGTCTTACCCGCCTTGAGCTGCGGCAGGATTTCAGCCTCATAATAGGGCACGGTACGAGCCGCCGTGTCCTTAAGGCTTTCGCCCCCTGGTGGAGGAACGTCGAACGAACGGCGCCAAATGACGACCTGCTCCTCGCCCCACTTGGCGCGCGCATCATCCTTATTGAGGCCAGAGAGATCGCCATAGTCGCGTTCGTTGAGCGCGATATTGCGAGTGATGGTGACGTTCTGAACGCACATTTCCTCAAGCATCAAATCGAGCGTGTGCTGAGCACGACGCAGGCCCGAGGTGTAGTAGAGGTCGGGGGCGATGCCCGCAGCCTTCAAAGCCTTACCCGTTGCGCGAGCTTCCCCTTCACCCTGTTCGGTGAGGTTTGGATTGCGCCACCCGGTGAACAGGTTTTTTAGGTTCCACTCGCTCTGGCCGTGACGGACCAGGATCAGCGTGCCGGTCATAGAAAATTCCCTTAGCTGTTGAGGCCGAGTACATCGGCCATGGAGTAAAGACCCGCCGGCTGGCGGTGTGCCCAGAGCGCTGCCTTAGCGGCGCCATTGGCATAAATGGTGCGGTCCTGAGCAAGGTGATTGAGCTCAATGCGCTCCGATGGACCGGCTAGGATGACGTGGTGATCGCCAATGACATTGCCGCCACGCAGGGTGGCAAAGCCAATGGTGCCAGACTCACGCGGACCGGTGTGGCCGTCACGAGAGCGAACCGAATTGTCCTTCAACGAAATGCCACGGCCCTTTGCCGCTGCCTCACCCAACATCAAGGCGGTGCCAGAAGGCGCATCCACCTTCAGATTGTGATGCATCTCGAGAATTTCGACGTCGTAGTCAGACAGCGCGGCTGCAGCCTTTTCGACGAGGACCGTCAGGGCCACCATGCCTGGCGAGAAGTTGCCTGACTTAACGATCCGCGCACCGGCCTTGCCTGCTTCGGCAATGGCGGCGTCGTCTGCTTCAAGGCACCCTGTCGTGCCAATGATGTGAACGATACCCTTGGCAGCAGCCTTCTGCGCCAAAGCGACGGAGGCTGCTGGAGCGGTGAAGTCGATAATCACATCGGCATTGTCGAGCAGGCTATCGGCATTATCGCTGACGATGACACCAAGCTCTTCGAGACCGGCGAGTACACCGACGTCTTTGCCCAACGCGGGAGATCCAGACCGATCGAGAGCACCAACAAGCTCCAGTTCAGGATGAGCGGCGACAGCACGCACATTGGCAGCGCCCATTCGGCCCCCGGCACCTGCAACGATGGTGCGCAACTTGGTCATAAGAACCTCCACGAGAATATGGTTGATGCCTATAGCAGTGCTGATGCGTCGCTCCAAGTCGAACACTGTGCTACGATTCGGAGAAAAGCCAAGAAAGTCGACCCTGTCATGACACTGACGAATGTGCTGGCTGGCATCGCCGTGGAGGACTTGAGCCAGTCGCTCGCGTGGTATGAGTATTTGTTCGGCCGTCCCGCTGATGCTCAAACCATGCGCAATGTTGCTGAATGGAAGCTACCCGGCGGAGGCTGGGTGCACGTCGTGACCGATGAGGATCGGGCAGGGGCCAGCATGGTGATCCTGATCGTCGACGATATTGCCGAAGAGATCAGCCGCCTCGACATGTTCGGCATTAAGCCAGTATCCAAAGCGATTGGCGACTTTTTCAAAACGGCTAAATTTCGTGATCCAGACGGCAATCTGATTGTGCTGTCACAACCGCAACAGGGCACCTACTAAGCACAAAAAAGCCCGCGACATGCGCGGGCTTGGATAGCGTCGTTAGAGACGACGAAGTCGGACTTCATCAACCCGATGATTATTACCCTTCTTCAAAACGAGGTCAGCGCGACCCCGGGTCGGCTGTACGTTTTCGAGAAGGTTAGGCAGGTTGATGGTGCGCCAAACATTGCGCCCATATTCGCCCGCTTCCTCTTTGCTCATCTCAGCGAATTTGCGGAAGAAGGAATTGGGATCACGGAATGCGGTTTCGCGCAGACGGTAGAAGCGCTCAAGGAACCAAGCCTCGAGGTCTTCCAACTCTGCGTCGATATAAATCGAGAAATCGATAAAGTCAGAAGCGAACAGAATTGGGTTACCCGTCTTGGGCAGTTCGCCGGGCTGCAGGATATTGAGCCCTTCAACGATCAAAATGTCTGGCCGGTCGATGGTGACATCGCCACCCTTCACAATGTCATAGACAAGGTGAGAATAGACCGGGACCTGCACATTGCGCTTGCCCGATTTAATATCGGCCAGGAAGCTGACAAATCGAGCGCGATCATAGCTTTCAGGGAAACCCTTGCGGTGCATGATGCCACGCTCTTCCAACACAGCATTGGGGTGGAGGAAGCCATCGGTGGTGACAAGGTCGACCTTGGGGTTGGACGGCCAGCGCGAGAGCAGGGCTTGCAGAATACGGGCGGTGGTCGATTTGCCGACCGCGACAGAACCCGCAACACCGATAATGAAGGGGACCTTAGCATCGGGCGATTTTAGAAACCGGCTCGACACGCGGTGCAGGCCTTGGATCGCCTCGACGTAATAGGAGAGAAGGCGCGAAAGCGGCAGATAGACCTCTTCAGCCTCGGCCAAAGAAATAGGGTCTGAGAGCGAACGCAGCCGATCAATATCGGCCTCATCCAGCGTCATCGGCTGACCGTTGCGCAATGCGCTCCATTCCGCCTTTGAGAAAGTGCGATAGGGGTCAGGCCGTTGACGCTTAGCCATCACTAGTGCTCCTTGCGAGAGGCTTTTTCGGCGAGGCCAGATTGGGCTGTGCGCACATCAAGCTCAGCCATGACCTCAGCGAGAGGCACGTCAGCGGCTTTGAGAACAACCAAGAGATGGTAGAGAACGTCAGCCGCTTCCTTGACGAGTTCAGCCCTGTCGCCAGTCACCGCAGCGATGACGGCTTCCGTGGCTTCCTCGCCTAGCTTTTGCGAGGCTTTGTTGATGCCGCGCGCAATCAATTTGGCGGTGTAACTTTCGTCAGGTGAAGCTGCAGCGCGCACAGCGACGCGCTGTTCGAGTTCTTCAAGTGTCATGGATTACTCCCGCCCCTTTGAAGTGGGCTTAAATCACACATTTGGGGAGGCGTCATCCGCCACCTTTGACTTAGGGCTTGGTGCGGTCCATGCGCATGGGAATGCCATGATCGACCATATACTGCTTCGCCTCAGGAATGGTGTAAGTGCCGAAGTGGAAAATCGAGGCCGCGAGCACAGCGCTCGCATGACCTTCTTTCACGCCATCGACCAAGTGCTGGAGATTGCCAACACCGCCCGAGGCAACAACAGGCACATCGACACTGTCGGCAATAGAGCGCACGAGTTGGAGATCGAAACCAGACTTGGTGCCGTCGCGGTCCATGGAGGTCACCAGCAACTCGCCCGCGCCACGTTCAACCATGCGGTGGGCAAATTCCACCGCATCAATGCCAGTCGGCTTGCGACCGCCATGGGTGTAAATCTCCCACTCAGAGCGATTGTCACCGCCAACCTTGGCATCGAGACGCTGCTTGGCGTCGACCGAAACCACGATGCACTGATTGCCAAATTTATCAGCCGCACGGGCGATAAAGTCAGGGTCGTTCACGGCAGCGGAATTGATCGAGACCTTGTCCGCGCCTGCGAGCAGGAGCTTGCGAATATCTTCAATCGTGCGAACACCACCGCCAACGGTCACCGGCATAAAGCAGTGTTCAGCCGTGCGGGCGACAACGTCAAAAATCGTGTCCCGGCCTTCGTGACTGGCAGTAATGTCGAGGAAGGTGAGCTCATCGGCACCCGCGGCGTCATAAGCAATCGCGGCTTCAACCGGATCGCCAGCATCGACGAGATCGACAAACTGTACACCTTTAACAACGCGGCCACCGGCAACGTCGAGGCAGGGGATGATACGGGTTTTCAGGCTCATGATCAGTGCGCTTTCGGCATCAGCCGCCAGGCGATGCGGTGGGTGGTGATGATCACCATCAACGCCAAAAGCGCGCCCCAGGCGATGGGGAAGGTGATCGTCGTAAACCAAGTCAGCAACGACAGGATGAAGAGACCGGGGCCCCAATCCATGCCGAATAAATGACAGCTCATGACACTATGATCAACGAGCTGACAGCCAGCCAAGGCAGCAAGAGTGTTCGCAACCAGCGTCCCCAGAAGTGGGGCTGAGGCAAACACAGCAATCACAACCAAGGCTTGGCCATAGCCCCACCAGGGAAATAGGTGGTGCCGAAATGAACTCATTTGGCCTTCAATCGTGCCAATGCTTCACGTGAATCAATGCGACCATCGTAAAGCGCTCGGCCCGAAATCGCGCCTTCAAGAACAGCATATTCCGGCTGGGTCATGCGTTCGATGTCATCCATGGACGCCAGACCGCCCGAAGCGATAACGGGGATCGAGGTGGCGCGAGCAAGCTCAAGAGTTGAATCCCAATTGATGCCAGCCAGAACACCATCACGGTCGATGTCGGTATAGATGATGGCGGCAACGCCTGCGCCTTCAAAACGCTTGGCCAATTCAAGGATGGAAAGTTCAGACGTTTCCGCCCAGCCTTCAACGGCGACCATGCCTTTTCGCGCGTCGATACCAACAGCAACTTGGCCCGGCCATTTTTGCGCGGCTTCCTTGACGAGGGCTGGATCACGCACGGCAACAGTGCCGAGGATCACGCGGGCAAGACCCTTATCGAGCCAGCTTTCGATATGACCGAGATTGCGGATACCACCGCCCAGCTGCACCGGGAATTTGACGGTTTGCAAAATCTCTTCAACGGCGCCGCCATTGACGCTTTCACCAGCGAAAGCGCCGTTGAGGTCGACGACGTGCAGGTATTCGAAACCCTGGTCTTCAAAGCTCTTGGCCTGAGCCGCCGGGTTATCGTTGAAGACAGTAGCCTGGTCCATATCGCCTAGCTTGAGGCGAACGCACTGACCATCTTTAAGATCGATTGCAGGAAAGAGGATCATGGGGTCCAGTCCAAGAAGTTATTGATGAGACGCAGGCCAAGCGCTTGGCTCTTTTCCGGGTGGAACTGCGTGCCAAAGATATTATCGCGGCCGACGCATGCGGTGAACGAGCCACCATATTCGGTGGTGGCAAAGAGGTGTTCTGCCGCGTCGGTTTTGAAGTGGTAGGAGTGAACGAAATAGGCGTGTAGCCCATCGGGTCCATCCGGAATGTCTTTCAAGAGCGCATGGGGGCGCGTGATGGTCAGCGTGTTCCAACCCATGTGCGGAATTTTAAGGCTTGGGTCAGACGGGGTGATTTTTTCCACCGCGCCGCCGATCCAACCGAGGCCCTTGCTCACCACCTTCTCGCGACCTTCGGTGGACAGCAATTGCATGCCTACACAAACGCCCAAAAAGGGTGTGGTACCGTTGAGCACTTTTTCTTCCAGCACGTCGACCATGCCGGTGACGCCATCGAGGCCTGCCTTACAATCGGCATAGGCGCCGACGCCGGGGAGGACGATGCGCGTGGCCGCACGGACGAGGTCTGGGTCGCTGGTGACGATGACGCTTTCACCATGACCGCGTTCTGCTGCCACACGTTCGAACGCTTTGGCTGCCGAATGCAGATTGCCAGCGCCGTAGTCAATAATGGCGACTGTGCTCATGGTAATGGCCTTTCTCAAGGATAGCTTCTGCGCACGAGGGGCCGCAGAAGGAAACTGAGCACCCTCACGCAAAGAGCGAGAGTGCTGGGGTTAGGGCTGACTTAGTGCAAAACGCCCGAGAACAAAAGGGCTAGAGCGTGCCCTTGGTGGAGGGAATGCGATCTGCAGTGCGTGGATCTATCTCGACTGCGTCGCGCAGGGCACGAGCCACGGCCTTAAACATCGACTCCGCCAGATGGTGGTTATTGTCGAAGTAAAAGTTCTCAATATGCAGGGTGATCCCAGCGTTGACCGCAAAAGCCTGGAAAAACTCCATGAACAGCTCGGTGTCGATATCGCCGATCTTGTCGCGGCTGAACTCTGCCTTGAACACCAAGAAGGCGCGCCCTGAAACGTCGAGCGCGGCGCGGGTCAGCGTGCCATCCATCGGCAGGTCGCAAGAGGCATAACGGCAAATGCCCTTTTTATCGCCCAGTGCTTCGCGAATTGCTTGGCCAAGCGCAATGCCGACATCTTCCACGGTATGGTGGAAATCAATGTGCAGGTCGCCCTTGCAGACAATTTCCATATCAATGAGCGAGTGGCGGGAAAGCTGATCGAGCATATGGTCGAAGAAGCCAACGCCGGTCTTCATAGAATGCGCGCCGGTGCCATCGAGATTGATGCTGACCGAAATTTCGGTCTCATTGGTTTTACGAGCGATGGAAGCGGTACGCATATGTCTTTTCTCCGAGCGGACGGATCGTCCCTACCAGATATGCGGGGATGCATAAAGATTGCGTTGCTTTGTGCTTTGGTCGATGCACCGACCACGCATTGCAATCTCGGTTAAGGCTCCTAAATAGGTATCAACAGTTTGGAGACTTTCCCAACATGAGTGAACATCAATCTCCCGGGTGGCATGGCACAACCATCGTGTCGGTGCGCAAGGGCAATAAGGTCGTGGTAGCTGGCGATGGTCAGGTATCCATGGGCCCAACCGTTATGAAGCATGGCGCACGCAAAGTGCGTCGTTTGGCTGGTGGCAAGGTGATCGGCGGCTTTGCCGGATCGACCGCTGATGCCTTCACCCTCTTCGAACGGCTCGAAGCCAAGCTTGAGCAATATCCTGATCAGTTGATGAGGGCGGCGGTGGAACTAGCCAAGGATTGGCGCACCGATCGCTATTTGCGCAAACTCGAAGCCATGATGATCGTTGCCGACAACACCGACACTTTGGTACTCACCGGCAATGGCGACGTGCTGACCCCAGACCATGGCGTTATCGCAATCGGCTCAGGCGGCAATTACGCCCATTCGGCTGCACTTGCTCTCCATCAGGCGACCGAACTTGATGCCGAAGATATTGCCCGTCGCGCCATGAAGATTGCAGAAGAAATCTGCGTCTACACCAATGGCAATGTGACGGTCGAAACGATCGAGCTCTAATCGTGACCCATTCTATCCGGCAATTGCGGGCAGGGGACGAGGCAAGCTATCGCGCCATTCGGCTTGAAGCCCTCACCAATCATCCGGAAGCTTTCGTCGCGTCAGCAGAGGGCTTTTTGCAAAAGACCGATGCCGAGCTGACCGAAACGCTTGAAAGTCTCTCTGTCTTTGCAGCGGAGACCGACACCGGTTCGCTCGGTGGTATTGCAGCCTTTTATCAAGCCGAAGGCAGGAAAGAACAACATCGCGGCTGGCTCATTCAGGTCTATGTCCGCCCCGAACATCGCGGTTCGGGCATGGCTGAAACATTGATCAATACTGTTGTGGAGTATGCGCAGACCCGCGTTATCCAACTTCATCTCGGTGTGTGGTCGGAGAACGAACCAGCGCTCAAACTCTACAAGCGGCTGGGCTTTACGGTCTATGGGACAGAGCCCCGCTATCTCTATGTGAACGGTCGATTTATCGACGAACACCTGATGGTGCGCTTCCTGGATAATCATCCAGCTTCGCCCCAGCGCACTTCCGAAAGTGACAAAGATGAGTGAAACCAATTTTTCGCCGCGCGAGATTGTCTCTGAGCTTGATCGCCACATTGTGGGTCAGTCCGACGCCAAGCGCGCCGTCGCCGTGGCTTTGCGCAATCGTTGGCGTCGCCAGCAGCTTCCTCCCGAATTGCGCCGCGAGGTCACCCCTAAAAATATCCTGATGATCGGGCCAACCGGCGTTGGCAAGACTGAGATTTCTCGCCGTCTTGCCCGCCTTGCGCAGGCACCCTTCGTCAAAGTTGAAGCGACTAAGTTCACGGAAGTGGGCTACGTTGGTCGCGACGTCGAGCAGATCATCCGCGATCTCGTTGAGGCCGGCATAACCGTTCTGCGCGACAAGCGCCGTCGTGATGTCGAGGCTCAGGCCCATCATAATGCAGAAGAGCGCGTGCTCGATGCTTTGGTTGGCACTTCGGCCACACCATCGACGCGCGACAGCTTCCGCAACAAGCTGCGCAATAACGAGCTCGACGACAAAGAGATCGAGATCGAATTGCAGCCAGCGGCGAACACCGGCGGATTTGAAATGCCAGGCATGCCAAATGGCGGCATTGGCATGATCAATATTTCTGACATGTTCAAGCAGGCAATGGGCGGTCGCGGGGTTAAGCGCAAGGTCAAGGTGAAGGATGCCTATGAGCCGCTGATCGCTGAAGAGGCAGACAAGCTGCTCGATCAGGATCAACTCAAGACCGAAGCCATCGAACTGGTCGAAAACGACGGCATCGTCTTCATCGACGAAATCGATAAGGTCGCGGCTCGCGAAGGCAGCCCGCAGGGTGGTCCGTCGCGTGAAGGGGTACAGCGCGACCTCCTGCCGCTAATCGAAGGGACAACCGTTGCGACCAAATATGGCCCGGTCAAAACCGACCATATTCTGTTCATCGCCTCGGGCGCTTTCCATGTCGCCAAACCAAGCGATCTGCTGCCAGAGCTTCAGGGTCGTCTGCCGATCCGTGTGGAATTGAAGGCTCTCACCCGTGAAGATTTCATCGGCATCCTCTCGGACACTGAGGCGAGCCTCATCAAGCAATATGTTGCGCTGATGGGTACCGAAGGCGTCGCTCTTGAAATTACGAAGGACGCTATCGAAGCCATCGCTGACGCGGCGGTGACGGTCAACTCTACCGTTGAAAACATCGGTGCCCGTCGTCTGCAGACAGTTATGGAACGTCTCGTTGAAGAGATTTCCTTTGATGCCCCGGACCGCGCTGGGACGACGATTAGCATCGACGCTGCGTTCGTAAGAGAAAAGGTTGGCATCTTGGCCGGGGATACCGACCTGTCGAAATACGTTCTCTAACAGAAAGCCCCGGACACAGTGCCGGGGCTTTTTACATCTCACCTCTTTCGCGTGGCTCGCTTCATCAGCTCATCGCGAAGGTACTTAAAATCTTCAGGCTCGAGGCGGTGGAGGTTATCGCGCAAGCGATTGGATAGTTCCGTTGCCTCGGGCGCCATACCACCCGTGTCTATAGTCACCTTGGGATCAGAGATTTCTGCCAAGCGCTGGAGCTCCTCAGCCTCATCCCAAATCACATTGAAAAATGTGATGATGCGGTGGAGAAGGAAACTGGTCGGCACGCCGCGCTTGCCATGTTCCAGGGCCGAGAGATAGGCGCTCGACACGTTCAACGCGGCAGCCATTTCTTTGAGCGATATGCCACGCGCCTCACGCATGGCACGCAACTTCATACCCAGTGGTGTCATGTCCGCCGCAGGCGCACATACCACGCCCCCTCGCCACCATGACCACGCGCTGCCATGCTCCAGCCCGAAACCAATGGAGCCAAAGCCGGCTCAGAAAGCCAGATTGGCAGCATTGTGCGCAAAATCCCCCGCTCACTCATCGCTGAGATATAGTCATTGTCTGTTTTGATCCCCTTGCCGGTAATGACCAAAATAGTCCGCGCTCCATAGGACGCTCGCGTGACAATATACCGATAAAGCGCCCCGCGCGCCTCAGCTTGTGTCATGCCATGGAGGTCGATCTTGCCGTCGATCTCAATCCGACCACGGCGCACCTTCTTATGAATGTCAGGGTCTAGCGCCTTGTCAGGCACGCTCGCAATCGGCTTAGGCGCTACATAAGGGGGAAGGAATGGCTTGCCGGGTGTGAGTTTTTTCGGCGGTGCCTTTTTCTCGGGAACTGTGGGAGGGGCAAACTCCTCAGGAACGGGGAGCGGACCGCCCCCCAATTTCATTAAGCCTTTCCGCCGCAACGGATCAACCGTTTCCGAGACTTGGGTCCAGAGGTGAAAGTCGTGCGGCAGGCGCCGTTGGTCTCGTTTAGACATGTGCCTGCCGCAACAGAAGAATTAAGAATTAGTCGAGCTGGTTGGTCGTAACGACCTTCCAGTTAGGATCACGCGACTTTGGATTGCGAGCGAAGGTCCACTCATCGGCAATCATCTGGACCTGATCGGCGTTGCCTTCGACAAGGTCACCCGCTGCGTTGCGCGTCGCGGACACCACTTCAGCGTGGAAACGGATCGTGACCAGCACATTCTTGCGATCGTACTCAGCCTGAGAAAACTCGATCTTTGGCAGACCGACAAAGGTGAAGTCTACCTTATGGCCAGCAGCTTCACGATCGGCGATGGCGCGTTGGAAGCCTTCAAACACGTCCTTTTCGAGGAGGTTCTTGAGCGTCTGGCGATCACCTTCCGCATAGGCTGTAATGATCATTTCATACGCGGCCTTGGCCCCTTCAAGGAAGGACTTGGGCGTAAAGGTCGAATCGGCGGCAGCTGCTGCCTTGAGGCCTTCGGCTAGTTCCATATCGCCGCGCGAGAACTGGTCGATTTCAGCTTCAAGCTTACGGGCACGACGCTCATCATCGAGATCGGGTGCGCTTGCTGGCGAATGCGGACGAATCGGCACGACCGTATCATCAGTGTCAGCCTTGCTTTCAGCATTGGCAGAACGCGACCGATCAACAGGCGGACGTTCGTTGCCCGTGCGTGTGCCGAGCACGGAACGAAGGCGGAAAAGGACGAATACGGCCACGACGATGGCAATCAGGGTCGGCAGGTCGAGAAAATCATCCATTGATTAAGGCACCTTGGGCTGGTCGGCATCGACAAATTTTGGTTCTGGCGCTCGATTGGCCAGCAGTTGTCCCTATATATAGGCAAAGCTTTAGCCCAAAACCAGTTCACATGGGCTGCAATGTCATTTCCCGCGGTTTCAACGCGGTACTTAAGCGAAAGGCTGCCACCGTGGGTCGATTTATCCTCTTCGGTTTTATCGCACTGCCCTTGTTGGAAATTGCCATGTTTGTCGTGGTTGGGCGCGCCATCGGCCTACTACCAACGCTTGGGCTGGTTATCCTAGCCGCTGTTTTGGGTGGTTTTCTGCTTCGCCAACAAGGCCTTGGCGCGATCAATCGACTGCGCACAAATGTTAATCAGGGGACGGTGCCTGGCCGCACCATGTTTGACGCGACCATGATTGGCGTCGCGGCAATGTTTTTGCTGATCCCTGGTTTTATCAGCGATATCGTGGCGCTGCTGCTGTTGCTGCCACCAGTGCGCGGGTTCCTCTTTGGCCAGTTGGCCAAGAATGTGACCGTGGTAGAAACCACAACCAGCTATCGCCGCGCAGACGAAAGCTATGATTTCCGCGCGGAACCACAACGCACGATTGACCTCGACAAAGACGATTGGCGTAAAGACGGCTAACGCTTGTTTGCCTAAGGCAAAAGTGCTAGCCCAAGCCCAGTATTTCTCGGTGATCCGAACGAAGAAGGACCAAGCATAATGGCCGATGAGACCCAGGGCGCGGCTGCGCCGGAATCCGGTAACCAGCCCAGCATGAACCTGATGGGTCAGTATATCCGCGATCTTTCTTTCGAAAATCCGGGTGCTCCCAACAGCCTTCTTACCGCTGGCACCAACCCGAACTTCAACGTCTCGATCTCGGTCGGCGTGAAGAAGCAGAGCGACGAAGTGTTTGCTGTTGAGCTGACCCTCAATGCCAAGGCGCAGCGCGAAGAAAACGTACTGTTCAACGTTGAACTCGTTTACGGCGGCATTTTCCGCATCCGCAACATTCCAGAAGCACAGCTTTCGCCGCTGCTGATGGTGGAATGCCCACGCCTAATCTTCCCATTCGCCCGTCAGGTTCTCGCCAGCGTTACCCAGCAGGGCGGCTTCCCGCCACTGATGATGGAACCGGTCGATTTCTCGGTGATCTACCGTCAGAACCTTGCCAAGCTCGCAGCGCAGAACAATGCCGCAGCGGCAACCGAAGAAGCGCCAAAGCTGAACTAAGCTTTCGCTCTATCGAATATGAAAAGACCCCGGTTTGCGCCGGGGTCTTTTTTATTGGGATGTCTCTGACGCGGGGTCACGGTATTTACCCCAAATGGCGCTATCACCCATTTTGGCAACAAAGGCCTCATGGGCAGCAAATTCTTCAGCTTTGATACGGTTCGGCAAAGGGCTGGGGCGCGGCAAAACCGGCACACGCGTAACCACTGTCTCGGCCGCTGTTGTCTCGGCTTCCGCGGCAAGGGCAAGACTGACCTGTTTACCGCCAATAAGCTCAAGATAGACCTCGGCTAAGATCTCACTATCGAGCAAAGCGCCGTGGAGCGTACGGCGCGAATTATCAATGCCGTAGACCTTACACAGCGCATCCAGACTCACGCGTGCCCCTGGGTGTTTGGCGCGAGCCACCATCACCGTATCGATAACGGGATTTCTCAGCTTTGGTTTGCCCAGGCCATCGAGCTGGTGGTTGAGGAAGCCCATATCGAAAGGGGCGTTGTGGATGACCAAGGTCGAGTCCCCGATAAACTCAAGGAACTCGGCGACCACGTCCTTAAACAGCGGCTTGTCGGATAGAAACTCTTCGCTCAGCCCGTGAACGCGAAAAGCTTCCTCAGGCATGGAGCGCTGAGGGTTGATATAGACGTGATAATGCTTACCGGTAGGGATGTGGTTGATCAGCTCCACGCCCCCGATTTCAACCAAGCGATCGCCGCCTTGCGGAGACAGACCTGTGGTTTCGGTATCGAGGACGATTTCTCTGATCATTTGATATCCCGCTTCGCTCGTACATCTTCGACCAGCTGAGCAATCTGCGCTTCAATTCGTTCGCGCGTCTGCTCGGTGTCAAAGAGATAATTTGCTCGTTCCATCTTTTCTGCCTGCGGCATCTGCCGGGCAATGATGGTCTCCATCTTATCCACGGTCATGCCGGCACGCGCGAGAACACGATCGCGTTGGAGAGCGCTGCTTACATGAGTAACAGCGATACCATCGAAGCCGTAGTTGAAGCCGCTTTCGAACAGGAGGGGCACTTCGACGACCGCGAGCGCATGACCCGCTTTTTCTGATGCCGCCAAAAACTGGGCAATCTTCTTACGAACCAGCGGATGGACGAGAGCTTCTAAGCGCGCAAAGCCGGATGGATCAGCAGCTAGTTTGAGGGAAAGAGTTTGACGGTTCACAACACCATGTTCGAGAACACCTGGAAACAGCGCCTCAACCTCCTTGGCTGCACCACCCGAATAAAGCTCAGCGACAGCCTGATCGGCAGAAAACACCGGTACGCCGAGCTTTGAAAAGCCCTCAAGAACCGTAGATTTTCCTGTCGCGATCGAGCCGGTGACGCCAAGCTTATACATGGATCAATGCCCCAAAGTGGCTTCAATACGGGCGCGCAATTGAGCACTCACCTGTGGCGTAACACCAAACCAGGCCGCAAAGCCGGGAACGGCCTGATGCAAGAGCATGCCCAATCCATCAACGGTTTGTAAGCCAAGCTTTTGCGCATCCGCCAAAAGCGGGGTCACGAGTGGCGAATAAACGATATCTGTCACCAGAGAGCCGAGCTGCAAACGTGAGAGATCTAAATTCTCGAAACGCGAGCCATGCATGCCAACCGAGGTGGTGTTAACGACCAAACCGGCGTGCGGCGCCACATCGTTAAAGGCGTCGATAGGCGCTACCGTGATGTCCCCATCCAATTCCTGAGCCAAACGATCCGCTGTTTCGCGCGTACGATTGAGAAGGATGACGGGAATAGAACGACTGGCCAAAGCCACGAGAATGGCGCGTGAGGCTCCGCCCGCGCCCAGCACGATAGCCGGCTTGGACCCGTCAGACCAATTTGGTGCTCCCTGATCAAGATTGCCAAGGAAACCAAGATAGTCGGTATTGGTGCCGGTCACGCGGCCGTCGCGGGCAATTAGCGTGTTCACAGCACCAATGCTGAGTGCCAGAGGGTCAACCTCATCGCACAGCGCAAAGACGGCCTCTTTGTGGGGAATGGTGACATTGCCACCAGCGAATTCGCCACCACGCAACCGCTCAAAGAAAGCCGGCAAGGCATCTGGGGCAACGTCAATCGCTTCATAACTTCCGTCAATGCCATGTTCGGCCAACCAAGTGCCGTGAATGAGCGGCGAACGGGAATGGGCAATCGGATGCCCGATAACAAAAGCCTTGGTGGTCAAGGATTAGTCCTGAGGAGTTAGAAGGTCCGGCGCAAAATCGCGCAAAGCTTGAAGGAGGGGCAATAGGGGAAGCCCCAGAATAGTAAAGTAGTCGCCGCTCACCTTTTCAAAAAGGCGAATGGATGGGCCTTCCAAGCGATAACCACCAACCGAAGTTAACACTGCTTCCCCCTCTAACATGAGCACATCATCGCGCTCCTCGGGGGTAAACTCGCGCATGGTCAGTTCGGCACTCTCAAGGTGGGACCAGACTTCAAGCCCATTATGAACGAGCGAAACTCCAGCATGGAGGCGATGGGTTTTGCCACGCAGCAGATCAAGCTGGTCGGCAGCCGATTGGCTTGAGGAAGGCTTGTGCAAAAGATCTGGCCCGAGAGCCAAAGTTTGGTCAGCGCCGATAACCATTGCGTTAGGAAAGAGCCTCGAAACCGCTTCCGCCTTGCGCCGCGCCAGTAGTAATGCGACGTCTCGGCCATCGCCTCCGGCCTCAGAAGCGGCGCGTTCCTCGGCACGTTCGTCCACATCTGCAGCATGGCTGGTGAAGCGCAAACCTGCGTTATTTAACAAAGACTTACGTGTTTTGCTGGTGGAGGCGAGAATAAGCATAGGGTGAGTTTATCCCCACTATCATCCACAGCTCAAGGCGGAACTGTGCGTAAGACTCATAAGTTTTGGGATTTCGAAAACTTATTCGACCTGTTCCCAAATTCATTAACAGCTCGTTTTCGCAGTGACGTGAATGCCCCTGTGTGAATCTTCGGGGAAAACTATACTAGAAGCGAATACAGATATTCGACTGAAGATTCACAGCCGGAATCGAATCGTTGACTCGGGAGTCCGCTGATTAATCTCTCGTTAACTATTTTGACTCCGGCATTGCTTAACAGTTCGTTTACAGAACTTAACAGGGCGTTAATGAACCCTCTGCGCGGACGTGTCGCCGACCACGCAATTGTGGACGGGAAGGAATTCACTCAAAACACCGCTATGATAATAAAGATACGAAGTAAGAAAGACTCTATTTTAGGTTTGGAAGGGAAGGGATCATGAGCGCTGTGCCCCATAAGCCCATGCTCGCGACCGTACTGGGACAACGCCAAGAGCGTCCTCCCGTTTGGATCATGCGACAGGCAGGACGTTATCTACCGGAGTACCGTGAGACCCGTACCCAAGCGAAGAATTTCCTAGAGCTGTGCTACACGCCTGACTTGGCTGTTGAGGTTACGCTTCAGCCGCTTCGTCGCTTCGATCTCGATGCGTCGATCCTGTTCTCAGACATTTTGGTTATTCCAGATGCTCTAGGACAATCAGTGCGCTTTGAAACAGGTGAGGGTCCACTTCTCGAGCCACTCGATCCATCCGGTGTTGACCGCTTGGATCGGAGCAGAGCTTTGGAGCACTTAGCGCCTGTTCTGGAAACTGTGCGTCGCCTCAGAGCTGCATTGCCACCGGAAAAGACGCTGATCGGCTTCTGCGGTGCTCCATGGACTGTGGCGACCTATATGCTCGGCGGTCGCGGGTCCTCGGATCAGTGGGTGGCGCGCAAGTTCGCTCTCCAGCACCCCCAGGCTTTCGATAAGCTGATGGATATCCTGGTCGAGACCAGCATTGATTATCTTGAAGCGCAGTTCAAAGCTGGTGCTGATGTTGTTCAGATTTTTGAGAGCTGGGCTCTCAATCTCGACGACACCTCGTTCGTCCGGAATGTGATGGACCCGAACCGGAGGATCGTTGAGGGGCTCCGTTCACGCGTCCCGAATGCGCCAATCATTGGTTTTCCACGCGGTGCTGCCGGTAATATTCTGCGCTATGCCGAAGCGACCAAGGTCAACGCGGTTGGGATCGACTATGCCACGCCACTCGATTTCGTCTGCAAAACCCTACCAAACACACTGACGGTGCAGGGCAATCTTGATCCGCTTCGTCTGGTTGTTGGTGGCGAAGCGATGGAAACCCAGGCGCGTAAAATCATCGAGGCCTTCTCCGATCGTCCGCATGTGTTCAATCTTGGCCACGGCATTGTGCCCGAAACTCCGATTGCACATGTCGAACGTCTGATGGAAATCATTAAGCGCGGTTAAGGGATTTTTCGAAAATGCTCGAAATGTGGGTCAAAGCCCTACACGTCATTTCGGTGATTTGTTGGATGGCCGGGATGTTCTACCTGCCGCGCCTGTTCGTGTATCACACCAAGGTCGCCGTAGGCTCTGAACAGTCGGAAATGTTCAAGGTGATGGAACGTCGTTTGTTCCGAGCCATCACCACGCCGGCAATGATTGCGAGTTGGATTTTTGGGCTGTGGATGATCCATCTTGGTTTGATGGATTTTTCGACCGGCTGGACTTGGATTAAGCTAATTGCCGTTCTCGGCATGTCGGCTTGTCACGGGATTTTGGCTAAGCAACTGAAAGCTTTTGCTCAGGACAAGAATACCAAATCAGAAAAATTCTACCGCGTTATCAACGAGGTGCCGACGGTTCTGATGCTGATCATCGTTATCATGGTGGTCGTGAAGCCGTTCTAAGCACTACGCTACAGTTCAGGAATTTGATAACGGGGTGAGCAGTGCTTACTCCGTTTTCTTTTTGCTCGACGGTCAGCGCCGTTTCACGTGAATCCACCTGATCGCTATTCAATCTTGAAAAATCTCTGGGATCGGAGTAGATGATAACGCGAAGCACCCCATAGGGCGCGGTTTCCCAAACCGTTGCGGCGTGCTGATCAACTCCCCATTTTCTGATTTACCTTCGTTTTATCGATATCCCTCAAGGGCCCGTCGCATACATGCAGAATATCAAGCTCAGCGAGCTCAAGGCCAAATCACCGGCCGAACTCTTGGCTTTTGCCGAGGAGCTGGAGGTCGAAAACGCTTCGACCATGCGCAAGCAGGAATTGATGTTCGCCATTCTCAAGGAATTGGCGGCTCAGGATATCAACATCGTCGGTGAAGGCGTGGTTGAGGTGCTCCCGGACGGGTTCGGCTTCCTACGTTCGCCAGATGCGAATTATCTACCAGGTCCGGATGACATCTATGTCAGCCCGAGCCAGATCCGTCGTTTCGGTTTGCGCACCGGCGATACGGTTGAGGGCGAGATTCGCTCTCCCAAGGAAGGCGAGCGCTATTTCGCGCTGCTCAAGGTCAGCACAATCAATTTCGAGGATCCTGAAGCTGTCCGTCATAAGGTCAACTTCGACAACCTCACCCCACTCTACCCTGAAGAACGCCTCCGCATGGAGCTGCCAGATCCGACAACCAAAGATCGTTCGGCTCGTCTGCTCGATCTGGTAGCGCCGCTCGGCAAGGGCCAGCGCGCATTGATTGTTGCGCCTCCGCGTACTGGTAAGACTGTACTGTTGCAGAATATCGCACAGTCTATCGCGACCAATCACCCGGAATGCTATTTGATCGTTCTGTTGATCGACGAACGTCCGGAAGAAGTGACCGACATGCAGCGCTCGGTGCGCGGTGAAGTCATCTCCTCCACCTTCGACGAACCAGCAAGCCGCCACGTTCAGGTCGCTGAAATGGTGATCGAAAAGGCGAAGCGCCTTGTCGAACACAAGCGTGACGTTGTTATCCTGCTCGACTCGATCACCCGTCTTGGTCGCGCGTACAACACCGTAGTTCCGAGCTCCGGCAAGGTTCTCACCGGTGGTGTCGATGCGAACGCGCTGCAGCGTCCAAAGCGCTTCTTCGGCGCGGCACGTAACATCGAAGACGGTGGTTCTTTGACCATCATCTCGACAGCGCTGATCGATACTGGTTCGCGCATGGACGAAGTGATCTTCGAAGAATTCAAGGGCACCGGTAACTCGGAAATCGTCCTTGATCGTAAGGTCGCTGATAAGCGCGTCTTCCCGGCTATCGACATCAATAAGTCCGGTACCCGTAAGGAAGAACTGCTCGTCGACACGGATATCCTGCGCAAGATGTATGTCCTGCGCCGCATCCTCAACCCGATGGGGACAATCGACGCGATGGAATTCCTGGTCGACAAGGTTCGTCAGACCAAGACCAATTCCGATTTCTTCGACTCAATGAACACCTAATAGACTAGACGGAGCCGGGCATGCAGGCGGGCGACACAATCATGGCGCTCTCCTCCGGCTCCTTGCCGGCCGGGGTGGCAGTAATCCGCCTCTCTGGCCCGATGGTCCAACAGGCACTACAAACTCTAGCAGGCGGCGTCCCTGCCGCCCGCAAGATGGCTCTCCGCTCCATTGGAGCAGATCGAGCACTCGATCAGGGCCTTGTGGTCTTCTTTCCATCTCCCAACAGCTTTACTGGCGAAGATTGCGCCGAACTGCACGTCCATGGATCGCCTGCGGGCGTGAAAGCCATTTTGGCCGAACTGGGCACGCTTGGGCTGCGCCTTGCTGAAGCCGGTGAATTTACCCGCCGGGCGTTCGAAAATGGAAAACTGGATCTCATCGAAGTTGAGGGGCTTGGCGATCTCCTATCTGCCGAAACAGAAAAACAGCGTCAGCAAGCCCTTGCGCGTTATGATGGACGCTTGACGGAAGAGATCGATCGATGGCGCGATACGCTTCTCGACTTGCGCGCCGAAATTGAAGCTCGGCTTGATTTTTCTGACGAAGGCGACGTTTCAGACGACCTGCCTAGCAGTTGGGTCGATCAACTCGCAACCCTTGAGAGCGCCATTGGTAGCGCGTTGGATTCGGTCGAAAGTGGTCGCATCGTTCGAGAAGGTCTGCGGGTTGCACTGGCCGGGGCGCCAAACGCCGGAAAATCGAGCCTCATCAATGCACTCTCCCGATCCGACGTCGCCATCGTATCTGATGAAGCGGGCACCACTCGCGACGTACGTGAAGTGCCACTCGACATCGGGGGCCAAAAATTTGTTCTTTTGGATTTGGCAGGTCTTCGAGAGACCGATAGTAAAGCTGAAGCCGAGGGGGTTAAGCGCGCTCACAAGGCAATCGCTGACGCCGACATTGTTCTCTGGCTTCGTGCCCCCGATGTTGAAGACATTGATGTACCAGAAACAACTGGTCACCTCGTCACCCTCGGCACCAAGTCAGACATAGCTGCCGTAGACGCAGATTTTGCGATCTCCACAGAAACTGGGGCAGGGCTCCCTCAGCTATTTGCTCATCTCGCAAAGCTTGGGGAAGCGGTTACGGGTGTTGAGCCGAGCCTTGTTAGCCACGAGCGCGACCGTCAGTCCCTGCAGGCTGCCTTGGTCACTTTGCAAGAGACACGCGGCTCCCTACATGATTGGGAGCTTGCAGCTGAAAGTCTGCGCAATACATCAGCCGCACTTGAGCGTATGATCGGCCGCCTTGATGCCGAGCGCGTTCTCGATCGGCTCTTTTCTAGCTTTTGCATTGGCAAGTGATTCACGTGAAACACGGGTGAAACGTCCCGTGGAGCTTCACGCTTAAGCCAAAATGTTGATTCACGTGAAACACTGGCCTATTTGATGCGCCTTGGAGAGTTTTACCCATGAGCGACTACGCCGTTATCGTTGTTGGTGGTGGTCACGCTGGTACGGAAGCTGCAGCTGCGTCTGCCCGTCTTGGCGTCCCCACGGCCCTTGTCACCCATCGCTTCGATACGATTGGGGAGATGAGCTGTAACCCAGCCATTGGTGGTTTGGGCAAAGGCCATCTCGTCCGAGAAATTGACGCACTTGATGGGCTCATGGGCCTCGTCGCTGATAAAGCCGGCATCCAGTTTCGCGTCCTCAACCGCCGCAAGGGACCTGCTGTACGCGGCCCGCGCGCGCAGGCAGATCGTAAACTTTATCGTGAAGCTATGCAGGCTGCGATCACCGCACAGCCAAACCTCGATGTGATCGAAGGCGAAGTCGACGACATTGAAGTCACCAATGGTCATGTCTCTGGCGTTGTGCTGCTCGATGGTCGTCGCATTGGCACCAAGGCAGTTGTCCTGACAACCGGTACCTTCTTACGCGGTCTCATTCACCGCGGCGAGTTTACCGAGCCCGCTGGTCGCGTCGGTGAAAAGCCAGTGCTCGGCCTGTCGACACGTCTGGAAGACCTTGGTCTTGCTCTCGGTCGCCTAAAGACGGGCACTCCTGCACGCCTTGACGGCACCTCGATCGATTATTCCGTTCTGGATGAACAGCCGGGCGATGACCCCATTGAAGCGTTTTCGGCTTTGACGGGCGAGATCACCACGCGTCAGGTATCGTGCCACATCACGCGAACAACCGCCGAAACGCATAAAATTATCAGCGATAACATTCATCGTTCGGCCATGTATTCTGGCCGCATTCAATCGCGTGGCCCGCGCTATTGCCCGTCGATCGAGGACAAAATTGTCCGGTTCGCCGATCGTGACAGCCATCAAATCTTTCTGGAGCCAGAAGGGCTAGAGGACAAGACCGTTTATCCAAACGGTCTTTCCACCTCCTTGCCTGAAGACGTTCAGGAAGCATTCCTTCGTTCCATGCCGGGCCTAGAAAATGTCAATATCATCCGCCCGGGCTACGCGATTGAATATGATTATGTAGATCCGCGTGAGCTGCGGTCCACCTTGGAGGTTAAGCGCCAGCCTGGTCTCTATCTCGCGGGTCAGATCAACGGCACGACCGGGTATGAGGAAGCGGGAGCGCAGGGTCTGCTTGCAGGTGCTAATGCAGCACTCGCCTCAAAGGGCGCCGAGCCTCTCATCTTGTCGCGAACGGAGAGCTATCTCGGCGTCATGGTCGACGATCTTGTTACCCGTGGTGTCTCCGAACCCTATCGTATGTTCACTTCACGCGCAGAGTTCCGTTTGCACTTGCGTGCCGACAACGCTGATCAGCGGCTAACTATGCTGGGCATTGAAAAGGGTGTGGTAGGCGATCGCCGAGCCAGCTATTACGCCGAAAAGTCGGCCAAGCTAGAACATGGGCGGACGCTCCTTAGAACGCTCAGCGCTTCACCGACTGAGGCTCGTAAGGCGGGCCTGCCCGTCAATGAAGATGGCAAACGTCGTTCCGCATTTGAGCTTTTGTCTTACCCTGACTTTGAGGCCAGTGATTTGACCAAGCTTTGGCCGGAGATCGCTGATCTTGAAACCGAAGTGTTGGAGCAAGTGTCTATCGACGCGCAGTATGCGGTGTATCTCGACCGCCAGAGGTCAGACATCGAAGCGGTCCGTCGCGACGAGCAACGCGCCATTCCTGATGATCTCGATTATATGGAGATTCCAGGTCTATCTATGGAACTGCGTCACAAGCTGACCCAGTACAAGCCGCAGACCATTGCTCAGGCTCAAGCAATGGATGGTATGACGCCGGCAGCGATTACGCTGCTATTGGCTGTCATCCGACGTGGTGCTCTTCGTAAGGCGGGTTAATGTCTAATACTCAATATGTTTCCGCCTATGCTGCGGCGCTGTCACGACCGGTTGACGTCGTCGCAAAAGACTTGGAATCCTATGCCAATCTGTTGCGTAAATGGCAGAAGGTTCAGAATCTTGTTTCACGTGAAACACTGAATGAGCTTTGGACCCGCCATTTCGCTGATAGTCTCCAGGCCCTAACAGTGCTCGAAGAATCAGATCGGCTTGTTATGGATATTGGCAGCGGCGGCGGCTTTCCGGCACTGCCGATGGCAATTGCATCGAAAGGCATGGATCGTAAATTCGTTCTTGTCGAGCCAACGTCCAGAAAAGTGAGCTTTCTCCGCACTGTAGCGCGTGAACTGTCTTTGAATGTGCAAGTCTTCGGGAATCGTACTGATGAGATTGATTCACGTGAAACAGGCGTACCAGACGTAATTACTTCCCGAGCATTGGCTGCTTTGCCGCAGTTATGTGATTGGATGCACCCCTTTTTCGGCGAAAATACTCGTGCAGTTCTGCACAAAGGCCGAGAACATGTTGAAGAGATCAAACTAGCCCGTACCCACTGGGACTTTGATGTGTTAACAAAAGGTAGTGACACTGACCCGGGCGGCGTGATCCTAACGATCACCGGTTTA
Source organism: Devosia sp. WQ 349K1 (assembly GCF_016595685.1). Classification (NCBI taxonomy): domain Bacteria; kingdom Pseudomonadati; phylum Pseudomonadota; class Alphaproteobacteria; order Hyphomicrobiales; family Devosiaceae; genus Devosia; species Devosia sp. WQ 349K1. The sequence continues at coordinate 45,079 of NZ_JAENGO010000005.1, read as the reverse complement.
AAACCGAGGTTAGCGAGTTAACGGCAAGCGGAGGCCGATTTGGCACCCCGAATCCTTACTTTAGCCAATCAAAAGGGCGGTGTCGGTAAAACGACAACAGCCATCAATCTCGCAACGGCCCTTGCTGCTATTGGTGAGCGCGTGTTGATTGTCGACCTTGATCCTCAGGGCAATGCCTCTACGGGTCTGGGCATCAATCGCACCGACCGCGCATTGTCGGCCTATGACGTCTTGGTTGGTGAAGCGACCGTCGTCGAAGCGTCGATCATGACGACGGTGCCCAATGTGGCAATTGTCCCGTCGACGATGGACTTGCTCGGGGTGGAACTGACCATTGCTGGGCAGGGCGATCGTGCTTTTAAGCTGCGCAATGCCTTCAAGCAAGTTGATGAGATGCGGATCAACGACAAGCCGGTGAGCTATATTCTCATCGATTGTCCGCCCTCGTTGAACCTTCTTACGGTCAATTCACTTGTTGCGGCTGACGCTGTGCTGGTGCCACTGCAGTGCGAGTTTTTCGCGCTTGAAGGTCTTTCACAGCTCTTGCAGACCATTGAGCAGATACGCTCGACCCTCAATCCACGCCTTTCGATCCAGGGTGTGGTGATGACCATGTTCGACAAGCGCAACAATCTTTCCGAGCAGGTTCTTGCGGACGTGCGTAGCGAAATGGGTGATCTGGTCTATGACACAGTCATTCCGCGCAATGTTCGCCTTTCGGAAGCGCCGTCCTACGGCAAACCGGCATTGCTATACGATTTGAAGTGCGCAGGATCTCAGGCTTACCTGCGCCTTGCCACTGAAGTTATCCGCCGCGAGCGGCGCCTGAACGCAGCTTAGGAGCGCAGAATGACAGACAAACCGACACGTCTTGGCCGGGGTCTTGCAGCGCTTATTGGCGACATGGCTTCTATCGAAGGTGCACGCGTGACCGAGTCGGGTTCCGGCGGCAAAAAATTGCCGCTAGAATTCATCATTCCAAACCGCGCGAACCCGCGTCGCACGTTCAACGATGAGCAACTCGAAGAGTTGACGAACTCGATCCGTGAGAAGGGCGTAATGTCGCCGCTTCTAGTCCGTCCAACGACCGATCCAAACATTTTCGAGTTGATCGCCGGTGAACGCCGTTGGCGCGCATCCCAAAAAGCGGGCCTTCACGACGTTCCGGTCATCGTCCGTGATGTTGACGATAAGGAAGCGCTCGAACTAGCGATTATCGAAAACGTTCAACGCGCCGACCTTAACCCGCTCGAAGAAGCAATGGGTTATGGTCAGCTGATTGAGCAGTTTGAATATACTCAGCAGGACCTGGCGCAAGTTATCGGCAAATCGCGATCGCATGTGGCAAACACGCTGCGCTTGCTTAAGTTGCCAGAAGACGTTCGCGGCATGGTCTCGAGCGGAACACTGACCGCTGGGCACGCGCGCACGCTGATCACTGTCGACGACCCGACTGCACTGGCACATGAGATCGTTGAAAAGGGTCTTTCGGTTCGCGAAGCAGAAGCGCTCAGCCAGCAGCGCGATATTCCTTTGAAGAAGCCGGTTGTAGGCCGCGCTGAGCCCGATACAGACACTTTGGCGCTACAGCGTCGCCTAGCCGACGCGCTGGGCCTGACGGTGGCTCTAAATCATTCTGACAAGGGTGGTAAGGTAGAGATCCGCTACAAGACACTCGAACAGTTGGACGATATCTGCATGCGTCTAACCGGCCGGACTAACTAAGCTTTTGTTTTAATAGATGTTCCACGTGAAACGCGCCCTTTTGGGGCGCGTTTTTTATTGTGTGGCGGCCATCATGCACAGTGCCAGGGTTGTTCTTCGCAACACTGCTTCTGCTAGGGCGGGACGGCGGCGACTGTCCGAAGTCGCTTGCAGAAGGCGGTCCGCGGCGATCGCTAGGGAGCGGTCCGACCAGAGGCGCAACTGCTGCTCAAGGGTTCCCATCCGTGAAAAGTGGGGTTTGGGCTTTACACCCTCCAACACAGCGCGAGCTGGCTTGCCTTTGTCCACTTCGGTCCGCCAACGGCGAAGACTGGCAAAATGATTGGTCAGCATAGCCAGTAGTTGCTGGGGGTTCACATTTGCGGAAACTGCACGGTTGAGTGCCAGCTCTAGCTTTTCGGCGTGCCCGCCGCCTGTCGAATCCAAAATTGCGTCTATGGCTAAGGCACCGTTGTCGGCACAAAGCAACAGAACGTCCTCGCGGGTAAGGTGTTTGGTTTTGGCTGAGTAAAGCGTCAGCTTTTCCAATTCGCGACGCGTGATCTCGCGGTCGTTGCCAAGGATTTCTCGTAGGCTTGGGATAACGTCGTTGTCGTGCCGAATGCCGTTCTGGTTAAACGTTTCACGCATGAGCGCAATAAGGGTTTCGTCGCTATCCGGGTAGCACGGCAAAGCGCGCCCCAATTTAGCGCCTTCGACAAGTGCACGCAGAGCGTCCTTGGGCGTGAGATTATCGGCCTCGAGCACGATGGCAGTGCCACCGGGATCATCTACGAGTTCTTTGAGTGGCGCAGCTAGTGTCTTACTGGCATTTCTCACGCGAATGATGCGTTTGCCGCCAAACAGTGAGACTGACCGGGCTTCTAGCACGAGTAGTGAAGGATCTGCGTTAAGTTCCGGACCGTCAAAAATGGTGACATTGGCTGAGCCAGGATCGTCACCAGACAGATAGCGGATCAGCCGCTGGGCGGTCTCACGAACAAGACCGCCGTCTGGGCCATAAGCGAGGAATATGCCCTCGCTGAGGTCGGGGCGCGCTAGATAGCGCGCCACCTCATGTGCTTTAAGCGACGTCATACAACAATGTTGATGATGCGATCGGGAACGACCACGATCTTCTTCGGGGTCTTGCCTTCGAGCGCCTTGGTGACGGCTTCAAGTGCAAGCGCCTGAGCTTCGACCTCAGCGGCCGCAGTACCCTTGGCCACAACCAGTTCGCCACGGCGCTTGCCGTTGATCTGGATGGGCATGGTTACTTCATCATCGACGAGAAGCTTAGCGTCAACCTCTGGCCAGAGAGCGTCGGCAACGAGGCCTTCTGCGCCGAGAACGTCCCAGCATGTTTCGGCCAAGTGCGGCATCATCGGGCTGATCAGTTGGATCAACGAGCGTGTGCCTTCCTTGAGCGCTGTTTGCGTTGCGGCGCCAGGCTTGCCGTTTACAGCTTTCACCAATGCGTTGGTGAGTTCGTAAATCTGAGCCACGGCACGGTTGAAACGCAGGCCTTCGATGTCCTGAGCCACGCCGTGGACGGAACGGTGCACGATCTTGCGCAGACCAAGGGCTGCGGTTTCGTCAACGGCATCACTTGCGGTCGCCGGAGCTGCATCCACGAGATCATTGACCAAACGCCAGACGCGCTGCTGGAAGCGGCTTGCGCCTTCAACACCGGCTTCGGTCCACTGAACGTCGCGTTCAGGTGGGGAATCCGAGAGCATGAACCAACGCGCGGTATCGGCACCGTAGGACGAAACGATTTCGTCTGGATCGACCACGTTCTTCTTGGACTTGCTCATCTTTTCAACAGAACCAATAGACACTGGTTCGTTGTTGGACAGCAGGCGCGCAGAACGGACGTCACCATTGGTTTCGATGGCGATATCGGTTGGATTGACCCAAGCGCCATCCGTGGACTTGTAAGTCTCGTGGGTGACCATGCCCTGAGTGAACAGGCCCTTGAATGGTTCATCTACGCCAACGTGACCAGTGGCCTTCATCGCGCGGGTGAAGAAGCGGCTGTAGAGCAGGTGCAGGATCGCGTGTTCTACGCCGCCGATGTACTGGTCCACCGGAAGCCAGCGATTGGCGACAGCCGGTACCGTGGGGGTATCCGCATGTGGGGCAGTGAAGCGGGTAAAATACCAGGACGAGTCGACAAAGGTGTCCATGGTGTCGGTTTCACGACGCGCGGCAACACCACACTGTGGGCAGTTGGTGTGCTTCCAGGTCGGGTGATGGTCGAGCGCATTGCCCGGCTTATCGAAGGAAACGTCTTCTGGCAGAATGACCGGCAGGTCCTTCTTTGGCACAGGCAGCGTTCCACACACTTCGCAGTGGATGACCGGGATCGGGCAACCCCAATAGCGCTGACGGGAAATACCCCAGTCGCGCAGGCGATAATTGACTTCAACTGCGCCCTGCGGCTGACCATCAACTGTGCGTGCACCAAAGACATCCGCCATCTTTGCTTTGGCAGCATCGATGGTGAGGCCGTTGAGGAACTCTGAGTTAAAGATGGTGCCACCGTCGACATAGGCTTCGTCGGCAACAGCAAATGTGGCCGGGTCGGTGTCTGCGGGCAGAACGACGGCCTTAACCGGCAGATCGTATTTACGAGCGAAATCTAGGTCGCGCTGGTCATGTGCTGGGCAACCAAAGATTGCGCCCGTGCCATAGTCCATGAGGACGAAGTTGGCGACATAGACGGGCAGGGTCGCGCCTTCAACCACCGGGTGTTTCACGTGAAGACCAGTGAACACGCCCTTCTTTTCCGCCTTTTCAAGCGTTTCAGTGGCTGTTCCCTGACGGCGGAATTCAGCAACAAACTCAGTGAGCTCTGGGCTCGATTTGGCCAGTTCAGCGGTCAGCGGGTGGTCTGGCGATAGGGCGAGGAAGGAAGCGCCGAAAATAGTGTCCGGACGGGTGGTAAACACCTCGACCGACGTTGCGGCGGCCTTGTCGGAGCCGACCAGTTCGAACAGGAGGCGCATGCCTTCTGACTTGCCGATCCAGTTGCGCTGCATGGTGCGCACTTTTTCTGGCCATTCGGTCAGCGTGTCTATGGCTTCGAGCAGGTCTTCAGCAAAATCAGAGATCTTGAAGAACCACTGCGTCAGCTCGCGCTGCTCAACTGCAGCGCCCGAGCGCCAACCCTTGCCATCAATAACCTGCTCATTGGCGAGAACGGTCATGTCGACCGGATCCCAATTCACCTTTGAGCTCTTGCGGGTCACGAGACCGGCTTCAAGCATATCGATGAACATAGCCTGTTGGTGCTGGTAATAGTCCGGCGAGCAGGTGGCGATTTCGCGCGTCCAATCAATGGAGAGGCCCATCGATTTCAGCTGCTTCTTCATCGCCTCAATATTGGCATAGGTCCAAGTACCCGGATGGGTCTTGCGTTCGATCGCAGCATTTTCAGCTGGCAGACCAAAAGCGTCCCAACCCATTGGGTGGAGCACATTTTTGCCCTTCGCACGGTGATAGCGCGCCACGACGTCGCCCATGGCGTAGTTGCGCACGTGGCCCATATGAATGCGACCCGAGGGGTAGGGGAACATCTCTAGGACGTAGTAAGGGTCGCGCGGATCATCGTTGGAAGTCACAAAGCTCTGGCGCTCGTCCCAGATCTTTTGCCATTTCGGTTCGCTTTCGCGCGGATTGTAGCGTTCGCCGCTCAACTCGGATCGTCCTTACAAATCTAACACAGCATGTCGCAGGAGGGTTGCGCCGCTTGCGTTTTCAGGGGTTTTTAGCTACCCGGACCATCACCAGAAATCCCTTGTCAGGTCAACAGCTACGGGGTCTGCAATGACAGGCAGCATCAGCAGCGCCCAAACTGCGCTCAACGACATTAAAGCTCGGATAGAGACGGCACGGCTTCGCTTCGGCGCGCCGCCCGAAACCGTTGACTTGGTTGCAGTTTCCAAGACTTTTTCAGCCGATGAGGTCCTTCCATTTCTGCAGGCAGGCCAGCGCGTTTTCGGTGAAAACCGTGTTCAGGAGGCCAAAGATAAGTGGCCGTCATTGCGCGAGAAGTTTGCTGACGTGCAATTGCACTTGATTGGCCCACTCCAGACCAACAAAGCGCGTGAGGCCGTGGCACTGTTTGATGTTATCGAAAGCGTTGACCGAGAGAAGGTGGCCGCAGTGCTGGCCGAGGAGATGAAGCGTGCGGATAAATCCATACCGTGCTTTGTGCAGGTCAACATTGGTGGCGAAGAGCAAAAGGCCGGGATTGCGATTGCTGACACGGTAGCTTTCGTAAAACGCTGTCGCGAGGTCCACGGGCTCAACATCATTGGCCTGATGTGCATTCCCCCAGACGGCCAGCCCGCAGGAAGCTATTTTGCCCATCTCAGCCAACTTGGCCAGGAGGCCGGTGTCTCACACCTCTCGATGGGGATGAGCGGCGATTTTGAAACCGCGATTGCTATGGGTGCAACCCATGTGCGCGTGGGTTCGGCCCTGTTCGGTAAGCGGCCGGCGACAATCTCGGCCTAAACCTGCAACTTTTCCGTATGTTTCCACGTTGCCTTCTCAATAACGGCGATGTGATGAGGCGTGCCCTTTTTAGGTCGCGTCTTTGTGATCTCGCTCGACCAGAGTGGAAACGCGCGGAGTAAAATATGAATAAGCGGCGCATCTTGGTTGTGGATGACGATACCGATCTACGGCAGACGCTCGTCGAACAGCTCGCGGCGGAGCCCGATTTCGAGATCGTTGAAGCAGGCACAGCGAGTGATGCTTTCGTCGCGGTGCGTGGGAACAATGTTGATCTCACCATCATGGACGTCGGTTTGCCTGATATGGACGGCCGCGATGCTGTGCGCACCCTGCGTCAGGAAGGCTATTCGAGCCCCGTATTGCTCCTGACCGGCCACGACAGTGACGCTGACGAGATTCAGGGACTTGAATCGGGCGCGAATGACTATGTGACCAAGCCGTTCCGCTACCCAGTCCTTTTGGCCCGTATTCAGGCGGCTTTACGCCAGCATGACAGCAGTGAAGACGCCGTTTTCACTATTGGTCCCTACAATTTCCATCCTGCTGGTAAGACAATGGAAATGGTGGACGGCACCAAGGTCCGCTTGACCGACAAAGAAACATCGATACTCAAGTTTCTCTATCGTCAGGGTCCGAAAACCATCACGCGTGACATCCTCCTAAAGGAGGTTTGGGGTTACAATAATCGGGTGACCACCCATACGTTAGAGACCCATATCTACCGGCTTCGCCAAAAGATTGAGCGCGATCCATCCAATGCACGTCTTCTCGTCACGGAAGATGGTGGGTATCGTCTCGTTCCCTAAAAGACAAAAGAGTTCATTCTCCCCCAGAACTCGATTATAGCTTGCCAAAGGCCGCTTCGATGAAGCGGCCAAAGGCATAGCGGGTCTGGGCTGATGATAGTGGACGACGCGGCCGAGCTCTTGAGCCAGGCCGATTTCTTCGACATTTGCGATGAACAAGAGCTCACCATGTTGGGTTTTGCTGGTGATCGCCAGCATTTCTCAGCCGGTGACGTCATCTATCGCGGCGGTACGGAGCCGCAAGGTGCTTCTGTTTTGGTGCGCGGTACCGTGCTCGTTGAACATCAAGGCGCAGAGGCGAGCAAAGCTTATCGTCTCACCGAGCCTGGTAGTGTGATATCGCCAACCTCGCTCATCATTGCTAAACCGCGGCCCGTGACCTTTACGGCTGAGACGGAATGCGAGCTGATCTTTGTCCCGCGGTCGGCTTTCCTAAAGCTCGCGAAACAAAGCCCCAGCCTCGCTCAACGCGCCGCAGAGCGCATCCAACGAGATCTGGGGCAATATATGCACGCGCTCGAACCACTGCGAAAGAAGATGGTTCGCTCGGCGGATTAGCCGAAATGGGCGATGACGGGCACGTGGTCCGAAGGTTGCGCTGTCCAGCCTCGGGCCGCGCGAACGATCTCTATTCCAGAACAATTCTGGGCGATGTCCGAAGTTGACCAAATGTGGTCAAGGCGACGGCCGCGGTCGGACGCATTCCAATCCTTGCCGCGATAGCTCCACCACGAATAGATCTTCTGATCGTAGGGGACGTGCTTGCGTACCAGGTCGACCCAGCCAAATCCTCCCTTGAGCAGGGCATCGAGGCGCTCGGTTTCCATCGGCGTGTGACTGATGATTTTAAGCAGTTGCTTGTGGTTCCACACATCGTTCTCGTGTGGCGCGATGTTGAAGTCACCGGCGATCAGCTGACGATGCTGGAAGGCAGGCTCGGCGAACCACGTCTTCAGCTCATCCAGGAAATCGAGCTTGTGCTTGAACTTGGGATTGATGGTTACGTCCGGCTCATCGCCGCCCGCAGGAATATAGAAATTGTGCAGCGTGGTTGGGCCATAGCCAAAGTCCATCAGCGCTGCGATGTGACGCGAATCGGGAATTTCGCAGAAAGAGCGGCTTGAAATGTCCGTTAGCGGAAACTTTGAGACAGTTGCGACCCCGTGGTAACCCTTCTGGCCATGCACGGCCATGTGCGGGTAGCCAGCTTCGATGAAAGCATTGCGCGGAAACTGGTCATTCGTGCACTTAATTTCCTGTAGCATCAGTACGTCCGGCTGATACTCGCGCAAGAAATTAAGGACCATCTCGATCCGAAGACGGACCGAATTGATGTTCCAGGTCACAATGGAAGTGGTCATTAAAGACTCCGGGAATCGGGTGACGCTTGTTTGTGCTCTTCTATCAGCCCTAGCCGATTGAGCTAAGCGTTTCACGTGAATCGTTGTGGCAAAAGGAAAGGCCCGGTGTTGCCACCGGGCCTCTCAATTCGATCAGCTTCGAGCGTCTTATTCGCTCTTTGCTTCTTCGGCTGCTGCTGCTGCAGCTGCTGCTTCAGCTTCCTTTGCAGCGACTTCAGCTGCGAGGGCCTGAGCTGCTGCTACGCGTTCAGCTTCACGGGCTTCCTTAGCAGCCAGTGCTGCTTCGCGTTCGCCAGCTTCGATCTTGCGGGTACGAGCGTTGGTCGATTCGAAAATACGAGCAGACTTACCGCGACGATCGCGCAGGTAGTACAGCTTGGCGCGACGAACCTTACCGCGCTTGATCACTTCAACCGAAGCAATGTTTGGGGAGTAGATTGGGAACACGCGTTCCACGCCTTCACCGTAAGAAATCTTACGGACGGTGAAGGATTCCATGATGCCGCCACCCGAGCGAGCAATCACGACGCCTTCATAGGCCTGGAGACGTTCCTTGTCGCCTTCGCGGATCTTTACCCACACCTTGACGGTATCGCCGTGGGTGAAGTCTGGAAGTTCGCGCTGAGCGGCGAGCTTAGCAACTTGTTCTTGTTCAAGCTGCTGGATGATATTGGTCATAATCGATCCGTTCTGATCTTTTCGCTGGAGCAATTTGGGGGTCCGAAAACCCTTGTTGCCCGGTCTTGGTTTGTAACGGAGGGCAGTCTTCTTGTTATTCCCGTGCGTCTACTCCGAGAGGCAAACACACGAATGGGCGGCTCATAGGCGATAAACGCCAATGAGTCCAGCCCTGCTGCTGCATTCGGCCTCTAACTCTCAGCCTTTTTACGGGTTTAAGCGACGGCGGTATCGAGGGAAAGCTCAACCATTTCTTTGAGAGAGCTTTGGCGCTCGTCGGCGCTCATTTCCTCGTGCGTAATCAGGCTATCAGTCATGGTGCAAATGGCGAGGGCCTTCACCTTGAAACGCGCCGCGAGCGTATAAAGCACAGCCGCTTCCATCTCCACGCCGATCACGCCATGTTCCGGCAACTTGTCATACCCTGCGAAGCCATCAGCGTGGTAGAAGACATCTGAAGACAGCATATTGCCTGCGTGATAGGCCAAACCGCGCTCTTCAGCGAGATTGGCGGCTGTTCGCAGAAGGCCGAAGTCAGCGATTGGGGCGAAGTTGAAGGCGCCGAACCGGTCCTTCACAATGCCTGAATCGGTGGACGCACCCTGCGCCAGTATAATGTCCCGCACTTTCACATCAGCGCTAAGCCCGCCGCATGTGCCCACACGGATGATCTTTTTAACGCCAAAGACGTTGATCAACTCATGCACATAGATGGCGAGGGACGGTTGGCCCATACCGCTGGCCTGCACTGAAATGGGCTTGCCTTTCCAAGTGCCGGTATAGCCGAGGCAATTACGGACAGAATTGACGAGTTTGGGGTTCTCGAAGAACGTCTCAGCGATCCATTTTGCGCGCAAAGGGTCGCCCGGCAGCAGCACCGCTTCTGCATAGTCACCGGGCTTGGCGTGATTGTGTGGAGTGCTCATAGTCGTCCCTCGTTTTGTAGATGCTTAGGATTGCCAAAGCTGGGCATGCATTACAACCGCAGAACGCTTGACGTTGGCGCGAGAGAACGCCATCTAAGCCAAGTCTTATTGAGGAGCCCATTCATGGCCGCGAAGATCTTTATTGATGGCGAAGCTGGTACCACTGGTCTGCAGATCCGTGATCGTCTGGCTGGCCGACAGGATCTTGAAGTTCTCTCGATCGCGCCGGAAAAGCGCAAGGATCAGGATGAGCGTAAGCGCCTGCTCAATGCAGCTGATGTGGCGATCCTCTGCCTGCCCGACGAAGCCGCCAAAGAAAGCGTACGTCTCATCGACAATGACACCACTCGTGTCATTGATGCCTCGACCGCATTCCGTATCGCTGAAGGCTGGACCTATGGCTTTGCTGAAATGGACATCGGTCAGACCGAAGCCATTGCTAAGGCGCGTTTCGTTGCCAATCCAGGGTGCTGGCCACAGGGGCTAATCGCGGCCGCTCGTCCGCTGGTGGAAGCGCGCTTTCTGCCCGGCGACTATCCGCTGAGCTACCATGGCATTTCCGGCTATTCGGGCGGTGGTCGCCAGATGATCGAAGAGTATGAGGCAGAAGGGGCAAAGCCGAGCCAGTTCATGCCTTACGGGCTGACCTTTAAGCACAAGCACCTGCCAGAAATGGCGGAATATGCGCATCTGAACCGTGCGCCTTTGTTTGAGCCCACCGTTGGCAATTTTGCTCAGGGCATGTTGACGACGATGCCGCTGCACCTCGACATGGTTGCCGATATGCCAACGGGCAAAGATCTGCATGATTGCCTTTCGGCACATTACGCAGCGATCCCGAACAGCTTCGTTGAAGTCATGCCTTATGATCCAAGCGCCGGCAAACTCGCTTCGCTTGATCCTCAGGCCAATAACGGCACCAATAAGCTCTCGCTCTATGTGTTTGCCAATGATGAGCTCAATCAGGCTGTCATTGCTGCGGTTTACGATAATCTGGGCAAGGGCGCTTCTGGCGCTGCAGTTCAGAACCTCAACATCATGTTGGGCGTCGATCCAAAGACCAGCCTCTAAGCATTTTTCAAACGTACGGATGGGGTGAAAACTCCAACCGTACGCTTTGGTACGGTTAGGCCTTGACCGATACCCCCGGATTGCGCGATGACGCTAGTAACAGCGAGGTCCCAAACCCCATGGATAAGTTCATCACTCTGACCGGTGTCGCGGCTCCATTGCCGATTATCAATATCGACACCGATATGATCATCCCAAAGCAGTACCTCAAGACGATCAAGCGCACCGGTCTCGGCACTGCGCTGTTCTCCGAAATGCGGTACAATGAAGATGGCTCGGAAAATGCTGAGTTCGTCCTCAATCAGCCTGCTTATCGCAAAGCGCAGATCATCATCGCGGGCGACAACTTTGGTTGTGGTTCCTCGCGTGAGCACGCGCCTTGGGCACTGCTTGACTTCGGCGTTCGCTGCGTGATTTCCACCAGCTTTGCAGACATTTTCTACAATAACTGCTTCAAGAACGGCATTCTGCCACTCGTCGTTTCGCCAGAACAGCTCAAACTGCTGCTCGACGATGCCGAGCGCGGCTCAAACGCTACTCTGACCATCGACCTCGAAGCGCAGACCATTCAGGGTCCAGATGGTGGCACACTCCACTTCGACATCGACCCATCGCGCAAGCAGATTCTGCTTGAAGGTCTCGATGACATTGCCGGCACATTGAAGTCCGATGCATCCATCTCCTCCTTTGAGGGTAAAATGGCTACACAACGTCCCTGGCTCTAAAGTGGTCCAGATCGTTTTAGAAGAAGGTCTGAGTGGGGCATCTCATCAGGCCATTTTGAGCGGTCTTATCCAATACAATGACTCCAAAACGGAGGGGCGATTTGCTCCTCCGTTTTTTTCATTTGTGCTGGCGTTGAAAGACGACGGCGGCGACACTGTTGGCGGCCTGACTGGCCGCATCAGCTACGGCTGGATGATGATTGAACTATTGCACCTTCCAGAGGCTTTACGCGGGCAGGGTGTTGGCGAAGCCTTGATGAATAGGGCAGAGGTCTTGGCGCGCGAAAAGCTCTGTGTCGGCATTCGGCTAGACACGATGAGTTTTCAAGCTCCTGGGTTTTACGCAAAGCTTGGCTACACTGAATACGGCCGCCTAGAAGACTATCCGCCCGGTCACACTCGATACTTCCTCCACAAGAGATTGGACTAACACTATGGTGCAGCGCGTTTCCACTGGCTCGCCCTTTGAAGCCACTTTTGGCTATTCGCGCGCCGTGCGCCACGAAGACACTGTCTATGTGTCCGGCACGACAGGCTATGACTACGCCACCATGATCATGCCGGAGAGCGTTGGCGAGCAGGCCAAGAACGTCCTGGCCACTATCGACAAAGCGCTCAAAGAAGTGGGCTCCTCGATCGAGGATACGGTCCGCCCCGCCGCTTCCATGCTGATCGTGCAGATGATCGAAGTGGGCATGAAGATCGAGATCGAAGTAACGGCCCGCATCGGCGCCGCGACTAGTCACAGCTGATCGCACGCTTTCCAATTAGTAAAATGAGGCTCACCTCAGCGCTCGTTTATCTGTGTGATGGCTTGCAGCTCATGCGCACGAATTTGCGCTGTCGCTTCCGCCGTGGCTTGCGCTAGCGTCGAAAAAAGCGCTATGTGCAAGCTAAGGTGTACCCGTGAGTACGGTTGAGGAGTTTATCCCAATATGGCTGCCCATTCCCTTTTCCTTCTGCCAGGTGACGGCATCGGCACAGAGATCATGGCTGAGGTCGAAAAGATCATCGCTTGGTCCAACGAAGCTGGTCTGACGGACTTCGCGATTGAACGCGGTCTGGCTGGCGGTTGCGCTTATGATGCGCATGGCGAAGCGATCTCCGAAGAAGACATGGAAAAGGCTCTGAAGGCCGATGCTGTCATCTTCGGCGCTGTTGGCGGTCCGAAGTGGGACAATGTCCCTTACGACAAGCGCCCAGAAGCAGCGCTGCTGCGTCTGCGCAAGGATCTGGGCCTGTTTGCCAACCTGCGTCCAGCGATCTGCTACCCAGCACTGGCTGACGCCTCTGCGCTCAAGCGCGAATTGGTTGAAGGCCTCGACATCCTCATCGTGCGCGAGCTGACCGGTGGCGTTTACTTCGGCGAGCCGAAGGAAATCATCGATCTGGGCAATGGCCAGAAGCGCGGTGTGGATACTCAGGTTTACGAAACCTACGAAATTGATCGCATTGCGCGTGTCGCCTTCGATCTTGCCCGCACGCGCGGCAACAAGATCCACTCGGCCGATAAAAAGAACGTCATGAAGTCTGGCGTCTTGTGGGACGAAGTTGTGCGCACCGTTGCCAAGGATTTTGGCGACGTAGCGTTCAACCATATTCTGGCTGACAACTGCGCTATGCAGCTCGTCCGCAATCCAAAGCAGTTCGACGTCATCGTTACTGATAACCTCTTTGGCGACATTCTCTCGGACGTTGCAGCAATGCTCACCGGTTCGCTTGGCATGCTCCCATCGGCAGCGCTCGGCGCTCCAGATGCGACCACCGGGAAGCGCAAGGCGATGTACGAGCCAGTCCACGGTTCGGCGCCAGACATTGCCGGCAAGGGCATCGCCAACCCGATCGCGATGATCGCGTCCTACGCGATGGCTCTGCGCTATTCCTTCGGCATGATCGAATTGGCTGACAAGGTCGAAGGCGCCATTGCTGCCGTTCTCGCCGATGGCCTACGTTCGGCTGACATTGCCCAGGAAGGCTGCAAGGTCGTTGGTACCCAAGAAATGGGCGAAGCCATCCTTGCAAAGCTCAAGGCAGCATAAGGGAGACGTTGTCTCCTTTATAAGTTCCATAAGTTTTAAGTCTGAAAACCCCGGCAGAGATGTCGGGGTTTTTTGTTAGTTTTGATTATCAAGGCGGAAGCTGGCGCGACGGCGGGGCTTCTCTTTGTAGCTACAAAACCCAACAAAAAACCCCGGTGCCGAAACACCAGGGTCTTCAAAAATCTCAGTCCAAAAAGAACTAAAATTATTCAGCTGCGCCTTCAGCAACAGCAGCTTCCTTAGCTGCCTTTTCTTCTGCGCGTTCCTTAGCGCGGTCGCCTGGCTCACCCTTCTTTGGGTTGTTGCGTGCGTCGCGCTTCAGGAGGCCCGCTGCGTCGAGGAAACGTTCTACGCGGTCGGTCGGAACCGCACCAACGGACAGCCAGTGCTGAGCGCGTTCGGTGTTCAGAACGATGCGGTTTTCAACGTCCTTGTTCAGCAGTGGGTTGTAGGTGCCCAGCTTTTCGATGAAGCGGCCGTCGCGTGGCGAACGCGCGTCAGCGATAACGATGTGGTAGAATGGGCGCTTCTTGGTGCCAGCGCGTGCAAGGCGGATCTTGAGTGCCATGATTGGCTCCTAGTTTCGAGTTTTGGTCTATTTCTTCTTGCCCAAGCCGGGCAGGCCTGGGAATTTTGGTAAGCCACCGAGACCGGGAAGACCCGGGCCACCGGAGGACTTGAGCAGCGCGTTGACGTCAGTCGGCAGCGCCTTGGGGGCAGGGAGATCAGCGCCGGGTAGGCCCTTGAGCTGATCGGGATTGATGCCGGCCTGACGGGCCATGGCTTCAAGCTGTTTAGGGTCCATTTTGGACAGGTCCGGCATGCCGCCGAGCATTCCGCCCATCTTGCCCCCAAACATGCCCCCGAGTGCGCCCATGCCGCCCTTGGAGACTTTTTTCATCATATCCGCCATCTGGCGGTGCTGTTTGGTCAGCTTATTGATTTCCGACACGTCAACACCGGCACCAGCAGCGATACGCTTGCGGCGCGAAGCATTGAGCAGGTCCGGGTTGGCCCGTTCCTTGGCGGTCATCGAATTGATAATAGCGATCTGGCGATCAAAGACCTTTTCGTCGATGTTCGCGTTGGCCATAGCCTTTTTCATCTGGCCGGCGCCGGGCATCATGCCCATCAGGCCACCCATGCCGCCCATCTTCTTCATCTGCTGAAGCTGGCCGCGCAGATCGTCGAGGTCGAAGGAGCCCTTCTTGAGCTTCTTCGCCATTTTCGCGGCGTCTTCGGCAGTGACGTGTTCGGCAGCCTTTTCGACGAGCGAAACAATGTCGCCCATGCCAAGGATACGGTCAGCGATACGGCTTGGATGGAAGTCCTCAAGGGCGTCCATCTTTTCGCCAACACCGATCAGCTTGATCGGCTTGCCCGTTGCGGCGCGCATCGAGAGCGCAGCGCCACCACGACCGTCGCCATCAACGCGTGTCAGCACGATACCGGTAATGTCGAGGCGGCTATCAAATGAGCGGGCGACGTTGATCGCGTCCTGGCCGGTCAACGAATCGACAACCAGCAGGATTTCATGTGGCTTGACGGTCTCCTTAATGGAGACCGTTTCGACCATCAGTTCCTCATCGATATGCGTCCGACCGGCGGTATCGACGATCAGAACGTCATAGCCGCCGAGGCGGGCTTCGCGTTCAGCGCGACGCGCAATTTCGACCGGCGTTTCGCTCGAGACGATTGGAAGAGTGTCAACACCAACCTGTTCGCCAAGGATGCGCAGCTGCTCCATAGCAGCCGGACGGCGCGTATCGAGCGAAGCCAGCAGCACTTTTTTGCGCTGCTTGTCCTTAAGACGCTTGGCAATCTTGGCGGTGGTGGTGGTCTTACCCGAACCCTGCAGACCCACCATCAGGAGGGTTACGGGGACAGGGGCGTTAAGATCGATGGTGACAGCGTCAGATCCAAGAACTGCAACGAGCTCGTCGTTGACGATCTTGACGACCTGCTGACCCGGGGTAACGGAGCGCGTGACTTCAGCGCCAATAGCGCGTTCACGAACCTGCTCAACGAAGGCACGGACAACTTCAAGCGAAACGTCGGCTTCAATAAGGGCACGACGGATCTCGCGCATTGCAGCATCGACGTCCGCTTCATTCAGCGCGCCGCGGCCACGAAGCCCGTCAAAGATTTTGCCAAGCCGGTCGCTTAAGCTCTCGAACATGCCGTTTCCTTTTCACTCGCAAGGCCAATTCCTTGTGAGAGATAAGATCCAAAAAGCCAAACACCAAACCCACCCGCGGGCGCAACGCGCTGGCGGATGTTGGCCTCCGGGATCTCTTTATACCCCTAGGGGTCCCGGTCGGCTGGTCAGGAGCAAATGCCTGATGAACAGTTTGGCTCTAAGGGAAAGTGCCCAACGAGTCAAGGAAGCTCGGCAATCCTTATGGTTTTTGGTCCTTGTTCCGCCCAAAAAAACGCATGACTTTGACGCGGAGGGCCGGTGGGGTACGCAAAACCAACGCTTTCAGGTTTGGTCGCAACCAAACATCCCAAACGCGCACAATCAACTTGCCGCGTGCGGTTAGAGGGATAGCGATATCGTGGACGCCCACGACTTGAGTCGCCCAGGTCAATTTGTAGGGCATGGTGGGAATACCGAGGTCACAGGCGTCCAGCCCTCTGTCAGCGCAGGCCTGAGTGATTTCGGCGAGATGCATCTTGCCCGGACTTTCGTCCGACTGGGAAAAGTCACGGGCCGCGACATAGGCATAATAGCGGTCACCGTGCGTGAAACCCCATTGTTCAGCCAGAAAATTTTGACCGTGAACGAGCGAAAAACCCGTGATTGAAAGATCTGGATTGCCGACGAGGCTGGCGCAAAAGTCCTGAAAATGACGCGTGCCGAAAGCGCGCGACGTCAGGCCCTGCTCTTTCAATCGTTGGTCACGGCTGCTGAGCGTTCTTTCGATTAAGGCCAGTTGTTGGCCTGCATCATCAACCACGTGGTGGGAGAGTGTGGCCTCGCGTTCGAGCCTATTGCGCGCATTGCGGATGTTTTTGCGCGTTTTCGGCCTTACCGTGCGAAAATATGCAGCGAAGTCAGGATAGTCCGATAGTTCTGCGACGGGCGCACCGAGGGTTTCGGCGGTTTTGACGTGATCGGCCGGCAGACCTTTATAGAGTGATGAGCCGCTGCGCACTTTCGTGAAGAGCAGCGTATCACTGGCAATTTTTGATTTTGTGGCATCGATCAGCTGTCGAACCACGGTCTCAGCATCTTCTTCTGCGGCTACCAAGGCATTCGCTATCTGAGAAAAAGCATAGCCAATGGGCACTAAGACACGGCGCATGCCTGTGCTCACGAGTTCCATCGGAAGAGCGCCGATAAGGCTCTCGCCTCGGTAAGCGAGAACGATAAAGGGGCTGAAGGCTGCGTTGTTTCGCGCCACCTCAAAATCCCAGACAGCACGAACCCAACCCAGGCTCTGGAACAAGACATCCCGCCCAGAGCGCTGTTCGAGCTCGAGCCAAAGGGGCGCAAGGCGATCGAACGCCTCGCGCTGATTTATAACCTTAGTGTGAAGGGCGTCTATCGCGGCGATTTGACGAGATCACTTTTCAAAGGTGAAGGCGGGGATGTCCCTGATACCTTCGGGATTGGTTGGGTCGACTTCAAAGTCGACAGTGTAAACCTTCTTGCGCTGCGGGTTGAGCGGCGAAAATTTTACTGCGCCGGCGAGCCCGAGTTTGGACAGATAAGAAAGACCGCTCGTGTTCTGAGCGAGCTTTGTGAGGCCCAACTTATTGCGCAACACGCCATTGGCGTAATTTACCGCGTAGTGTTTACGCAGTTCGTCGGTCCAATGCTCGGTGGTGAAACTGACATTGAGCATGCCGTGATTGACGACGCGGTGTGGCCCATTGAGCGGCCAATGCAGCATCTGGCCCGCTTCAAGGTCATAAACCTGCGCGAAATCATCAAACCACTGCTCAAATGGCATGTCTGTTTCGCGCAACTGCCCAAGGATAAGCTTTTCCAGCGCTGGCTGAGAAATAAAGGGCGCTTGGGCGGGGTAGACATAAACCTTCTTTGTGCCCCGCACCTGCCACAAGCTCTGGCCCGGAACGTCAGAGTGGTATTTGACCGAGACGTTGGGCGATGAGATGAGAATGGTGAGATTGCGCTTATAGCTCTTAAAGCCCGGGATACGGCCTTCGAATTCGCTATAAAGGCTATCGAGCAGTGCCCCATAGGCTGGGTCGGTTTTGGCCGGTGCGGTCAAATTCACCCAAATATTGCCGTTACGCACAACCTCCAAAACCTCCGCACCGGATAGGTCTTTGATCTGGCCTTCGCGCCGTTTAGGCGGGTTCCCGGGGGTCTTTTGAGAGTAATTGACGTGATAGGCCTCACGCGGGGTCATGTCGATCAGACGGGAAAGTGCTTCATCGGAAAACAAATCCGATTGGGCTAAAGTGTGCTGGAGACGAAGTGCCTGTGTGCCCCACACATTGGCGTAGTAGTCTTTCCAGTCACTGATAATATGACTAGGCGAAAAAGCCATATTCATAGTTATTCCCTCTTAGCGATCTGCTTCAAAGATCTATAGCCACTCTTTCCTCTGTGATTGCACGATTAAATTTTGTTTCTAGTTAAGGCCAATGGTTACGTTTTAATGTACCCGATTGACGCAAGCGTCGGTTAACCGCGTCGAACCAACGCGTTCGGTGAAGGTGTCGCTCTGGCAATTGAAAAGCTATTCCGCCATATAGTGGGCGAAAGCGCCTCTGCGAACGGCGCACACTGCGTGAAAGAATTGACCGTGAGCGACATTCCTTTTTTAAAAATGAATGGTTTGGGCAACCAGATTATCGTGGCCGATATGCGTGGCACCGATAGGCGGGTCACGGCGGAAGCGGCGATTGCCATCAATGCGCTTCCAGAAACCAAGTTCGACCAGATCATGGCCATCCATGATCCGCGCACCTCGGGAACCGACTATTTTATTGAGATCATCAATTCCGATGGATCGCGCGCTCAAGCTTGCGGCAATGGGATGCGCTGCGTTGTGCAGTTCCTCACAGCTGAGCACGGGCGTCGACGTTTCGATTTTGAAAGCGTTGCAGGTTTTCTCTTCGGAGAAGAAGCTGAAGACGGCTTGATCACTGTGGATATGGGTACGCCCAAATTCGCGTGGTACGACATTCCGCTCAACGAAGAGTTTGGCGACACGCGCGCCATTGAACTTCAGATTGGGCCGATTGATGCGCCAATCCTGCATTCCCCTTCGGCAGCCTCTATGGGCAATCCTCATGTCACCTTCTGGGTGAAGGACGATGTGTGGGGTTATGCTCTGGAAAAGTTCGGGCCCATGCTCGAGAACCATCCGCTCTTCCCAGAGCGCTGCAACATTTCTATCGCGGAGGTCATCACGCCAGACCGCATGATTTTGCGGACATGGGAGCGTGGGGCAGGGATCACTGAAGCCTGTGGCACCGCTGCTTGCGCCGCCCTCGTCAACGGCGTTCGTACCCGTCGCACCAATCGCAAAGCGACGATCACTGTTCCAGGCGGCGATCTCGTTGTGGAGTGGCTGCCTGATGATCACGTGACCCTAACGGGACCGGCAGAGTATGAATGGCGCGGCACGGTTGACCCCTCAACGGGCATTTGGGCGCGTAGCGAGGCCGCTTAATGGCCATTGAGACACTCACTTTTGGCTGCCGCCTCAACGCCTATGAGGGCGAGGTGATGAAGGCCGAGGCCGAAAAGGCCGGGTTGGATAATGCTATCATTATCAATACCTGCGCCGTCACTCAGGAGTCCGTCCGTCAGGCACGGCAGGCGGTTCGTAAAGCGCGCCGCGATAATCCTGAGGCCAAAATCATCGTGACCGGCTGCGCAGCGCAAACTGAGGCGCGCAGCTTTGGCGATATGGCCGAGGTCGATCTGGTCATCGGCAATGCCGATAAGCTCAAGGCCGATAGCTATAAGCCGATGGTTTTTGGCCTGACGCTGAACGACAAGGTGCAGGTCAACGATATCATGAGCGTGCGCGAAACCGCCGCTCATCTCATTGAAGGCATGGATAGCCGCACCCGAGCCTTTGTGCAGGTGCAAAACGGTTGCGATCACCGCTGCACCTTCTGCATCATTCCTTTTGGTCGTGGGCCCTCGCGCTCTGTGCCAATGGGCTTGGTCGTCGATCAGATCAAAAAGCTTGTCGCCAATGGTGTCAAAGAAGTGGTGCTCACCGGGGTGGACATTACCTCCTACGGCCCCGACCTCCCCGGCGCACCCAGCTTGGGCCAATTGGTCCAAGCGATCTTGCGGCATGTGCCGGACCTCCCGCGCCTGCGCATTTCCTCGATTGATTCCATTGAGGCCGATCCGGCGCTTTATGAAGCGGTCACCGATCTTCGCCTGATGCCGCATCTGCATCTCTCGCTGCAATCAGGGGATGATCTCATTCTCAAGCGGATGAAGCGCCGCCATTTGCGCGATGATGCTCTAGCGATCATCGCCAAGCTCCGGGGCTTGCGGCCTGACATGGTTTTTGGCGCAGACATTATTGCCGGTTTTCCGACCGAAACCGACGACATGTTTGAAAACTCCCGCCGCTTTATCAGCGAAGCGGGCCTGACCTATATCCATGCCTTTCCATATTCGCCGCGCCCGGGCACACCGGCGGCGCGCATGCCACAGGTCAACCGCGCGGTGGCAAAGCAAAGAGCAAATGTTCTGCGTCAGGAGGGGGATCGGCAGGTCCAGGCTCTCAGCCAAACGCGGATTGGCGCGGTGGAACAAGTGCTTGTTGAACGCTCCGGCATCGGCCGCACGCAACAGTTCCTTCCCGTTAATATGGCTGGCATAGAACACGGGTCATTGGTCAGTGTAAGAATTACGGGCGCGAGCGCAGATTGCCTTGTCGGCGACGTGCTCCCCCTTGCAGCTTAGGTGAAGGCGAACTGAGACTATGAGCGAAAAGAAACCCGGCTTCTTCCAGCGGTTTTTCGGTGGCCAGCCTGCTCCATCACCGGCGGGTCCAGAAGGCCTGCCTGATGCACCTTTGGCACCAGTCCATGTGCCAGAAACACCCGAGCCCGAACCAATTGCTGTCGTTGAGGCGCCTGCGGTCGAGGAAGATCTACCGCCGCCCGGCCCACCGGAAATGACGCCAGACTATGTCGAAGAGGTTGAAGACCAGCTGGTCTCGCCGCCTCAGGCGATCGCAACCCCTGTGCCGCTTGCTTCGGCGCCAGCTGTTGACGTTCCGGCCGAAAAGCAAGGCTGGTTCGCGCGTCTTGCCTCGGGCCTAAAACGCTCATCAGACAATTTGAGCACCTCAATCACTTCGGTTTTCACCAAGCGTAAGCTTGATGCGGCAACGCTTGATGAGCTGGAAGACGTTCTGGTTCAGGCTGACTTGGGGATCGAGACCGCGATTTCCATAACCGAAACGCTACGCCGCGACCGGTTTGATAAAGACGTGTCTGGTGAAGACGTCCGTGCCGTTCTCGCCGCGGAAGTCGAAAAAGTTCTCACCCCAGTCGCTCAACCTCTGGTTGTCGACGCCGCGCAAAAGCCCTTCATTATCTTGATGATTGGCGTCAACGGCT
Source organism: Devosia sp. WQ 349K1 (assembly GCF_016595685.1). Taxonomy (NCBI): domain Bacteria; kingdom Pseudomonadati; phylum Pseudomonadota; class Alphaproteobacteria; order Hyphomicrobiales; family Devosiaceae; genus Devosia; species Devosia sp. WQ 349K1. The sequence goes on along the minus strand of NZ_JAENGO010000005.1, from coordinate 23,664 downwards.
CGGGCAAGACCACCACCATCGGCAAGCTGGCGCAGAAATTCTCGCGCGAAGGCAAGTCGGTCATGCTCGCCGCGGGCGATACATTCCGCGCCGCAGCGATTGAACAGCTTCAGGTCTGGGGTCAGCGCACCAATTCCCCCGTCATCTCGCGTCCAGCGGGGGCAGACGCTTCGGGTCTGGCCTTCGATGCCGTCACCCAAGCCAAGGCCGAAGGCCGCGATGTTCTTATCATCGATACGGCCGGTCGGTTGCAAAACCGCGAAGAGCTGATGGATGAGTTGGAAAAAATCATCCGTGTGATCAAGAAGGTTGACCCTTCCGCGCCCCACGCGACCCTTCTGACCTTGGATGCAACTACCGGGCAGAATGCGCTTCGTCAGGTTGAAATTTTTGGCAAGCGCGGTGGGGTAACAGGGCTGGTGATGACCAAGCTTGATGGTACGGCCCGCGGTGGCATTCTCGTGGCCATCGCCCGTAAATTTGGCCTGCCTGTGCATTTTATTGGTGTCGGCGAAGGGGTTGAAGACCTTGAGCCCTTTGAAGCAGGCGATTTTGCCAAGGCGATCGCTGGCCAGCATTAAAGTGAATGACGGGCCAGGTCACTGGTCAAAATCTAACCACTGTTACGCGCTAAGTCGCTTGCAGACCGCGTCATAACCCCTAAAGTTCTGGCGTCTTACTGGAAAATATTATGACCGACAAAACCCAGGCCGAACCGAGTTGGGATGAGCTAAAGCCGCAGGTGATCAAGCTTGCGTTGGAACTAGGGCCTTTGGTGCTGTTCTTCATCATGAACGGCCGCACCGATATTTTCGTCGCGACCGCATGGTTCATGGGCGCGATGGTTCTATCCCTCGCATTGTCTTGGCTGATCTTGCGCAAAATCGCGGTTATGCCACTGGTCACTGGTGCAGTGGTGCTGATTTTTGGTGGCCTGACCCTGTGGTTGCAGGATGACACCTTCATCAAGATGAAGCCGACCATTACCAATTCGCTTTTTGCAGTGGTGCTGCTTGGCGGGCTGCTGTTCGGTCAGTCCTTGCTCAAATACGTCTTTGGCGACGTCTATAAGCTCAAGCCTGAAGGCTGGTGGAAGATGACCCTCAATTGGGGTCTGTTCTTCGTCGTGCTGGCCGTCATCAACGAGATTGTCTGGCGCAATTTCGACACCGACTTTTGGGTCGCCTTCAAGGTCTGGGGCATTATGCCGTTGACGGTGATTTTCTCGATGACGCAGCTACCGCTGCTGCAGAAATACGCACCGCAGCCCGAACAGAACGAGGCGCGGTAACCCTTCAAATTAAAAGGGCCACTCGATTGAGTGGCCCTTCTTTATTGGCCTAAAGGCCGCCCATCTTGCAGAGCAGTTCCCATTCATATTCCGAAACGCGCGAGACCGAGAGGCGAGAATATTTCACCAGCTCGATTTCACTGAGCTGCTCAGTGCCTTTGATCTCAGCTAGGGTCACGGCGCGGGGAAATGGTTTTACCGCTTCGAGATCAACACAGTCCCAAACGATCTGCCCCTTGTTATTGGGCTCGGCGGTGCTGTCGGGATGAGACTCATTGGCAATACGCGCGATGCCCACGATCTCGCGGCCGATATTGGAGTGATAGAAAAAGGTGAGATCGCCCTTCTTCATTTCCCGCATATTGTTGCGCGCTAGATAATTGCGCACCCCATGCCATTCTTCCACGTCGCCCTTGGCCGTTTTGGCCTCGAGGTCTGCGTATGAGAAAACATCTGGCTCAGACTTCATTAGCCAATAGGCCATAGCGCTTAAAACTCCACGCCGGTGGTGTTGATGGCAATGCGCCAGCGCTTCACTTCATAGGACGAGAAAACGCCTGCCGGTACAAACGGATCAGCCGCAGCCATGGCTTTGGCGGCATCGAGATCTTCCGCTTCAAACACAACGATCGAGCCCTCCGGCTGATCATTGTCATCCAGCAAGGCTCCGGCATAAACCACTGCCTTACCCAAAGATTGCAAATGGTCGAGATGAGCCGGACGCACGTCGAGGCGCGTCTGCAGAGCACCGGGAGCATCCTTGGCAATCATGGCGTAAAGCATGGTCAGTCTTCTCTCTTCAAAGGCCGGGACATCAGCCCGGCGACAACGGTCGCAATATTAGAGGTGCCGCTTACTACAGCATCTACCGCGTCGATCAGTGGGGCATCGACCCCAAGGGTCTTCGCCAAGGCAGCAGCAACCGGCGCGGTGGCGACACCTTCGGCCAGTTTCGCGCCGCTGGCTAGAATGTCTTGTGTCGAACGTCCCGCTCCCAGAGCAATACCAAACTGATAATTGCGCGATTGGCTGGATGTGCAGGTCAGGGTGAGATCGCCCATGCCCGCTAATCCTGTGAGCGTGCTGGCCGAGCCACCCATGGCTGTCACCATGCGGGCCATTTCTGCATAGCCGCGCGCGATCAAGGCGGCGCGCGCCGAAGCGCCAAGGTTCGCCCCTTCTATGGCACCACACGCAAGCGCATAGACGTTCTTGAGCGCACCAGCGATTTCTACGCCGGTGCGGTCATCTGCGGCGTAGAGCCGGAAGCTCGGTCCTGCCAAAGCGGCAGCGATAGCTTCGGTGGCCTCATCATCATCGCCGGCCAGTGTCACGGCAGTGGGACGCCCCGAGGCGAGGTCCGCGGCAAAGCTTGGGCCGGAGAGGACATAAGGGACCGCAGTTGGGCACAGCTGCTCGACAATGGAGCTCTGCCGCTCCAGCGTGCCCTGCTCAAGGCCTTTAGCCGAAAGGATCACGGGCTTGTTGTCCAGCAATCTGGGGTCAAGCGCCGCCAAAACCGACCGTGTCGTCTGGGCGGGCACAGCCATAATAATCAAATCAGCAGCGCCCAAACTGGTCACAGCGCTGATCGCTGGCGACAAGATCTGCCCGGGCAGGGATTTTTCGTTGATCCGCGTGGCGTTAATCGAGGCGGCCTGTTCAGCCGAGCGGACTACCAAACTGACGCTGCGACCGGCCATTGCCGCCGCTTGCGCTAGAGCGGTGCCCCAAGCGCCGCCACCAATGACAGCAACATGATCAAACGTCATCGGACGAAACCTTCATATCCGGCGTATCAAGGGGCCAGCGTGGGCGTGCGGCAAAATCGAGCGTATTGCGCGCATGGAGTGCAAAGCGTTCGGCGCCTGCCCAAGCGATCATCGCGCCATTATCGGTGCAAAGCGCAATGGGGGGAACAACGAGCGTCGCTCCGTGTTCGTCCACAACGGCCCGCAATGCCGCCGAAATGGCCTGATTAGCCGCAACCCCACCGGCAACCACCAGCGTAGGTACAGCATCAGGCAGCTCGGCCTTAAACCGGTAGAGTGCTTGAGACGAGCGCTTCGCTACAATTTCCGACACGGTTGCCTGGAAGGAGGCCGCAATGTCGGCGACGTCTTGGTCGGTGAGCGGTGCCAAGGCTTCTGCCTGCAATCTCACGGCGGTTTTCAGCCCAGAGAACGAAAAATCGAGCCGCTCTTCCCGCAGAAGCGGTCTTGGGAAGCGGAAACGCTTTGGGTCGCCCTGTTTTGCCATCTGCTCAACTGCAGGCCCGCCGGGATGCCCGAGCGATAAAAGCTTTGCTGTCTTATCGAAGGCTTCGCCCAAGGCATCGTCAATTGTCCCGCCCCAGCGCTCATAGTCGCCCACGCCACGCACCAGCACAAACTGGCTATGGCCGCCAGAAACGAGCAGCATAAGATAGGGGAATTGCACCTCATTGGTCAGGCGCGCGGTGAGCGCGTGGCCTTCAAGGTGATTGACGGCGATCAGCGGCTTGTCGAGCGAGGCCGACAAGGCTTTGGCCGTTGTTAATCCCACCAGCACCCCGCCGATAAGGCCAGGGCCAGCGGTTGCAGCAATTGCATCAACTTCGCTGATCGCAATTCCGGCTTCGTCAACGGCTTGTGCGATGATATGGTCGAGCCATTCAACATGGGCTCGCGCCGCCAATTCTGGAACGACACCGCCAAAGGCTGCGTGTTCATCCAATTGGGACCGGACCACGTTGGAACGGATTGTTCCCCGGCCGGTTTCATCCCGGACAACTATCGAAGCGGCGGTTTCGTCGCAGCTGGTCTCAATGCCAAGAATGATGGTGTGTGCTTGCTCGGTCACGACGAACGGTCTACTCCCGTAAACAAGCTTCTCGCCTACACTAGGACTGCCCGCCTATGCAATCGTCAGCACTCTTTGCCACCATCGGAACTCGCGGTAGCCCACTGGCTTTAGCGCAGGCTCACCTTGTGCGGTCTTTGCTGGCAAAAGCCCATGGGGTCAGCGAAGAGCTGATCGGGATTCGTGTCCTGTCCACAGGCGGTGATCGCAGCCAGGCGGAAAACACCACTCTTTCCGACATTGGCGGAAAAGGCGTTTTCACCAAAGAGATAGACGAGGCTTTGCTCGCTGGTGAGATCGATCTTGGTGTGCACTCCAGCAAGGACGTTGCGACCGGCCTACCTCAAGGCATTACCCTTGCGGCTTTCCTCGAACGCGAGGATGTGCGCGATGCTTTCCTCTCGGTGAGTGTTCCCAGTTTAGACCATCTGCCGCAGGGCGCGCGCTTCGGCACCTCTTCAATTCGTCGTGCTGCTCAAGCCCTGCGATTGCGCCCCGACCTCGTTATCGTGCCGTTCCGTGGCAATGTTCACACCCGCATCCAGAAATTGGTCGACGGCGTTGCTGATGCCACCTTGCTGGCCATGGCCGGGCTCAATCGTCTTGGCGAGGCCCACCGGGTTACCAGTATTTTGGAGCCTGACCATTTTATGCCCGCGCCCGCGCAGGGGGCAATCGGTCTCGCTATCCGCACCGGTGATGACCGATTGGCGCAGCTGATCGCGCCACTCAACCACGCTGAAACTTTTGGTAAAATCACCGCTGAACGCGCCATGCTGGCGGTTTTGGATGGGTCCTGCCGCACGCCAGTTGGTGCACTGACCAGCCTTACAGACGGCGTCTATACCCTTAAGGGCGAGATTTTGAGCCTTGATGGGCAAACAACCTTTACGGCTGACGGCCAAGACACGGATCCGCAGCGCTTGGGCGAAACCGTCGGACAGAGTCTCGTAGCAAAAGCGGGCGCGGAGTGGTTTGCGCAATGGCAAAACTAATGCGCATGTTGATCACTCGTCCTGAGCCCGATGCTCAGGCGACCCAAGATCGCCTTTCGGCCTTGGGTATTGAGGGATCACTCGCGCCGCTGATGATCCGCCAGAACGTTGATGCGTCGGTGCCGTCCGGTGCCTTTGCCGGCGTGGCAGTCACCAGCACCAATGCTTTACGCTCGCTCGAAGATCAGGCCTTGATCGAGCGCTTTCGTGACGTCCCCACATTTGCGGTGGGAGATCGCACGGCTTATGAAGCCCGGGCCTTGGGCTTCACAAATGTTGTGGCCGCCGATGGAACGCTGCCCTCGCTGGTCACGACAATCGCCCTTTCACGTAATCCGGGCCCAATTTTCTATCCTGCAGGACGTCACTTGAGCGGTGATCTGGGCCATGCTTTGGCGCCGCATGGAATTTTGGTCGCAACGGCAACAGTTTATGAAATGGTTTCGGAGACGAGCCTGCCTTCAGGCCTGCTCGGTGACCTTGAGGCTGACGGCTTTGGGGCGGTGCTATTTTATTCGCGCCGCACGGCAGAAATTTTCTGCTCTTTGGCCCAATCAATAGAACTTGGTAAGCGTCGCACGATACCCATGCTGTGCATGTCAGAAAAAGTTGCAGAGCCACTGCTCGAAAACCACTTCAGCCGCGTTCTGCTTTCTGACTACCCCAGCGAAGACGCCATGATGGCACTGGCACTTGCTTTTGCTAGAGAGCAAACTGGGGCATGATCGGATTGTAAGTTAGAGGTACGCTAATGGCTGACGCGCCCGGCACCGAATCGCCAAATAAGGCCCCGACCACTGGTTCAACCAAAGGGTCGAAGACAGGCCCGGTGAAGCCTCCGGTGTTAGAGGGGACCGCCCGGCCTGCAGCCACTGTCTCTGAAAAGCCCGCTACTGCCGAGGCACCGACAGCAAAAGCTGCGCCTCAACCGCAAAAGGAACCGCCTGTTCCGCCGGTGCCACCAATCCCGCCCAAAAGCGCGGCCGCAGCACCTCCTTCGCGCAGCAATTCAGTGATTGCAGGCATAGTCGGAGGCGTCATTGGTCTCGGCGCAGCCTATGGTCTCGCCGCGGCAGGTCTTTGGCCGCAACCTCCAGCAGCTCCGGTCCAGTCCGACAACCGAATCGGACAATTTGCGACCGCAGTTCCCCAGCTCCAGACGGCCACTGACGCTGTTCAAGCCGAATTGGCTGACATCAGCACGCGTATCGCCTCGCTTGAACAGCAGCTCGTTTCAGTCGAAACTCCTGCCGTCGACCCCGCGCTCGAGCAAGAGGTTGCGGCGCTCGCCGCCCAGATAGAGAGCCTTAGTGTCCCCGGGGCAACGAGCGGTGTTAGTGTTGAAGCTGTCGAGGATTTGAAATCGCAGCTGCAGCTGCTGCGCAGCGAATTTGCGGATGCCAGTTCCGCCCTTGAAGCGACCCAGAGCCAGCTGTCAGCAGTGGCCACAAGCGCACAAGCCAATACTTCCCGTACAGATCGGCTCGCTTTGAGCCTATCGTCGTTGGACTTTGCCTTCGCAAATGCCCGGCCTTATGCCCCTGAATTGTCCATAATACGCCAGGAAATGCCCTCAAGTGCCATTCCCGCGCCCATCGCCTCCAAGGCCGAAACGGGCTTGCCGCGACCGGGCGACGTGATGGCTAAACTCAACACTGTTTTGCCCGATATGCTGGCTGGCCAACCCTTGCCTGAGAATGCCAGCTGGCAAGATACGGCGGCCGGGTGGTTCCGTGGCGTGATTGCGCTGCGCCCTTCTGCACAGGCTCAGGGCGACAGCCCGGAGGCAGTGGTTGCGCGCCTAGAGGCTGCGACCCAACGTGCTGATTTTGATACAGCTTTCGCTGAGTTCTCCAAGCTTCCTCAGGCTATGCAATCAGCTGCAGGCGATCTTGGGACAGACCTTGAAACCCTAGCAATTGCCAATAGCTTCCTCGTCGACATCCGGGCTCAGGCCCTCAATGCGGAGGCGGCGCAATGATCAGGCTTGCCTCGTGGATTATCGGCAGCCTTGTCGTTGCAGGCATAGTAGCTTGGGTCATTGCTCTCCCCGGCACCATCAGCCTTGATATTGCTGGTTATCGCATGCAACCGCGCCTTGGTACGGCGGTGGCACTGCTGGTTCTGGCAACCATCATAATTATTGCCATTTGGGCGGTGGTCCGCCGCGTGATTGGGGCCCCTAAGGCCTTGAACCGTCGACGTAATCGTAAGCGCCGCGAACAGGGCGTCGAAGCCCTATCGCAAGCCGTCATCGCTCTGCAATCCGGCGATCCCGCCCGTGCTCGCGTCATGGCGCGCGAGGCCCAAGCTCGGCTGCCTGAAAATAGTGCTGCCAAACTTCTTGAGGCACGCGCCGATCTGGCAATGGGCGATATGTCTGCCGCACGCGAACATTATCGCGCCCTGATCGCCAACGAATCGACCGCAGTGGCTGCTTTGACCGGCTTATACGACCAGGCTCAGGCGCAAAGCCGCCCTGAGGCGGCCCTTGTTTTCGCTCAGAAAACCTTGGCGTTAGCGCCGCACAGCGCGTGGGCCAACCAGGCCGTATTCGACAATTTTGTCGCCACGCGCCAATGGGCTGAAGCTGTTGCAATGGTCAATGTGGAGGTTGCCGGCAGTCGCGAGGAAAAGGCCCGTAAGCGCCGTCGACAAGCTGTGATCGAGACCGCGCGGGCGAGGGAAATGGAAGTGTCCGAGCCAAACTCGGGCCTTGATCATGCCCTTACCGCATTGAAACTTTTACCAGACTTCGTACCCGCCGCTCTTATCGGCGCGCGCATTTACATCAATCGGGGCGAAAGCCGCAAAGCGCAAAGCCTGCTGCGTCGCACATGGCGAGCGACCGGTCATCCAGATGTGGCCATGCTGTATGCCAACTCCCAGCCCGGCGCTTCGGCTTTGGACCGCCTCAAGCGGATCGGCGAACTGATCGAGATACCGCCTACAAATCGTGCGGCTGCCATGGTCATGGCCCGGTCTGCCATAGACGCTTACGATTGGCCGCTTGCCCGCAAGTGCTTGGAAAACTTCCTTGATGACGACCTTACCCAGGGCGTCGCTAGCTTGATGGGTGAGATTGAGGAAGGGCAAAGCGGGGATCAGGGTAAAGCGCGTGAATGGTTCGCTCGCGCTGTTCGTGCCCCGCGTGATCCAGCATGGACGGCAGATGGAATCATTAGCGACGAATGGGAGCCGGTTTCTCCGGTTACCGGGCGCCTCGATGCGTTCGAATGGAAAGTGCCAACCACCCAAACCGCGCGATCTACGGCGATTGAGAAGGGGACAGTGCAAACTATGTCTGAACTCCCGCCTCCGGAACGCGCCTTGCCTCTTGCAACCACTGAAAACGATCAGTAAAAGACCGAAATTCCGTCCGGTTCGCCCGACGGCGCCGCTTTAGCTCAGTTGGTAGAGCACATCATTCGTAATGATGGGGTCACGTGTTCGAGTCACGTAAGCGGCACCACTTTTCTTCCCTTACACAGCCTCGGCAATCTGCTTTAGCCGCCGCGCCTGCTTGGCCGACGGCGAAATGCTCACACGCGTGTCTCGCCCCTCAGCAAACAAGGCTTCGCGCTCTTCTGATGTCGAATCAAAGAAGGGGAAACGCTCGAACAGGGTCTTCGCCATGGTCGGTACGTGGCAGGCGTAAAGGCACACTGGAAACGTTAGTTCTCCCCAAAACCCCTCTCCTGCCAACTGCTTAGAATGAAAAACTCGCCGATAAAACGCCGAGTGTTCAGATCGCACGGAAGAGATGCAATAGGTGGCGCCAAAATGCATCGATGCCATCACAGCGGTTCTGAGGGTGAGATAGGGTAGCGCTGGAAACGCCAGCGTCGCGTCATGGTCGGCGGTGAAGCGGCTCGGATCGACGTAGATTTGACCCTTGCCGACGATATCGCCCAAAATATCGGGCCAGATGGCAGCACTGGGGGATGTTGGGTTCTGGGGTGAGGCGATGTGCAGCCGAATGGAACTCACCAGCTTTTCGTCGATGTAGACCCCGAAACAAAAGCAGTTGTCGGCCTCATCATACTGATCGCGCGTGATCTGTTGCGAGTTGATCGGGATAAAATTTTCCCGGCGATATGCTTCATACCGCAGGCGATAGACAGGATCGAATTGGTCGTCCGGCGAGACGCGTCGCACCTCTACACGATCTAAAAGGTCCAATAGCGTCGCCGCAAAACGAGATGGAACTTGTGGTTCGGACGCTGCACTCATTTTTAATCCCTAGCAATGAGAGGGTTTTAACCTTTCATTAGCTATAAGACTATGCAGATTTGCCTAGGTGTTCCGCCTAAGCAATTGTCGCTCAGTGAAAAAGCAGCGTTAATATATTGGGTTAACGGGCGTTAACCATGATGTCAGTTTGCTGGGTCTTGCGTGGTTGACCCGCACAGTTCACGCGTGTGATCAGTTCAGTAATATCGCGCGGCGGAAGGGGGCGGGAGAAGAAGTATCCCTGAACCTGCTGGACGCTTGTAATAGCAGTTAGCGTATTGAGTTGTGCCTCTGTTTCAACACCCTCGGCAACAACCGTGAGGTTAAGGTCTCTCCCAAGGCGCGCGACATTGGCCAACAGCAGGCGAGCGCGATCGTTGTCTGCGATATCGCTAATAAAAGCGCGGTCGATTTTGAGCTTGGTGAAAGGCAGGGTGTGCAGATAGCTCAGGGAAGAATAGCCGGTCCCGAAGTCATCTAGCCCGATGGCTATCCCCATCGCTGCTAGTTCGTTCAACACCGTCTTGGCTAAATCCCGCTCTTCGATCACGGCCGTTTCGGTCACCTCAATTTCAAGGCGATGCGCTGGCAGATTGTGTGTGCGCAGCGCGCAGGTGATCACCTTGGCAAGGTCAGTGCCACGGAAATCGCGGGCCGATACGTTTACAGCAACACTGATTTCGGCTGGCCAAGACGCGCATTCCCTGGCTGCCTGGTCCATGACCCATTCGGTAAGTTCTGAAATTAGCCCTGATTCTTCTGCCAGTGGGATGAAAACAGAGGGCGCAATGTTACCGAGCTGCGGATGCTCCCAGCGCGCAAGAGCTTCGCAGGACACAATCTTCCGGCTAGTAATGTCCACCTGTGGCTGGAAAGCGAGAGATAACGTGCCTGTCTCGATCGCTGTTTTCAGGTCTGCTTTGAGGCGCTGACGATAGTGATAGTCTCGGTCCATTTGGACGTGGAAGACCCTGCTACACCCACGACCTGCCGCCTTGGCTGCATAGAGGGCGAGATCCGCCTTGGTCATTAGTTCCGTCAGTTCATCGGCGCTGTTTTCGCTGGTGGCGATGCCGATGCTCATTTGCACGGTCAAATGTAGCCCTGAGACCACAAAGGGCTGCCGGAATTCTGCAAGCGTTGCAGCGACGGTGCCTGTAATATCCTCAAGATTGCTGTCGTGAGGCGACAGAGCAACGAACTCATCACCACCCAAGCGCCCCAGAATAGTGCCAGAAGGCAGGCTGGTACTGAGACGCTGCGCCACTGAACGCAACAGATCGTCGCCTATGATGTGACCGTAGCTGTCATTGATGTGTTTAAATTCATCAATATCAAAGATCAGCATAGCTGAGGGGCGCTGCCCGGTTGAGCGCAACGCTAGCTCCGCTACCGCCAGTTCACTGAAGTGCTGGCGATTGGGCAAATTCGTGAGGCTGTCCTGGCGGGCCATGACGGAGATGCGTTCTTCGGCTGCAACACGATCGCTAATGTCTTCGAACAACAAGACGCAACGATCCTGCTTGTTGCTGATGGTGATCTCGTAATACCGGCCAGATTTGGCTGACAGGAGGACCTTTCCTGAAATTCTGCGGTTCACCATCTCGTTGAGCCGGTCGATCGCAGTGCGCGGAACCTGCCCGGCGCGCGACATATCGGCAAGTATGGCGGTGAACGGTCGGTTAGCGACGTAGTTGACCCCTAGGGTTTTGAGCGTCGCAGCGACATGGGCGTTCATCACCGTCAGCGTACCGTTCTCGTCCAGCATGCATAGGCCGTGCTCGAGCGTGGTAATGGCGATGTCGAGTTCCGCTGCAAGCCGCGTCGCTTCCATGCGACCGTGAACAGCGGAGAGTAAAATGTTTCGGATGTCTGACGCGAGTTTTCGAAAGCTGAACAGCATGACGAGCAACAGACAGGACAAAACCACGTAAAAACTTTCTCCGTGCAGTGCGAGGCCCAGCGACATCGGTATGATGACCATAACCATCTGAACCGATACCAAACGGTCCAGTCCGAAGTTACGTGCGCAAATACCCACCATTGCAGCGATGGAAATGGAAACACTCGAAAGAGCCGCGAGGGTGTCGTCTACGAAAACCAAAGAGACAAGACACCAAAGGCCATAAACGAGGCCTAAGGAGCCCCCGAGCCAGACGGCACGGTTTTCCCAATGTTCGGCGGCGACGGGATCTGTGCCGTCTACCTGCGCTGACCAAAACGCCCGCGTATCAAAATAGCGCGCAATTCCGATGACCAAAAAGGCAACCGCAACTAAGCACAAGGCTGGAGAACTAGTCTTGTAAGCGCCGATGCCGGACATCAGCACACTAGCCAACGTTCCCCCTAAAGTCGCTTTCTGGTCTGTATAAACAGACCTAAGTACGGACACGTAGTCCATGACCGGCATGGTTTTGCGCGCAGAGTTCAACACGGACAGCACCCCTGAATATTGCGAGTGAACGCCCCGGCCCCTTAATATCTCCTTGCTGTTGTTAGGAATTTCGAATTAGGTGCGCTCAAATGCTGACTAGTGTAAATTGCTGGTTAAATTCTGACCTCTCGCCCAGGTGGGGACGACTTGAGTAAACTGACTGCTGAACAGATACAGACCCTTATCGGTGAGTTGCCGAATTGGTCGTGGAATGAAGACCTTAGCGCGATTACATGCTCGGTTCAGTTCCGTAATTTTTCTGAGGCCTTTGCCTTTATGGCGCGCGTTGCCCTGCTTGCCGAAAAGGCCGGGCACCACCCCGATTGGTCCAACAGCTATGGGCGTGTCGATATTGCGTTGACGACGCATGATGTCGGTGGGGTGAGCCAGAAGGATTTTGACTTGGCGGCTCGTATCGAAGCCTTGCTCCGATAATCAATGGAAATTGCGGCCTGTTGGCAGCGCTGCCCAAGCGCGCTTACGGGCCTGCTCGATTTCGCGCTGCGCGTTGCGGTCCCGGCTATGGCTGCCGGGTGGACCAGATTTTCCTTCGTCGGCGCGCGCCACGACAGCGTCGCCCATGTCGAGGCCATTGGAAATATCGAGCAGGTGCGGGGTCAAATCCACTAACTGCTCGGCGATAATGTGAATAACCAAGCCCTCGCGCTGCACTTGCCCGCGCACAGCAAGCATGCGGCTTGAGAGTAGTGTTTTACGATTTGTGTCGTCGGCAAAAAGTTTTGGCCAAACGACGATATTGGCTGTGCCTGTTTCGTCTTCGAGCGTGACGAAGATGACCCCGCCCGCAGTGCCTGGGCGTTGCCGCACGAGCACGAGCCCTGCCACTTCAATGCGGTGGCCCGGTGTGACTGTTTCCAAATTGGCAGCGCGTGTTGTGCCGCGTGTAATCAGCATGGGGCGCACAAACTGAACCGGGTGCCCTTTGAGCGAAAGGGACAGCGTGGCGTAATCGTGGATAACCTCTTCTCCAGGCGCCATAAGGGGTAGGTTGGGGGCTTCTTCCAAGAACGGCAAAGAGGGTTGTGGGGCAGAGGCGAAAAGCGGCAGGGTTTCAGCGCCATGTGTGCCGACGAGGCCCTTTACCGCCCAAAGTGCCTCACGACGGTTAAGCCCCATGGAGGCAAACGCATCGGCTTTGGCGAGTTTTTCTAGGCTGGTGACCGAAACGCCTGTGCGCAGCCAAAGGTCTTTTACCGAAGCATAGCCCGAACCGCGTCGGGCGATGATGCAGTTGACGTCTTTTTCGGCTAGGCCATCGACAAAGCGCAAACCAAGGCGAATGGCTTTGGTCGAAAATATATCGCCTGCCATATTGGCGTGTTTGGGCCAAAGGCGGCTGGCTGCCGGCGCTGTGCCATCTTCCATCACGCATTCCAGCTCAGACAGATTGATGTCTGCATCTAAAATTTCAACGCCATGTTCGCGCGCGTCGCGCACGATTTGGCTGGGCGCGTAAAAGCCCATGGGTTGAGAATTGAGCAGGGCGCAGGCAAAAATGTCCGGGTAGTGGCATTTGAACCAGCACGAGGCGTAGACCAGTAGGGCAAAACTGGCGGCGTGGCTTTCAGGAAAACCATACTCGGCAAAGCCCTGAATTTGCGCGAAGCAGTTTTTAGCAAACTCGAGCGGATAGCCATTGGCGGCCATGCCCGCTAGAAACTCATCGCCAAATTGTGCAATCTTTCCGGTTCGACGCCATGCGGCCATGGCGCGTCTTAAAGAGTCCGCTTTGCCGGGTGAAAAGCCTGCGCCGACAATGGCAATTTGCATAGCCTGTTCTTGAAAAAGCGGAATGCCCAGCGTGCGCTCTAGAACGGCTTTGAGCGCATCATTGTAATAGACGGGCTCTTCCAGCTTTTGACGGCGGCGCAAATAGGGATGGACCATGTCCCCCTGAATGGGGCCGGGGCGAACGATGGCGACCTCAATGACGAGGTCATAAAATTCTTTTGGCTTGAGGCGCGGCAACATCGACATTTGCGCCCGGCTTTCGATTTGAAAGACGCCAAGCGTATCGGCACGCTGGATCATGTCATAGACGCGCGCTTTATCCAGCGGGCCATCGCCGGTTTCCTCGGCATGAATATCAACGAGGGTGAGCTGCTTGTCATAATGGAGATGCAAAAGCTCAAAGGCCCGCCTGAGGCAGGAGAGCATGCCGAGGGCCAGAATATCGACCTTCAAAATGCCGAGCGCGGCGATGTCGTCTTTGTTCCATTCGATGATGACGCGGCTATCCATGGCGGTTTTGCCGATGGGGACCATGGTTTCAAGACTGTCGCGGGTGATGACAAAGCCACCGACGTGTTGAGAGAGGTGGCGAGGAAAACCGCGGAGCACTTTCACCACTTCGAACATTTGCGACAGCACGGGATCGTCGGGGTTGAGGCCAATGGCCTTCACCTTTTCTAACTCGACAGCTGAGCCAAATCCCCAATGGAGCTGGTTGAAGGCATTGACCGTATCTTCGGAGACGCCAAAGACTTTTGCGGTTTCGCGGATGGCGCTTTTGGAGCGATAAGTAATGACATTGGCGGTTAGACCTGTGCGGCGACCACCATATTTTTCATAGACATATCTCATCACCTCTTCGCGCCGTTCGTGCTCGAAATCGACGTCGATATCGGGCGGTTCATCGCGTTCGGTGGAAATAAAGCGACCAAAGACGAGGTTGCCGGTAACTGGGTTGACCTCGGTGATATGGAGGCAAAAACACACGGCAGAGTTGGCCGCTGAGCCGCGCCCCTGGCAAAGGATTTTTCGCTCGTAGCGGGCGAAGCGCACGATGTCATGGACGGTGAGAAAATAGGCGGCGTAGTGCTTATAGGCGATGAGGCAGAGCTCATTCCAAATCATCGCTTTGACGGTATTGGGAATGCCTTCCGCAAAGCGCCGTGCCGCACCCTCCCATGTGAGGCGCTCTAGCGTTTGTTGAGCAGTTTCACCATTGCCGATGGTCTCTTCGGGATAGTTGTATTTGAGTTGATCGAGGGTGAAGCCAATCCGCGCCATAATGGCTTGGGTCTGGGCTATGGCGTCAGGGTGTTCGGCATAAAGGCGTTCCATCTCAAAAGGGAGTTTGAGATGGCGTTCTGCATTTTTGGTCAGCAGCCACCCGGCGTCATGCAGGCTTGTGTGTTCGCGAATGCAGGTGACAACATCGGCGACAATGCGCCGATCTGGCTCGTGATAATAAACATCATTACTCGCCAGCATTCTGGCCCCATGGTGACGCGCGGTGATGTCGACGCGGTTGAGGCGCGCACGGTCATGACCGTCAAAGCGGGGCACACCAGCAACCCAAACGTTTTGTGCTCCGCCAAATCGCGTCAGCGCAGCAAGGGTTTGCTCGGTGCGTCTCCAATCGCGCTCATCGGGCATGAGAATAAAGAGTTGCCCCTCGACAAAGCTTTCTTGCGGGCCGTGTTCTTTGGGTGAGGCTGGGTCTCCATTGCCGAAGAGATCGGAGAGAAGAAGTGAGGGGGATCCCTTTTCGCCGCGCTGATTGGCAAGGGTGAGGAGCTTACAGAGGCGTCCATAGGCCGGTCGATCCGTGGGGTAAGCGATAATATCGGGCGTGCCATCGTCAAAGCATAGGCGAACGCCGACGAGATAACGGAAGCTCTTGAACCTTTCGGCATGATGTTTGGCGGTGGTGAAGGCGCGCACAACCCCAGCAAAACTATTACGGTCGCAAAGCCCCATGCCATTCAGACCCAATTGCATGGCGGCGGACACAAGCTCCTCGGGGTGAGACGCGCCCCGTAGAAATGAAAAATTGCTGGTGGTGATGAGCTCAGCAAAGGGCGCAGTTTTGGGTCGTGCGCCAGGCGGGCGCTCTCGCGTGGGAAGGCGGATAATTTCGGTCATGCAAACAGCCCATGGAGATACCAAGTGGGGTGGGTGTGCCCGCCATAAAAGCCCTGCCGGAACACCCAAAAACGGCGTCCTACTTCGTCTTCGACACTGTAGTAATCACGCGTTGCGTCGTCTGGGACGAAGAGAGGCAAGGGTGATAAATAGGGCAGGGCCAGTTGCGACTCTCCCTCTGCTGGCTCTTTGGGCTGTGTCTCTGGGGCAAGCTGCAAGCGCTCGGGTGCCCGCCACCATTCAGCACCCAGGCGCTCGGGACCAGCTCCTTTAACGAGGCGATAGTGCAGGCGACGCCAAACCATCAAGGCGGGCAGGCCATCAGGAACTTCGGCGCTAATGTCGATGCGTTCGGGTGAGGGCAGGAGACGCAATGGGCGCACCATCTCTGGCCAATTATCTGGTCTGTCGAATGTTTGGCACGCTTGCACAGGCACAAGACGCGCGGCGCGCTCGGGCATGTGTGAAGGCAAAAGCTGGGTGCGGACGACAGAAAGCACGCCGAGCCGGCTGGCGAGCCGATCGTTAAGCTGGTCGAGATCTTGCGTGCCATCTTCCAGGCTGAAGGCGGAGGTCTGCGTTTCGCCCAAATCATCCAAAGAACTGGCCGAAAGGCGCACCATATCAATGCCAAAGCCCGGGTCGTATTCGGCAGATAGTCGCTCGGCGCGGTGAACGAACAGCTGGCTGATGTGATGAGCGTCGCGGGTTTCGCGCGCTGAGTTCACCGAAAGCGTCATGACCTTATGATCGACGCGATAAAGAAAAAGGTGAAAGCTTTGCGCGCCTTGTCCTTGCTTTTCCAATTGATGTGAGAGGGTGACCGCGAGGTCTTTGGTGGTGGCCAAAACATCGTCGATGAGCGCTATGGGATCGGCAAAGCGGCGTTCGGCAAATTGTTCGGTTTGCGGGAGGCGCGGGTTCATCCGCTCAAGCACGTGCCCATAGGCCTGATCGAGACGCAAAATCAGGCTTTGGCCGAACCGGGCCTGCAAGGGCTTGCGCGGACGCGTGCGCAGTTCACCAATGGTTTTAAGGCCCATTTGGGCAAGTGTGGCGAGTTGCTTTTGATCCAGGCGCAATGCGGCGACAGGCAGGGTATCGAGAACCTTGTCGAGAGTGTCAGGGGAGACGATTTGGCTGCGCGCATAATGGCTCACCCCCCAAGCGGCCCCAATGGTTGGGGCTATGGATCCTGCCACGGTGTAGCCAAGAGCGCGAAGGCGTGTAAGCAGTGTTCGCAACATATTCGGCTCGCCACCGAAGAGGTGATCGACGCCGGTTGTGTCCAGAACGAGATCGCCGAACTTAGACGGGTCCTGCATAACGGCGACAAGCGGACTAGCATTGGAATGCCAGTCGGCAAAATCGGCGAAGCCAGCCTCAAACCAATCGCGATCCATCTCCCGCACGATGAGAGTAGGAACCACAGCCCGGGCATCGGCCAAGGTTTGGCCTTGGCGAATACCCAGTTGTGCCGCTTCCCTATCTAGCGCTGCAATCCGAAGGCCTCCCTGTACGCGTTCATAAAGCGCCAAAGGGCCGGTGAGGTTGGGTTCAGCTCGCTTGAGATAATCGGTTGCCCAGCTTGGTAGGTAGAGGACGAGGAAGCGGCGTATTCGTGCGGATCCGATCATTGGGGCCGCGTCGCGGTGTAAAACTGGTGAATCCATTTTCCGTCCATCCCAGCACCCATTCTGCGTGCTGCTTGATGAGGGAGCCTCGCTCGAGCTTGACCGTCCAACGTGCAGGGCCAGGAGCGTGATCGTCAAAAGGTTTGCGGCCACTGGTGATAGGTGCCAACTGCCAGCGCAATTGCGCCGCGCTTGCTTCGCGCGTCTTGCCGTAACGCAAGAGAAAAAGGCTGGCCCCTGATTGGGCCGAGCGCAGGCTCAAGCGGCGGCTTGCGGTAAAATCGAGATGCTTTGAGGGTTTTGCGACATCAGCGATGACAGCGGCAATAGCCTTGCAGTTAAGTGCTTCTTCACAGGCCCAGAGCAGCTCGGTGATATTGGCTACGCGCACCAAGACAATGGCCGCGGGATCTATGCCGAAGCTGATCAGGCCTGGGCCATAAGGCATGCCCATGTCTTGCGCTTGGTTGATGAGCTGGACATAGAGAATGCCCATGCGTCGACCCGCTAAAAGACCACGTGTTTGTGCCAAGGCAAAGCCAAGGCTGACGCTGGAATGGCGCGTGTCATCGGTAAAAACTTCCTGTACTAAGCCTCCGGCAAAGCGCGGAAATCTCGTGCTTACTGTGTCGGCGTCAACGCGATGGCGCGCCTCCGCCAAGGCGGGTTTGCGCTCAATATCGGCAATGACGTCACGCAGCGCGGCAAGGCGCTGGTGTCGATTTGGGGCCTGCATAGGTCACCGCTGATGTGAACATAACGAGAACAAAATGACTCTAAATCCACGAAGAGTCGAGTCCATTTTCTTGCTCTGCAGTGTGACGCAGCTGCATCAATAGGGAGCTAGAGCGCAACAAAGGCCTTGGAAGGCTTTGTGTTTGTGCCCCTTACGGCTAAGTTTTCCTCAGCCCCGTCTTTCTTCTTACGAGTAATATATGTTTGAGGCCCTGACCCGACTGTTCTCCAAGCCCCAGTCGCAAACCGATCTTCTTGATCCACAAGTTGCTGTCGCGGCTCTGCTTGTGCATTTAGCTGCCGTTGATGGTGCCGTGAAGGATGATGAGAAAAAAGCGATCCGTGAGGTGCTTGGCGACTATTACAGCCTCAACGAGGCCAGCGTAGAAAAGTTGGTTCAGGAAGCGTCTCGCCGCGATGCGGAGTCGGTGGATTTTTACAAGTTTACCAGTGGCATCACCCATCTGCCGATGGATGACCGTATCGAGATTATTCGTATGATGTGGACCGTAGTGTTCGCTGACAGCAAAAATCATGAGCTGGAGGACAATTTGGTCTGGCGTATCGCCGAATTGATCGGTGTCTCCAGCCGTGATCGTACAATTTTGCGCAATCAGGTTCGGCAATTGTCCTCATCTGAAGAGTGAAATTATCAAAGACTGATCCAGATCAAAGCGGCCCGGGTGTTTTTGCGCCAAGATATCGGCATGCACATACGGAGGCAGTGACATGTTTAAATCGATTCTGATCGCGACGGATGGATCCGAGCTTGCCAACAAGGCTTTGTCGGCTGCATTGGAGCTCGCCAAGCTTAACGGCGCCAGCGTAATTGCGCTGACCTCTACCGATCCAATTGTGTCAGCATTGGGTGGCGGTAGTTTCGGTGCGATTGATGCAGGGTCGATCTTGTCGGAACTTGAGGAGAGCTATGCCAAGCATGCGAAAACCATTTTGGCTCAAGCTCGCGACATTGCGCAGGCCCAAGGGGTAAATATCGAAACGCGCTATCTGGCAGAGCACCGTCCGGCTGACGCAATCCTTGAAGCCGCTGAGAAAATCGGCTGTGACACCATTGTTATGGGTTCGCATGGTCGGCGTGGTTTTCAGCGTATGCTCTTAGGCAGTCAGGCTGCAGAGGTGCTTGCGCGATCGACCATCCCCGTACTCGTCATTAAATAGGGAACGGTCTGCGTCCGTTTGCGTCTTGCCTTTTGGTCGGTTTTGCGGGCAGAAGCTGCCCAATATTCCGTCATCAAATTGAACGGCAAGGTTACGACCATGAATATCGACGCGATCCCGACCGGCAAGAACCCGCCCGAAGAGCTCAATGTCATCATTGAAGTTCCTCTTGGGGGCGAGCCGATCAAGTATGAGATCGACAAGGACAGCGGTGCTCTCTTTGTTGATCGTTTCCTCTATACGCCAATGCGTTATCCGGGGAACTACGGCTTCGTCCCTCACACTTTGTGCGGCGACGGCGATCCGCTGGACGTGATCGTAATGAATTCTCGTCCGCTTGTACCGGGCGCAGTGGTGCGCTCGCGGCCGGTTGGCGTGCTGTTTATGGAAGATGACGGCGGCCAGGATGAGAAAATCATTGCTGTGCCGGTGTCCAAGTTGACCCGCATGTATGACAATATCTTGGATATTGGTGACATGCCGGAAATCCAGCTAGAACGCGTCAAGCACTTCTTCACCCATTACAAGGATCTCGAGCCAGGCAAGTGGGCCAAGATCAATGGCATTGGTGGTATTGAGGACGCCCGCAAGGTGATCCTAGATTCGATCGCAATGGCGAAGAAATAACCAACCAAATTGCAGCTCCGGCGTTGTGGGTTAAAGCCGACAACGCCGGAGCTGTTTTTATGAGAATTTTCGCCGTTCTGGCTGCTGCCATATTTATGCTCTCATCTGTGGTGGGACAGGAGGCAGCTATGCCCTCGGATGGCGACGTAGCGCAGATCCTTGGCGATCGTATCGGTCGCGATCAGGCCAATGTCGGCATAGCCGTTGCGATCGTGGAAGATGGTGAGACGCGTTTTGTTTCTCATGGCACCATCTCGCTGGATGATCCCACTCCGGTCGACCAAAAGACCTTGTTTGAGGCGGGGTCAATTACCAAAACCTTTAGCAGTCTCTTGCTGGCGCAGCTCGCGCTCAATGGTGTGATGGATGTTGATGCGCCCATAAGCACCTATCTGCCGGAGGGCACTCAACTGCCTGAGAGTGAGCAGCCTATCACGGCGTTTACTCTCGCCACGCATACAGCCGGGCTTACCGGCCTGCCGCAAAGCATCACAGACAAGGGCCTCAATGATCCTTACCGGGATACATCGCGTGAGGATTTGTTTGCATGGTTAGCTGGCCTGACGCTGGCGCGCCCAGTGGGCGAGGCATTTGAGTATTCTAATGCAGGCGCCGCCTTGCTCGGTATCGCGATGGAGGAAGCCAGCGGGGTGTCTTACAGCGAGCTGATGCGAACGCTCATTTTTGAGCCTCTCGAAATGTCGTCTAGCCGCATACAGCTCACTGGGGAAACCATCGAAGGCATGGCGACAGGCTATGACTCTGCGCGGGAGCCTGCCGCCAATTGGAAATTTGACGCTTTTGCACCTGCGGGGGCTCTCGTGACCAATGCGGAAGATCTGGCAAAATTTATCGCCGCCGCCAGCGGCAATAGCGACACATCTTTAAAACCGGCGTTTGAAAAAATGCTGGAGCGACCCGGAGAGATCAGTCAAGGACAATCCATCGCCATGGGCTGGTTCATCACTGATTTAGGGCAGGGCGACATCATCTGGCATAATGGTGGTACCGGCGGATTCCGTAGCTTTGTTGGATATGACAAGCTCAGTGGAAACGGCGTCGTCGTTTTATCCAATATGGCAACATTAGCCGGGATCGACGACATCGGGATGCATTTGCTCAATCCATCGTTGCCTCTACGCGAACAGCCAAAGTTGCGTACGGAAATCGAGATCGATCCGTCTGTGTTGCCTATGTATGTGGGGACCTATCAGCTCACCCCGGATGTTGCCTTCACCATCACCCAAAGCGCAGGACGACTTTACGCCCAACTCACCGGGCAGGATCAGTTCGAAGTGTTCCCTGAAGCAGAGCACGAATTTTTTTATAAGGTCGTCGACGCTCAATTGAGTTTTGAGATTGTCGATGGAGCGGCGGTTGCCCTGACGCTCCATCAAAATGGCGTTGATCAGAGGGCTGAAAAGAAATCCTAACGGGGCCGCATTCGCGCCAGCAGATTATCCTTGATGATGAGCTGGTGCCAAAGCGCGGCACTGATATGGCCAATGACCAGCAACAACAATAACTTGCTGAAGATCGTATGGGCTCCAAACGGCGGTAAGGTCGAAAAGCGAGGAAGTGCGCCGCCTGAAAACACAGCTGATCCCGCGCCACTCAAAAGAAGCATGGCGACGCCACTACCGACCATGACCACGATCGCGCCATAGAGCAGAAAGTGTACCGCTTTAGCCGCTCGTTCTTGCCCTGCAGTCATGCCGACGTGTGGAGCTGGGTGTTTGTCAAAAAATATCCACCAGGCGATACGGGCAAGAGTTAGAACACCAAGTAGTAAGGCCAGGCTGACGTGAAACGGTAGGATCGACGCGACCTGTGATTGTGGGGCCCAGTTTAAAGCTTGGCCGCTGGCCAGCATTAAAATGACTGCCAATGCTGAGATCCAGTGGAGCAACGCAGCTGTGCGGCCATAACGGTTAGAAGAACTCTTCATCGGCGTCACATTCTCGGTTTTGACGTTAGTGACTAAGTGAATATAGTTAGCCTACTATATATATTGCGATCCCCGTGTAAATGGCACTGCTCAAGACTACCTCCGTTGGCTATACGACCAATCACGCTGCCCGTTTGCTGATCCGCTTATTGGAGCGGGAGCTTACGCCGCTGGGCCTGAGTCCGGCCTATATGCCGGTTCTTCTGGCGCTGCAGCACCGCGCGCACTCGCAGAAAGCACTCGCTGAAGCGGCGCAGGTCGAGCAGCCCACGATGACCGCAACGCTGACCAGAATGGAACGTGATGGCTGGATTGCTCGCCACAAAAATCCGGAAGATGGTCGTAGCGTTTTGGCCTCATTGACGCCTAGGGCACTTGTAGCACTGCCCAAAGTGGAGGCCGCTCTCGCTCGCCTCAATGCAATTGCCTTATCAGACCTAGATGAAAAAGAGACACATCAGCTCTTTGCGCTCTTAAACAAGGTGATATCGTCGCTCGATCGGTCTCTGTGATGTGTGACATGACGATCTCAACGCCCTACGACGGTTCATCCAAGCTTTTTCAGATAGGCACCAAACCAATCAGCCCCGACCATTGGTTGGAGCCTGACATGTGTCTAGCGCCGCATCTCAGGGAAAAAGACAGGCTGCTGACGGGGTGCCGCCCGGCCGTCTATGCCGAACAAGTCGAAAGTTATGAAGCACAGCAGGAACTCCTTTCGCTTTTAATCCAATATCTACCTGAAGCGCATCCGAGCGACTACCAGCGTCATGTCGATGGCCTAGCCATATCGGCGATAAATGAAGTCCGCCCGATAATTGGGAAGGACAGTCCGCTGTTGACCGCCGCGCGCCTCGTTCAAGACGATCTGCTGATCCTGCAACGAGACACCGAAGTCTGGCGCCTCACGGCAGCCTGCCTCTGTTTCCCATCATCCTGGCTGTTAGCGGAGAAGATCGGCAAACCCCTTGCGGATATCCATGCCCCCGTTCCGGGGTTTGGGCCTGGCACGCGCTCAGCTCAAATTATGGCTCGGATGTTCGATGCGACGCGACCGGAAACACCAATGATCCGCTGGAACTATTCTCTTTATGGCGACGATCGACTTTTTCATCCGCAGAGCACTGGACCTACTGAACAGAGGTTTGGGACAGCAGTTCGGGCAGACCCGATCTTTATGCGCGTTGAACGACAGACATTGCGGAAGCTTCCTAAGACTGGGGCGCTGGCCTTTACCATTCGTGTATCTGTCGACCCGATCGAGAAGCTAAGTGGTCATCCGAGGCAAGGGGAGATCGCCCACGCGCTTATCGACCAGATCAATGCGCTCAGTGAGGAGCAACTGGATTACAAGGGACTCACGCGTGAGAAGTCCCGTGTTATCGATCGCCTCAATGAGCTTGTTACGGCATAAGCGCTTCCATACATGCGTGAGCGCTAAAAGCCTGAAATATTGAGATTTCTGCGTCACCCCTTGAAAACTAGCCGTCTCGCAACATTTGTTCACAGCGGGAAGAGAAACCCGGCCAGTTTTGTCGTGATTTTGTCATGAGGGGGTTGCCAGCAAAACGGCCTGCCCCTATAACCCGGTCATCGCTGCAGAGCACAGCGCCTTCCGGCACTGAGTTCTAGCGGCACAGAAATCTGAAAGAACAGGCAGTTTGGCC
Source organism: Devosia sp. WQ 349K1 (assembly GCF_016595685.1). Taxonomy (NCBI): domain Bacteria; kingdom Pseudomonadati; phylum Pseudomonadota; class Alphaproteobacteria; order Hyphomicrobiales; family Devosiaceae; genus Devosia; species Devosia sp. WQ 349K1. The sequence goes on along the minus strand of NZ_JAENGO010000005.1, from coordinate 189 downwards.
GGTAACGGCGCGAAAAGCTTTGTCTCTAAGAACTCCGGAAGCTTTGCTTCCAAAATGACGTATCCGGTTTGTAGCCGATGGGTCAGCTCTTTGACATTGTGAAGATTGAAGAAAGAGAAACGTGGACGGCGAGGTTCTTGCGAACGGAAGCTGGGGTTTACTCCAGTGGAAGTTATACAAGACTTCGAT
>NZ_JAENGO010000004.1:0-358202 GCF_016595685.1 Devosia sp. WQ 349K1 | reverse complement strand
TGGTTCTTGCGAGGAGCCCAAGACCCGATCCCATCCCGAACTCGACCGTCAAATTCCTCCGCGCCAATGGTACTAAGTCTCAAGACTTGGGAGAGTAGGTCACTGCAAGGTCTGCCAAAAACATAAATTCCTCTACGATCATCAAAACCAAATACAAAAAGCCCCGCTCAACAGCGGGGCTTTTTGCGTTTACCACGTAGTGGCACGTACCTGTCGGTGGCCTCACATGGGGCTTGTGGAAGGCCCCCTAACCCGAAGGGGCGAGGTGAGAAGAGTTCATCTGCTTAAAACCACCTCCACCTCCCTCACCGCAAGGGGGAGGTGCGGCGTGTATACGGGAGGTGAATGGCTGCACTTTTGTGGAAGTTCCATAAGCACTTGGGTATGATGTGGGCTTGAAGGAAGGATGTGGTGATGGCGGAGCGCTTTGAGGGGGATTGTGAAAATTGCTTTGCGCTTTGCTGCGTTGCTCTGTCGTTTCAGCGCTCGGCTGATTTTGGTCACGACAAGCCCTCCGGGCAGGCGTGTCATTTTTTGCAGCAAGACTACCGCTGCCGCATCCATCCGCAGAAGGAAGCACTGGGGTATGAGGGGTGCCTCGATTTTGATTGTTTTGGGGCGGGGCAAAGAGCGAGCGCTGGATTTGCCGGGTTGAACTTTGCTGGTGACCCGAGTGTGGCGCGGGTTCTCTATGCGCGTTTTGCGCAACTCCTCGCGGTCCAGGAAATGCGACAGGCCTTGGTCGATGCTGAGGACCTGTGCTTGGGAGGCGACCAGGAGACTATGCGGGTCGATTTGCTCGGGCGGTTGGCGTACGGGGCGGACAGTGTACGTTCTGAGCTTGATCCGGACGCGCCAGCTGTGTTGGCGCAGTGCGAGGCGTTCATTGCACAATTGCGCCGCTGATCGTCCGAATAACCGTGCCATTTGAAATCTGGTGAACCGCTGAGGCTTGACGGCATTGTCCAATCAGACAAGGTCTACTGGTTGCACGTCAAAGATTCAGGTCTCATGCCGTTTATAAAAATCCTCGCCGTTCTCTTCTTCGCACTCATTCCGATGGCCGCGCACGCGCAAATAGCGCCTGTTGCGGCCCCGCCTGCAGCAAGTTCGGCAGCTGATGACCTCATTAAAATACTCGAAAACGATACGGCGCGCGCAGCGCTGATTGAGAAACTGAAATCGAGTGCCGGGGATGCGGCGGCAGAGCCGGAAGCGGCTGGGCCGACAGACCTCAGCATTGCGCGCGAATTGGCGGAGTACACGCGCAGCGTCGCGGAGGGGGCTTCACGCACGATCAGAAACCTTGGTGGTGCGTTTGAGAGTGTGAAAACGCTCTTTACTGACGGCGCTGCGGCGTCCAGCCATCAGTTGCGTGACTTCTTTATCAATGTCGGCATGGTGCTGGTTGCCCTGCTGGTGAGCTATTGGGTGCTGCGCATCGTCGTCAATGCGATTACAGCACGGATCGCGGCACGGGTTGCGGGTCAATCCATGTGGAAGCGCGGCGGGGGGCTGATTGTCGCGACCTTGGTGGACCTGCTAGGCATCATCATTGCCTGGAGTCTGGGTTATGTGCTGGCGTTGAATTTTGGCACGACAGGCTCTGGAGCAATGGGGATCAATCAGACCCTGTTGCTCAATGCCTATCTGGTCGTTGAGGTGGTCAAGCTTGCATTCCGCGTCGTGCTGATGCCGCGCTATCCGGCGCTGCGCCTGCTGCCGCTTGCGGACGATACTGCAGAATATTGGCAGTTTTGGAGCGCGCGTATGATCTCTCTCGTGGGCTACACCTTTATGTTCGTGGCCCCGGTGCTGCGCGGGTTGGTCTCCGGGGCAGCGGGGGATGCGGTTGAGGTACTCGTCATGGTGACCTCAGTGGTGATTGCCATCGTCATTGTCTTGCAGAACAAGGATGACGTGCGCCTGTCGCTCGAAGCCCATGCGCGTGATCGGGAGAATGTCGGTTTTGGACGGCTCCTCACGGTTTTGGGGCGTCAATGGCATGTGCTGGTCATCGCCTATCTCGTTGCCTTGTTGATCGTCTGGTTCTCGAACCCAGACGGGGCGCTGCCCTTCATGGTAGGGGCAACGGTTCAATCTTTGATCATCATCGCTGTGGCGACGCTGGTTGCGACCTTTATTGGACGGTTCGTCAGCGCAGGGTTCAATCTGCCTGACGATGTGAAAACGCGTTTGCCGCTGTTGGAAACGCGGCTGCGGACATTCGTGCCGGGTGTCATGGCGGTTGTGCGCTGGATCCTTGTGGCGGTTGCGGTGATTGCCATCGGCCAGGCGTGGTCGCTGTTTGATTTCACCGGTTGGATGGCAACCGATGAAGGGCTCAATGTTGTCGGTTCGATCGTTTCGGCACTGCTGATCGTGCTGGCGGCTGTGGTCATCTATGTGGTGATGGCCAGTTGGGTAGAATATCGCCTCAACCCCAATGTGGGCCGGGCGCCGACATCGCGCGAAAAGACGCTGCTCAACCTGTTCAAGAACGCCTTCACCGTGGTGATCGTGGTGTTTGGGGCCATGCTGGCTCTGGCGCAGATTGGCGTCAATATTGCGCCGCTACTGGCTGGTGCGGGTGTGGTCGGTCTGGCCATTGGTTTTGGCGCGCAGAAGCTGGTGCAGGACATTATTACCGGCATCTTCATTCAGTTTGAAAACGTGATGAATGAGGGCGATAGCGTACAGGTGGCGGGCAAGTCGGGGACGGTTGAGAAGCTGACGATCCGGTCCGTGACCATTCGCGATATGAGCGGGACCGTGCACCTCATTCCGTTCTCGGCGGTGACGGATGTTTCCAATATGAATCGCGGGTTCTCGTTCTACGTCTCGGACGTCGAAATCTCGACCGATAGCGATATTGAGCAGGCCAAGCAGGCGATGCGGGATGCGTTTGATATCGTCATGGCACGCCCAGAGTTTGCCGAGGTTATCCTCGATGTGCTTGATTTGCAGGGGCTTATCGCGCTGACGCCAACCTCGGTTTCCTTGCGCTCGCGCATCAAGACATTAGCGGGCAAGCAGTGGGGGGCGGGGCGCTTCTATAGTGAAACGCTGATGCGGCTCTTCACTGAACGGGGCATCCATACGCCGGTGCAGCGGATCAAATATGTGTCGGCAAATAGCTCCAATGAGCCGCCACTGTTGGAACAACATGGAAACTGACATGGAAGTGATCAGCTGAGCGGTTTGCCTTAAGGCCATCTTAATCGGATGCGTTAATATTTTGATACGCGCGTTCGGACCCTCGGGTCTGGGCGCACCGTGACTTATCTGTAGCGCGTATCACGAGGCTTACGATGTTCAGCTGTTTCCGCAAATCTTTGTTTGGTTCGCTTGTGGCGGGGGCACTTGCCAGCGTTTCACTCTCAGCCGCGTTTACAGCACCGGCGCTGGCCGATACGGCAAGTTTTGTGCGCTCACTCTGGCCCGATGCGCAACGCGCCGGTGTCCGTCAGCAGATTTTCGAAGCGGCTTTTTCGGGCTATGCGCCCATTCCAAAGGTCACCGAGCTGACCAAGTCGCAGCCTGAGTTTACCCAGACTGTGCAGCAATACGTCGATAAGCGGGTGACGGCGGCGCAGGCCGCTAAGGGTTCCGCCATGCGCCAAGAATGGGCGCAAACGCTTGGCCGCGTTCAGCAGACCTATGGGGTGCAGCCCGAAGTGGTTCTGGCCATCTGGGGCATGGAAACCAATTATGGCGGCTACATGGGTGGCAACAACACGATCCATGCGCTGGCAACGCTGACGCAGAACAATTATCGCACGGAGTTTTTCCGCAGTGAGTTGATCACGGCGCTGAAAATCCTGAACGAAGGGCATATCGCGCCGAAAAGCATGACCGGATCTTGGGCCGGCGCGATGGGCCATACGCAATTTATGCCATCGAGCTTTATGCGCTATGCCATCGACTTCAATGGCGATGGGCGCAAGGATATCTGGAACTCCATTCCTGACGCTTTGGGCTCGACCGGCAATTATCTCAAGAGCTTTGGCTGGCGGCCGGGGGAGACCTGGGGCTACGAAGTGCGCCTGCCGCAGAACTTTGATTTTGCGCGCGCACGCGACATGAACAAGGCCTCTATCGGCACTTGGCGACAGATGGGGATTACGCGCGTTTCGGGACGCGATTTCCCACGAGTTGGGGACGAAGCGCGGCTCTATATGCCAGCGGGCGCGCGGGGCCCTGCGTTCCTGCTGCTGCCTAATTTCGAAGTAATCAAGCGCTACAATAATTCGGATAGCTATGCGCTCGCCGTTGGGCATTTGGCCGATCGGATCATCGGCGGCGGCGCGTTCGCTACGGCCTGGCCGCAGGGTGATTTTGCGCTGACCAAAGCGCAGCGGGCAGAGGTGCAAACCCTGCTCAACCGCCGTGGATTTGACGTTGGCTCGCCCGACGGGGTGGTGGGGCCAAAGACCCGCGCGGCCGTTATGGCGTTCCAGACCCGCGCGGGCCTGCTGCCCGATGGGCACGTATCTGGCACCTTGCTCGAGGCCCTGCGCCGGTAGGCTTGGAAGAATGTGATGAGCGGGGCAGGGTGAAATTTACCCTTCGTTAACCATGCCAGCGCAGTCTCAGCGCGCTTAAGCAGAGGGCAGGCCGGGTCATTCCAAAGCGCCTGCCCTCGCCCATTTCGGCGCAGTCCGTCATAATTATTGCGGCTTTATCTGCAAAACCGCAATTCCCTCGAAACTCTCGGTTCGGCTTATGTCTATTCTCAAGCGCGCTGTGATGGCGCTCGCTGTATGCGCCAGCCTTATGCCTATGCAGGCATCGGCTCAGAACATTATGGACCCGTTCAACTTGCCGCCGGTGATGGACGCCAATGCGGTTAAGGCCGGTGACGGTATTTCGTATCGCGATGGCACGCGGCATAAGCTCGACGTTTATACGCCCGAACAGCGGGGGCAATTGGCCCCTGTTGTGTTCTTTGTTTATGGCGGAGCGTGGGTGCGTGGGCAGAGAGCGGATTATCAGTTTGCTGGACGCGCCTTGGCGGCGCGCGGCTTCGTGGTGGTCATCGCCGATTATCGCCTTGTGCCAGAAGTGCGGTACCCGGAGTTTTTGGAAGATTTGGCGCTGGCGATGCGTTGGACGCAGGACAATATCACCAGCTATGGCGGCGACCCCAATCGTCTGTTTCTCGCCGGCCACTCGGCGGGCGCTTACAATGCTGTGATGTTGGCCCTTGACCCAAGCTTTAGAAATGAAGCGGGCGTGACCATGCCGATCCGCGCTGTGGCCGGGCTTTCCGGGCCATATGATTTCTATCCATTTGAATATGGCGACGTGGTGGAGGCCTTTGGGCAGGCACCAAATCCTGAAGGAACGCAGCCCATCAACCTCGTCACCCAAGACAGCCCGCCGATGTGGCTGGGTTCGGGCACGACGGACCCGATTGTGCGTGTGCAGAATACGCAGCGGCTCGCTGAGCGCCTGCAAAATCAGGGCGTGTGGGTCACGACAAAGTATTATGATGGGTATGGGCACATGGAGCCGGTGATCGCTATGGGCGCTATGTGGCGTTGGCGCATGCCGGTGTTGGACGACATGATCAGCTTCTTCACCCAGTTCGGGGCGTTCCCCAGCGGGGTGCCTTATGTGGCGGTGACGCCAGACGCCCCCCAGGAAGTGCCCGAAGGCACGATGGCGACCCAGGACGTTGTGCGTCAGCTGGATCGTCTGTTTGGACCGCTCAGCAATTAAGCTTGCGGGGTGATCGTCACCGAGGCGGCGGAGCGCGTGTTCGGGCCGTGATAAACGGCTTCGATATTGTTGCCGTCGGGGTCGAGTACGAAACAGGCGTAATAGCCGGGATGATAATGGCGGGCTCCGGGCCTGCCGTTGTCTGTGCCGCCAGCGGCAATGGCTTCGCGATAGAAGGCGTCTACGGCCTCTGGGCTTTGCGCCTGAAAGGCGAGATGGATATGGCTGGCAATCGTGTGTGCGTCAGCGGCATCGACAAACAGCTCATCGGCTTGAAACCAGCCTTGCCCGGATGCGGTGAAGGAAATTCCCAAAGTCCCGAGGACGCGCTCGTAAAATCGTTTGGTCACCGCAAAAGTGCGGGCGCGTAGATGAATGTGGTCGATGAGCCGACCAGTATGAAATTGCATTAGTCCCCCCAATACAAAAACGCCCGAACCAAAGGTCCGGGCGTTTTAAATTTATTCAGCTTCGTTGGCTGGAGCAGCGTTGAGCATGCCGTAACGCTCAATACCGATTTTCTCGAGAAGCTCGAGCTGGGTCTCGAGGAAGTCGATATGGCCTTCCTCGTCCTTCAACAGCTCATCAAAGATCTGCTTGGACACGTGGTCATGCAGCTGGGAGCAAAGCGCGCGGCTGTTCCGATAAGCTTCGCGGGCTTCATACTCGCCAGCCAGGTCGGCCTCGAGAACTTCTTTGATGTTCTGACCAATGCGCAATGGTGCGACGCGCTGCAGGTTTGGATGGCCTTCAAGGAAGATAATACGTTCGATCAAGCGATCGGCATGGTGCATTTCTTCGATGGATTCTGCGCGCTCTTTGGCTGCGAGCTTTTTAAAGCCCCAATCGTCTAAGAGGCGGAAGTGCACCCAATACTGATTAACCGCGCCGAGCTCGAGAAAAAGGGCTTCGTTAAGCCGCTCTATGACTTGTGGTTCGCCTTTCACTGCGTACTCCAGTTCTCTGTTTCTTGAGTTTTTCCAACCCAGACTGGAGCTGTACCAGCTCAGCGGGCGGGATTGCTTGCTGTGCGTGGTAATTTTCTGTGACGCGGACGATGATGTCCACCACATTCGGAACGCAGCCTGCGCATTTCGCGCGTCGATTGAGTTCGGAATACACCTTCGCAGGAACCACCAATTGCCACGGATCAGCCTTCAACAGATCGAGGACTATCTCCTCAATCTCTTGGGACGTGATCATATTACACTGACAAACAAGCATCGGAGGGGCCAGAGGTTCCGTAATTGGGGGGAATAAACCCCTTCGATATATGAAAGTCAATGTCATAAATTGGTGGGCGATTGCGCCTGCTTAATCGTCGGTATTCGGCGTCTTGGTCGCAGAATCAGCGCCGGTGGGGCTTTTGCGTTGGCGCGCTGCGATAACTACGGCAGAGGCGGCTGAGCGATGGGCCGAGGAAAAGAACTCGCGATGGGCCAGAACCAGGACAGTGACCAGCGCGGTTGCAACCGCGAGCCACTCGGACACGAACCAAGCAGCCGTGGCCACCGAGAAGTAATAGGCACGAATGCCGGAATTAAAGTTCTTGGCGCCCAAGGCGTTCATGGCGGCAATCGAGTCGATTTCATCTTCCGTCGTGCGGCGGTCATGATCGAGCGCGCCCAGCATGATGCAATAGTGGTTGAACTGGCGCAGGGAGAGCGTGAAGGAAAAGAAGGCCAGCACGAACATGGTCAGCATGACGATGAGATGAAGCTGAACCTCGGAGACCGTGTAGGCCTGATCACGGGCAATGGAGTTGAGCGCTTCCATGACGGAATCGATTTGCCCAAAAACGGCAAAAACCGCGAGGACCAGCAGCACAGACGTCGAGGCCAGAAGACTGACCGAGCCCATGATGTTGCCTGAGAGGATGGCGTCAAACGGGCTTTCGCGCAGCGTGGCATTATACACCCAGCGGCGGCGCTGCATGTTCATGATCACCGAGAGCGAAGGGCGCAGCTTTTCGATCTGGGGGATGATGATGTTGTAGGCAAAGAAGGCCAGCAGCGGAAAAATAGAGGTGAAGAGCGTCGACATGCGCGGACCTGAAAAAGAGTTTGGCATGCTGACTATAGCGCCAGCATGCCAGAGCACTAGAGCCGATTAAATCGGACGAGGCATGTCGCGATGGATGGTCTCGATATCGGCGAGGATTTCGGGTGAGAGCACCAGATCCTTGGCCGAAAGACACTGAGCGAGTTGCTCGGTGGAGGTCGCGCCGATGATGGTCGAAGTGGCGAAGGGACGGGTGGTGCAGAAGGCAATCGCCATGGCGACGGGATCAAGGCCGTGCTGTTGGGCGAGGGCGTGATAGCGTTTGGTCGCGGTCTCTGAGTAGTCGTTCAAGCGCCAAAGGCCCTTTTGATACTCTTTGCGGCTCCCCTTGGGTGTCGCGCCATCGAAATATTTGCCGGTCAGAACGCCCGCGGCGAGAGGCGAATAGGCCAAGAGCCCAATGTTTTCGTGATGGGTCACTTCGGCCAAGTCATGATCGTAATTGCGACGCAGAAGATTGTACTCGTTCTGCACGGTGACGGGGCGGTCGACACCCATCTGATCGGCAAGCTGTGCCCATTTGGTCAGGCCCCAAGCGCTCTCATTGGAGAGCCCCCATGAGCGGATTTTGCCCGCCGCCAAAGCTGCGTTGATCGCGCCGAGCACGTCCGCCATGTGGTCGAGAGTTTGCTTGCGATCGTGTTTTTCTGGCGCAAACTTCCAATAGTTTTCGAAGTGGTAGTGCGGGCGGCTTGGCCAGTGGATTTGGTAAAGGTCGAGGTAGTCGGTTTGGAGACGCTCAAGGCTGCCCTCGAGTGCTTGGGCAAAACTGGTGCTGGAAGGGGCGGAGCCGTCACGAATATGGCGATGGCCTGGGCCGCCGATCTTGCTGGCGAGGACCCAATGCTCGCGGTCGCCATTTTGGGCGAACCAATTGCCGATTATCTCTTCGGTTTTAAAACTCGTCGCGGGGCTGGCGGGAACGGCATACATCTCGGCCGTGTCCATAAAAGTGATGCCGGCGTCCTTGGCCATGGCGATCTGGGCATGGCCTTCGGCTTCGGTGTTCTGGCTGCCCCACGTCATAGTGCCGAGGCAAATGTCGGTGACGGTAATGTCAGTATGGCCAAGCTGTTTTAAACGCATATGAAATTCCAAGTCGCTCGAATTGCGCGAAAGCTAAACCAGCTTTGGCCTAGGGAAAAGCGCACAAAGGCGCCTTGGCGTCCATGTTTGTCCACAGACGCGATTAAATCCGTCGTGATTTTGAAATTGGAGGGTTGTGGTCTGCAGTTATGCCGCCTATAACCCCCTCACACCGCGCCGCAAGGCACTGTGGTTGACGCGGGATGGAGCAGCCCGGTAGCTCGTCAGGCTCATAACCTGAAGGTCGCAGGTTCAAATCCTGCTCCCGCAACCAAATAAAACCCCAGTTTCTCGAAAGAGGAGCTGGGGTTTTCCTTTTGGGGTTTCGCCATTGCTTTGGTGCAAAGATAGCCTGTGGGCAACTTTTGGGTGGGGTTGCGGCGGCGCATTTGGTTCCCTATATGAAGCTCACACGACGCCGCAAGGCACAGTGGTTGACGCGGGATGGAGCAGCCCGGTAGCTCGTCAGGCTCATAACCTGAAGGTCGCAGGTTCAAATCCTGCTCCCGCAACCAAACAAAAACCCCAGTCTCTCGAAAGAGGACTGGGGTTTTTCCTTTTTGGCGGGTTGGTTATGGTTTGCAAGGCGTGGCCGTGCGCTCTGCGGTGTTTTCAGCTGATCAAGGATTAGTGTCCGCGCGAGTGGGTGTCGCGTCATTGAGCGCAATTGCATGACACTGCGATCTGCTTCAATAAGAAGTCGGGGGTCCTTTGAGCTTTGAACCTGACTGCTCAGCGCAGGAAAACTTGAGTAGCTAGCGAATATGCATTTGCCGTCCCGGCGTGTCCTGTTTCAGGCTGCCAAAGTCGCAGCGCTGACGACCGCATTTACAATGTCGATTTCTGTCGCAATTCGCGCCTATATGGGTGTCGAAGCTGACGATGTTACAGTGGCTATTCGGCTGGTCATGCCGTTTGTGACGGCCTTTCCTATCGCGCTGGTTTATTTCAACACTCTCGACGCCTTGGAGCAGTCCTATGGTGCGCTTTTGCGCAAAAGTGCTGAGCTGTCGCGTCAGGCTATGGCTGATCCGATGACGGGTCTGCTCAATCGGCGTGCTTTCATTCCGCAATTTGAGCTCGCCACAGGGCATAATGTGAACGGGGTGTTTCTGGTCGCCGATGTCGACTTGCTCAAGCAGGTGAACGACCAATTCGGGCATGCTGTCGGTGATCATGTGATTATGGCGGTGGCGCAGGCGCTCTCTGCAGTCTTGCCCCAGGAGAGTCTTGTGGCGCGGATCGGTGGCGATGAGTTTTGCGCTTACGTGCCCAATGCCAGTCGCGAACAGGCGCTGCGTTGGCAGGTGGAAATCGACAAGCAGGTCGCGCTGGAGTTCCGTCGCATATCGAAAGTGGATGAGGAGCTTGCGTCAGTGAGCGTGGGCGTCACGCCGACGCGTCAATATCTGGATTTTGCCACTGCGCTCATGGAAGCTGATGTTGGTCTATACGGGGCTAAGCGCGAACGCGGTGGGGCGGAGAGGGCGCGTGAAAGCTGATATCTTCTGGCAAATTGGCCACAGGTCTCGATAAAATTCCGCGACGGCGAGGCGGAGAGTTGTTCAAACTCGCGCAAAACCTGCATTTGGAAACGATCTGTTATCCATAGGCAGGGGGGATCTGTAGAATGCGGATTGCCCCTCTAGGCAATGGAAGGTACTTTAACAAAATCCGATTTTTCTGAGTCATTCAGCACTTCGGAAGTGTGCGTTAAAGTGAGGGAGCCTTCCCTCCCATGCAGGCAATGCCTGGTGAGAAAGGCTGGATCTGTTGAAGCAGACACGGGGCAAAATCTTAGAGCGGACTGCGCTGGTCTTGCTCGCTAGCATCGCGCTGGCGGGTGTTGCGCCTGTTCATGCTCAGGGATTGGTGCCGACCAATTTCTTCAATAGCCCGGTTGACCCTAACGCACCAACCGCTGTGGAAGCGCAGCAACTCACCTTCAACAACACGACCAATATTATTGAAGCGCGCGGCGATGTCGTGGTGCGCGCTGATGGTTATGTGCTGACGGGCGATCAACTGGTTTATGATCGTGCCAACGGTGAGATGGATGTTCGTGGCAATGTTTCGCTGACTGACCCTTTTGGGAACGTGTCGCGCAGCCCGACCCTGAAGCTGACCGACAAGTTCAAAAAGGCCGTTCTCGATTCGCTGACCATCACCAATTATGATGGTTCCCAGATTACAGCTGACCACGCCGATTACGACCAGGCACTCAAGACTGTTCTGGATAATGCCAAGTACACGCCTTGCGGTGAGTGCGTGGATGACAAGGGGCGGCGCATTGGCTGGTCCATGCACGCCAATAAGGTCACCAAGGATGAAAGTGATGGCTCGCATGCTTTCGAGCAGCCAAGCCTAGCCGTTCTGGGTATGCCGATTGCGTGGTTGCCCTATTTGTGGCTCCCAAATCTCGATATGGATTGGCTGCCGCAGCCAACAGTGACCTTTACCGATAGCCATGGTGTGCGCATTGATGCGCCGTTTAAGGCTTATTCGACCGCCTCTACCGATATTCTTCTGTCGCCCCGCTTGATGAGCCGTCAGGGCTTTATGCTTGGAGCGGAATGGGTCCAGCGTTTTGACAATGGCCGAATTTCGGTCAAGGCAACGGGTTTGCGTCAAGGCGATGACAATGCCTTTACGTTCGCCGATGCGAAACGCGAATGGCGTGGGGCGCTGCAGACGGCCGGTGAATTTGTACCGGTCGAAAAGTGGGTTGTGGGATTTGCCTATGCGGCGGCCACCGACAATGCTTTCTACAAAGATTATGACGTCGAAGTTCGCCGTGCCAGCATCAACGAAGTTTATGCCACGCATTTGACCGAAGACACCTATGTCGATGCACGCGTGCAGCAGTTTAATGTGCTCGGCGACAGCCTAGAGCAGGCCCGTCAGGCGCAAGGCATGGCGCTGCCAAATGTACGGCTTGAACGCACGTTCGACCTGTCGCCGGGCGCAGGACGCGTTGAAGTCGACGGGCGTATGCTCAATATCTACCGGGAACGCGACTACACCACTTCGCGCAATGGTGTGCCATATGACTATGGTTATGCGGGGACGCGTTTCCACGGCATGGTCGAGGCCAATTGGCAGAACCAGTATATTTTCGGTGGCGCGGCGGTGACGCCATTCTTGGGCGTGCGCGCTGACGCGGCCAATTATGATGGCAAATCGCCGTCGATCCATGCGCCGGAAGAGCAGACACTGGTCGGCCTGACCCCAATTGCCGCCGTTGATGTGCGATATCCACTTGTGTCGTACAACACCGGCGTAACACATCTCGTAGAGCCGATTGCTCAGCTGGTCTATCGCGGCGCTGCGAACAGCCAGCCGGGGATTACCAACGAAGATTCACAGAGTGTGATGTTTGATGACAGCACACTGTTCTCCTACAATCGCTTCACTGGAATTGATAAACAAGAGCGTGGGCTACGGTTGAACGTCGGCGGGCGCTATATGGCAAGCCTTGATGACGGCAGCTACCTCGAAGTGATCGGTGGCCAGTCCTATCAATTGGCGGGTGAAAATGCTTTCGCAGCTGCCAATCGTCAGCAAGTTGGCGTGGGGACAGGGCTTGAGACTAATGCGTCCTACGGCGTCCTAGGCGTTTATGGAGCACTGGCCAATCAGTTGAAATTCGGCGGCAAGGTGCAGGTGGACAATGCGGACCTTTCAATCGCTCGTGCGGGCCTTGGTCTGAGCTACGCTCAAGACGGCTGGAGTGGTGCTTTCAACTATCGTTATGCTGAAGCGACCCCGCTCACTGGCAATATCCGTGACATGCATGAAGTGGGCGCGGAAGTGCGCGTGCCGATCGCTGATTACTGGTCGGTCAGCAGCAATGCCTATTGGGATTTGAGTGCCAATAGCTTCTTGCAGGTTGGCGGCGGACTGCAATATGACGACGGCTATGTGCTGATTGGTGGGCAGATTACGCGTACTGGCCCAACACATGATACCGCTAATGACCTGCGGGCTGTTGCCACTTTCCGTCTGCGGTCGCCAGCTGGGTTCAATCTCGGTTATTCGGGCAATGTGCAGCTGCCGGGTGTGGCGCAGTAAGGAGACCGGAACGATGATGAAGCGATTTCTGACTGTTCTGGCCCCGGTTATGATCAGTGTGGCTCTGAGCGCATGCTCGGGTTTCGCGCCGGTTTATGGCACCAATACTGCTGGCGGGATGAGCAGCGCGAGCTTCCAGTTTGCTGAGCCGACCAATCGTATGGAACAGATCATCGTCAACCGCCTCAAAGTGGCCTTCCCAGGTCCCGCGAGCGAGAGCGATCCGATTTTGAAGGTGTCAGCCCGTCAGGGGGGGCAGCAAAACTCAATGTCCACTGCCTTTGCGATCGCGCGGCCATCGAACCTTGAGGTTACTGGCTCGGTGACGATTACGCAGGGCGAGACTGTACTGTTCCAGACCACACGCGTGACGGGAACGGCGTTCCAGAGCGGTAAACTGACCGTCAACAGGCAGGAATCCACTAAGGGCACGCAGGAATTGGCTGCTGCGAGCACAGCTGACTCGTTGCGTGCAGCGATTTTGGCCGGCTACCGACCCGGCCAAATGGTGCCTGTTCGCTAATTGGCAACAGTGCGTGACGGTGTTCGCCCATTGTGAGAGCGGGCCTTTGCCCGGTATTCTGAGCACAGCTCAGGAGTATCGCTATGTCACAGTATCATTTTCGCACAGCGGAAGGAGCGAGCGCGGATGCGCCGCTGATCTTTTTGTTCCATGGGACCGGTGGAGACGAAAACCAGTTCTTTGACTTGGCCGGACAATTGCTGCCGGTTGCACGCCGCGTGGCGCCACGTGGTGATGTCAGTGAACATGGAGCCTTGCGCTATTTCAAGCGCACGGGTGAAGGCGTTTACGATATGGCCGATTTGGCCTTGCGCACGGACGCTATGGCGGCCTTCATACGCGAGCAAATTGGCGCAAACCGCCCGAGCAAAGTGGTCGGCCTTGGCTATTCTAACGGCGCGAACATTTTGGCCAATGTGCAATTCAATCACCCTGACCTGTTTGATGCCAGTGTGCTCATGCACCCGCTCATCCCGTTTACGCCGGCCCCGGTCGATCTGACCAAGGCCGAGGTGTTGATCACAGCTGGGCGCCGCGATCCCATGGCGTCGGCATCGGTGACTGAGGACCTGGCACAGTATTTTGAGGCCAATGGCGCAGCGACCAAGCTTGTCTTCCATGAGGGCGGGCACGAGGTGCGGCAGGAAGAATTGATCGCTATTCAGCAGTTCTTGGCCTAGGCGAGAGGGTGACGGGTAGGCAAAGCGCGATTAGGCTTCACCTCACTTATTGAGGAGTAGCTGATGATCCGCTTATTGCCTGCCTTGTCGCTTCTGGTTCTTCCGTCTCTCACCACAGGGCCGACATGGGCTGCGAGCTTTGATTGCAGCAAGGCCAGCACGCCATTCGAGAAGGCGATTTGCGACAATACAGAAATCAGCACTGCGGATGAGCGGCTGGCGAAGGCCTATGCTTTCTCCCTAGCGGGGCTGTCGCCTGATGCCGAAGCGGCGGTGAAAAAGAGCCAGCAGGATTGGCTCAACTATGCGCAGCGCGCTTGTTCAGCTGACAACAAAAACGTTGCCGACGGCACGTTTGATGAGCGCATGGTCTGGTGCCTCAATCAGATTTATTCCTCCCGCCTTCGGGCGCTGGAAATGAGCCGGATTGTAAATGGCCATCGTCTCTATCCGTTGTCTACCTATGCCAGCTACATCGATAGCTACATCGAAGAAGAGCCTGATTTCCGCTGGCCTGTGGGGCGGCATGAATTGACCATTGTTCAGTTTGATAGCGATGCAGAGTTCGTGCCGGGGCTGAACAAGGCTCTTAGGGACTTGGGGGGCGAGCTTTCATCGGTTGGCGAGACTGACTTGGAAGGCGATGATGCGCCAGGTGGCGAAGACGCTACGGTAACGATTGGCCTGCAGCAATTGCACTGGAACGACCGCATCTCGTTTGAGGTGAGTTCGCAATGGTATCCGCATGGTGCCGCCCACGGCGGGTACAGCACAACCTACCGACATTATTTGCCCTCTGAAGGCCGTTTTCTTTCGGCTGATGATGTGTTCGAGGGCGAGAACTGGACGCTCGACTTAGCCAAAATCACGGCCGCAGCGCTCGAGGCGCAGCTGAGTGACATTCTGTTTCCAGAAGCCTCAACATCGGAAGGGCTTGAAGACATCGTCGGCGATGTTGAGCGCTGGAACCTGTCCAATGAGCTGGGACTGCAAATTCAGTTCCAGCCCTATGAGGTCGCCGCATATGCCTATGGTGCGCCAAGCGTCTTCCTGCTTTGGGAGGATTTGGCGCCGCTGCTGAAAGAAGGCAATCCGATCCACTAAGCGAGAAGATCGGACCACTCTGGGTGGCGCCGGAACTGCGCCACCACATAGGGGCAGACAGGGTGGATCTTAAATCCCTGTTCGCGGGCATCGGTGATGGAGGCCTTGACCAGTTGGGCAGCAATGCCCCGGCCTTCATAATCACGCGGGACGCCGGTGTGGTCGATCACCATAGGGCCATCACCGGTCTTGGAGTAAGTCATTTCGGCCTCAGCGCCGGGTGCCAGAAAAATGACGTAGCGGCCACGAGTTGGGCCGGTTTCGCGCTGGATATTGTATTCAGTGTCGGCCATCATCGTCTCCATGATTAGGTATCTAATGTGAGGGCCGGACGCCGAGCGGTAAAGCCCCTGCACAGTATTTAGGGAATTTCGATGAACGAGCTTCTGCATCACATGGTTTCGAGCGGGCCCCGTCCTGTCGCTCCGTTTAGTCATGCGGTGGAAACGGATGGCTGGGTTTTTATTACCGGACAGATGCCGACTGATCCGAACAATCCTGACGCACCGCTGCCCGAAGGGATTGAGGCGCAGACGAGCCGTGTCGTCGAAAACCTCAAGATTGTTCTTTCCGGAATTGGTCTGGGGCTAGAGCACGTCACGATGGCCCGGATTTATCTCACCGAGTTTGAACGGGACTATGCTGAGTTAAATGCTCTCTGGCCGAGCTTTTTCGAAGTAGGCAAGCTGCCTGCACGTACAACTGTGGGCGTAACGGCGCTGGCGGTCGGCGCGTTGGTTGAGATTGATCTTGTCGCCAAGCGTCCCCGTTCTGCATAAATCGCCTTGCGCTCGGGTGTTGCAGGGCCTAACGACTTTAGTCGAATAACCGCTGACATTCGCGAGAGAGTTCATGCCGCAGGACGCAAACGCCATTCGTTCCATTCTGTCGCTGGCACCGGTGGTGCCTGTGATTATTCTTGATGATGTGGCGCAGGCCCGTCCGCTGGCCGAGGCGCTGGTCGCCGGTGGTCTGCCTATATTGGAAGTGACCCTGCGCACGCCAAACGCGCTCAAGGTCATGGAAGAAATGGCCAAGGTTTCAGGCGCGATCGTTGGCTCTGGCACGGTGCGCAATGCCGCGCATATGAAGAGCTCGGTGGATGCAGGCTGCCGCTTCATGGTGTCGCCGGGGGCGTCGCCGCGTTTGCTTGATGCGGCGGAAGACGTGTCTATTCCGCTCCTGCCGGGTATTGGCACCCCGACCGAGGCTATGGCCGCAGCTGAGCGCGGCTATTCCTTCCTTAAATTCTTCCCAGCGGAAGCTCTTGGCGGTGCGCCAGTGCTCAAGGCTTTTGCCTCGCCACTGCCAGACATCACCTTCTGCCCGACCGGTGGCATTGATATCGTCAAGGCCAAGACCTATCTGTCGCTGCCCAACGTCATCTGCGTTGGTGGCAGCTGGATCATGCCAGCGGATGCACTGGCATCGGGCGATTTTGCCAAGATAGAAGCGCTGGCGCGCGAAGCTAGCGCGCTCAAGGGCTAAGGACCTCGTCGCGTGGCCGGATCGGCAAAACCTGTTCCGGACCATGGGCTTGGCCATTTGCGCATTGTTCTCTCGGAAACCGCCTATGTCGGTCCCGGGAGAGCCGATCTCCTCGAAAATATCGAGCTGACAGGCTCAATTGCAGCCGCCGGTAAGGCGATGGGCATGAGCTATAAGCGGGCGTGGAGCCTGGTGCAGGACCTCAATGATGGTTTTGGGCAGCCCCTAGTGATGTCCATGCGCGGTGGGTCTACTCAGGGTGGGGCCACGCTAACTCTCTTTGGAAGCGAAGTGTTGGCGGCCTATCGCCGGATGGAAGTCAGTGCGCAGTGCAGTATTGTCCATGAGGTGACGGCGCTGCGCGAGGCCATGGCAAAGCCAACAGCCTGAAAATCCGCTTGCCAGTGGGATGGCGTTCGGTCATCGATATGTCTGGGAGAACATATCGAGGATAAAATGTTCAAACTGGTGGTTTCGGTTGCGGCGCTTTTGGTCGGTGTTTTGCCCTGTGCTGCGGACCAAGTGCATGTGGCTGTTGCTGCCAATTTCACGAAAGTGGCTGAGCAATTGGCCGAGGATTTTGCCAAAGCTTCGGGCCACGAGGTGGTGCTGAGCTTTGGGGCGACCGGACAGCTTTATGCGCAGATTAGCCAAGCGGCCCCGTTTGATGTCTTCCTGTCGGCCGATACTGCACGGGTCGAAAAAGCGATTGCAGAGGGTCACGGTGTGGCGGGGACGGATTTCGTCTATGCCTTGGGTCGATTGGTCCTCTATGCGCCCGGTCTCGAAACGGGTGAAGCGCCGCTCAACGGTGACTTCCAAAAACTTGCTATTGCCGATCCGAAAGCGGCTCCCTATGGGGCGGCCGCGGTCGAAACCCTTGAGGCGCTGGAATTATACGAGGTGGTGGCCGACCGATTGGTGCAGGGCGAAAACATCACGCAAACCCTGCAGTTTGTTGAGACGGGAAGCGCGGAACTCGGGTTCGTTGCCTTGAGCCAAGTGATCGGCAAAGACGATGTATGGGTGGTGCCGC
The DNA here is from genome assembly GCF_016595685.1 of Devosia sp. WQ 349K1. Classification (NCBI taxonomy): domain Bacteria; kingdom Pseudomonadati; phylum Pseudomonadota; class Alphaproteobacteria; order Hyphomicrobiales; family Devosiaceae; genus Devosia; species Devosia sp. WQ 349K1. Next base: position 340,429 of record NZ_JAENGO010000004.1, on the reverse strand, counting down.
CCGAGCTCTATAGCCCGATTGCGCAGGGGGCAGTCTTGCTAAATGGAGCTAAGGATAAGGATGCGGCAGAGGCGTTTCTCGCCTATTTGCGCGGGGCTGAAGCGGTGGCAGTAATTGAGGCAGCGGGCTATTCGGTGGAGTAGTTTCTTGTGTTTGCCTTAACCTTGAAGAAGGGCCCCCTCACCCGGCGCTGCGCGCCGACCTCTCCCCGTAGGGGCGAGGTACAGAAAGCGATGTGCTGAGGCGCAGATATAGAATGGCAGATGAATGGGTGAGCTGATTTCGCCAATCGTTTTAACGCTGACGCTGGCGCTGTGTGTCACGGCGATCTTGCTCGTGGTGTCTACACCTTTGGCGTGGTGGCTGGCGCATGGGAAAGGGCGGGGGCGCGAAGTCATTGGGGCGATTGTGACGCTGCCGCTGGTGTTGCCGCCCACAGTTCTTGGGTTTTATTTGCTATTGGCGCTGGGGCCTTATGGGCCAGGGGGCGCGCTGGCCGGGCTTTGGGGTGCGCGGACTTTAGCCTTTTCATTCCAAGGGCTTGTGATCGGCGCGGCGCTTGGCTCGCTGCCGTTTATGGTGCAGCCGCTGCGCAATAGTTTTGCAGCGATTGAACAAGAGGTGCTTGAGGCGGCGGATACGTTAGGCGCGCGGCGGATGCAGAGGTTCTGGCGGGTGGCAGTGCCCCTGGCCAAGCCGGGCTATGTGGTCGGTGCGATTATGAGCTTTGCCCATACGATTGGTGAATTTGGCGTGGTGCTGATGATCGGGGGCAATATTCCGGGTCAGACCAAGGTCCTTTCCATTGCCCTTTATGATTTCGTCGAGCGATTAGAATGGGATAAAGCCCATATTCTGGCTGGGGGCATGGTCGTGTTCGGCTTTACAGTAGTTCTGGCGACCTTGCGTTTTTCTCGTGGTTTTTCCGCCAATTCCTAAGGCCAAACGCGCCGGTGCAGGGCCTGTGCTGACACAAGTTGAGCGCTGAGTTTTGCTTTGTGCGAACAGACATTGACGACTAACATGTTAGTTGCTAGGCGAATGTCTCGGCCGGAGAAATTTTATGACCAAGCTCGATAAACTGCTCACCATTGATGAACTGATGGCGGAAGCGCGCCGTCGTGTGCCTAAGCAGTTTTTCGACTATGCCGACAGCGGTGCTTGGACGGAAAGCACCTACCGCCAGAACACGGAGGATTTCAAAAAAATCTTCCTCAAGCAGAAGGTCGCCGTGAACATGGAGGGCCGCTCGCTGGCCACGATGTTTGGCGGACAGGCTGCTGCAATGCCGGTGGCGCTGGCCCCAACAGGGCTGACTGGGATGCAATGTGCTGACGGCGAGATCAAGGCGGCGCGGGCAGCAGAAAAATTTGGCGTGCCGTTCACGCTCTCGACCATGAGCATTTGCTCGATTGAAGACGTGGCCGAAAACACCTCGAAGCCGTTCTGGTTTCAGCTCTATATGATGCGCGACCGTGCCTTTATTGAACGGTTGATTGATCGGGCGAAGGCCGCGAAGTGCTCGAAGCTGGTGTTGACCATGGATCTGCAAATTCTAGGGCAGCGCCACAAGGATTTGCGCAATGGCATGTCGGCTCCGCCAAAGTTCACGCCAAAGTTCATTTTTGAAATGGCCCGCAAGCCGCGTTGGGCCATGCAGATGCTGGGCACCAAGCGCCACTCATTCCGCAATATTGTGGGGCATGTCGAGGGCGGGGGCGACCTTTCAAGCCTGTCGCAATGGACAGCAAGCCAGTTTGATCCGTCGTTGAGCTGGAAGGAAGTGGCTTGGGTGAAGGAGCGCTTTGGCGGCGAGGTGATTGTTAAGGGCGTTTTGGACCCGGAAGACGCTAAGGCGGCGGTGGCTCATGGCGCAGATGGGGTTATCGTCTCCAATCATGGCGGTCGTCAGCTCGATGGTGCGCCGAGCTCGATCCGGGTTTTGCCAGAAATCGTCGATGCAGTGGGCAAAGACACAGAGGTCTATCTCGATAGTGGTATTCGCTCTGGGCAAGATGTTCTCAAGGCCATGGCGCTGGGCGCCAAGGGCACTTTCATTGGTCGTGCCTTCCTCTATGGACTTGGGGCCGGTGGTGAGGCCGGGGTGACCCGCGCGCTCGAAATTCTCCGTCGCGAAATGGATATTACCATGGCGCTGTGTGGCGAGCGGGATGTGCGCAATATCGGCGCGCATAACCTCTATTCGGTCGATCTGCCGCCGCGTCGGCTACCCGGCCAGAACTAAGGCAGGAAGCGTAGCGGCCACTGGGTCGCTACGCAGTTTTCTTTATTCGATGGCAAGATGCCAAACGCCGCCGACGCCGTCGCCGGTGATGTCGCCTGCGGCTTTGTCATCTACCCAGTAATAGAGCGGCGCACCTTTATAGGCCCAGATTTTGGTGCCGTCGGTGCGGTCGACTATGGTGAAATCGCCCTCGGCGGCGTCGCCATCATTGGCGAAAAGCGGTGGCCATTTTTCCGCACAGTCATCGTAGCAATTGGACACGCCCGAAGTATCCTTGTCGAAGGTATAGAGCGTGAGCCCACCCGCGCCAGTCAGCACGGATTTGCCGCCGATATCGACGGATTTGACCGCGCCACCGAGATAGTCCGTGGCGAAGCTGGGAGCGGCGATAAGCGCCAGAATTGAAGCAAGAACGAGAGTTTTAGGCATACGCATAGGTCAGTCCTCCGCGTGAACAGGCTCTCTGCCTGCGGGAGGACAACGTTGATCGTGCGAAAAAGCGTCAAAGAAATTAACAAAAACAGTAAGTTGCTCTCGCTCTCTAAAAAATTACTCGCTGCGCACAAGTCGCTGGACAGAATTCAAGACTATTGATTTTCTAGTGATTGATAACTGCATGACGAGAAACCCGTCAGCAGAATATTTGCAGGGAGGATATTTATGAAGAGACGTGAGTTTTTCAAATCAGCTTCTGTTGCAACCATCGGCGCTGCAGCAGCGACCACTCTGGCCGCTCCGGCGATTGCTCAGGGCAATATTACATGGCGCATGACAACCACTTGGCCGAAGAATTTCCCCGGCCTGGGCATTGGTGCGCAGAACGTTGCTGACCGTATTACCAAAGCAACCGGTGGTCGTCTGACCGTGCAAGTATTCTCGGCGGGCGAGTTGGTCCCCGGTCTGCAGTCGCTCGATGCGGTGATCGATGGTTCGGCGGAGATGAGCCATGGCACCCCATACTATTGGCAGAACAAGAGCCAAGCGCTGAGCTTCTTTACCGGCGTGCCGTTTGGCATGACCAACCGCGAACTGACAGCTTGGGTGCGCTATCTCGGTGGGCAGGAGATCTGGGATAAGGTCTATGACCAGTTCGGTCTAATGGGCTTCCTCTCGGGCGACACTGGCACCCAGGCTGGCGGTTGGTTCCGCAATGAGCTGACAGGCGTTGCCGATCTGCAGGGGCTGCGCTTCCGTACGCCGGGCCTTGGTGGTCAGGTGTGGGGCAAGCTTGGTGCGTCGGTGACCAATCTTGCCGCCGGCGAAATCTTTGCGGCGCTCCAGTCGGGAACATTGGACGCGGCTGAGTTCGTTGGTCCGTATAACGATCTGGCGCTGGGCTTTTATCAGATCGCCAAGAACTACTACTTCCCAAGCTTCGTCGAGCCGGGCTTGGCCACCGAGGTGGCGGTGGATAAGGCCAAATTCATGGCCCTGCCAGAAGACATTCAGGAAATCGTCAAGGCCTGTATTCAGGCGGCTTATGACGACGTGTCTTCCGACATGTATGCCAACGATCCGCGCGCGCTGCGTGCGCTCGTCGAGGAGCATGGCGTGCAGGTCAAGCGCTTCCCAGAAGAGATCATTGAAGCTGGCGCTAAGGCGTCGATGGAACTGATCGCGGAAATCCGTTCCGGTGGTGATGCACTCACCAAGGAAACAGCGGAAAGCTTTGTTTCGGCGTTCAACTTGCTACGCGAACGTACCGAAGGCACCGACATGCCGTATCTGGCGGCACGCGAAAAATACATCAAGTTCGACGCGTAAGCCGGGCGGATTTTTGACCGGTTGCATCGGGGCTCGCGAGGGCCCCGATGTTTTTTTGCCTGTAGGTTCGTCGTGGAAATCACTCTTGCCGCTCAAACGCTCCCGGGGGGGCAAGTGTTGAGCAGTCAAAGATTTACTTTCATCCCGCAGAGTACAACTATTGAAATTTCGACGTGGGTTTTCAGAATGAATAGCGAAGACAATATTCCCTCAGAAATTTTGAACGCGCTGTTGTCGAGCATGTTTGAAATATCCCCAATCGCGATGTCGATCTCGACGAGTAGCGGAAGAGACTCTCAATATCTGCGCGTCAACGAAGCCTATTTGCGGCTGGTTGGGCGTCAGTGGGCAGACCTCAAGGGTGTGAAGGTGGCCGAAAGTGCGGTGCGCGAGGATGAGGCGCGGATACGGCGGCATCGACGGCTGGCGACTGAGGGTGGCTATGTCGGGGAATATGTCGAAATCCACCGGGCGGACGGGGTAATCGTGCCGACGCTGATTTCGGCCCAGCGCAGCATTATCGATGGTGTGCAATATGACGTCGAGATCATCGTCGATATATCGGCGCGCATGGCCGAGCAAAGGGCACATGAGCAGGCGCTGGCGAAGCTGGCGCGAACTGACGTCATTTCCAAACTGCCCAATCGGCTGGCGTTTGACGAAAAGCTGCGAGAGGCGGTGGAGCGAGGCTGCGACTATGGGCGGCCGACGCTGGCGCTTCTCGACCTTGATGGCTTTAAGGCAATCAACGATCTCCACGGCCATGCGGCGGGCGATGAAGTGTTGCAAACCGTGGCCGACCGGATCGCGCAGACCTTGCGAGCCGAAGACTATGTCTTCCGCATTGGCGGCGATGAATTTGCCATTTTGTTCCGGGTGACACCGCAAGCTGTGCCTGAGGAGCGGCTAGAGCAGATTATTGAGGCGGTTTCCGCGCCTATGGCCATCGCGGGTCAATCCATGGAAGTGGGCGTCTCGATGGGCGTGGTTCGGCTAGAAGACAATGAAGAGCTGATGAGCTTCTTCCGCAGGGCGGACAGCCAGATGTATGCGATGAAGAACCAGCGCAAGCCGATGCGGGTGCGAGGATAGAGCTAGGCCTCGTAGACTAGCTTTTGAATGCCGTTGGAATAGGTCTCAGCGCTAAGCAGCTTGAGGTTTTTCTTGGGCTTGTCAGTGGTGCTGAACAGGCGCTTGCCCGCACCCAGTAGGACCGGGAAGACCAGCAAGTGGTAGCGGTCGATAAGGCCAGCATCCGTGAGCGCGCGGGTGAGGGTGGCGCTGCCGTGGATAATCAGCGTGCCGTTAAAATGGGATTTGAGAGTGGCGACGTCCTCGATCGAGCGCAGGATGGTCGTGGCGCCCCAATTATTGACCAGATCGCTCTCATCAAGCGTCGTGGAGACGACAAATTTGGGCAGCGCATTGTAGCGGGGGAACTCTTCCGTCATGCCCGGCCAAATAGGAGCAAAGCTTTGGTAGCTGTGGCGGCCGAGCAGCATCGCATCCGACACGGATTGCTCTTCACTCTTCATCGCATAGGCGTCTTCGACAAAGTCGATGTCTTGGAAGGTCCAGCCCGAATTGCGGTAGCCTGGTTCGCCGCCGGGGGCTTCTACCACACCATCGAGAGACATGAAGGCGGTCGAAATTATCGTGGCCATGATCGTTGATCGCATTGCTGAACAACGGGAGCATGACGTCATCACGGCGCGAAGTAAACGCAGATTCTGACCGCTGCGTTGGGGCTCAGGCGGCGTCGATGGGGAAGGGGCGCAGAACGAGCCAAGATTTGGGGCGTGACGCGACGATGCAGTCGAAGCGATTGCTTGGTGCCGCCTGCCCAAAATACCAATCCTCGGCGCGATGCCACTGGCGCTCCCATGGCCCAATAGTCCCCTCGCGGGCGATGAGGCGCTTGGTCCGTAGCGGGGGCGACGCCTCGACTAAGAGCGCTAGGTCGATGAGGTCGGAGAGTTCGGGCCGGGCCGAGTAAACGCCTTCGAGAATAATGAGAGGGCGCGGGGAGAGATGCACTGGTGTGGCGGCTAGGGAGCCATCAAAAGCATCCCAATCAAAGCTGTGGTAGTGCGCGTTTGCGCTGTTTCGCAGTGTGGTCAAAACGTGCCGCTGAGATCGCCAATCAATGCAATCGTCTGCGAGGGTTTTGGCGCTGTCTTGGCGCAGCGTGACGCCGCCGCGGTAAAAGTCGTCTCCAGAGACCAGCAGCGCATTGGTGCGCGTGGCGAGGTATGCCGCGAACGTGGATTTTCCAACGCCGCTTCTGCCATCGATGGCTAGAACGAGGGGCTGCGACCGCCCTTGAACACGGTTGGTCAGGTGATCGGCTAAATGGTCCAGTGGCGTATCGACCATCCCCCCTCCGCGTTGCGAGATGGCGGCATCTTGCGACGCCGCCATCTATTCCAGTTCTTAGCTATAGAGCATTCTTGGCAGCCAAGTGATCATGTCTGGGAAGAAATAGAGGATCACAAGGGCCAGAATCTGGAGGCAAACAAATGGAATGATGCCGCGGTAGATCGTGCCCGTGGTGACAGACGGTGGGGCCACGCCGCGCAAATAGAAGAGGGCGAAGCCGAAAGGCGGCGTGAGGAAGCTGGTCTGCAGATTTACGCCCACCATCACGCCAAGCCAGATCGGATCGACGCCGAGCGTGAGCAGCACGGGGGCGGTGATCGGGATGACGATGAAAATGATTTCGAAGGTGTCGAGGATGAAGCCCAAGAGGAACATCACGAGCATCACCACGACAATCGCACCCATCGTGCCGCCCGGCATGGACGACAGGAACTCATGCACGAGGTTTTCCCCGCCCATCATACGGAACACGATGGAGAACACCGCTGCGCCGAAGAGGATGATGAACACCATAGAGGTGATCGAGGCAGTGGAGACGACAACCTGTTTTAAGACGCCAAAGTCGAGCCGACGGCGGATCAGTGCTAAGAGCATTGCCCCAACGGAGCCAACCGAAGCGGCTTCTGTGGGTGTGGCGATGCCAGCGAGGATCGACCCCAAAACCGCAATGATCAAAAGCAGCGGTGGTATGAGCGCCGTCACCACTTCGCGCATGAGGCCGTCTTTTTCGCTCGCTGGAACTGGCGTTGCCGGTGCCGCCTTTGGATTGGTGATGGCAACGAAAATCACATAGAGCGCGTAAAGAACGACGAGCAGCAGGCCGGGGATAATCGCGCCAGCAAACAGCGCTCCAACGGAAACCGGTTCTGGAGCGAAATTGCCCTTGGACATTTGCACCTGGGCGTTAATGCCCGAGAGCATATCGCCCATGAAGATCAGCACCGTCGATGGTGGAATGATCTGGCCCAAAGTGCCGGAGGCGCAGATGACGCCGGTTGCCAGCTTTGGATCATAACCAGCACGCGTCATAGCGGGCAGCGAAATCAGGCCCATGGTGACGACGGTTGCGCCGACAACGCCGGTGGATGCAGCGAGCAAGGCGCCAACCAAAATCACCGACAGGGCTAAGCCGCCGCGAAGGTTGCCGAAAAGCTTGCCCATGGTGAGCAGCAATTGCTCGGCAATGCCGGATCTTTCCAGCACCACACCCATGAAGACAAAGAGCGGCACCGCAACGAGGACCTCGTTGGTCATCAAGCCGATATAGCGCCCAGCAAGGGAGCCATAGTTGGAGGGGTCGTAGACGCCAAACCACCAACCTACGAGGCCGAAAATGAGAGCAGTTCCTGCGAGCGAGAACGCTACGGGAAAGCCGAGCATCAGCACGCCGATGACGCCGAGGAACATCGTCCCGGCGAGGATTTCTCCAAGAAGTACGGGATCCATCAGTGGGCTTCCTTCACGTCATCAAGCTTGTAGCGCAGGTTCTCAGGCAGCAGCGCTTCGCTGTCGCGTAAGACGAGAATGGCGCGTGCGGCCATTCCAATGCCCTGCAAGATGATCAGCACGGCGAAGACGATGATGAAGCTCTTAAGAATGAAGAGTCCGGGCATGCCGCCGATATTGGCGGAGCCTTCATAAAAGCTCCACGAGCGGCGAACTGCCGGCCAACAATACTGGATAACGATCCACATAAAGGGCAGCAGGAAGAAAACCACGCCGAACAGATCGCGCCAGGCTTTGCTGCGCAAAGTCGCCGGGCGATAGAAAATATCGACGCGGACGTGATCGTCGCGTAATAGCGCAAAACCTGCGACACCGGTGAACATGGCGCCAGCGAGCCAGACGTAAAGATCCTGCATCCATAGGATGGAGACATGGAAGAAATAGCGCTGAACTACGACGGTGAAGCAAACCAGCACGCAAGCGAGTGCGAGCCAGGATAAAATCTGGCCTACCAGCCAGTTAATAGAACTGATCAACCGGACCAGTGCGGCTAAAGCCTGCAATTCCGTTCCCCCTCCAACCAATTTGTCCGTGCTTATTTGCGGACGATCTCCTCAACTTGATTGAGCATTGATGTTTGTGTGTGGTCAACTTGATAAGTGAACGGTTTAGATAAAATCCGTTCCGTGTGCGGCATTGTCTTGCCGAGGCCAACAATTGGTTGAGGGGGCTTGCTTGATGAGGACGCGGATGATTTAGGGGCGGTTCCAGTTTTCTCCGCTAAGGCCTCCCCATGATCCGCCTCGAAAGTATCGGCAAGCAGAACGGCAAGCAGATTGTCTTCATCGAAGCGTCGGCGGCGCTGCAGAAGGGCGAAAAGATCGGTCTCGTCGGTCCCAACGGCGCGGGGAAGACCACGCTCTTCCGCATGATTACCGGCGAAGAAAGCCCTGACGAAGGTCAGGTCTCCGTCGATCGCGGGACCTCGATCGGCTACTTCAATCAGGACGTTGGCGAAATGTCTGGTCGCTCGGCGGTGGCTGAAGTGATGAATGGCGCGGGCCCCGTTAGTGAGCTGATGGCGGAAATGGCTGAGCTGGAAGCAGCTATGGCTGATCCGGACAAAGCCGACGAAATGGACACGATCATCGAGCGCTATGGCGATGTGCAGGGGCGCTTCCAAGAACTCGATGGTTATTCGCTCGACGGTCGTGCCCGCGAAGTGCTCGACGGTCTTGGCTTTAGCCAAGAGATGATGGACGGCGATGTGGGGAAGCTCTCGGGCGGTTGGAAGATGCGCGTGGCTCTGGCCCGCATCCTTCTCATGCGCCCAGACGTGTTGCTCCTCGACGAACCGAGCAACCACTTGGACCTTGAAAGCCTGATCTGGCTCGAAACCTTCCTCAAGGGGTATGCTGGCGCGCTACTCATGACATCGCACGATCGCGAGTTCATGAACCGCATCGTCAACAAGATCCTCGAGATCGACGCGGGTACGCTGACCACCTACACAGGTGACTACGAATTTTACCAAAGCCAGCGCGAGATCGCGAACCGCAATCAGCAGGCGCAGTTTGAGCGTCAGCAGGCGATGCTGGCCAAGGAAATCGCTTTTATCGATCGTTTTAAGGCCCGTGCGAGCCACGCCGCGCAGGTGCAGAGCCGCGTGAAAAAGCTCGATAAGATTGACCGCGTCGAGCCGCCAAAGCGTCAGCAGGTTGTCGCCTTCGAGTTCCGTCCTGCGCCACGTTCGGGCGAAGACATTGTCCTCGTGAAGGGCGTGAACAAAGCCTATGGCTCTAAGGTGATTTACGATAACCTCGACTTCCATGTGCGCCGCAAGGAACGCTGGTGCATTTTGGGCGTCAATGGCGCTGGTAAGTCGACCCTACTCAAGCTGGTTGCTGGTGCAACTGAGCCGGATGCCGGCACGGTGGGTCGTGGGCCGAGCACGAAGATGGGATATTTCGCCCAGCATGCGATGGATTCCATCGATGGCGACAGCACGATTTTCCAGACGTTGGAGTATCATTTCCCGCAGGCTGGTCAGGCTCCACTGCGCGCGCTGGCTGGTTGCTTTGGCTTCTCCGGCGACGACATTGAAAAGAAATGTCGGGTGCTTTCTGGTGGCGAGAAGGCGCGTCTGGCGATGGCGCTGATCCTGTTTGATCCACCAAATTTCCTTGTGCTCGACGAACCGACCAACCACTTGGATATTCAGACCAAGCAGATGTTGATTGAGGCGCTGTCGAATTTTGAAGGCACGATGCTGTTCGTCAGCCACGATCGCCACTTCCTCGCCGCGCTGTCGAACCGCGTTTTGGAGCTGACGCCAGAAGGCGTGCACACCTATGGCGGTGGCTATACCGAATATGTGACGGCGACTGGTCAGGAAGCGCCTGGTCTGCGCAGCTAATTCAGCGTCGCCCTTACTGGTGAGGCAAGAGACAAAGTGGTATCTCCCGAAACGAGACTGTGTTTTGGGAGATATGCATGTTCGTTGTGGGTGGAGAGAGCCTCGTAGACCTCGTTCCGGTGTCAAACGCGCCGGATGCAGAGCGACAGGCTCTACCCGGCGGGTCGCCAATGAACTGTGCGATTGCTATCGCCAAGCTGGGCAATAAGTCTGGCTTCATGTGCCCCATCAGCCAAGATGAATATGGCGACATGCTGCTCAAGCCTTTGGCGGCGGCGGGGGTGGAGGTTTTGGTCAAGGAGCGCGTTGCTGCGCCGACGACCAAGGCGATCGTTTCCTTCAATGAAAAGATGCAGGCCTCATATGTGTTTGAGCGTGGGGCAGATCGAGCCTTTACGCGCGACAGTCTGCTGAAGGCGCTCCCCAGCACGCTTGAGCTGTTCCAGATCGGTGGGTTCTGTCCCATTTTGGCAGAAGACGCTGTGGTTTGGGACGAGGTGGTGAAGTCGGCAATCGGTCGAGGCGCAACCATTTCTATTGACATCAATGTGCGTGAAAAGCTGGTCGATGATGAGGCTGGCTACCGCCAGCGCCTGTCGCATTTCCTCGATCTGGCGCACATCATCAAGCTTTCCGAAGAGGACCATGATTGGCTCTCGCCCGGGCTCTCCATTGAAGAGCACGCAAAAGAACTGCTCTCGCGCCCCAATAGCGAACTGGTGGTGGTGACGCTGGGCGAGGGGGGCTCAATTGCTTTCTCCCATGCTGGTCATGCGCAAGCTCCGATTTATTCGCCGCCGGTGTTTGGGGACACGGTTGGGGCAGGCGATAGTTTGATGGCAGGCATTCTGACCTGGCTCTACGAAGCCGACGTGCTCAAGGCGCATAGTTTGTTGTCGCTCACTGATGAGCAGCTGGAAGATATGCTGGAATTCGGTGCGGTGGTTGCTGGGATAAATTGCGGTCGTAAGGGCTGCCAGCCGCCGACCCGTGCGGAAGTTGAGCAGGTAATGTCGGAACTTTAGGTCTTGGGGGCTCGCTGATGGGCCCCTTAACCTAACCTCTCCGTAAAAGGAAAGGTTGAAAAGCGCCTTGAAAAGAAAAGGGCCCGATGGGGCCCTTTATAATTTGCCGTGTCAGCTTTGGCCTTAGGCGGTGTAAGCTTTGACGTTTTGGCGTTGTTCGCCAAGACCGTCGATGCCCAAATGCATGACATTGCCCGGCTTGAGCCAAACGGGTTCTGGCTTGATGCCCATGCCGACGCCTGGAGGGGTGCCGGTAGAAATAACGTCGCCTGGCTGTAGGCTCATGAACTGGCTGACGTAGGAGACAATGGTCTTGACGTCGAAGATCATGGTCTTGGTGGAGCCGTTCTGGTAGCGCTTGCCGTCGACTTCGAGCCACATTCCAAGATTCTGCGGATCTGTGACTTCGTCCTTGGTGACGACCCATGGGCCAATCGGGCCGAAGGTGTCGGAGCCTTTGCCCTTATCCCAAGTGCCGCCGCGTTCGGTCTGGAAGTGGCGCTCGGACACGTCATTGATCAGGCAATAGCCTGCAACGTGATCCATCGCGTCTTCAAGCTCGACATAGCGCGCTTCAGTGCCGATGACGATGCCGAGTTCGACTTCCCAATCCGGCTTGATCGAATTCTTTGGAATGATGACGTCGTCATTGGGGCCGATGATGGCGCTGGTGGCCTTCATGAAAATGATCGGCTCAGCTGGGATCGGCGCGCCCGTTTCAGCGGCGTGATCGGCGTAGTTGAGGCCAATGCAGATGAACTTACCAACGCGGCCCACGCAGGGGCCGATGCGTTCACTCGCCGAAAGTGTCGGCAGCGAAGCGAGGTCGGCCTTTTCAATCTTGGCCAGACCGGCAGGCGTGAGAACATCACCAGCGATGTCATCGACGACAGAGGATAGATCACGGATCGACCCGTCAAATGCGAGGATCGCCGGCTTTTCGGCGCCCTTAGCACCTACGCGCAGAAGTTTCATATGAGGTCTCCCTTGAACTTGGCTCTGTCTTACAAACTAACATGTTAGCGTGTCGAGGCCGCTAGACGGAAAATCCGTTCGGTTCGACTTAAGACTGACGGATCACGCCTTTCTTGAGAAGGATGTTGCCATAGAGGCGGCCCTCGCCGGTCTGCACCACGGCGGAGGCGCCGCGCGCACGGTCATAGAAGGCGAAGCGTTCAATGGTCGAGAATTTTGCGGCGGGTTCGTGCTTGGCGATGATCTGTTCGAATTCGTCAAAAATCGGGGGCTTGGCGTTCGGATCGCCGACGACAGCCATGGCGATAGCGGCATGATCGACAAAATCATCGAGCGGAAGCAGCGCCAGCACGGCGTTTAGGACATCGGTGGCGGAGCTGCCATCGGCGCGGATCACTTCGGGACCCAGATATTCTGCCGGGAAATTGGCGTCGACAATGGCGATCTCATCGCCGTGGCCCATGGCGCGCAAGGCGTAAAGCAGGTCTGGGCTGAGAATGGCCGGAATATTCTTGAGCAATGTTTCCTCCCTGAAACAAATGTTTAGCCGAAGGGGAAATCGTCCTTACTGGCGGAAAATTCGGCACCGTCGGCGAACATGAGTGGATGCTCTGTGGCGAAAGCGAAAAGTTCGATCATCACAGCATCAATGTGAGCGCGAATGGCGGTGATGGCCTGGCGTTCGTTCTTGGCGAGGATGCCGTCGAAAATGGCCTGATGTTCGGCAATGGTGTCGTTGAGGCGTCGTGGGGTGATGATCAGGCGGCGCGCGCGATCAAGATTGGCGCGCGTCTTATCGATCACCGACTTCACCTTATTAAGGCGCATCGAGGTGAAGATGATGTCGTGAAATTCAACGTCGATCTGATGGAAGGCTTCTTCATCGTCGCGGTGCGCCGCATCGCGTTGGGCCGCCATATTGGCATGGAGCGCGGAGATAACGCTCGCGTCGTGTTTGCCGATGAGCACGCGCAACGCTTCACTCTCAATACCTTTGCGGATCAGCATGTATTCGCGCACATCGGCAATGCGAATGAGGGAAACGGTGGAGCCGCGCTGAGGTGCGATATCCACCAAGCCCTCTTCGGCAAGGCGGGCTATGGCCTCACTAACGGGGAACCGCGAGACACCGAGCTGGGCGCAAATGGCGTTCTTGTCGAGCATGACGCCGGGTTCGAGTTCGAGCGTGACAATTCCCTGACGCAGAGCGTTCGTCACATCTACGGTGACAGTGCCGCGGGCCAGAGACCCGGGAGCGCCAAGAAAATCATACATACCAGTTTGCGTCCTCATGCTAACATGTTAGTTAGGGTTCGAGTGTTTGACAATGCGCTGCCGTGCTTAGAGTTCCAATGCCTATGGCACAAGTGAGCTGGCGTCACAGTCATTGTCAGAATGTGTGAAGGCCCACGATGACCGAAGCTATGATCCGCCCCGAAGGCAAAACGCTAGTTTTGAACGCTGCCGATAATATTGCGGTGGCACTGGCAAACTTGGATGTCGGCACTCAGACGCCGCAGGGCGTGGCGATTATTCGGCGGGTGCCGCGCGGGCATAAATTTTCCACGCAGCCGATTTTGGCCGGTGAGGCGGTCGTCAAATTTGGTCAAATCATTGGTTTCGCCAAAGAGAACATCGCGCCGGGCGATTGGGTCCATGAGCACAACTGCGGCATGGGTGGGCCCGATGGGTCGCTGAGCCATGACTACGCTTTTGCGCAGGGCGCGTTGCCGGTAGATTTTGTGCCCGCCGAAAAGCGGGCCACGTTCCAAGGCTTTAAACGGGCGAATGGCTCGGTGGGGACGCGCAACTACATCGGTATTTTGACCTCGGTGAATTGTTCGGCAACCGTCGCGAAATTTATGGCGGAGGCGATTAATCGCTCTGGCGTGCTCGATGATTATCCCGAAATTGATGGTGTTATCCCCTTTGTGCATGGCACGGGCTGCGCCATGGACCTCTCGGGGGAGGGCTATCAAATTTTCCGCCGGACCCAGTGGGGGTATACGTCCAACCCCAATCTGGGAGCGGCGCTTCTGGTCGGCCTCGGTTGTGAAGGCTTCCAGATCGATAAGATGAAGGAAGCTTATAACCTCAAGGAAACCGACACCTTCCAGACCATGACGATCCAAGAGATCGGCGGGACGAAGAAGATCATTGATTGGGGTGTCGAGCGAATAAAGGAAATGCTGCCGGTAGCGGCGCGGGCGCGGCGCGAGACTGTCGACGCTTCGCATCTGTCGCTGGCGCTTCAATGCGGTGGGTCGGATGGCTATTCGGGCATTACCGCCAACCCGGCTCTGGGCGTTGCGGCGGACTTGCTGGTTAAGCAGGGCGGCACGGCCATCCTTTCGGAAACGCCAGAGATTTACGGTGCGGAGCACCTTCTTACGCGCCGCGCAGTGAACCAGGACGTGGGCGAAAAGCTCATAGCGCGCATCAAGTGGTGGGAGGAATACACCGCGCGCAATGGCGGGGAGATGAACAACAACCCCTCGCCCGGCAATAAGCTCGGTGGGCTGACGACGATTTTGGAAAAGTCGCTCGGCGCTGCGGCCAAGGGCGGCACGACGCCGCTGACCGCTGTTTATGAATATGCCGAAAAGATCACCGAAAAGGGCTTTGTGTTTATGGACACGCCCGGCTTTGATCCGGTGTCGGCAACGGGGCAGGTGGCGGGTGGGGCCAATATTTTGGCGTTCACAACCGGCCGTGGCTCCGCCTACGGCTGCAAACCAGTACCGTCGATTAAGCTCGCGACAAATTCGGATATGTATGCGCGCATGACGGACGACATGGACATCAACTGTGGGGACATTGTTGAGGGCGTGTCGATCGAGGCCAAGGGGCAGGAGATTTTTGATCTTATGCTGCGCGTGGCTTCTGGCGAAGAAACCAAGTCTGAAGCCTTGGGCTATGGCGACAATGAGTTTGTGCCTTGGCAGGTTGGTGCGGTGATGTAATCGCTGCCATTTGGTAGGACAGAAAAAGGGCGGCACTCAGGTGCTGCCCTTTGTTTTTTTGACGTGCAAATCAGAAAATCTCCAAGAAACCGAAAAATGAAATTGGGGTCTTGAAGGGGCATTTTTGAACCCTACATCTGAAGCGTTCGCCGGTATCCGGGAACGCCGGTTCAGAAAATACAGCGCTCGCCACAGATGGGGGTGCGTCTTTTATGGGCCGGAGCAAACATCCACGTTGCTTAATGAAAGAATGTGAAAATGCAGACCGTCGATTTCTCCCCATTCTACCGTTCCACTGTTGGCTTTGATCGCCTGTTCAACCGTTTGGACACGCTTTCGGCTCAGGAAACGAAGAGCTACCCTCCTTACAACATTGAGCGCACCGGTGATGATGCTTATCGCATCTCCATCGCAGTTGCAGGTTTCTCCAATGGCGACATCGCAGTCGAAACCAAGGAAAACAGCCTCGTGGTAAAGGGTGCCAAGGCTGTTGAAGCTGGCGACACCAAGCGCGAGTTCCTGCATCGCGGCATTGCTGAGCGCTCCTTCGAGCTGCGCTTCCAGCTGGCCGACTATGTTGAGGTGCAAGGCGCGAGCCTTGAAAATGGCCTGCTGCATCTCGAGTTGAAGCGCGAGCTGCCGGAAAGCAAGAAGCCGCGCACCATCGCAATCAACTCGGCAGCCCCGACTGCAACCATCGAAGACAAGTCGGTTAACTAACCTCCTCTGGGCCCGCTCTTCCTCCTGCGGGCCCTATCTCCCTCCGACGTCCATCGGATAGGCAAAGGCGCAGGCTCGTTCCCTGCGCCTTTTTCTTGTGCAGTCAGGCTGTTTGCATCAAATAGGAGTTTCGCGCTCCACACCTAAACTTCTGGCCATTTCGCGGGGGATGTCATGCCTAAACGGGCATTGTCCTATCATTTCCTATAGGTAATTCCACAGAACTCCTATTTTTTCTTCTCGCGCTGCGTCGAAACTGCTTGCTGCCAGTTTGGAATTATGCAAATGTGGAAGTGTTAGGGCAGTATCTCTGTCCTATCTCCGTGCGTCCCGCTCTCCGCGGTCAAGCGCACACGCTGGTTCGGCTGGCCCGCTTATCGTGAGCGGAAACGGATAGGCGGGGCGAGAGGAAGCCCGAAGTTGAGCGGCCATTTGGATGCAGCGCCGCTACCCTATATTATCGACGGATACGCCGTTCGAGCCGTACGCTGTACGACCCGCAACTTCGCCGTGTCTGTTATTAACTTGCGGCTTGCCGCCTGTGCATTCGTCCCCCTGTGAAGGGGCAATTCAGTTAAGGGATAAGTTTGATGGTCATGAGCCCAGGATCGAACCAGACGCCAACACGCCAGTCCGCCGCCGGCGCGGTTCAGGGACGCCCGGCGGCACAAGGCCTGTATGACCCCAAACGCGAGCGCGATGCCTGTGGCATCGGGATGATCGCGAACATTAAGAATAAGCCTAGCCACGAAGTGGTCCAGAAGGGTCTCGAAATCCTCGAGAATCTGGAACATCGCGGCGCCGTCGGCGCAGACCCCTTGATGGGCGATGGCGCTGGCATTCTCGTGCAGACACCGCACGCCTTCTTCAAGAAGGTGCTGCCCTTCGCACTTCCCGAAAAGCACCACTACGCAGTCGCAATGATCTTCTACCCGAATGGGGAAGAGCTCAAAGTCCGTTGCGCCGAAGTGGTTCGTCGCTGCATCGCCCAAGAAGGCCTCACCGTTCTCGGCGAGCGCACTGTGCCTTGGGATAACTCCAAGCTTTCCGAAGGCGTTATCGCCACGCAGCCGATCATCGAACAGATGGTTGTGGCGCGTCCGGACGGCCTGACCCTCGATGAGTTCGAGCGCAAGCTCCTCATCGTGCGCAAAGTCATTTCCAACACCGTTTATGGCGAGATCCCCGAGAGCCAGTCGGACAACGGTTTTTATGTCGTGTCGATGTCGGCCCGTACGCTCGTCTATAAGGGCATGTTCCTCGCGGACCAGCTGGGCGCATTCTATACCGATCTTCACGACGAAGATTTCGAAAGCGCGATTGCCCTTGTGCACCAGCGTTTCTCGACCAACACCTTCCCGTCCTGGAAGCTGGCGCACCCCTATCGCATGACCACCCACAATGGTGAAATCAACACCATCCGTGGCAACGTCAACTGGATGGCTGCCCGTCAGGCTTCGGTGCACTCCAAGTATTATGCCGAGGATATCGGCAAGCTTTGGCCGATCTCCTACGAAGGTCAGTCCGATACGGCATGCTTTGACAACGCGCTCGAATTCCTCGTGCGGGGTGGCTATCCGCTGCCGCACGCAGCGATGATGCTCGTGCCAGAAGCATGGGCTGGTAACCCGCTGATGGATGAAAAGCGTCGCGCTTTTTACCAGTACCACGCCTCCTTGATGGAGCCATGGGACGGTCCGGCAGCGATGTCGATCTCGGACGGCCGCTATGTTGTGGCAACGCTCGATCGTAACGGTCTGCGCCCGGCACGCTACCTTGTGACCAAGGAAGATCACGTCATTCTGGCCTCGGAATCGGGCGTTCTCGATATTCCGGATGAAGACATTGTTGAACGCTGGCGCTTGCAGCCGGGTCGTATGTTGCTCATCGATCTGGAGCAGGGTCGCATTATCTCGGATGACGAGATCAAGTCGACGCTCGCTACCTCCAATCCATATGCTGATTGGCTCGCGCGCACCCAGATCGTTCTGGAAGATCTTCCCGCCGTTGCACCAAAAGCTCCGGAGTCGACCGAAGCGCTGCTGGATCGCTTGCAGGCGTTTGGCTATACGCAGGAAGACGTAAAGCTGCTGATGGCGCCAATGGCGACCACTGGGCAGGAAGCCGTTGGCTCGATGGGGACCGACACACCGCTGTCGGCGCTGTCGAACCAGTCCAAGCTGCTTTACACCTACTTCAAGCAGAACTTTGCGCAGGTCACCAACCCGCCAATCGATCCGATCCGCGAGGAATCGGTGATGAGCCTTGTCTCGTTCATCGGTCCGCGTCCGAACTTGTTTGACCTAGAAGGTCTTTCGAAGGTGAAGCGCCTTGAAGTGCGCCAGCCAATCCTGACCAATGAAGATCTCGAAAAGATCCGTGGCATTGGCGAGATCGACAGCAACCAGTTCAAGACCAAGACGCTCGACATTACCTATCCTAAGTCGGAAGGTGCTGAAGGCATGGAAGCGGCGATTGAACGCCTCTGCCAGGCCGCAGAAGATGCCGTGCGTGGTGAATACAACATCATCATTCTGAGCGACCGTTTGGTTGCCGCAGATCGTCTGGATATCCCGACCCTGCTGGCGCTCGCGGCTGTTCACCACCATCTGATCCGCAAGGGTCTGCGTACCTCCACTGGCCTCGTGGTTGAAACGGGTGAAGCCCGCGAAATCCACCACTTCGCTATGCTCGCGGGCTATGGCGCAGAAGCGATCAACCCATACCTCGCTTTCGAAGCGCTGCAGTCGCTGCATGCTGAGAGCAACTTCCCTGAGGAAGTGTCGGCGGATGAAGTGGTTTACCGCTACATCAAGTCGGTCGGTAAGGGCCTGCTCAAGGTCATGTCCAAGATGGGCATTTCGACTTACCAATCCTATTGCGGCGCGCAGATCTTTGATGCGGTTGGTCTCAACACCGATTTCGTCAACAAGTACTTCTTTGGCACCTCGACCTCGATCGAGGGCGTGGGCCTTGGTGAAGTTTCGGAAGAAACCGTTCGTCGCCACGACCTCGCCTTTGGCGATGATACTGTGCTGCGCAAGTCGCTCGAAGTCGGTGGCGAATATGCCTACCGTATCCGCGGCGAAAAGCATGCTTGGTCCCCAGACGTTGTCGCTGACCTGCAGCATGCTGTGCGTACTGCTGACGAAGCGCCTGAGAATGCTCAGGACCGCTACAACAGCTTTGCCAAGCGTGTGAACGAAGCTGAAAACGGCTATCTCGCCATTCGTCACCTCTTGGACGTGAAGCCAATTGGCGAGGCTGTCGCACTGGACGACGTTGAGCCTGCTGCGGACATCGTCAAGCGTTTCGTTACCGGCGCGATGAGCTTCGGCTCGATCAGCCGTGAAGCGCATACGACGCTTGCGCAGGCCATGAACAAGATCGGCGGCAAGTCTAACACCGGTGAAGGTGGCGAAGAGCCTGATCGCTATAAGCCACTGGCAGATGGTTCGCAGAACCCACTGCGTTCAGCCATTAAGCAGGTGGCTTCGGGGCGCTTTGGCGTGACGGCTGAATATCTGGTCAACTCGGACCAGATCCAGATCAAGGTTGCACAGGGCGCAAAGCCAGGTGAAGGCGGTCAGCTGCCGGGCCATAAGGTCGACTGGATTGTGGCCAAGACTCGTCACTCGACCCCAGGCGTGGGCCTTATCTCCCCGCCGCCGCACCACGACATCTACTCGATCGAAGATCTCGCGCAGCTCATTTACGATCTCAAGAACGTCAATGAACAGGCCGACATTTCGGTCAAGCTCGTGTCAGAAGGCGGTGTTGGTACGGTTGCCGCTGGCGTTGCCAAGGCACGTGCTGACCACATCACCATCTCCGGCTTTGACGGTGGCACCGGCGCTTCGCCGCTGACATCGCTCAAGCACGCTGGCGGTCCGTGGGAAATCGGTCTGGCAGAAACCCATCAAACGCTGGTGCTCAACCGCCTGCGCTCGCGTGTTCGCCTGCAGGTTGACGGTGGTCTCAAGACCGGCCGCGACGTGCTGATCGGCGCGCTGCTGGGGGCTGATGAATTCGGCTTCTCGACTGCGCCATTGATCGCGGCTGGCTGTATCATGATGCGTAAGTGTCACCTCAACACCTGCCCGGTTGGCGTTGCTACCCAGGATCCGGTGCTGCGCAAGCGCTTCAAGGGCACGCCAGAACACGTCATCAACTACTTCTTCTTCGTGGCAGAAGAGCTACGTGGCATCATGGCTTCGCTGGGCGCACGCACGCTCAACGAGCTGGTTGGCCGCTCGGACCTGCTGGCACAGAAGGGCGTAGATACCCACTGGAAGACCGCAGGGGTTGATCTCGCCAAGCTGATCTACAAGCCAGAGCCTCTGGGTGAAGACACGATCTTCCACTCGGAAGTTCAGAACCACCACCTTGAAGCTGTGCTTGACCGTCAGCTGGTTGAGCTGGCCGCTCCGGCACTCGAAAACGGCACTCCGGTGCAGATTGATCTGCCGATCCGCAGCCGTGACCGTTCGGCTGGGGCAATGCTCTCGGGCGCTCTCGCCAAGAAGTACGGCAATGACGGTCTGCCGGAAGACACCATTTCGATCACCCTGCGTGGCACGGCTGGTCAGGCATTTGGTGCCTTCCTGTCGAAGGGCATTTCCATCGATATGATCGGCGATGCCAATGACTATGTCGGCAAGGGCCTTGCTGGTGGTCGCATTGTGGTGCGTCCATCCGACAAGATCGGCATTGTTCCGGAAAAGTCGATCATCGTTGGTAACACCGTTCTTTATGGTGCAACCTCAGGTGAATGCTACTTCCGCGGCGTTGCTGGCGAGCGTTTCGCCGTTCGTAACTCCGGCGCTATTGCAGTTGTCGAAGGCACGGGCGACCACGGTTGCGAATACATGACCGGTGGTCTGGTCGTCGTCATGGGCAAGACCGGTCGAAACTTTGCTGCAGGGATGTCCGGCGGCGTGGCTTATGTTCTCGATGAGGAAGGTACCTTCCGCGATCGCTGTAACTTGGCCATGGTCGATCTCGAACCGGTGCAGGAAGAAGAAGATCTGATGCAGAAACTCCACCACCACGGTGGGGATCTCGAATGGCATGGCCGTGTCGACATCTCTGGCGACATGACCAAGCACGACGATGAACGTCTGCACCAGCTCATCTCCAACCACCTGCACTACACCGGCTCGACCCGCGCAAAGTACATCCTTGAGAACTGGGCCGAGATGCGTCCGAAGTTCGTTAAGGTCATGCCGGTCGAATACCGTCGCGCCATCCTTGAGATGGAAAAGAAGCGCGCCTTTGGCGTCAATGTGGCTGCTGAGTAAGGGGAGAGCGAGCAATGGGTAAGGTTACTGGCTTTCTCGAAATCGAACGTGAAGAATCCCGCTATCAGCCGGCTTCGGACCGTATTCGTCACTTTGGTGAGTTCACCATTCCACTGTCTGAAGCGCGCGTCACCGATCAGGCGGCGCGTTGCATGGACTGCGGCATCCCCTTCTGCCACGGCGATACGGGCTGCCCGGTTCACAATCAGATCCCGGATTGGAACGACCTCGTTTACAACAACGACTGGGAAGAGGCTGCGCGCAACCTCCACTCAACCAATAACTTCCCCGAGTTCACTGGCCGCATTTGCCCCGCACCGTGCGAGGAAGCGTGTACGCTGAATTTGGAAGATAGCCCGGTCGCGATCAAAACTGTTGAGCAGGCGATTGCCGACAAGGCAATCCGTGGCGGTTGGGTCAAGCCCGTTATCGCTGAAGCCAAGACCGGCAAGAAGGTCGCCATCGTTGGCGGTGGTCCTGCAGGCATGGCTGCGGCCCAGCAGCTGGCGCGTGCAGGTCATGACGTTCACCTCTATGAGCGTGAGCCCAAGGCTGGCGGTCTGCTGCGCTACGGCATTCCAGACTTTAAGATGGAAAAGGAACACATCGACTTCCGCGTTTCGCAGATGGAAGCCGAAGGCGTCACTTTCCACTATGGCGAAAACATTGGCGTCACCCGTCCGCTCTCTGAGCTTCAGGCTGGTTACGATGCGGTGCTGCTGACCGGTGGGGCAGAACGTCCGCGCGATGTGGATGTTGAAGGCAAGGACTTTGACGGCGTTCATTTCGCCATGCCGTTCCTCGTACAGCAGAACCGCCGCGTCGGTGGCGAAGACGTCTCCGAGCAGTTCCAGCTATCTGCCGCGGGCAAGCATGTTGTGGTTGTCGGTGGTGGTGATACTGCCTCTGACTGCGTTGGTACTTCGTTCCGTCAGGGCGCGATTGCCGTGACCCAGCTCGACGTGCGTCCAATGCCACCAGAAATGGAAGACAAGCTGACCAACTGGCCAAATTGGGCAGTTAAGATGCGTACCTCGTCTTCGCAGGCAGAAGGCGCGATCCGTGAGTTTTCTGCCGGCACGATGAAGATCATCAGCAATGCCAAGGGGCATGTCACGGGCGTTGAATGCGCGCGTGTGGATCGTTCGCGTAAGCCAATTGAGGGTTCGGAATTTGTCATCAAGGCTGACCTCGTGCTCTTTGCAATCGGCTTTGCTGGTCCAGTGGCCGAAGGCATGCTGACCGAGCTGGGTGCTGATCTCGATAAGCGCGGGAATCTGTTTGCTGACACGTTCACCTACAAGACCTCGGTCGATAAGGTTTACGCAGCAGGCGATATGCGCCGCGGCCAGTCCCTCGTTGTTTGGGCGATCCGTGAGGGCCGTCAGGCTGCTCGTGCGATTGACCTTGATTTGATGGGCAAGACTGCACTGCCGCGCTAAGCGGCTAGGGTTCAATTGAATAGAAAGCCCCGCTCCGGCGGGGCTTTTTTGTTTTAAGCAGTTCCTCGCGCGTTCATAGAGGAGCAGAGGGGAAAGGCGTGCAATCTAGGGAGTAAGTAAGCCTTCTGTTGACCCCAAACCCGCCCCGCTCTAAGACCGCACTCTCTGCGCTGCCGAGGACTCACATGAGCCACACACCTTACGTCATTGATGAATTGATCTCCGCCAAAGCCATTGCTGCACGCGTTGAGGCGCTGGCGAAGGAAATTTCGGCTCACTACTCGGATACCGACAAGCTGGTGGTTGTTGGGCTGCTGCGCGGCTCGTTTATTTTCATCGCGGATCTCGTGCGTGAAATTAATCTGCCAGTGGAAGTCGATTTCATCGAAGCCTCATCCTATGGCGACGGCATGGAATCGAGCCGTGAAGTGCGCATCTTGAAGGATCTACGTGGCGAAATCGGTGGTCGCGACGTGCTGGTGGTGGAAGATATTATCGACACCGGTCACACGCTGACCCATGTGCTCGAAATCCTCAACACGCGTCACCCGCGCCGGATTGAAATTTGCGCGCTACTCAACAAGCCGTCGCGTCGTGAAGCGGAAGTGAACGCCAAGTGGATTGGCTTTGATATTCCAGACGAGTTCGTGGTTGGCTATGGTATCGACTATGGCCAGCGCAACCGTAACCTTGGCTACATCGGTAAGGTGCGTTTCACCGACGACGAATAGTATTTAGGGCGCTGCGGCGCCCTTTGATTTGCGCAGTGAACGCAGAATGAATGCCTTTTTCGGATCGGGTTCAGACCTGGGTGCGTAGTTATGGGGGGCGGTTCAAAGTCCCCCGCACCCCGCTTGGGCCGCAATCAAAAGGAAAAGCCAGTGGCCATCAGGTTGCTGGCTTTTCTTTTACCCTCAAGGCAGTAAGGTTCACAGCCGTAAGCATGAGGACGTCGTGACAGTACTCGTTGATCCGAATGGAGCAAAACTCCTCTCAATTCCCAATAATCCAGCACCGGAAGGGGCGCGGGTGGGGTATTTTCGGACCTCGGATAGGGTGCGCCTGCGCTATGCGCTGTGGCCACGGAAAGGCGATGTCGCGCGTGGAACGGTCTGCCTTGTGCAGGGGCGCACCGAATATATTGAAAAATATTTTGAGACAGTCGCTGATTTTCAAAAGCGTGGATTTGCCGTGGCGACATTTGATTGGCGCGGGCAGGGCGGCTCAGATCGGCTGATCGGCAATAAGACCCTTGGTTATGTCGATCGCTTTGAGGATTACTGGACCGATCTGCGCTGTTTCCATCGGGATATTTTGCTGCCCGATTGTCCGGGCCCATTCTATCTCGTCGGGCACTCTATGGGTGGTATGGCCAGTCTTTATGCGGCAACGCAGGATCGGATGATCTTTGATCGCGTGTTCCTATCGGCGCCTATGGTTGGGCTCCATGGCATGGAAGATAGCTTGCCAAGAGTGCGGATGGTTGCTGAGACGCTAAGCTTTTTGGGACTAGGACGCCTGCCAATGGCGCGTCGTGGGGATCGTCGACCCGATGAAGCCATGTTCCCCAACAACCCGCTCACATCCGACGCGGGGCGATATCAGCGCATGGTTGAGACGCTCCGCGCCGATGAGAGCCTATACATTGGGTCGCCGACATTTCGTTGGCTCGCCGCGGCCATGGGGGCGATGATGGCCACGAAGCGGGATCGCTTCCCTAGCGAGATACAAATCCCTGTCCTGATGCTGGCGGCTGGCGGAGACCGTATCGTCTCAACGCCCGCGATTGAGGAGTTGGGCCTGCGACTGCGCACAGGACACCACACTGTTGTGCCAGGTGCCCAGCACGAGTTGTTCATGGAGAATAACCGCGTTCGTGCTCAGGTGTTTGCGGCGTTCGACGCGTTTGTAACCAATCAGACGGTTTAGGTGCCGCCGAGTGGAACCGAAGCACGGGCGACCATGGGGATGCCACTCGGAAGTGAAAATGGGCCAACCGGTCGGAAGATATAACTCAGTGTGACCTCCAAGTGATGATAGGGCGCGGTCTTTTCAGTCAGCGCGACTGTGAGGTCCTCAGCCGTGATCGTGGTGCCCTTGGTGTCAGCAAAAATTTGGGTTGTAGCGCCACTTCTATCCTCTGGGGCGAAGAGAAGGTGACGTGCGCCTCCTTCGGCGATTTGGGTCAGTGTGGCGTGCGCGTGAATGGCGAAGCCCACTTCTGTTAGGCCGACCAACGTCAGAATAAAGATGGGTGCGATGAGCGCAAATTCCACGGCTGAACCGCCGCCGTCGTCGCGCAGTGCGCTTTTAGAATTTCTCCGCCGCCGCATCATTTGTACCCTACAAAGAGTTCAAAATTGGCGGATACGGACATGTCGACGCCCATGAGCGGGCTCGCATAAGGCAGGCTGGCGCTTGCCAGAACGTAGTGCGCGACGCCCTTGTAGCAACTCTGGCTGCAGGCGATAGCCTGACTGTTGCAGCGGCAGATTTTCTCGACGGAAACGCTGGCTGCTCCGGCTTTATCGTCCAGCTGATGATTAATGACCGTGGTGGTCATGGCGAGGTCTGTGCCCTCGGTCTGCATAACGTGCTGCATTCCAGAGTTGAGCGCCGACTGCACTTTGATCTTTTCAGTGAACCCGGTTCCGAGATCGTAAACCGCGACAAGCAGAAGGAGAACGATTGGGACGATGAGGGCGAACTCAATCGCCGCATGTCCGGCTGCGGTGCGCCAAAACCGACGAAGCATGCGCAAGAGGGCCATCATGCTGCAGGACCTTTGGCGAGACGGACTTGGCCGGCATTTGCACTCGCACCAGTGCCGCCTGAGCAATTATTGTTGATGGTACCCGCACCGCGAATGTCGATCATTGACGCTACAATCTGTGTACAGCGGGCCGTGGCGAGGTTGGGTCCTGCCTCCGTGAATAGTCTATCATTGGGGAAATAGACTGCGCCTTGCACATTGCCCAAAATGCCGATGAGACGGACATCTCCGCCGACGAGATTGGGGTTCCCCATGATGGCAATACCCGCAGTTGGGCCGGTTTTTGGCGCACTCAACTGCCATTGAACATCTTGGGCAATGTCTAGGACGTGCGTTTGATCGACATAGATCGTGACGCCCTCGCCGATAATTTTCGCGCCATTCGTGGCGCGGAAGCCGGCCGTAAAATAATAAATGCCCGGAGCCAGCGTCACTGTGCCGGCAATCTCAACTTGTTTGCCATATTTTCCCGGATGCAGGCTGGCGCCGCCGGGCATGCCTGCGCCATACCGGCCTTGGGCAACATTCTGATCGGCCAAGGTGTTGGTGTCTGGAATTTGGCTTGTGCCCCAAAACTGGGTGCCAGCGAGATGGTTGCTGGTTTCAGCACGTGTATAGGTGCCATTGGGGCAATTGCTAAAGGTGATTTTTGCGCTGCCGTTTGTGGCGTAATTCCCTGGCGTGGTTGCGCATTCGGCGGCCAGTCGGGTTGACCCTTCACCCCAAATAGCGTCCGCGCTGTTGGAATTGGTCGCGACCGTGCAGCTCATGTTCACTTGGACAGAGGCGGCAATGAGGATCGAGCGAGACTGCTTCTGCTTTAACGCCAACATGCACGGCACGTTTGGCGCAGCGGTGTTTGCCGTAGCATACGAAACGGTGGAGATATCGAGCCAGCTCTGTTTGAGAAAAAGTTGCGATAAGAACAGACGCGAGGGTTCTTGGAGGATGGCGCGTGAGGAATTAGCGCCCAAAGTCCCGTCTGGCGACGGGATCAAAATCACGATCTGATCGTCTGGTCCCGAATATCCAGATGCACGTGCCTCAGCGATGCCGATAGTGACGGCATCAGTGAGTGACTTGTCCTTCTGATAGGCGACAAGCGCGCTATAAGCCGCTGCGTCCGCCGCGATTTGCAGACGGTTCTTATCCGCGTACCAAGAGCCCACTTCAATGGCGAGTGCGGAAACTCCAAGCAGCGATGGCAGGAGAATGCCAAATATTATGGCGACCCCACCGGAATTGTCGGTGAGAAATTTTTTGAGATTGCGCAAAGTTTCGATGCCCCCAGCGAAAGCGCGTGGAGGCATCTAACATGTTGTCAGTTAATAAAACGTTCGGCGATTATTTGGCTTTAGTGATGAGTTCTAGCGCTTTTTCGAGCAGTTCTTGACTCGCGGCTGCGACTACATTTCCGCCACCTGTGGGCTCTGATCCATCCCAGCAAGAAATGGCGCCGCCCGCTTCTCGGATGATCGGCACTAGGGCGGCAATGTCGTATGTGTTCAGGTATGGCTCAACGACGAGATCTGCATGGCCTGAGGCGAGCAGAGCGTATCCATAGCAATCCATGCCAAAGCGCTGGAGACGCGTTGCGCCTTCAATTGCTTGCCATTTCGCCTGGAGGTCTTCCGTGTCAAACAGCTTGGGTGTCGTCGTAAATACCCGTGCTGACGCCAATTCGTTTAAGCCGGAAGTTCGGTTCGATTGGGCAAGGTCGCCGCGTCGATAGGTGGAGGCCCCTGGCACTGCTAGGTAGTTTTCGCCAATGAACGGTTGGCTCATTAGGCCCGCGACGGCAACACCGTCTACAGCAAAAGCGATGAGTGTGCCCCAAACGGGCGCACCGGAAATGAACGCCCGTGTGCCGTCAACCGGGTCGATGATCCAGCTATAACGACTATCTCCTGTGCGCCCCCATTCTTCGCCAATGATTGCGTGGTCGGGGAAAGCTTGCTCGATCACAGAGCGGATGGCGGTTTCAGCACCTTTGTCCGCTTCCGTCACAGGATCAAAGCCCTTGGCAAGCTTGTTGTCGACGGCGATCGGTGTGCGGAAAAGGGGAAGTGTTTTTGCCGCCGCTGCGTCGGCGGCCGCAAGTAGCGTCGCCTGAATGCGGGCAAAGTCAATTTCTGAGGGGAGGTCGGCCATTATCGCTCACCAATGCCAGCGGGTTTTCTGACCAAAGCAGATAGCTTGCAATGCAGCAGGGTTAAACCCCTAAAGCATTTCTGATCGGCGCAGTTCGGGCCATGTTGGTTCTAAGCAGAGGGGATGATTGGTTTTCTATTCTGCCGCCTTAGAGAGCCCTACGCGATTGGTCGCGAGCGCGACGAGGTCAAGACCGATCAGGGTCTGGATCAGGCTGTCGATCACCGTTTTCATGGTGGCGAAGCCCGAATGTTTTTCGAGGGTCACTTCGTTCATATAGAGGTGGCGGCTGATTTCGATCTGGAGTGCGTGGACACCATGCTGGGGGCGGCCATAGGACCGCGTGCAAAAACCCCCCGCATAAGGCCGGTTTCTCGCGACCTTTAACCCGGCCGTTGTGAATGCGGTTTCGACCAGATCGATGAGGGGGGCGGCGCAAGTCGTGCCGTAGCGGTCGCCCAATACAACGTCCGGCGTAGCGCGTTCACCGTTGCGGCCAATGCGCGGCATAGAATGACAATCAATGAGGATCGCAATGCCCGAATGGG
Source organism: Devosia sp. WQ 349K1 (assembly GCF_016595685.1). Lineage (NCBI taxonomy): Bacteria > Pseudomonadati > Pseudomonadota > Alphaproteobacteria > Hyphomicrobiales > Devosiaceae > Devosia > Devosia sp. WQ 349K1. Next base: position 312,282 of record NZ_JAENGO010000004.1, on the reverse strand, counting down.
TCATAGCCTCACTCATGAGCTTTTGAAGCGCAGCGTGGTAGGGGTGATAAATCCCTTCGATGCGCATGCGAGCATCGTCCATGGTCAGGCGTTCGCGGTAAATGGGCTTATTTTCGGCGACCACGCGGGCAATGGTGCCCAAGCCAGCGGCAACGCGCGGCGAGGTGGTGTTAAAGCGATCTGATAAGGAGTCGACGAACATCGTGGGATCCAGCTCCCACGGCTCACGATTGACGTCCAAATACGCGCGCGGAAAATGCGCTCTCAGTAAGGGGGCGCCAAGGTGTGGTGCTCGGGCGAAGAGCTCGTCCACATAAGCGTCTTCCGATTGGCGGATTGACAGATGATCGAGCCGTGCCATTGCCAGAAATCGTTCTGGATAGACTTTGCCAGAATGAGGTGAATTGAAAACAAGGGGCGATACCGGCCGCCGCGGGCGGATGGTTTCGAATGCAGGTTGATCCCAATAATCGGATCGCACGCGTTTCCCCCATTGCGCTCAGAGCGCCGCCGTGATTTTGCTCATACCAGTTTCGCCCTTCGCGGCCGACTTGTCCAGTTTGTCGCGCAATTGCCTTGTGGCGTTCCTCGAAAGAACTGCCTATGGTCGAGAGTGGTTGCGAAACTGCAGAACTGGCATAAATATCGCCAGAACTCCGACTCACTCTTAAAGACGACATCAGGGATGCTGATGAAGCGAATTCTGCTTGCTGAAGACGACAATGATATGCGCCAGTTCCTGACGCGCGCGCTCAAGAACGCAGGCTATGACGTTGTCTCATTCGACAATGGGCTGTCAGCCTATGAGCGTCTGCGCGAGGAACCTTTCTCGCTGCTGCTCAGTGATATTGTGATGCCCGAAATGGACGGGATCGAGTTGGCACGTCGTGCCACCGAACTCGATCCAGATCTCAAGGTCATGTTCATCACTGGCTTTGCCGCTGTCGCATTGAACCCAGACAGCGACGCGCCCAAGGATGCCTCTGTTTTGTCAAAGCCATTCCACTTGCGCGATTTGGTGAGTGAAGTGGAACGCCTACTCGCCGCGTAAGCGGGGCGAGCGCGCAAAATGCTAGGCGTTTCGCGGTAATCTGCGGAAACTGCAAAAGAATTTGCGAAAGTAATCCACAGGGGCAAACGGCCTCTTGACCGGCGGAACCGAAATATGGTCTATCGCCAACATCGGAAGCGGCAACGCTTCTGACCCGAGAGAGATGGGCGTATAGCTCAGCGGGAGAGCACTACGTTGACATCGTAGGGGTCACAAGTTCGATCCTTGTTACGCCCACCATCTCTTTCTCCTCTGCACAGCGCAGGGGGTGCGTAGCTCAGCGGGAGAGCACTGCCTTCACACGGCAGGGGTCACAGGTTCAATCCCTGTCGCACCCACCATGATACAGAACAGGCTTTCAGCTCAGTTCATGCGGGAAACCGGATAGACGACGTTGTAAGACAGTTCACCCGAGAGATGGGCGTATAGCTCAGCGGGAGAGCACTACGTTGACATCGTAGGGGTCACAAGTTCGATCCTTGTTACGCCCACCATCTCTTTTTCATCAAAAAATAAAGTCGCCTAAACCAAGCCCACCAGATTGGTGGCCGTGGTGTTTGTCGCTTTGATGCGCCGAATACGGATTGGCATTATGCTGCCTGTAGGGATGTTGGCCAATGTTAACTCGGCGCCGGACAGCAGTGTCACAGCAAGATTGCCGCCGGTCCCAACATAAATGGCGCGGGTCGGCTCGGTTAGGTCTAGCGAGTCAGAAGGGCTTATGGAGAAGCCGTGGTCCGCAGGGGAACTCAAGCTCTTGGCGTGGCCGGAATATCGATCTGTCATTTCAATTCTCTTTTTGCGCTGTAGAGAGCGTATGCCGAGCCAGCGGTCCGGGGATAACTCCGATGTGTTCATCTTAAATGCGAATGCGATGATCGTTCGCCTTTAGCATTTTACCCGAGGGGTGCGGAGTTGGTTTTGTTTTTGTTGGGTGTTGTTGCAGAAAGTTAACTTTAGGAGGTTCAGGGTGGGTTGTACACTTCGGAATTGCTTGCTGGTTTTGTGATTTATTGATTTGATGAAATTGGAGTGCTTGTCACTTGCTTTCAGCAAGGATAGAAACGCTCTATACAACTGTCAGTCCATATTTTTAATTAATAAGCGTTGGCTAAAGTGCGTGTGTCGATCTCGGTCCGACCGTTGCTTGTCTCTGGCGCAAAAGTAGCGATGCAAACGCGGAACCAAGTCGCTGAGCATGAGTTCATCTGCTGAATTGATGGAGAGCGTTCGCCTATGCACAATGATCCATCTCGGCTGCTAAGCCCGGGTGAGACCGAACGCTTCAAGTTTCTGGTCGACACGATAAGCGAGTATGCGATTTTCGCTCTTGATGACGAGGGGCGGATAACCTCGTGGAATCGTGGCGCTACGTTACTCAGCGGTTTGTCGGCGACCGACGCCATTGGTCAGCATCTCGATAGCTTGTTTAAAGGCAGTTCTCACTCGCTAGGCCTAATGACGTGCATTCAGCAGGCGATAGGCGAAGCCGGTCGATTTGAGAGCACGGAATTTTTAGTTCGTGGAACCTCGTCTCCGGTTGCCGTGCACGTTACGGCGGAAGCACTTGTGGGCCAAAATGAGCGCGATGCCGCGTATGGCGTAACGATCCGTGCGATAGATGAGTTCGATAGCGCTGACGTTCATCCGCTCGGGACCGAAGACGGATTTCGCACTCTGGTTATGAATGTTTCAGACTATGCGATTTCCATGTTGAGCTTGGAGGGGCGTGTTGAAAGCTGGAACAAGGGTGCGGAGCGGATCAACGGCTATACCGCCGAAGAGATAATCGGCACGCATTTTTCAGCGTTTTTCCCGAGCGAGGCTCAAGCGGCGGGGCTGCCTCAGAGGGCGCTTGAGATTGCCGCCACCAAAGGCCACTTCCACGATGAAGCGCAACGCGTTCGCAAGGATGGGACGGTCTTTTGGGCCAGCATTGCAATTGACGCAATTCGCGACAGTAATGGAATGCTCGTTGGTTTCGCCAAAATCGTTCGTGATATTACCGATCGGATCAACCAGCAGGAGAGTTTGGAGCAAGCCCGCGAGGAATTGTTCCAGACCCAAAAGCTTGAGGCTATTGGCCAACTGACGGGTGGTGTCGCGCACGACTTCAACAATCTCTTGATGGTGGTGATGGGCAGCCTTGAAGTGCTGAAAAGGCGATTGCCGGCTGATGACCGCAATAGTCGCCTCATCGACAACGCCTATCAAGCCGCACAACGCGGTGCCCAATTGACCAAGCGGATGTTGGCTTTTGCCCGCAAGCAGGATTTGGAGAACCGTCCTGTCGACCTTGCTGAAGTGGTGCGGGGCATGGGCGAACTCTTGAGCCGCACGCTTGGGCACTCGGTGATGGTGGAAACGCGCTTTCCGATTAGCCTGCCCAAGGTCAGCACAGATCCCAATCATTTGGATGCCGCGCTGCTGAACCTGGCCGTCAATGCGCGCGATGCAATGCCGAACGGGGGCACGCTTCGGTTTTCCGCAGCGGAGCACGACATCGCTCCTGGCCATGTGAAACTCAAGCCCGGCAAGTATGTTTGCCTGTCGGTTGAGGACACTGGCGAAGGCATGGACGAGGAAACGCTCGCACATGCTCGTGAACCGTTCTTCACCACTAAAGGGGTCGGAAAAGGCACCGGCTTGGGACTGCCGATGGTTCAGGGGATCGCTGAGCAGTCCGGCGGCATGATGTCGATCTACAGCGTTAAGGGGGAAGGGACCAGGGTCGAGCTTTGGCTTGAAGCACTCGCCGCCGAGACTGAGCCGGTGGCTGAAGTGATCAAACCTGATGCCCTGACACCGCGCATTGCTAAAACCCAGCTCAAAGTCCTAGCGGTTGATGATGATGCGCTGGTTTTGCTCAACACCTCTCTCATGCTCGAGGAACTGGGTCATAAGGTCGTTGAGGCGCATTCTGGTGCGGAGGCTCTGGCCTTGCTCGAAGCGAACCAAGACATTGATCTCGTTATCACGGATCACGCCATGCCGCGCATGACTGGGGTGGCGCTGGCTGAAGAAATTATCAAGCAGTACCCAGAGCTTCCCGTCGCTTTAGCCAGTGGCTATGCCGATATTGAGCAGGCCCGACGGATGAACCTGCCGCGCTTGGCGAAGCCATTTACACAAGGCGAGCTGCAGAAGCTGATTTCGACCCTAACAGAGGCTCCCGCAGCCTGATTTCACCAGAGCGTCTCTTTGGCTCGTTGAGGCCAAGATTTATCATAGCTCTCGCCGCCGACGGCATTGGCTGTGATCGCGGCTAACATTTGTCCTGCTGAGGGAAGATCTTTGGGATCGACATGATGATCCGGGTTCCATAGCTCCGAGCGCATGATGGCGCGGGCGCACTGGAAGTAAATTTCCTCAATCTGCAACACGACGACGGTCCGCGGTGCTTTTTCCTCGATGGCGAAGCTTTCGAGTAAGGCGGGGTCTGCCGAAAGATGCGCCCGGCCATTGACCCGCAATGTGGTGCCGGAGCCCGGAATGAGAAAAAGAAGCGCACAGCGGGGATCCCGCACGATATTTCGCAGGCTGTCGATACGGTTATTGCCCCGGCGATCCGGCATCATCAGCGTGCTGCTGTCATGAATCCGGATGAAACCCGGTTTGTCGCCACGGGGCGAGCAGTCGAGGCCTTCGGGGCCAGACGTCGCGAGTGCCACAAAGGGGCTGGCTTCGATGAGGCGGGCGTATTCCGGCGTGACGGTGGGGCTGACCTTCACTAGGGAGGCGGGGGCTGGTGCTGGTTGATAGAGCGCCTCGAGTTCAGCGATTGAGGAAATCACAGTCATAGCGCCTCCGCGTTCTCGGCCAAACTTGATGGAACAAGGTGGTGGGAATAGGCGCTTAGACTAACTATATCCTTGAGGCGAACAAGGGTGATTGAAGGAGTAAAGCCATGGATGGCCATACTTACAAGGTGACGCGTACTGATCAGGAATGGCAGGAGCGCCTGACACCCGAGCAATATTATATTATGCGCCAGCACGGTACCGAGCGTCCGGGCTCTTGCGCCTTGTTGCATGAGAAGCGTCAGGGTGTTTTTTCCTGCGCAGGCTGTGACACGCCGCTGTTTGGCGCGACGCTGAAGTTTGAAAGTGGCACGGGTTGGCCAAGTTTTAACGACCCTCTACCCGGCGCTGTAGCGAGTACAGTTGACCGCTCGCATGGCATGGTTCGTACCGAGGTGCATTGCGCGACTTGCGGGAGCCATCTCGGGCATGTTTTCCCTGATGGACCGCCTCCAACGGGCCTGCGCTACTGCATCAATGGGATCGCGCTGACCTTCGAGCCGAGTGCGGAATAAGCCCTTTGAACATGTTCTCGGCAGAGTTTTGCTCTGCCGAGAGATCTAAGGCACACAAGCTTGCGTAAGTGAGTTGAAAGGTTCGATCGCTACAAGGGATGAGCGCAGGGTGTGTCATACAGCAGTGTAGGCAACACATGCTGAAGGAAGGCGTTGGCCAGACTTCGACGCTCTGCTCTGAACGAAGGCGCGGGCGGTTTCGCGTTTCGTCATGTTACGGAGTTTGTATTGCGTCATCCCAAATATATTCTCGGTGCAGTTGCTGTTAGCACGCTGCTTCCGAGTGTCGCCCTTGCCCAGAATTTTGGCCAGCTGGATCAAGCTCAGCTTAGCTATTCCCAAGCGGAAACCAGGCCAGATCTTATCGTTGAACTCGGCCTCGGGGCGGGTGCGACGCCTGCCTATGAGGGTGCTTCCACCTACACCGGTACGATCCTTCCCCTCATCAATCTCGAGCGCCTCAATATTCCCGGCGTGATCGACATTGGTGGTGCTGGCGCGACCGATGGGCTGAAGATCGCTCCGTCCATCAGCGTCGTGCGCGAACGCAAAAGCGCCGATTTCGCACCATTGGCTGGCCTAAACAATGTCGACACGACCTACGCGCTTGGTGGTCGGATCGGCTATGAAATCGGCTTGAATGAAGCTGTCAGCGTACAACCCTATGTAGCGGCGCGTTATGCTTTTGGCGGCGCGCAAGGCTTTGTCGGGGAAGTGGGGCTTGATATGACGGCGCGGTTGACGCCTGAGCTGACCCTTGTTGCTGGGCCTGTCGTGAACTTCGCCAGCGAAAACTATATGGACCGATATTACGGCGTCAGCGCTGCAGAATCTGCGGCGACAGGCGGGCGTTTGGCCGCGTTCGATCCGCAAGGTGGGATCAAGTCGGTCGGCGTAAAAGCTGCTGTGAAGTATGAGTTCGTCGCCGACACCTTCCTTAATCTTGAAGGGTCCTATTCACGGATCGTGGGCGGCGCCGAAAACTCGCCAATCGTGCAGTCGGGCAGCGACTCTGCCTTTACTGCGGGCGTGGGTATTTCACGTCGCTTTTCGTTCAACTACTAAGTCTATCCGGGGGCAGGCCATGCCCCCGGGCTCACGCTTTAGAGCTGATACGAGTGGGTGTTAGCTGCGTTCGGCGATCTTCGTGCCGATAAAGCGACCGAGGCCTAGGCCGACGACATAGAGGGCCACACGCATCCAGAACTCGGGGATATGGAACACGAATTGCGTGGCAATCACGGCAATTACCACGCCCACTATCGCTCCGATATCGCTGAAACGTTGCGTTTTTGGTTTATCGCGCCAAGCCAATGTATTGCCCCCCAAATGCGTTGACCATCTTAGCTAGCTGATTTGCCTCTGTCCCGAAACAAGGAACCTCTGCGCGGGCAGATGTGCCCTAGGTGCCGCGGGGTTTGGCGCGGCTGGTTGGTGGGGCTGCAATGGGGTCTTCGGGCCAAGGGTGACGCGGATAGCGGCCTTTTAAGTCTTTTGCCACGTCTTTCCATGAACCTCGCCAGAAGCCGGGCAGATCGCGCGTCGTTTGGATCGGGCGATGAGCCGGGGAGAGCAGGATCAACAACAGCGGGATTTTGCCATTGGCGACAGAGGGGTGGCGGTCAAGTCCGAAGAGTTCCTGCACGCGGACTTCGAGCGCTGGGCCATTTTCGGCAGCATAATCAATCGGTAAGTTACTGCCTGAAGGCGCTGAGTAGTGGCTGGGCAGAAGGCGGTCAATGTCTTGCCGCGCTGACCACGGGAGCAGGCCATCGAGGGCCGCGCCCATGTGTTCGGCAGTGATTGCTGCCAGCTTGGTTTCGCCGAAAAGATGGGGTGCGAGCCAGCTCGGATCTTGGGCGAGGGCATCGTTGGAAAGGTCTGGCCAGTCGCCGCCAAGTGTTTGATGCAAATAGGTTGCGCGGGCGCGGATGGCCTTTTGATCTTTGGACCAGGGAAGGTTTTCTGGGCGCTTCAGCGCCGCTTCGGCCAGAAGCTGCGCGGCGGCTTCATGGTCAGTGACTGGGGCGGTGTCATCGGCAAGTTTTAGGGCGTCGAGGCGGCGCTGGCGGCGGGCGCGGACGGAGCCGGTTTGCGTTTCAAAGGTCAGAGTGGTTTCAGATTTTATATGCGCGCCAAAGAGTTGGTCGAGCTCATCTGCGCTGAGCGCGGCGGCGGAGCGGATGCGGCCTTGGGTTGCACTGCCGGTGATGTCCGCGACGACGAGAAAGGGCGCCCCTGCAAGGGCATGGGCTTCGTCGAGTTGGGCTTGGCGGCCATTGGCGAGACGGAAGCGCCCGCGCGCGCCAGCGGGCTGCGCGACCCGGTCAGGGAAGGCATTGGCGAGATGATAGCCAGCGGCCAGAGGCTCGCCGGATCGGGCACTGCCAGTCTGCTTGGCCCAGCGTTGAGCGAGCGCTCGCGCGTCATCAGCGCGTTTGCCGCGTTCGGAGCGGAAGCGCTCGAGACGGCGGGCGAGATCGGTATCGTCTCCACCAAGGCCGCGCTCACCAATGAGAACGGCGAGTTCGGCTGCAGTTTTGGCGTCGCCCGCTTCTGCTCCGGCGACAATCATATGCGCAAGCCGAGGGTGGAGAGTAAGTTTGGCTAGGGCTTTGCCTGCGCTCGTCAATTGTCCTGTTTGGTCGATAGCGTCAAGGCGCGTGAGCAGAGCCTTGGCTTCCGCCCATGCGGGGGCAGGGGGCGGGTCGAGGAAGGCCAAAGCCTTCGGATCGGTAACACCCCAAGCGGCCAAGTCGAGCAGCAGATTGGACAGATCTGCCGCCAAAATCTCAGGTGTATCAAAGGCTTCGAGCGCTGCTGTCTGGCCTTCGTTCCAAAGACGGATGCAAACGCCGGGGCTGGTGCGACCAGCGCGGCCACGGCGCTGGTCAGCGCCAGCGCGAGAGACGCGTTTGGTTGCAAGTGTCGTCAGCCCGGTCGAGGGTTCGTAGACGGGAGCGCGGCGAAAGCCGCTGTCGACGACAATCCTAATCCCTTCAATTGTCAGGGAAGTTTCGGCGATGGAGGTGGCGAGAACGATCTTGCGTCGGCCTTCTGGGGCGGGCTGGATGGCGCGATCTTGTTCGGCAGGCGTGAGCTGGCCATAGAGCGGCGCGAGATCGACATTGGCCGGAAGGCGCTGCGCGAGACGCTCGGCGGTGCGGGTGATCTCACCTTGCCCGGGTAAGAACACCAAGGCTGAGCCTTCATGCTCGCGCATGGCTTTGAGGACGGCGGAGGTGACCTGATCTTCAAGCCGTTGCAGCGGATCGGGCTCCGCATAAAATGTTTCGACCGGGAAGGTTCGACCAGGGCTATCAAGGACTTGCGCATTGTCGAGCAGAGCTGAAATGCGGGCGCTGTCGATGGTCGCGGACATGACGATGATTTTGAGATCATCGCGAAGGGCGCGGGCATCGAGAGCTAGGGCAAGGCCGAGGTCGGCATCAAGGCTGCGTTCGTGGAACTCGTCGAACAGCACGGCAGCGACGCCGGACAGTTCTGGGTCATCGAGGATCATGCGGGTGAAAACACCCTCGGTGACCACTTCAATCCGGGTCTTGGTAGAGACCTTGGATTCCATGCGGACGCGATAACCCACTGTTTGGCCAACGTCTTCGCCCAAGAGCTTCGCCATTTGCCGGGCGGCGGCGCGAGCGGCGAGGCGGCGGGGTTCAAGGAGGATGATCTTGCCATCTTTGCGCCAATCGGCGGCGAGGAGGGCCAGTGGTACCCGCGTGGTTTTACCCGCGCCGGGTTGGGCCACAACTATGGCACCTTGCTGGCATTTAAGGGCCTCAGAGAGGGCCGGAAGTATGGCGTCGATGGGCAGATGGGGCCAATTCATGCCCACGGGATAACCGTGCCGTGGCTTTGGAGCAAGTACTCCGGATTTTTACCGATTATTATGTCGGATCGAACGAATTTGGGTCGAAGCGTCTACAGGGGCGGAACCATGAGAGATAAGTTCCGGTCCGACACAAAACTGCCGGAGATCGCTATGCAGCTCACCCGTATCGCCAATGATGAGCTCACCGTCGATGTGGCCGCGCTTGGGGCAGAGATGCAGTCGCTGCAAACGCGGGATGGGCGGAACTGGATGTGGCAGGGCGATGCCAATTTCTGGACGGGTCGTTCGCCCATTCTGTTTCCCATTGTCGGCAAGGCGATCAACGATAGTCTGCAGATAAATGGCGAGCGCTTTCAGATGGGACAGCACGGCTTCGCGCGGCGATGCGCATTCGAGCTGGTGCTGGAAGAGGCAAGCCGGTGTATCTATCGCCTGAGCGCGTCAGATGCGACGCTGCAAATGTATCCGTTCGATTTCCAGCTCGATATTGAGCACCGCCTTGTGGGACGCTCGGTGATTGTGACGGCCACGGTGGCCAACCTTGGTGATAAGCCCATGCCATTTGGTGTCGGTTTCCACCCCGCATTTGCCTGGCCGCTGCCGGGCGCAAATGGCGCGCACAAGATCCGTCTGGAGAACCAGAACGCGCCGGGGATGAAGCGCTTGTCGGGCGGCGTGTTCAACGAAGAGGTTTTGCCGTCTCCGTTCGTGAACGGGGAATTGACGCTCGATCATAGCCAGTTTGTTGACGATGCGATGGTCTTCATGGAAGGGGCGGGAGAGTCTCTGGTTTATGGTCCTGACGACGGTCCGAGCTTGCGGTTCTCGTGGACCAATCTGCCGAATTTTGCGCTGTGGACTAAGCCCGGCGCTGGGTTCATCTGCCTCGAGCCCTGGCATGGGACGGCAGCGGCGCAGGGTATGAGCGACGAGTTGGCGGATCGTCCGTATACGTATTGGCTCGAAGCGGGCGACAGCGCGAGTTTTGCGTTTGAAGCTGAGGTAAGGGGGTAAGTTAGCCCCCACCCGGCCTCCCCCTGGAAGGGGGAGGGGCGCAGGGGCTATAGTTTTGGTGCTCGGTATAGAGCTCTCGGGGGCTGACCTGAGGGCGGCAAGAGCTGAGGTTTACTCGGCTGCCGGGCGGTGGTCGGCTAGGGCGTCGGGGCCTGCGGGATCGCCGGGCAGGGTTTCAGCGCCGAGGTCTGGGAAGGCGACGATGCGCTGATTGCGGAAATCGGTGCGCAAGACGATCAATCCGCGTTCTTCAAACCATGTCAGCAGACGGCGCGCGCGTGAGGCCGAGTGCGTGCCGTATAGGCGCGCGAGGGTTGCGTCGGACGGGCAAGGTTGGCTGGTCAAAGCCGCTTGCGCGAGCACGAGGAAAACGCCCTGCACGTCGTCGGTGAGGGTTTCCGAGAGATCAAGGGCTTGCTGCCAGCCTTCCGACTTGGCCACATCTTCTTCGGGTGCAACGCGCGCGACGTTGAGCATGCGCTTGAATTGCGGCAGGGCCGGAGGCTCGCCGGGGACGCGGCGAATGCGGCAGCGAACCAAAAAGTCCTGATAGAGCTGAGCATTGGTGCGGAAACCCGCATCCGGATCGCCCATCAGTTCTTCCATCACCGCTTTGATCAATTCATCTCGCTCGGCCTGATCGATTTCAGGGAAGAGCGTTGGTGGTGGTTGATCGGCTTCTGCTTCCGCCTTTGCCTTCGCGCGCTTTTCAGCGACCTGCGCCAGCAGTTCGTTGGTTGATGGCGGTGGTGGCGGAGGCGGACGGCGCACGATTGGACGGGTGATCTCGTCTGGATCGTGGGTGAAGATCAGGTCCGCTGCATCGACCGGCGCATCTGGGAGTGGGGTCAGCTTAGGCGATGTGGAACGGGCCGAGGTTTCGACCGCGCCAATAACGATCGGCAGCGGGCGGCGCGAAATGGCTGGTCCGAGGGCGACGAAGTGGCCGCGCTGCAAATCGCGGAACTGTTCGGCCTGACGACGGTCCATGCCCAAAAGGTCGGCGGCGCGCGCCATGTCGATGTCGAGGAAGGTACGGCCCATGAGGAAGTTCGACGCTTCCGCCGCAACGTTTTTGGCCAGCTTGGCCAGACGCTGGGTGGCGATGACGCCTGCGAGGCCGCGCTTACGGCCACGGCACATGAGATTGGTCATGGCGCCAAGGGAGAGCTTGCGCGCTTCGTCGGAGACTTCGCCAGCAGCTGCGGGCGCAAAGAGCTGGGCTTCGTCAACAACGACCAGCACAGGATACCAATAGTCACGGTCTGCATCGAACATGCCGCCAAGGAAGGCAGCGGCAGCGCGCATTTGCTGCTCAGCGTCGAGGCCTTCGAGATTGAGCACGACTGAGACGCGGTGCTGGCGCACGCGGTTGGCGATACGGGTCAGCTCGGCTTCGGTGCGGGTGGCATCGACAACCAGATGGCCGAACTTGTCCGAAAGGGTGACGAAGTCCCCTTCCGGATCAATGATGCATTGTTGAACCCACGGGGCGGATTGTTCGAGCAAACGGCGCAAAAGATGCGATTTGCCCGAGCCAGAATTGCCCTGCACCAGTAGACGGGTGGCGAGCAGCTCTTCCAGATCCATTGCGGCGGAGCCTTGGCCCCGCGCCTGTCCCATGTCGATTGCGACCTGCATTGCTTCTCCAGCGGAATGCGCTCGCACTCCAGCGGAACGGGCGAACGCATTGTGACGGCTTAGGTGAGGTGACTGTTAGCACATCACTAGTCCGATTCGTCTCGCCCAGACGCGCAATGTTACCGCAGGCCCCGCGACCTGTTTAAAGGTCGCGGAGAAGGCGGGCGGGACGCGCTGTGGCGGCACGCAATATTGTCATCGCCCCCAAGAGCGCGGTGATCGAAATGGCGAGGCCGATGACGATGGCAATAACGTCGGGACGATAGGTGAACTCTACCTCCAACATCAGGCCAGAAACAACGCGACCAACCAGCAAGCCCAAGACCACGGCTGGGATTGCCGCAAGGAGCGCCAGCAGGAAGTATTGGAGGAATGCGGTGGCCAGAAGTTCGAAGCGCGTCGCGCCCAGAACCTTGGTGATCACCGTATCGGCTTCGCGCTGACGGCGCCCTGTAGAGAGCGAGCCCACAAGCACCAGTAGGCCATTGCCGACGGCAAGACCCCCGACCAGTGTCGCGGCGAAGGACAGCTGACCGAGCGCGTCGGTCACCTGCTTGAGCGTATCGCCCACGGAGATGAAGCGAATGTCGGGAAGCTCAGCGGCGAGGAGGCGCGTGATGGCTTCCTCTTGGCCGGGGTTAGCCGTGACCGAGGCAAAGAGCGTGGTTGGATAGGCTTCCAAAACGCCGGGTGCGAAGGAGGCGAGGAAGTCGATGCCGCCTTGCCAAGAGTAGTCACGGAAGTTGGCAATGGTGGCCGTGACGGGCTCGCCAAAGATTTCGAAAGTCAGCGTGTCGCCTATGTCGACGCCCAAACCATTGCGCAGGCTCTGATGGAGGCTAACGAGCGGTTCGCCCGCATAGTCTTCGGGCCACCAATTTCCAGCGACGAGGCGAGAGCTCGACGGCATCTCCTCGCGATAGGTGAGAGGGACTTCGCCGGACAGCAGGAAGCTGGCCTCAGGACCGCGCGTGCGGATCTGATCGGCGGCCGTTCCCTTGATCTGGGTGAGCGCGCCGCGCAGCATTGGCGTGGCGACGAAGCGGCCGATGCCGCGTTCCTCGGCAAGGGCTTCGAGATCTTCGATTTCGTCGGGGAAGAGGTCTGAGCCCACAAGCGTTGGAGCGTCGAAGGCCGATGCGCCCAAGAACTCGCGCTGTAGGTTCGCCTGCATGACCAGAACGACGATGAGCATGGCGAGGGCCATGCCGGCAGAAACGGCGACAGCTGCGGCGTTTTGACCGGCGGCAGAGATCGACCGCAGGGCATGGCGAATGATGCGCGGCCCGCGTTCTGGAAGCTTTGAAAGGCTCCACTGAACAAGGCGGATGAAGCCCTGGAAGAGGATTGCCGCGATGGCGCTGGCCGCGCCAAAGGCGAGCACGAGCGCAATGTCATTGGTCATCAGCCACGCCAAGAAGAAAAAGGCGAGAATGGCGAGCAGCAGTGGCACGACCTGCGGCGAGAGCAGCAAGGCTTTCCAATCGACCGGTGGCGCATCAAGGCCCTTCGAGCGGAACAAAAGCACCGGGCGGATCGCCTGGGCTTGCTGCAGCGGCAGATAGGCAAAGGCGAAGGCTGTGACGAGGCCCGCGCCTGCGGCGACCAGCAGGGGCTGGGGGTAGATGGCTGGCGTCAGCGATATGCCGACCGCGCCCGAAATTGAGGGCAGGAGCAACCAAGCAATGCCGCCACCGACGACGAGCCCGATCAGCACCCCGACAATGGCAAGCGCTGCGACCTGAGAGAAAAAGTGCAGGAACACGCGCGAGCGGCCAGCACCAATGGAACGCATGACAGCGATAACGCTTGAACGCTCGGAAATATAAGCGCGCATGCCGGTCCAGACGCTGACCCCACCAATGAGGAGGGATCCGAGGCCGACGATGACGAGGAAGCGCATGAAGAGATCATAGTAGCGCACCATTTGACCCAGCCCATCGCGGGCAGAGCGAACGGTCCAGCCGAAATCGGAAAACTGCTCGGTGGCACTGGCCAGACCGGCGTCGATGTCGCCCGAGGTCAGCTTGACCTTATAGCGATACCAAGAGCCGAGGCCCGGGAGGGGCGAGGTGCGGTCTGAGATGCGGTTAAAACCATCGACAGTGATGAGGACGGGAATGCCCAAGCGGAAGCCGCGGACCGCTGCATCGGGTATCCGGGTGAGCGTGCCGCGCACGGAAAACTGCGTGCCGCCAATGCCCATGATGTCGCCGGGGGCGAGATTGAGCTGGTCGAGAAGCACTGGGTCAATGAGGGCGCCATAGGCATTGTCTTGGCGCCTGAGAAGCTCGTTGATGTCTTCGCCAGCGGGCAAGTGCGGGCTGACGATAGAGCCGAACATGGGGTAGCCGTGATCGACGGCGGTGACGTCGGCGAAGGCTTCGCCGTCAAAACTCTCGGCGCGCAAATTGGTGTCGACGACGTAGACAACCTGCCCGAGCTTTTCCATTTCCGCCACTTCATCGGGCGTTGCAGGACGATCGGCGCGAGACAGCTCGATGTCGCCGCCCATGATCTCGGCAGCGCCTTCGTCAATGGCATGACTGATGCTGGTGCCGACCGAATTTACGCCGGAGATCAGTGCGGTGCCGACGGCAAGGCAGACGACGAGCAGCAGGAAGCGGCGCAGATCGCCGCGCATGTCGAGGAGGCCAATACGGATGGCCGGCCAAATCCGTCCCATTAGCGTGCTGCCGTGGTTTCGATGAGCTCGCCCGCGGTCATGGTGTAGACGCGGTCGGCCTTGGCGGCGAGGGCTGGGTCATGGGTAATCAGGACAACGGCGGTGCGGTTCTTGCGGGCCAAATCGAACATGAGATCGACAACCACGGCGCCGGTTTTTTGATCGAGATTGCCGGTTGGCTCATCGGCGAGAAGAAGCGGCGGATTGGCGACTGTCGCGCGGGCAAGGCCAACGCGCTGTTGTTCGCCACCCGACATGGCCGAGGGACGGTGGTCGAGCCGATCTTGTAGGCCGACGGCTGCGAGAGCCTTGGCGGCTTGTTCGCGCACCTGCGCCATGGAGAGCTTTTCATCGGCGATTTCGAGGGCCATGCCGACATTGTCGAGCGCGGTTAGCGAGGGGATGAGGTGGAAGCTCTGGAAGACAATGCCGACGGTGTTGCGGCGGAATTTGGCCAGTTCGTCTTCGTTGAGCTTGCCGAGGTCGGTGCCATTGACGGTGACACTGCCGCCGGTGGCCTTTTCGAGGCCCGCCAGAAGCATCAGCATGGAGGTCTTGCCCGAACCCGATGGGCCGACGATCGCGACCACTTCAGCCGGTTTTACTTGCAGGAAAACCTTGCGCAGGATGTTGAGCGGACGTCCGGCGACGTCGAGAGTGTAGTCAACATTTTGTGCGTCGATGATCGCGGCTTCGGACATGCCGGGCCTTCCCCCTAATAAACTCAGAATCGTGTCTGTGACACTTTTGGAACTCTTGTAGACGAGAGAGGTTGGCAATCGGTAACAAAGCAAGTCACACGTAAAATTTCCCACTGGCGTGAATTTGCGTCGGCTGGCAGACATAATTAAGAGCTAACTGCGAAGCTTAGATCGATTTTGACGAGGCTATTCATGCTTAAGACTTGGCTGCGGACTTCCTTTGTGGCGCTGACCATGCTGACGCCGTTTACGGCTCCAGCGCTGGCGCAGCCGGAATTAGAGAAGCTGCAGAGCTATCTCGGCGATTGGCGCGGCGAGGGCGCGCTGACCGGAGGTGGCAGAAATGAACCCTTCCGTTGCCGCTTGTCGGTGGCGCAGGGCGTACAGCTGAAAGTCAACTATACCGGGCGTTGCACGCTGGTGAATGCGACGCTCTCGATTAGCGGTACCATCGCCTACAATGCTGCGGGTAAGCAGTATGAGGCCGCGATGAGCTCGAATGCCGGGTTTACCGGCCTCGCCATTGGCCGCCAAAGTGGGGATCGGATTTCGTTCGATCTGCAGGAAAAGCAGAAGGACCGCGCCGGGAGCGATGTGCGCATCGGCTCGAAAATCAATTTGATCGGGGAAACGATCACCGTCGATTTCGAGGTGGAGTTCAACGATTCAGGTGAAGTGCTGAAGGCATCGGTGCCGTTCGCAAAGTAACCTTTCGGTTAACTTATGTATGTGGGAAGCGGGGCCTTGTGGTCCCGCTTTTTGTTTTTGTGGCCATGGGACGCGCCGTAAAAACGGGGAAATGATGAGCCGTACCTCAATTTCTTTAGTGTTGGTGCGGTAAGGCGTTGACAGCGCGATGGTCTTGTTCAATCTTGTATGGAAGAGCGAACCAATTGGTTCAGGCCCCTCCTACAAGATCGACAGTTCTCAGATGAAATATGCAATTGTTGGCACGGGTGGCCGACACCAGATGTTCCGCGAAGCGATTGCCGAAACACATGCTGATACGGCGGAGCTCGTGGCGCTGTGCGACAATAACCAGAGCCGTTTAGCGCTATCGGCGTCTAAGGTTCCCAATCGCGGTGGCAATGGTATCGCCACGTATCTGGCGGAAGATTTCGACCGCATGCTGGGCGAGCAGGACCCAGATACGGTGGTCGTGACCGTGCCGGATTATCTGCATGACGAATACATCGTGCGGTCGCTGCGTGCGGGGCGCAATGTGATGACGGAAAAGCCGATGACCATTGATATGGCGCGGCTGAAGCGGATTTTGGATGCGCAGCGGGAGACGGGAAAAAAGGTCACGGTGACCTTTAACTATCGTTACTCGCCAGCGCGGACGCAGCTTAAAGAAATTCTGATGAGCGGCACGATTGGCGATATTACCGCCATCGACTTCCGTTGGTATCTCGACCGGGTGCATGGTGCTGACTATTTCCGGCGCTGGCACCGCTATAAGGATAAGTCGGGTGGCCTACTCGTGCATAAAAGCACGCACCATTTTGACCTGCTCAACTGGTGGGCGGCGTCGACGCCTAAGAGCGTTTCAGCCATCGGCAAGCGTGATTTCTACACCCCAGAAATGGCCGTAAAGCTCGGATTGGCCGACCATGGCGAGCGTTGCCACACCTGCCCGGTGGCGGACAAATGTGCGTTCAAGATGGACCTCGAGGCAGATGAACCGCTGAAGGAACTCTATCTCGATGCGGAGGATGATGACGGCTACTGGCGCGATAAATGCGTCTTTGCCGACGACATCACCATTGAAGACACTATGCAGGTGCAAGCGCAGTATCAGAACGGTACCTCGCTCAATTATACGCTTGTGGCTTATTCCCCTTGGGAAGGGCTGGAGGTGAAATTCCACGGCACGAAGGGCGAATTAACCCATAGGCACATCGAAGTGCATGGTGTTTTCGCCGGTGGGCACCGCGAGCGCGGAGGCGATGAAGTGGAACAAATGACCACTGAATTGCATCTCGCCGGGGAACTCCCCAAAAAGCTTGACGTTTGGACAGGCAAGGGCAGTCACGGCGGTGCGGACCCGATCATGCTTGGATACTTGTTTAATCCCAATGGGATGGAGGAAGATAAGTATGGCAGAGCGTCTGACCACACGGCTGGCGCTTGGTCTATTCTGACGGGCATTGCGGCAAACCGCTCCATTGCGGAAAGCGGCGCAAGAATAGACATCGACCAGATGTTACGAGACGCGGGCATTTCCCTTTAGATGGAAATGAGCAACAGCGCTCAAAACTCAGCACTCCGACCTGCGCGGGGTGCTTTTCATTTCCGGGGGGATTTGGGATACCAGTTGGCAAAAGGATGGCCAGAGATATGGGTGTAGAAATAGACAGCGTCAGTGAACAGACCATGGCCATGCGCCTTGTGCAGGCCCTGCGCGATGAAATCGTGACGCTCGTTCTCAAGCCCGGCGATGCCATTTCGGAAAGCGATATTGCCACCAAGTATGGCGTATCCCGCCAGCCCGTGCGCGAGGCCTTTATCCGACTGTCCCAACAGGGCCTGCTGCTGATCCGCCCTAAGCGGGCGACCGTGGTGAAGAAGATCTCGCCAGATGGCGTGCGTCAGAGCCGCTTCATCCGCGAAAGCATCGAGGTCGAAACCATTCGCCGTGTCGTGGCGGAAGGCAATGGCGAGGCCAAGTCCATTCTTGATGCGATCATCGTTGATCAGGAAGCCGCGGCGGCTAAGGACGACACGCTGCAGTTCCACCTTCTCGATGAGCTGTTTCATCGTACTTTGGCGCGCATGGCGGGCGTGGAATACGCTTGGCAGATGGTTGACGACCACAAGATGCAGCTCGACCGCGTGCGCTATTTGACGCTCGATCTGAGCTCGAAGGACCGCGCGATTGCCGAACATAAGGCCATTGTTGACGCGGTAGCGCGTGGCGATGCGGCGGCATCCGAAGAAGCGATGCGCGCGCATTTGGGTCGTGCAGAAGCTCTGCTCGACCAGACGATTTCTGAATATCCAGAATTTTTCGAATAAGCGTTAGCTCTTCCGGGAACTGAGCGCGTGTCTTTGTCTTGTCCCTTCTGTGGGTGGGCGATAGCCTGACCCAAAATAAGGGGCAGGACATGAAGACACGGCGTTTGGGGCGGACGGGCTACGAGGTGAGTGAAATTGGTCTCGGCTGCTGGCAGCTGGGGGGCGATTTCGGTCCCGTTGGTGACGACACCGCCAAAGCCATCCTTGATGCTGCGGTCAATGCGGGTATCAATTTTTGGGACACTGCGGACGTTTATGGTGGCGGGCTGAGCGAAAGCCGGATTGGTGCTTTCCCGAAGGCCGGTGCCGTTAAAGTCGTTACCAAGGTTGGACGGTCCAGCACACTCTTTCCCAATCGCTACACCAAAGAGGGTGTGCGCCAAAGTCTTCTTGGATCAGCGCAGCGCCTCGGCGTTTCGACGCTTGATCTGGCGCAGCTTCATTGTGTGCCGACCAGTGTTCTGCGCGACGGGGCGATCTTCCGCTGGATGGATGAGCTTCGCGATGAGGGGCTCGTGCGCCACTGGGGCGCCAGTGTTGAAACGATTGAGGAAGCTCTTCTGTGCCTAGAGCAGTCAGGCTGCGCTACACTCCAAATCATCTTCAACCTGTTGCGTCAGGACGCGGCGACGCAATTGTTGCCGAAGGCGGCTGAAAAGGATGTTGGCATTATCGTCCGACTGCCGCTGGCGAGCGGCCTCCTCACCGGAAAGTTTGATAAAACCTCGGTCTTTGAGGCGAGTGACCATCGCAATTACAATCGGGATGGTGAGGCTTTTTCGGTGGGCGAAACTTTCTCCGGCATTCCCTTTGATCGCGGCGTCGAGCTTGTTGCGGAATTGAAGGGGCTTGCGCCCGAAGGCATGCCGATGAGCCAATTTGCGCTGCGATGGATTTTGGATCATCCGCAGGTGTCCACGGTGATTGCGGGTGTGTCCAAGCCAGAGCAGATCGCAGACAATGTTGCCGCCAGCGAGCAGCGTAGCCTATTCCCCGCACTCTCCAAGCAATTGGGGGAATGGTATGAGAAGACAGTGAAGCCGGAGATCAGGGGCGGGGTCTAACCCCGCCACGGTTATTCAGGCGTACAATCGGTGGGGAGCACGGCGTCGAGCGCCTTGCTCTCGACCGCCTCCAGCTTACCCTCTTCGATATGCATTGGAGCGTAAGGAGGAGCGTCCTGATTGGTTGGCAGGGCGAGCTTGAGTGTGAAACAGCCTGCGAACTGCGCACTCGTGCCATCGTGATTTTGGGCGTCAATGGCGACGGGCAGATAGTAATAGCTCGAGCCCGCCGCCCCCTCTTCGGTCGGTTCGCCCGTCAGGAGGGTAACGGCTTTTGTCTCTTCGTAACCGGCCTTGAAGGCTTCGTAATCTGCTGACGCGGCAGTGTCGTTCGACTGAGCGTGAGAGTTGGCGCCATAGTAGGACCAGGCGCGCAGATATTCTTCGCGATTGATGGCGTTATAAAGCGATTGCACGACAGCTTGGGGGGACGAACGATCGTCTTGATAGGCTGGGTCCGGCATGTCTTGAGCAAAGGCAGGCAGAGCCATCAGCGCGGAAAACACCGCAAAACAAAAACGCATAGTCCGACTTTCTCAGCGTGATTTTTGGGCTTTTACATAAGCGGCGAGCACATTCTGCATCCGCGTTATGTGACCTTTGCCTTGCTGTTTGAAGAACTCAAACACTTCCGGGTCAAGCTTGAGGTGAACTGATTTTGAGGTCAGTGGTTCGCGCAATACAGCGTTTTTCCAGAACTCATCGCCAAGTTCGGGGCCTTCTGGGGCGTCAGGATTGTGATAGTAATCGCCGCGTTCGTTGAACTCTTTGATCTGTTCAATCGTATATCGTCTGATATCGGGCTTGGTCACGTCTGCCCCCTTTCCATGCGGAGATGATCCGTATCACCTCGCCGCGCAGCGTATAGACAACGACGAAGTACTCACTGCCGAGGCGGCCGACGGCCCGCCATCTCTGTTCTTGGTAATCTGCCCGCTCATCGCGTTCTGCGATATGAAGCAGCAGGAAAACCATTGAAACGCGGCGGAAATCGACGCCATGCTTTGCCAAATTGGCCAGTCGTTTCCTTTCGTCCCACTCGAACTCCATATTTCAGCTCCAGACCGGTAGGAGCATGAGAACAGGCGGATGGTTCTGGCGTCTATTGTTAGATATCCGATGTACACCAAAAGTGTACACTTTTCAAGTGAGTGCTTTGTGCCTCTAGCGGATCAGTGTTGCGACACCTAGGTTAAGTGTCAGAAATTTGCTGAAGGCGTGATTTATGTCCCATCCTGCGTTCGAACTGGTTCGTGATGAAGCTATTGCCGAGATCAATTCTCAGGCGCGGCTCTATCGGCATAAAAAAACCGGCGCAGAGGTGCTTAGCCTCATAAATGACGACGAAAACAAGGTCTTCGGCATTACCTTCAAAACCCCGCCAGAAGACGCGACTGGCATTGCTCATATTCTTGAGCATTCGGTGCTGTGTGGGAGCCGAAAGTACCCGGTGAAGAAGCCGTTTGTGGAGCTGCTCAAGGGCTCCATGCATACCTTCCTCAACGCCATGACCTATCCGGACAAGACCGCTTATCCGGTCGCGAGCCAGAACCTCAAAGATTTTTACAACCTCGTGGATGTGTATCTCGACGCGGTGTTGTTCCCGATCATTTCGGAAGACACTTTCGAGCAGGAAGGCTGGCACTATGAGCTGGATAGTGCTGACGCACCGCTGGTTTATAAGGGTGTGGTCTTCAATGAGATGAAGGGCGTTTATTCGTCGCCGGACTCGGTGATGCATACCCAGAGCCAAAACGCGCTCTATCCGGACACCACTTATGGCAAAAGCTCGGGGGGCGACCCTAAGGTCATTCCTGATTTGACCTATGCGCAGTTTAAGCGCTTCCACGAAACCTATTACCACCCGTCCAATGCACGTGTGGTGTTCTCTGGTGATGATGCGCCGGAAAAGCGCCTCGACATTCTGGATGCCTATTTTGACCAGTTTGACCGTATCGCTGTTGATGCGGAGGTGAAGCTGCAGCCGCGGTGGAATGCGCCGCGCGCGGTTTCGGGCACTTATGCGGGGACGATCGACAGCGAAAAGCGTCGTGACGGGATGGTGTCCGTCAACTGGATGCTCGATGAGCCCGATGGGCGTGAGGAAACGCTGAGCCACGGCATGTTAAGCTATTTGCTCGCGGGCAATTCGGCTGCGCCGCTGCGCAAAAAGCTCAATGAATCTGGCCTTGGCGAAGGTGTTTTGGGCGGTGGTATTTCGACCTATTTGCGCCAGCCAATGGCAGGCGTGGGCCTCAAGGGAATTGACCCAGCCAATGCCGAAAAGGTCGAAGCGCTTATTCTTGATACCTTGCGGGACCTCGCCGAAACAGGGTTTTCGGACGATCAGATTGATGCTGCGATCAATATGTTCGAGTTCAACCTGCGCGAAAACAATACGGGTTCTACCCCCCGTGGCATGAGTTACATGTTCACCGCTATGGGCCCCTGGCTGCATGGTGGCGATCCGCTGGCCCAGCTTTCCTTTGAGGAGGCGCTAGCGTCGGTTAAGGCCAAGGCGAAGGGCGAGCATTTCAAGCATGAAATTCGGCGTCTTTTCCTTGATAACCCGCATCGGGTGACCTCGACGCTTGAGGCTGATCCAGAGCAGGGCGCACGCGAAGCGCAGGCAGAAGTCGACAAGCTTGCCGCTGTTCGCGCCGGTTTGGACGATGAGGCGATCCAGAGTGTTGTCGCGCGCACAGAACGGCTGAAGGCGCTGCAAGAGGCGGTCGACAAGCCCGAAGACTTGGCAAAGATCCCGACGCTGAGCCGCGATGATCTGGAACGCGATATCCGCACCATCCCGACGGATGAAAGCGCGATTGATGCGGCGCGGTTCTTTTATCATGACCTTGCGACCATCGGGATTTTGTATCTCGATGTCGGGTTTGATGTGACTGTGCTCGACAGTGAGCAGCTGCCCTATATGCCGCTCTTTGGCCGCGCATTGCTGCAGACCGGGACGAGCAAGGAAGATTTTGTCTCGCTGACGCAGCGCATCGGCAGAACAACAGGGGGCGTTGCCCAGAATCGCGCATTGGCGACGCGCTCTGAAGATGGGCAGACGGCAGCCTGGTTCTTCCTTTCTGGGAAGGCCGTGGCTGATAAGTTTGGCGATATGCTCGACATTATGAGCGATGTCCTGCTCGACGCACGCCTGTCAAACAAAGAACGTTTCCGCCAGATGGCGCTGGAAGAAAAGGCGGGCTTTGAGGCGCGTCTGGTGCCCGGTGGCAATGGCATTGTCGATACCCGTATCAAGGCGGCGCTGACCGAGGCGAGCTGGGTGGCCGAGCAGATGAGCGGGGTCAGCTATCACGAGTTTCTCAAGGTGCTGATTGAGCGCATCGATAGCGATTGGGCGAGTGTGGAAGCGGAGCTGGTGAGCATTCGCGAAAAGCTCTTCAATCGTGGGGCGATGGTGATCAACCTGACCGCGGACGCGGACCTGTTGGATCGCGCCAAAAGCGAGCTGAGCCAATTTGTAAGCCAACTGCCGGGCGGCAAATTTGAGCGCGCGACCTGGCGGCAGACAAGTTTTGCGGCGCATGAAGGGCTCATCATTCCGGCACAGGTGAATTATGTCGGTAAGGGCGCAAATTTGAAGGCGCTGGGCATCGAGTTGACGGCTTCAGCGTCGGTCGTTCTGCGTCATCTCAACACCACTTACCTTTGGGATAAGGTGCGTGTGCAGGGCGGGGCCTATGGTGGGTCGAGCCGGTTTGACCTGTCGTCCGGCAATTTCTCGTTCCTCTCCTATCGCGATCCAAACTTGCTCAAAACGCTTGAGGCTTATGACGGCGCGGCGAAGGCGTTGCGCGCGGGCATTGGCGAGCAGGATTTGACACGCTCGATCATCGGGGTGATCGGCGATCTGGATCGTCCGGAGTTTGCGGATGCGAAGGGCTATTCGGCGATGTGGCGGATTCTGAACGGCACGACGGACGCGGTGCGTCAGCAGCGCCGAGACGAAGTTCTGGCAACGTCAGCGGCAGATTTTGAGGCCATGGCAGCGGCTGTTGAAGCCGTGGCCGAAAAGGGCCGTATTGTAGTGCTCGGCGGCGAGGCTGCGATCACGGCGGCCAATGCAGAGCGCGATGGTCTGCTGACGGTCCAGAAGGTGGTTTGAGGCTCGTTACCCCGCCCTTAATCCCTCCCCGCAATGGGGAGGGAGACGGCTTCGCGTTCGGAAAGGTGGGCAGGGCCTAGACTATTTGTTTAAGGCGTCGACGAGGTAGGGCAGGCTAATGTCCATGCGGTAGTCGACGCCTGAGTGGTTGTCGGGGAATTCCTCGTAGCGGTGCTCAATGCCACGCTCGCTCAGGAGCTTCTGGATGCGGCGGGAGCCATAGAGGATGTTGTACTGATCCTCGGTGCCGCAATCGAAGTAGAAGGCTTTGAGCTTCGATATTTCCTGCGCGTGCGTTTTGACCATTTCGGCCGGGTCCCACTTGAGCCAATTGGCCCAGCGTTCTTCGATGATATCGCAGGTGTCATAAGTGACGGGCAGACGCAGACCGAGGAAGGTCTCCTCGCTTGGATCGGGGTCAAAGCTTGCAGCTTGCGCAAGGATCATGAGCGTCAGCGTGTCCTTGCCGTCGATTTTCACCTTGCTTTCAAAAGCGGTGAGCCACTGCTCAATGGAATTTTCGGTCTTGGCGAGCGCGCGCAGCGTGTTGGGGAATTCGCCGAGATAGAGGAGGTCAAAGCCGGCGTCGCCAGAATGGCTTGCGGCAGCGGACCACACATCGGGATGGCGCATGGCGTGAATATGGGCGCCGAAGCCGCCTGAGGATTTTCCGAAAACGCCACGACGTCCGGTGCCGCCGCAGCCGAATTTTTGCTCAACCGCTGGGAGCATCTCAGCGATGAGGAAATCCTCGTAATTGCCGACGACGGGCGAATTTACATATTGGTTGCCGCCGAGGCGTGAGTAACAATCGGGGAAGGCAACAACGACCGGGGCGAGCGTGCCTTCGCCGATCAGGCGGTCAAGGCGCTCTGGGACGTTTTCGGAGAAGGCTTTCCAGGCTGTGTGGGCAGGACCTCCGGCCGTGTAGCCAACAAGGTCGACCAGAAGCGGTAGATCTTTGCCGTCATGGCCGTGCGGGACGTAGACGTCGACAATGCGCGCGGTGTCATCACCCAAACGGTTGCCAATGAGCGCCTTGCTCTCAACGATCAGCCGATGGACTGTGCCTTGTGGGTGCTTGCTGCGACGCATGTCGGGCTCCTTGTGTTGCGGTATGGTTTTAGGCCAACGCGAAGACAAGGCAAGAGGTTGAACCTGTCACGCGGGCGAGCGTTAGGGGACTATGGGTCATATCTTAAACCGAGATCTTTACGTCCCTTCCATCGACGCTTGGATTGATCCGAGCGTGCCACGTCCGCGTGCGGTGATTACCCATGGCCATGCCGACCATGCGCGATCGGGGCATGGGGCGGTGTTGGCGACGCCAAAAACCATCGAGATTATGAAGGTGCGGTATGGCGTGGATTGCGCGGACACGTTCCAGGGGCTCGATTTTGGCGAAAAACTTACGATCAACGACGCGGTGGTGAGCCTATATCCGGCGGGGCACATTTTGGGCTCCGCGCAGGTTCTTATTGAAGCCCAAGGCCAAAGGGCGGTGGTCACTGGGGACTATAAACGTTTGCCGGATCGGACAGCGGAAGCGTTTGAGCCGGTGGCCTGTGATCTGATGGTCACCGAGGCGACGTTTGGCTTGCCTGTGTTTCAGCATCCCAAGCCGCAGAGCGAGATCGCGCGGCTCTTAAAGTCGGTGCAGGATCAGCCAGAGCGCTGCCATTTGGTGGGGTCATATGCATTGGGCAAAGCACAGCGGGTGATCGCGCTGCTGCGCGATGCGGGCTGGGACAAGCCAATCTATTTGCATGGCGCAATGATTAGGCTTTGCGAGCTTTATGAGCAGTTGGGCGTACCGCTTGGAAACCTCATTCCGGCGACGGGGACGACCAAAGCGGAAATGGCCGGGCAGATCGTTATCGCGCCCCCCTCGGCCATTCGGGATAAGTGGAGTCGCCGCTTCCCCGACCCGGTGGTGTGTCAGGCTTCCGGCTGGATGAGCGTCAAACAGCGGGCGCGACAGGCCCTGGTTGAACTACCGCTGATTATCTCTGACCATTGCGATTGGGGCGAGCTGAACCAATCCATCCACGATAGTGGTGCTTCAACCATTTGGGTGACGCATGGGCGCGAGGATGCGCTGGTTTATTGGTGCAAGAAGCAGGGGCTTGAGGCTGAGCCGCTGGCGCTGCCCGGCCTTGATGATGACGGCGGGGAGGGCGGGGAATGAAGCGTTTCGCGGACCTGCTCGATCTCTTGGCACTGACACCCTCGCGCACGCGAAAGATTGCGGCACTGGCACAGTATTTTGCTGAGGTGCCCGACCCGGACCGGGGGCTGGCGTTGGCAGTTCTGACCGGCGAATTGGACATCCGCAATGTGAAGCCGCAATTGCTGCGGCAGACGGTGCTTGCGGAGGTTGATGAAACCCTCTTTGCGCTCTCCTATGATTATGTTGGCGATCTGGGAGAGACCATTGCGCTGATCTGGCCACACCACGGCACCGGTGTGCTGCCGAGCGTGAGTGCGGTGGTCGATATTCTTAATCAGACCAGCAAAGCCGAATTGCCCAAGGTGATTGGGGAGCTGCTAACCAATGCTGCGATCCATGAACGCTGGGCTTTGGTGAAGCTGGCGACGGGGGCGCTGCGGATTGGCGTTTCGGCGCGGCTGGCCAAGACAGCGCTGGCGGAGATGAGCGGAGTGCCGCTGCAAGAGATTGAGGAGGTCTGGCATGGGCTCGAGCCACCCTATGCCAACCTCTTTGCGTGGCTAGAGGGCAAGGCCGAGAGGCCCGACATTGATCACACAGCGCGGTTTCATCCGTTGATGCTGTCGACGCCGATAGAGCTCAGCGATTTTGAAAAACTCGACCCCAAGGACCACTCGGTTGAGTGGAAATGGGACGGTATCAGAGTTCAGTTGGTGCTGAGTGGCGACAGCAGTTCGCTGTTTTCCCGCACAGGGGACGATATCGCGGGAAGCTTTCCAGATGTGGTCGAGGCTGCTCGGGGGCGGGCGGTGCTCGATGGGGAGTTGCTGGTCGGCAAGGATTTCGAGCCGGGAAGTTTTAACGATCTGCAGCAGCGGCTGAACCGGAAGGTGGCGACCGGCAAGCAGATGGCGGAGCTGCCGGGTTTTGTGCGGGTCTACGACATGCTGTTTGATGGCGATGAAGACATTCGGGCTCTCCCATGGCGGGAGCGACGAGGAAGACTTGAGGCTTGGTTCGCGCGCAATCCGCAGACGCGGCTTGATCTATCGCCGGTTCTGGACTTTGCCGATTGGGAGGAATTGGCCAAGCTCCGCCGCATGGGCGCAGATGAGCATGGGCACGAAGGAGTGATGATCAAACTCAAAAGCTCGCCCTATGTGCCGGGGCGGCCAAAGGGGTATTGGTTCAAGTGGAAGCGCGACCCTAATGTGGTCGATGCTGTGCTGATGTATGCCCAGCGCGGGCATGGCAAGCGGAGCTCCTATTACTCCGACTACACATTTGGCGTGTGGAAGGGCAATGAGATTGTGCCAATCGGAAAAGCCTACTTTGGTTTCACCGATGAAGAGTTGAAACAGCTCGATAAGTGGATCCGCGCCAATACGACGGCGGCGTTTGGGCCTGTGCGTGAGGTCAAAAAAGAGCTTGTGTTTGAGGTGGCGTTTGACAGTGCGCAACGCTCGACACGACACAAATCTGGCGTGGCCCTACGCTTTCCGCGCATCAGCCGCATTCGATGGGACAAGCCTGCGCAAGAGGCGAATAAGCTTGAAGATATGGACGCATTCTTGTGAGCGGGACGAAGACCGAACCGAGGGAGTAAAAATGTCATCGCGAACAAATTTGCAGCGCTTACAAGCGCTCGAAAAGGAAATGGACGCAGCGGCGGCCGATTTCGATTTTGAGAAAGCCGCAGCCCTGCGCGATGAAATTGCGCGCCTCAAGGGGGAAGCTGATGGCATTGTTGGGCGCGCACCACCGGGCCAGATCGGGCTGGGCACGGATCAGCCTGTTCGAGAGCCGCCCAAGAATTGGGTGAAACCCAAGAAGCCGGATTTTCTAATCGGGGCGAATAAAAAGAAGCGTTAGGTTTTGACCAGCCGATCTTGCGCCAGGTTTTTGATCTCACGCAGCTCGCGGATCGTCGTCTCGAGGTCATCGCGCTGACGCTCCAACAGGGCAATGCGCTCATCGACTTTCTCGGCGAGCAGGTTCACCTGTTGACTGCGGTTGGCGTCATAAAGGCTGAGGTAATCGGAAATATCGCGCAGCGAAAAGCCGAGGCGTTTGCCGCGCAAAATCAGGATCAATCTGGCGCGGTCGCGACGCCGAAAGACGCGGGTTGCACCAACGCGCTCCGGATTGAGTAGGCCCTTGGTTTCATAAAAGCGGATTGCACGCGTTGAAATGCCGAACTCTTTGGCAAGGTCGGCAATGGCGAAGAGATCTTTTGTCTCGCTGGCCTCTTCGGTCACTTTTGCGCTTTCCGCTGTGTGTATTCTTCACGGAGCTCTTTCTTGGAGAGCTTTCCGATCAAGGTCTTAGGCAAACTGTCTTTAAAGATAAACTCTTTTGGCATCTCGAGTTTGTTGATTTTCTCGGCCAAGAAGGTCTTTAGCGCGGGGCCGTCCGTGGACATGCCTTCGCGCAATTTGATGAAGGCGACCGGGGCTTCGCCGCGGTATTCGTCAGGAACACCAATGACGTTAACCTCTTCGACGGCTTCGTGCGTCGCGAGCGCTTCTTCGATGGTGCGTGGGTAGACGTTAAAGCCTGAGCAAATGATGAGATCTTTGATGCGGTCAACAAGGAAGACATAGCCGTCTTCGTCCATGTGACCGACGTCGCCGGTGCGCAGCCAGCCATCCATGAACACATCGGCATTGGCTTCATCATTGTTGAAATAACCGGCCATGACCTGCGGGCCCTTGAGCTGCAACTCGCCATCTTCGCCGAGACCGACAACTTGTTTGGTGTCGATATTGACGAAGCGAACGTCAGTGGCCGGGAGCGGCAGGCCAATGGACATGGGCTTGTTGACGCCCGAGAAGGGGC
Organism: Devosia sp. WQ 349K1; assembly: GCF_016595685.1. Taxonomy (NCBI): domain Bacteria; kingdom Pseudomonadati; phylum Pseudomonadota; class Alphaproteobacteria; order Hyphomicrobiales; family Devosiaceae; genus Devosia; species Devosia sp. WQ 349K1. Next base: position 283,799 of record NZ_JAENGO010000004.1, on the reverse strand, counting down.
CGCAGCAGACGACCGGCGAGGCTTCAGTGAGGCCATAGCCTTCAACGAGGCGGCCGCTGGATTTTTGCGCAAACAGACCGCGCAACTCATTTGGCAATGGTGCGCCGCCGGAGACAATGAGCTCGAGGCTGGCGAGGTTTTCGCGAGTGAAGCTAGAATTGTTGACCAAGGCTGCGATGAGGGTCGGCACGGCGGGCATCAAATCGGGCTTGGCGCGTTTGAGCAGTGCCAAGAAGCCCTTGGGCTCAAAACGCGGCATCATAAACACCGACATGCCGCAAATGAGCGGCATGTTGAGACAGGTCGTCATGGCAAAGATATGGAAGAAGGGCAGTACCGCCACGGCCTTGTTGCCAGTCTTGAACACTGGAGAAAACCACAGGCGCGCCTGGTCGGCGTTGGCGGAAATATTGGCGTGCGTGAGGAGGGCGCCCTTGGGAATGCCAGTGGTGCCGCCGGTGTATTGCTGCACCGCGATATCACTGCCATTGATCTGTACCGGTGTCGGCGTGTGGCGTTTCGCCAGAAGCGCCTCGAAAGAGAACAGCGCCGCGCCCTCGTTGCTGCGCGGAATTTTGGTCAGCTCTTTGGCCTTCACAACACTGAACAAGATTTTCTTGACCAGCGGCAGCGCATTGGGGAAGTGCGCGACAATCAGCTTTTTGATGTGACCCGCTTCGACAAGGGCTTGGCCCTTTTCGCAGATATTGGCGAGGTTGAGCGTCACCATGATGTCGGCACCCGCATTGCGGGTGATGTGCGTCAGCTCAGGGATGGTGTAGAGTGGGTTGCAATTCACCACCGTACCACCAGCCAATAGCGTGCCGTAATAGGCGATGGGGTAGAACGGGGTGTTGGGCAGCATGAGCGCCACACGCGTGCCCTTCGTTACCCCAAATTCTTTTTGCAGCGCACCGGCAAAGGCGCGGATTTGCTCGGCAAGTGAGGCAAAACTAGTTTTTCCGCCGAGGAAGTCGAGAGCCAGACGATTGGGTTCGCGCGCGCAAGTGGCGAGGATTTGCTCATGGACTGGAGTCGTGTCGATCGCTGCGTCCCAGGCAATCGTTTCAGGATAGCTGTGGAGCCATGGGCGCGACTGCTTAGAGGTATCCAAAGAAGTGTCCAAGAGAAATTCCTCCAATAGTACTGCGCTGCGCGGAGCAGCTGGTCCCCCTCGCGTGTTGAATGAACTTTGTGTTCGGCTCTTTGGTCGATTTTTCCAACACGTATTGGAAACTATTCCACGGGTTTACGTTAGCGTCAATTGAGCGCTTGTGGCTGCTCAGAGCACCAAATCAAGGTTTGCGTTACCACTGGCGATGAACCTATTGGTGTGTAAGTTGACGTATACGTAAACTTGAGTAAATTAAGTGGGCGTCGCGCTTGAGTTCTGAATAGGCCTTGGGTGCGCGCTGAGGAGTAGCCGCGGCGAGTATTCGCGGGCGAGGAGACAGTGGCGATCCAAGCCTTCGGGCGTGGCGCGCTTGTGGAGGATAGGGGCATGACCCTGTTGCTGATCGTGATCAGTTTGATCGTTTTTGCCGCTTTGGCCGTGCGTGAAAGTGCGCTTTGGCAATGGGGAGCGGCAGTGGTGGTCATCGGCCTTGCCTCCGGTTTCCATTTTACAGCGGACGGGGCCAATTATGCTCTGGGCTTCGGGAGCTGGCTGCTGCTTGTTTTCGGCGCGCTGCTGTTGCTGCTGGCGATAAAGCCACTGCGTCTCGCGGTGCTGACGACGCCCGTTTATGGCGCTGTGAAGTCCATTCTTCCCAAGGTGAGCCGCACTGAGCAGGAAGCGCTGGACGCGGGTACTGTCGGTTGGGATGCCGAGCTCTTTTCCGGGCGTCCGAACTGGGACAAGCTGACCCAGATCCGCCCGCTGACCTTATCGGCTGAAGAGCAAGCCTTTTTGGATGGCCCGACCGAACAGGCGTGCCAGATGCTCGACGATTGGGATATTCGCCATAACCGCGCGGACCTGTCGCCTGAGTTGTGGCAGTTCCTGCGCGACAAGGGATTTCTGGGCATGTTGATTGCCAAGGAACACGGGGGCCTTGGGTTTTCGGCGCAGGCCCAATCGATGATTGTGTCCAAGATTGCCAGCCGCTCGGTGGCGGCGGGGATCACCGTGATGGTGCCAAACTCGCTCGGACCGGGTGAGTTGCTGGAGAAATACGGCACGCCGGCACAAAAGGAAAAATATCTCCATCGTCTGGCGACCGGTCAGGATGTGCCGTGCTTTGCACTGACGGGTATTCACTCCGGGTCTGACGCCGGCGGCATGCGCGATATTGGTGTTGTGACCAAGGGCATGTGGAATGGCGAGGAAGTGCTTGGGGTCAAGCTGTCGTTCGACAAGCGCTATATTACGCTTGCCCCAGTGGCGACGCTGGTTGGTTTGGCGTTTCTTCTCAAAGATCCGGACAATCTGCTCGGCCGTGGTGTTGACGTTGGCATCACGTTGGCTCTGGTTCCGCGCGACCATCCGGGCCTTGATATTGGTCGTCGTCACTTCCCATCGCGCCAGGCCTTTATGAATGGTCCGGTGCGGGGCAAGGACATGTTCGTGCCGCTCGATTATCTGATCGGTGGTGTGGATTATGCCGGTCAGGGCTGGCGCATGCTGATGGAGTGTCTCTCCACAGGCCGCGCGATTTCACTGCCTGCGATCGGCACGACGTCGATCAAACAAACCCTGCGCACCACTTCCGCCTATGCGCGTATTCGTCGCCAGTTCGGCATCCCCGTTGGGATCATGGAAGGCGTGGCGGAGCCTCTCGGGGAGATGGTCAAGCGCGCCTATATGTATGAAGCAGCGCGGCGGCTGACGGCGTCAATGGTTGACGAGGGGCAGCGTCCGGCGGTTATCGCGGGGCTGCTTAAATATACGACAACGGAAGCCATGCGCGACAGCATGGACGAGGCCTTCGATATTCAAGGCGGGCGCGCCATTCAGGATGGTCCGAAGAACTATCTGTTTGGCGGGTATATGGCGATCCCGGTGGCGATCACCGTGGAAGGGGCCAATATTCTCACCCGTACGCTGATGACCTTTGCGCAGGGGGTGCTGCGGGCGCACCCTTATTTGCTCAAAGAAATTCAGGCGGTTCAGAACAAGGACCGCAAGGCGGGCCTTAACGCGTTCGATCTCGCTTTTGGTGGGCACACCAAATTTATGCTGCGCAATATTGTGGCGAGTTTCCTGCACGGGATGAGCAATGGCGCTTTCGCTTCGTCTCCCAATGAAGGGCCGATGGCGGGGCATTATCGCAAGCTGCACCGCTACTCGCAGGCCTTTGCGCTGGTGGCGGATTGGACCACAGTGGTGCTCGGAGGTTCGCTCAAGCAGAAGCAGAAGATCTCGGGCCGCATGGCTGACCTGTTGGGCGAGCTTTATCTGATGTCGGCAACGCTCAAGCGTTTTGACGAGGAAGCGCGCATTGAGGAAGATAAGGCACTGGTCGACAGCATCATTGCCGACCGCATTGCCAATATCGAAAAAACCTTCGGCGAGGTGTTCGACAATTTCCCGAACCCCGTCTTTGCCTGGGCGATGCGCATCCTCTGCTTCCCCTTTGGCCGCTACGCAAAGCGCGCGTCCGACAGGGCCAACTATCGCCTGGCTAAGGCTGTGTTGGTGCCGGGTGGGTTCCGCGATCGCCTGACGACGGGTGTCTATATCTCCAATGATCCTGACGATGTGACCGGGGTGTTGGAGGATGCGTTCAAGAAGGTCGTCGACGCCGAAGAGATCGAAACGCGCTTCATCAAGGCATCGCGTAAGGGTGTTATCGAGCGTCGTCTTGATCGTGACGCGATTGCTGACGCGGTAGCCGCTGGCGTGCTCAACGACAATGAGGCGGGCATCATGCGGGCGGCTGATGAGGCCACCGAGCGCGCCGTGCAGGTTGATGATTTTGCGATGACCGTGTTGGATAAGACCGCGCCACGGTCGGCGGCGGAATAGGGATCGGAGGAAAGAATGGCTACTGCAATCGCAGAGACCAAGTTCTGGAATTTCACTATCGATCTCGAAAAGATTGGTTGGCTAACGATCAATACTCCAGACGCGCCGGTCAACACGCTGAGCCGTGCGGCGCTGATGGAATTGGAAGCACTGGTTGCCCATTTTGAGGAGATGCAGACGACCGGCGAGTTGATCGGCGTTGTTCTGCTCTCCGGCAAAGACAGCGGTTTTATCGCGGGCGCCGATGTCGCCGAGTTTGATAGTCTGAGTGACTTCTCGGTTCTGCCCGACGCGCTGCGTCGCACCCACACCATCTTCCAGCGCTTGGAGAGCTTAAAGATTCCGGTTGTGGCCGGTATTCATGGGTTCTGCTTGGGCGGGGGGCTAGAGCTAGCACTGGCCTGCCACTACCGTATTGCCGTCAATGACGAGAAAACTCGTATTGGCTTCCCTGAGGTCAACCTTGGGATTTTCCCCGGGTTTGGCGGGACGGGACGCTCTATCCGTCAGGCCGGGCCGGTTGATGCTATGCAGATCATGCTCACGGGCAAGATGCTACGCGCCGGGGCGGCGCGTGGTCTCAACCTTGTCGATAAGCTGGTGCGGCATCGCGATATGCTGGCCTGGGAAGGCCGCAAGGCTGTGCTGCAAAAGCGCAAATCCGAGCAAGCCCCGCCGTATAAAAAGGCGATGGCTCTGCCCGGTGTTCGCGGCTTCATTGCTAATAAAATGCGCGAGCAGGCGGCCAAAAAGGCGCCAAAAGCGAATTATCCGGCTCCCTATGCTCTCATTGATTTGTTCGAGGAGCATGGCAATGATTGGCGCGCGATGGCACGCGGCGAAATCGAGGCTATCACCCCACTGATGGGTGGCCCGACTGCTAGCAATTTGCGTCGTGTGTTCTTTCTCTCTGAAAAGCTTAAAAAGCAGGGGCTGAAGGGCGCGAAATTTGCGCGTGTTCACGTCATCGGGGCAGGCGTCATGGGTGGCGATATTGCCGCGTGGTGCGCTTATCGCGGGATGAGTGTGACGCTTCAGGATCTCGATTTAGAGCGCATTCAGCCGGCGCTGGATCGAGCCAAGAAGCTCTTTAAAAAACGCTATAAGAAAAAACACGAGGTTGATGCGGCGATGCTGCGCCTCACGCCTGATCCGCATGGCACAGGGGTGCCGCGCGCCGATGTTATCATCGAGGCGGTAGTGGAAAAGCTTGAGGTCAAGCAGAGCATTTTCTCTGGCGTCGAAGGCAAGTTGAAGCCGGGTGCGATCCTCGCGACGAACACTTCGTCGATTGAGCTTGAACGCATCGCGGAAGCGCTTAAGGACCCCAGCCGCTTGATCGGCTTGCACTTCTTTAATCCAGTGGCGCAACTGCCATTGGTTGAGGTGATCCGCTCAACCTTTAACGACGATGTAGCCATTGGTAAGGGCGCAGCTTTTGCGCTCGCTATCGGCAAATCGCCAGTGGTGGTGAAGTCTGCACCGGGCTTCCTCGTGAACCGTGTGCTCATGCCTTACATGCTGGGCGCCGTGGAGCGCGTTGAAGCGGGCGAAAGCAAGGAATTGCTCGACGCGGCAGCAGTTGCCTTTGGCATGCCGATGGGGCCGATCGAGTTGATGGATACGGTTGGGCTGGATGTGGGCAAGTCAGTTGCGACTGAGCTCGGGCATGCGGTGCCGGAAAACAGCATTTTTGCCAAGCTGATTGCGCAAGGCAAGCTCGGGCGCAAGACCGGCGAGGGCTTCTATTCGTGGAAGGACGGCAAGGCCGTCAAGGATGCAGCGCCAGAGCATCCCGATCTCGTCGGGCTGGGCCGCGAGCTGGTCAAGCCACTGGTTGATATGACCGAAGTTGTGGTCCGTGAAGGCGTGGTGGCCTCGCCTGAGCTGGCCGATATCGGTGTGATTTTCGGCACGGGTTTTGCGCCATTTCTGGGTGGGCCGATGAAGGCCCGTGCAGACGGCCGGGCGTGAGGGGGAAGACAATGACTGAAGTGAAACGCGTTGCCATTGTCGGTTCGGCCCGCATCCCGTTTGCACGCGGCGGTACGGCATATGTCGAGGAAAGCAACCTCTCGATGTTGGCGGGGACGCTGCGCGGGCTTTCTGACAAATACGGGCTTAAAGGCGAAAAGATTGATGAAGTTATCGCCGGGGCAGTGATCAATCATTCGCGCGATTTCAATATCGCGCGAGAGGCCTTGCTCGACGCCGGGCTGTCGCCGCGCACGCCGGGAACGACCATGCAGATTGCCTGCGGAACCAGCTTGCAGGCGGCACTGGTTCTGGCCGGTAAGATTGCTTCGGGTCAAATCGACAGCGGTATCGCGGCGGGCTCAGACTGCGTGTCAGACAGTCCAATTGTTTTCGGGCCGAAGTTTCAGCATCGCCTTCTCAATGTGAATGCTGGGAAAACTCCGGGCGACAAGTTCAAGGCGCTCAAAGGGTTTTCTTTTGGCGAACTGACGCCGGTTGCGCCCTCGGTCAATGAACCGCGCACGGGCCTATCGATGGGTCAACATTGCGAGCTCATGGCGCGCGAATGGAACATTGCGCGGGCCGATCAAGATGCGCTGGCTGTCGCTAGCCATCGCAACGCCAGCGCTGCCTATGAAGAGGGCTTCCACGACGATCTCGTGGTGCAGCATGCGGGCCTTGTGCGGGACAATAATGTGCGGGCCGACGCCAATCTTGAAAAAATGGCGACGCTCAAACCGGCCTTTGACAAAACTTCGGGCTACGGCACGCTGACCGCGGGCAATTCGACCCCGCTCACAGATGGCGCGGCCAGCGTGCTCTTGGCGAGTGAAGAGTGGGCGAAAGCGCGGGGTCTGCCAATTCTTGCTTACCTCACCACAGGCCGGGTGGCGGGAAATGATTTCGCCCATGGCGAAGGGCTGTTGATGGCACCCACCATTGCGGCAAGCGACATGCTCGATCGGTCGGGCCTGAGCTTTGCCGATATCGATTACTTCGAGCTTCATGAGGCGTTCGCAGCGCAGGTCTTGTGTACGCTTAAAGCTTGGAATGATCCCGAATATTGCCGGACAGTCCTTGGCCGTAATGACGTTCTTGGCCCGATTGATCGGGCAAAGATCAATGTGAAGGGCTCGAGTCTTGCCTATGGGCACCCATTTGCAGCGACGGGGGCGCGCATTCTGGGACTGACGGCAAAGCTGGTTTCGGGGCAGGCCGGTAAGAAAGCCTTGATCTCGGTGTGCACTGCCGGTGGCATGGGCGTGACTGCTCTGGTAGAGGGAGCGGCATGAGTGATAACGTTGTAAAATTCCGTCGCCCTGAGAAGAAGCCAGAACCAAAAGCGCCCAAGCCTAAACAGACTTGGCCGAGTTGGTTACCTTTCGCCGTGCTCCTTGCTGTGGCTGTAGTGATCTATCTTTTTCAAATGTGATGTCCGCTTAGACATGCTGGACAATAGCGGGCGCGCCTTGATTTATGAGGGTGCGCCCGCTTTGTATTCACAAACCTGTTTACCGCGCGAAATCAGGCTGTTGTGGCACCACATAGTTCAAGCCTAACTGTTCGTATGAACAGATATTTCATAGTTGTTTTGAGTTCTGGCAAGTTTCACTTGTCAGTAGACGGATTTGCACGATACCGTCCAATGATCTTGGCAAAGGAACTGCCAAGCTGAGTTGAAGTTGGGCAATGAACAACTTCCCCCAAGGGATAATTATAGGAGATGGGACCATATGAAGTTCACGACAGCTTTTAAGGCAGTCGCGACCGCCGGCGTTATGGCGTTGTTGATGAGCACGGCAGCTTCTGCTGTGACACTGCAGTTGCACAACGGTGGTGATCCGGGAACTCTGGACCCGCATAAGGCGTCGGGCGACTGGGAAAACCGCGTTATCGGCGACTACATCGAAGGTCTGCTCACCGAAAGCCCAAGCGCTGAAGCTATTCCGGGCCAGGCCGAGTCCTGGGATATTTCGGAAGACGGCACGGTCTATACCTTCCACCTGCGTGACGGTATTGCTTGGTCGGACGGTACCCCAGTGACCGCTGGCGACTTCGTGTTCGCATTCCAGCGCTTGTTTGATCCAAAGACTGCTGCCGACTACGCGTATCTGCAGTTCCCGATCAAGAACGCTGAAAAGATCAACTCGGGCACAATCGCCGATTTGAACGAACTTGGCGTCAAGGCAATCGACGACAAGACGCTCGAAATCACGCTGGAAGCTTCGACCCCATTCTTCCTTGAAGCGCTGACGCACTACACCGCTTACCCAGTGCCAAAGCACTTGGTTGAGAAGGTTGGCGACGATTGGACTAAGGTCGAAAACATCATCGGCAACGGCCCATACCTGATCAAGGAATGGCTGCCAGGTTCGTATGTTCGCTCTGAAAAGAACGCTGACTATTACGACGCTTCCAACGTGAAGATCGACGAAGTCTTCTACCACGTTCTGGAAGATCAGGCTGCAGCGCTCAACCGCTACCGCGCTGGCGAATTCGACATTCTGACCGACTTCCCATCTGACCAGTATCAGTGGCTGCAGGACAACATGCCTGGCCAGGCACACGTCACGCCATTCCTGGGCATCTATTACTACGTGCTGAACCAGGAAGAAGGCGAAGTTCTTTCCGACGTTCGCATCCGTGAAGCGCTCTCGACCACCGTCGTTCGCGACGTGATCGGGCCAGATATTCTGGGTACGGGCGAGCTGCCAGCCTATGGTTGGGTCCCACCGGGCACTTCCAACTATGTTGAAAATGCTTACCATCCAGCTTGGGCTGACACGCCATATGAAGAGCGCGTCGAAAAGGCCAAGGCACTGATGACTGAAGCCGGTTACGGCCCAGACAAGCCTCTGACCCTGCAGCTGCGTTACAACACCAACGACAACCACCAGCGTATCGCTGTGGCACTTGCTGCCATGTGGGAACCGCTGGGTGTTAAGATCGAGCTGTTCAACGCTGAAACCGCAGTGCACTACGACGCTCTGCGCGCAGGCGATTTCCAGGTTGGCCGCGCTGGCTGGCTGCTCGACTACAACGATCCATCCAACACGCTCGACCTTCTCAAGGACGGCGTTGATCAGGCCGGTACGATCAACTGGGGCAATAACTACGGTCGCTATTCGAACGACGAGTTCAATGCGCTGATGGTCCAGGCTTCGACCGAACTTGATCTGGTAAAGCGTGGCGAACTGCTCGCTGCAGCTGAAAAGATCGCCATGGATGAGTTCGCTGCAATCCCGATCTACTGGTACGTGTCTAAGGACGTCGTCTCGCCAAAGATTTCGGGCTTTGAAGCAAATCCGAAGAACATCTTCCGTACCCGCTGGCTGTCTAAGTCCTAGTAACCGAAGTTAAGTTTTTTGAGACCGTGGGGGCCAAAAGGCCCCCACGGCGCTTTTGTCCGGGAGAGGTGCTTCGCCTCTTCGGCCAAGGAGTTCGCTATAAATGCTGGCATATGCCTTTCGGCGTGTCTTGTCGGCGATCCCTATCGCTTTGATCGCTGTGACCGCCTGCTTCTTCATTCTCCGCCTAGCTCCCGGTGGTCCGTTCGACGGTGAGCGCGCGCTCCCGCCAACAGTGCTCGCCAATCTCAGAGCGCACTACAATCTCGATCAGCCGTTGATCGTTCAGTATTTCCTCTACGTGTGGCGTTTGCTGCAGGGCGACCTTGGCCCATCGATGGTGATCGACGGGTTCAACGTTAGCGAACTCATCTCGATCGGCTTTCCCTTCACCCTCACCATGGCTTTGTCGGCCTTTGTGATCGCGACGATTGTCGGCATGATCGCGGGCATGGTCGCTGCCGCTTATCAGAACAAGTGGCCCGACTATGTGTTGGTGCTGGGCGTCATGATCGGCGTGCTGATTCCGAACTTCCTGATGGCGGCCCTGCTCCAGCTCTGGTTCGGCGTTTATCTGAAATGGGTGCCTGCGGGCGGTTGGGTCAGCGGCTCTTGGGCCCACTTGGTTCTGCCTGTCACCGTTTTGGCTTGGCCGCACGCTGGGCGTATCTCGCGCCTGATGCGCGGCTCGATGATCGAAACGCTCGGTACAAATTATGTCCGCACGGCGCGTGCGAAAGGTCTTGGCGAACGTCTGGTGCTGATGCGCCATGCGATCAAGCCGGCACTGCTGCCCGTCGTGTCCTATCTTGGACCTGGCCTTTCATATCTCCTCACTGGCTCTCTCGCCGTTGAGCAGGTGTTCGGCCTGCCGGGTATCGGCAAATATTTCGTCACAGCCGCGCTTAACCGCGACTATGGCGTCGTTCTGGGGACCACCATCCTCTACATGTTCATTATTCTCGCGCTCAATCTGCTCGTGGACCTCGTCTACGCTTGGCTTGACCCAAGGGTGAGGTACCGCTGATGGCTGGTTTTACCGGTAAAGACCACGTTCTCACCGCCTATGCTGAAAAGCTGGCCACCGAAGCGCCAAAGGGTCGCTCGCTGGGGCAGGACGCGTTCAATCGCTTGAAAAAGAATAAGATGGCGGTGATCTCCATCTTCATTCTCGTAACAATTATCCTCGTCGCCTTCATCGGGCCGTATCTCGTGCCATGGGGCTATTCCCAGGTCGACTGGAGCAATATTCGCAAGCCGCCTGATTTTGACGCTGGCCACTATCTCGGCACAGACCAGAACGGGCGCGACATGCTCGCTCGTGTGCTGCAAGGCACGCAGATGAGCTTGGTCGTGGCCTTTGTTGCGACGCTGGTTTCGGTAACCATCGGTGTCGTCTACGGAGCCGTCGCCGGCTATTATGGTGGGCGCGTTGACGCCATCATGATGCGCTTTGTCGATATTATGTATGCGCTGCCTTACATCCTCTTCGTCATCATTTTGGTGGTGATGTTCGGTCGTAACCCGGTGCTGCTGTTTATCGGCATTGGTGCGATCGAATGGCTCACCATGGCGCGTATTGTGCGTGGGCAAACGCTCTCCATTAAGGAGAAAGAGTTTGTCGAGGCCGCGCGCGCTGGTGGGGTCAAGCCTTTCACCATCATCATGCGTCACATCGTACCGAACCTGACCGGTCCGGTGGTGATCTATGCGACGCTGACCATTCCAGAAATCATTATCGCGGAGAGCTTCCTCTCCTATCTCGGTCTGGGTGTGCAGGAACCGCAAACCTCGCTCGGTACGCTGATCTCGGCTGGTGCGCCAGTTGCCGAAGTGATGCCGTGGTTGATGCTTGCGCCAGCCGCTGTGCTGATCACGCTGCTGTTCTGTCTCACCTATATCGGCGACGGTCTGCGTGACGCGCTCGACCCCAAGGACCGATAGGAGGCTGACCATGGCACTACTAGAAGTCAAAAACCTCAAGGTCGAGTTCGAAACCCCCGATGGCATCATCGAGGGCGTGCGGGACCTGTCCTATACGCTCGAGAAGGGCAAAACACTGGCCATCGTTGGCGAGTCGGGATCTGGTAAAACGCAGGGCGCTTTCGCCATAATGGGTCTATTGCCCAAAAATGGTCATGCCTCTGGTTCGGTGAAGTTTGATGGCAAGGAGATTCTCAATCTCCCCCGCAAGCAGCTCAACGAATATCGCGCCAAGCGTATTGGTATCATCTTCCAGGACCCGATGACGTCGCTGAACCCTTATCTGCGCATCTCGCGGCAGATGACCGAGGTTCTGCAGCTCCACAAGGGAATGAGCTATAGTGCGGCGCTCGCGGAAAGCGTGCGTCTGCTTGAGGCGGTGCGGATTACCGATGCGAAGAATCGCATTCATCTGTATCCGCATGAGTTCTCGGGCGGCATGCGTCAGCGCGTGATGATCGCAATGTCGCTGCTGTGTAGCCCGGAATTGCTCATCGCTGACGAGCCAACGACCGCGCTCGACGTGACAGTTCAGGCCGAGATCATCGATCTTCTCGTGGATCTGCAAGAGGATTTCGGGACTTCGATCATCCTGATTACCCATGATCTTGGGATTGTCGCTGGCACGTGTGAGGACACGCTGGTGATGTTTGGGGGTAAGGTGATGGAATATCGCAAGACCGCCGATATTTTTGCCAGTCCCGAGCATCCCTATACCAAGGGCCTGTTGGCGGCATTGCCGCGCTTGGACAAGCGAGTCGAGCGTCTTTCCACCGTCTCCTATGACTTCATGACAGGGGCGCGCCAAGCATGAGTGACCGCGAACCAATTCTGAAAGTCCGCGATATCAGCGTGGACTTTAGTCTTCCGCCAAGCACGCTCTTCGGCAAGAAACGCGTCCTGCATGCGGTCAAGAATGTCTCGTTCGACCTCTATGCGGGCGAGACACTGGGCATTGTCGGCGAGTCGGGTTCTGGAAAGTCGACGCTCGCGCGAGCCGTGTCGCGGCTGGTGCAGGCAACCGGGGGCACATCGCACTATTTGGGTAAAGACATCCAGACCATGACCAGCAACGAGCTTCTGGCTCTGCGCAAGGACATTCAGATGGTGTTTCAGGACCCACTGGCGTCGCTGAACCCGCGCATGACGGCAGGGGCGATCATCGCCGAGCCGCTGCAGACCCATGAGCCGCGTGTGACCAAGGCCGAGCGCACAGCACGCGTGATCCATATGATGGAGAAGGTTGGGCTGCAGGGCTCGATGATCAACAAATACCCGCACGAGTTCTCGGGCGGGCAATGTCAGCGTATCGGCATTGCGCGCGCCTTGATCACCAACCCCAAGCTGGTGGTGTGTGACGAGGCGGTATCAGCGCTCGACGTGTCGATCCGGGCGCAGGTGATCAACCTTCTCATGGACCTCCAGAAAGAGCTGGGCATCTCCATGCTCTTCATCTCCCACGACATCGCCGTGGTTCGGCACATAGCGCAGCGCGTGATGGTGCTCTATCTCGGGGAAGTGGTGGAAATTGGCGACGTGGCGCAGGTGGTGGAAGATCCACAGCATGCCTACACCAAGAAGCTGATCGCGGCCGTGCCGGTTCCCGATCCGGTTGTAGAGATGGAGCGGCGTGAAGAGCGGCGTCGTCTCCGCAAGGCTGCGCAGTCGGCAGCGTAAAGCGTCCGGCAGGCTTAAAAGGAGCGGGGGTGAGTCTCAGACTCGCCCCCGCTCCTTTGTAATTGATGTCTTGTTGACGCCGCGCACAGGGTCCAGATTGCGCAAAATGGCGCGAAATCCACGCCTGATGGCCTGTAATTGCTCGGGATTTCCACAGGACAGGGCCAGAATAGGCAAGAGTCTAGAGTTTAGGATTTCTGCGCGTCTGCCGCGTTGACAGGCTCCGACGTATTCCCTATGAAGGGGCAAGTTTCCGGGCGCCTAGGCGCCTCTTTTGTTTGACCGAGGATACCAAGATGAAGATCCGCAACTCGCTCAAGGCGTTGATGACGCGCCATCGCGCGAATAAACTCGTCCGCCGTCGCGGCCGGGTTTACATCATTAACAAGGTGGACAAGCGCTTCAAGGCCCGTCAGGGCTAATACGCTTCCCAGCAAGAATTGCTTGACAAGGCCCGCATAAACATGCGGGCCTTGTTTTTTATTGGGCTGGTGAAGGTTGGGGGACCTGATGCCGCTATCGCACACGCTTACGGTGACTGTGGACAGGCCGTATCGCCAGGTTGATACGTTCATGTCTGACCCAAAGAACTTCGGCAAATGGGCCGCCGTGGTTCCCGGGACGTATAGAAAGCAAGAGGGTGGGGACTGGCTGGCCGAAGTGACCTTCGGCGGGGTGAGGCATATCCGCTTCGTTCCCGGCCTCGGAAACGGCATTTATGACCATGCGGTGTTCCGGCCCGGAGAGATACCGTTGTTTATGCCAATGCGCGCTATGCGCTATGGCGAAAAGACGGAGGTGCGGTTCACCTTCGTTCAGCGCTCCGACATGTCGGTTGATTCTTTTCACGACACTATCGCCTGTATTACCCGCGATCTGACGCGCCTTAAGGATGCGATTGAAGCGGACTACTATTCCACCGATCAAGTGAGCAATGTTTTCGCCTTCAGAGCGTGAGTTTTAGCGCATCTCAGGATGCGGTCGCGTGGGCTGAGGCTGAATATTTGTGCGTAACTGCATATTAACTATAAATGTTCATGCTCCTCGGTAATTTCGGAGGGGCTATGCGTAAGATTTTAGGGTCAATTGTTTTAGTTTTTTCAGTAACACCGGTTGTTGCTGCCGACTTGTATCTGCCAGATTTTGGCAATTCTGCGATTGCCTATGCTGGTCCGGCACATGACTGGACAGGGTTTTATGCTGGTGTGTACGGCGCCTACACGGGCGGCATAACCAGTACGACAAATACGAGTAGCGGTGTTGTGACAGACGTGACAATGCGCGGCGCAGGGCTCGGCGTCACTGTTGGCGCTAACTACCAATATGAGCAGCTGGTTTTTGGTGCTGAAGCTGATCTAGGCTGGTCCGGTGCCACCGGCACAACTGCATGCGTAATCCTGACGACTTCCGATTGCTCGGCAGATATTCGCTGGTCCGGGACGCTGCGGGCTCGTGCCGGCATCGCCTTAGACTCGGTGTTGCTGTTTGGTACAGCTGGTCTTGCCGTTGCTGAGGGCGTGGGTAAGACAACGCCAGCACTCACCGGTACCGATGGTATTTATTCTGCCGGATTTGTCGGCTGGACGGCAGGCGTTGGCGCCGAGGTCAAGGTGACCGAAGCGATTTCGCTCAAGGCCGAATATAATTATGTCGATTACGGTAAGAAGACCGCGTCGGTCGGCGCGCTGGGTAACGACCCCTATGACATTCACGCCAAGGCGCATGTCGGTAAGCTTGGGATCAACTACCACTTCTAATACGGGCTCCTTCCTGAGGCCCAAAGAAAAGCCCGCCGAAAGGCGGGCTTTTCATATTCATACTAGGCTTGCAGCGTTTAGCTGGAGCCAGCGCCATCCTGACGGACAAAGGCGATGCGCAGCATATTGGTGGCGCCAGGAGTGCCCAGTGGCACACCAGCGGTGATGGCAATGCGGTCGCCTGGGCGGGCAAAGCCTTCCTGGTAAGCGATGACGCAAGCGCGATCGACCATGTCTTCAAGGTTCACTGCGTCTTCAGTTTGAACGCAATGGATGCCCCAGACCACCGACAGGCGGCGATTGGTGCGAAGGTTTGGCGACAGTGCAATGATTGGTTTGGAGGGGCGCTCACGGGCTGCGCGGATCGCGGTCGAGCCGGATGCGGTGTAGGTGAGAATCGCGGCCAGATCGAGCGTTTCAGCAACCTGACGGGTTGCAGCGGAAATCGCATCGGCTGCAGTGGCTTCTGGCTCGGTCTGTGCGGCGCGGATAATGCCACGGTAGTTTGCATCGCTTTCAACGGCGATGGCCACCTTGTTCATGGTCGCCACAGCTTCGACCGGGTACTGGCCCGATGCGGATTCTGCCGAGAGCATGACAGCGTCAGCGCCTTCGAAGACCGCGATAGAGACGTCCGAAACTTCTGCGCGGGTCGGGACCGGTGCGGTGATCATCGATTCCAGCATCTGGGTAGCGACGACGACTGGCTTGCCGTAGCGACGGCACATGCGGATCATACGCTTCTGCAGGCCCGGAACGGTTTCCAGCGGCAGTTCAACGCCGAGGTCGCCACGGGCAACCATGATGGCGTCGGACAGCTTGACGATGTCCTCAAGGCGCTCGATGGCCTGTGGCTTTTCGATCTTGGCCATAACGCCAGCACGACCCTGAACGATCTTGCGGACGTCGATAATATCTTCTGGGCGCTGAACGAAGGAGAGCGCGATCCAATCGACTTCAGCCTTGAGGGCTTCGAGAAGGTCAGCGTGATCTTTTTCGGTCAATGCACCGGTGGGGAGCAGGGTGTCTGGAAGGGATACGCCCTTCTTGTCCGAGAGCTTGCCGCCATAGACGACTTCAGTCTCAATGGCGCCGCCTCCGACTTTAGTAGCCTTGAGCTGCAGCTTGCCATCGTCTAGCAGGAGACGGTCGCCGACCGAGACGCTTTCGATGATTTCTGGATGCGGCAGGTAAACGCGCTGTTCGTTGCCCTGATCGTCATTTTGACTATCGAGCGTGAACTTTTGGCCTGCGACGAGATTGATAGAGCCCTGTGCGAACTTCCAGACGCGCAGCTTGGGGCCCTGCAAATCGGCGAGAATGCCGATTGGGTGCTTGAGACGCGCTTCGACATTGCGGATCCGCTTGACGGTCTGATGCAGAACCTCGTGGCTCGCATGGCTCATATTGATCCGGAAGACGTCGGCACCGGCCTTGGCCAGCTCCTCGATCATAGTCTCCTCGTGACTTGCTGGCCCGAGGGTTGCGAGGATCTTCGCGCGTCTGATCCGTCTCATTGCGTGTCCGTGTCTTCTGAAGTTAGAGGTGCGTCGGGGTCTACCAGAAAAGCTGGCTCTTCAAGATCTTCGCCCAAGTCCGGGCCGACAACGCTTGGAAGACCATCGCTTTCGGTCAATTGTAGCGTCCAGTCGGTACGGTTCTGCGTGTCAATTTCAAAGAACCCGGTGCGCTCATACCCGCGGGCGAGGCAATCCTCAACCCCGAATATCGTGAAGGTCTCGTCTCTGGTACACATGAAGACTTCGCCATCCCACGATCCGCCGCCGACATCATCAACAGCGTAGAGATAGAAAAAGCGTTGTTGCAGGTCGCCTTGGTAGAGAACGCGACAGTCGCCAGGAGGGGCCTGCCACCAGCCTTCACTCATCCAGCCACGCTCTGCACGATAGCCGAGCGAGACTGATATGAGGTTTCCAGTTTCGTTACAAATGCGGAGGTCTGCCTTGGCGGGCACAGCCAGGGCAAAAAAGCCACCAAAACTCGCAAGCAAAATTGCAGATCCGAGGCGGATGCGGCGCACGTGCGATCCCGAATTCATTGAAAAATGTACTACCGTTTTGACCCTAAGCGGAAGGTGAGGTCAACTGATAACGCCTCGATATGACGGAAACATGGAGTTGTTATCACAAGCGGTGGCGCGCTGTGTGAATCCGCGCACAAAGGGGTTGAACCCAAACCGCCCTTGGGGTTGATGGGGAACAAGACTATTTATTCATTTCTCCGAGTCAAAACAGGCGCCAAGCCGCCAGTTTCGGCAGCGATCTACAAGAGGTTATCATGGCCGTCGAAGACAGCGTCGCACAGGACCAGCTGCGTGCGTTCATCGAACGTATCGAGCGTATGGAAGAAGAAAAGGCGGCAATTGCCGCTGATATCAAGGAAATTTATGCCGAAGCCAAGGGCAATGGCTTTGACACCAAGATCCTGCGCAAGATCGTGACGATCCGTAAGCAGGATCACAATGAGCGCATGGAGCAGGAAGCGATTCTCGAGCTCTACATGAGCGCGCTGGGCATGGTGGACGCTCCATCCGACGACTAAGAGTTGTCCTGCCGTTAAACAAAACTCCCGCCCTGGTGCGGGAGTTTTTTTATGCGCCTAGGCCAAGATGTCGATTAGCGATTTTGTCATGTTTTGCGCGGCGTTAGCGACTTTGACATTGGCCTTGAAGTCGATTTCTGCGGTCATGGCGCTCATGAGTTCATTGCCGATGTCGACTTCGGCGCCGGGAATGCCACTGCGCGCAATCTGATTGGCACTGTGCTGAAGTTGGCTGGTCGCACGCGCCATGCCGTGGGTGGCGGTTGATAAGGCGGAAATGGTCATTACGTTCCTCGCCGGGACAATGTCCCGAGTGTCTGCCCGAGGTCATGAACAATCCGCTAAACCTTCATTTCAAAGGTGATGGTCTGTCAGAATAATGGGTAATGACAGTAGTTTAGCATAATCCGCTGTTTACTTTGATCGTATAGCGTACTGGCACGACTTGGTTTGTGGCGAATACGTGCGCATAGCTTAATTCATTGAAATATAAAGATCTTTGTCTTGCGCTGTGTGGGAGGGGCCACACGCATGTTGTCGTCGGGGAGGTACTGTATGGAAATAAGCGCGCAGGACGCTCGTCTGCAATTTATTGGTTTAGCCCGCGATGAGGCCGCACAATTGGCGCCGATCTCGGACAAGGTGGAGGCATTGATCGCCAGTGCGCTCGCTGTGTTCTACGCAAGGCTCGATAATGAACCCGAGGTGGCTAAACTTTTCTCCTCCAAAGCGAGTGTAGAGCGCGCACAGGCGCGCCAAACTACGCATTGGCAAAGCCTGGCGCGCGGGCAGTTTGACGAAGCTTATTTTGCCAGAGGTAAGGTCATCGGGGATATCCATGCCAAAATTGGTTTGGAGCCAAGGTGGTATATGGGCGGATACGCCCTCATTCTGGAGCATTTGCTGATTGGATTGCTCGAGGAAGACGAGCCAAATTTTTGGCATAAGCGTGGGACTAGGCTGGCACAAAAGGGCGCCACGAGGGGCGCCATTGGGGCTTTTGCGAAAGCCATTGTCCTCGACATGGAAATTTCCGTCAGCACCTATTTCGATCAGATCAGCGCCGAGACGGCGCGGCTTAATGGTGCACTCGGCGATGTGGTGGCAAGTGCCACCAATGGGGTGTTCGATAAACGGATCGAGGCGAACTACGCCAATGATGATCTGAACCGCCTGGCTGAGCGCGTGAACGGGCTTATGGCGGTGATTGGCACCCAATTGGCCTCAAATGGCGCGGCCTTGGAAGCGCTCGCGCGGGCGGATTTGAGCCAAAGGCCGAATTATGCAGCGGAGGGTGCTTTCGCGCAGTTGCGGGACAACATCGACCATGTGGCTGTGAACCTGACCAGTATTGTCGATGAGCTACGCGAAAATTCGAGCCAGCTGAAATCAACCACTGCCGAACTGGTGAGCGGCACGAGTGACCTGTCGGCACGAACCACCCAGCAAAGTGCAGCTGTCGAAGAGATTGCCACAACAATCGGCGGGGCCTTCGAGCGGTTGGACCAATGCGCGCAGCAGGCGGATCGGGCCGAGAGCGGGACGATTGGCGTGCTCAATGATGTCGCCAAAGCAGAAGCTGTGATGAGCCAAGCGACCGACGCCATGGTGGACATTGGCACAGCGTCCCGGCAGATCGGCTCCATTATTGATCTCATCGACACAATCGCCTTCCAGACCAATTTGCTGGCGCTCAATGCTTCGGTAGAGGCGGCGCGTGCGGGGGACGCAGGCAATGGCTTTGCTGTGGTTGCTCAGGAAGTCCGGCGATTGGCGCAATCGGCGGCGGAAGCCTCCAAAAAAGTGGGGGGCCTTGTGGAGCAGTGCATGAGCATCGTCGACCATGGGACTGGCGTCGTCGGCTCTGCTGCAGAGCAGCTTGGCACGATCGCCGATGGCGTGCGCAAGTCATCGCATGACACGACCGCAATTGCTGTGGCGACGCGGGAGCTTTTGGGCACGCTGGGTGAAGTGAACCGCGCAGTGCAGCAGATTGATCAGATGACCCAGCACAATGCCGCGCTGGTCGAGCAGACCAATGTCGCTTTGGAGCAGACTGAAGCAAGAGCCAAAGGCCTCGATGCCATTGTCGACGTGTTTATGGTTGAAAGCCTGAAACACCCTGCGCGGGCGATGGTGGGCGGTTTCTAACCCGCACAGTCACATCACCAGGCAATCATAAAGTCTTCGAAAGCGATGTCCTTGCCGATGGTCATATGACAATTGGCAGGGACGGCGTGCCACTCATTCTCATTGCTGACGAAAGGCTCGGACGCCACGGCTATGCCGCCGGACATGTGGCGCCAGTAAAGGCTGGGGGGCCTATCGTCACTGGCGCAGCGGAAGGCATGGAGATTTTCGCCGTCGCTCAAAATGGCGGTGAAACGCAGCGCTTCGGTGATCCCCTCATTGATCTGAAGGCGGTGACAGGCTTCCAGCGTTCTGGCGATGGCGCGGGCAGGGTCTGTATCCAGCCCTTGTCCGAGCGCCGAGAGGAAAATCGCCTCGCTGTCAGAATTGCCGCGACGGCGACCATAGATCGGATCAGGAATGAGGGCTTCGACCGAGCGGCGAATGGCTGGATAGCCGCCGATCTGGCCATTGTGCATGAAGAGATGTTTGCCCGCCGAGAAGGGATGGCAATTGGAGAAGGACACTTCCCCCGATGTGGCCGAACGCACATGGGCAAGAAAAAGCTTCGCCTCCACCGACCGGCAGAGCGAGGCTAGGTTGGCATCGGACCAAGCAGGGAGGGTGCCGCGGTAAACACCCGGCTCGGGCCGGGCGCCATACCATCCAATGCCACATCCGTCGCCATTAACGACGGTTTTGGCTTCACGCGCCGAAAGCGACTGACTGACGAGTGACGCTTCCGGCTCGATGAGCAGGGTGTCGAGATAAATCGGCTCTCCGGTATAGGCGAGGAACCGACACATGATTTAGGCCGCGATCTCGAGGTCGTTGGCGAGCGCGAAGCGGACGGCCGCATCGGCGTGAATGATGGTGGAATCGTAGCCGGCAATGCCGAGCTTGTCTGGATCGACCAACATCGAGATTTCAGTGCAGCCCAGAATGACGCTGTCGATGCCGCGGGACTTCATCTTTTCAATGATACCGAGGTATTTTTCGCGGCTGGTGTCGAGGATTTTGCCCTGGCACAGCTCGTCGAAGATGACGTCGTGGACGATCTGACGGTCTTCTGCGTCGGGGGTGACAATCTCGATGCCGAGCTTGGCCATGCGTTCGGCATAAAAGCCGTGTTCCATGGTGTAGCGCGTTGCCAAGAGGAGTGGGCGCTTGCGGCCGTCGGCCTTCAGCGCCTTGGCGGTTTCTTCGATGATGCAGATCAGCGGAACGCCAGCCATGTCAGCGACAGGCTTGGAGACCAAGTGCATGGTATTGGTGCAGATGAGCACACAGGCTGCGCCAGCGCGGTTGAGGCTTGCGGCGGCGTGGCCCAAGAGATTGCCAGCATCTTCCCAACGGTCGGCCTTTTGGAGGGCAACGACTGTGGTGAAATCGAGCGAGCGCATCGCGATCTCTGCTGAGGCCAACCCGCCACGCATACGGCGGATCTCCTCGTTGATACGGCGGTAGTACACAGCGGTGGATTCCCAGCTCATACCGCCGATCAAGCCAATGGTTTTCATCACACAACTCCGAAATTCTTGAAGACTAGTGTGCCTGCAAGTGGTCGCCTCAAAATTGAGTTTTTGGGTCGCTTTGGTGGTGATATTGCAAGTGGATTGCGTAATATTGGTGTTTTATGCAAACTAGCGACGAATTAATGGAGTGTTACGATGCTTGATGAGCGTGATCGGCAGATTCTAAGCCTGCTGCAAGCCAATGCGGATACGCCGCTCAATGAGATCGCCGAGGCGGTGTCTCTCTCCCCCAGCGCCTGTTCACGCCGTATCGCCAAGCTGAAAGAAGACGGCATTATCCGGCACAACAGGGCGGAGCTCGATCGGGGCAAGATCGGGCTACCGTCGACGATTTTTGTGATTGTGCGTACGGGGAGCCATGCTGCGGACTGGCTCGAGAAATTTCACGCGGCGGTGGATACGATCCCTGAGATCGTCGAGGTGCACCGGCTGACGGGGAATTTCGATTACATCATGAAATTGGTGCTGCCCAATGTCGAGCATTACGACGTGATCTATAAGCAGCTGGTCGGGCGCATCGAGATGTATGACATGTCTGCCTACATCTCGATGGAGACGGTCAAGCACGCCAGCGGCGTGCCGACCCATTATGCGCGCTAGGATTAGACCTGAGCGAGTGCTGCTGTCATGGCCGCTTGGTCGTAACCGAGCGTGGTCAGAGCGGTTTTGACGATGCCTGCACGGTCGAGACCGGACTGGGCATACATGTCAGCCTGTGTCGAGTGCTCGAGGAACTCATCTGGGATCATCAGCGGGCGGAAGCGGAGCTTGCCGTCCAAGAGGCCGTTGGAGGCGAGGAAGGTCGCCACGTGAGCGCCGAAGCCGCCCTGACCACCTTCTTCTGTGGTGATGAGGACATCGTGGGTCTGCGCCAGCTTGGCGATGAGTTCCTCATCGAGCGGCTTGAGGAAGCGCGCGTCGGCGACAGTGGGGTTGAGGCCGAGGGCCGCCAATTTATCTGCGGCTGCCAGTACTTCACCGAGACGCGTGCCGTAGGACAGCAGCGCAATCGTTGCGCCCTGACGCACGATGCGGCCCTTGCCGATCTGCAGAATTTCGCCACGCGCGGGCATGTCGACGCCCATGCCGTCGCCACGCGGATAGCGGAAGCTGATCGGGCCATTGTCATAGGCTGCGGCGGTCGCAACCATATGGCGGAGCTCAGCCTCGTCGGCAGCGGCCATTTGGATGATACCGGGGATCGCGCCGAGATAGGCGTTATCGTAATTGCCCGCGTGGGTCGGACCATCAGCGCCAACATAGCCAGCGCGGTCGATAGCGAAGCGAACGGGCAGATGTTGAATGGCGACGTCGTGCACGACCTGATCGTAGGCGCGCTGCAGGAAGGTCGAGTAGATGGCGCAGAAGGGTTTTAGCCCTTCGCTTGCCATGCCCGCGGCAAAGGTCACGGCGTGCTGCTCGGCAATGCCGACGTCGAAAATGCGGCTCGGGAAGAGCTCGGCGAATTTGTCGAGCCCGGTGCCCGAGGGCATAGCGGCGGTGACAGCGACAACGCGACTATCGGCTTCCGCTTCCTGGATGAGTGAAGAGGCAAAGACCGAGGTGTAGGACGGCGCGTTGGACGCGGCCTTGGCCTGCGCGCCGGTGACGACGTTGAACTTATTGACGCCGTGATATTTGTCGGCGGCGTTCTCAGCCGGAGCGTAGCCCTTGCCCTTTTTCGTCACCGCATGGATCAGGATGGGACCCTTGGGGAAATCGCGGGCATTTTCCAGAATGACAATGAGGTCATCAAGGTTATGGCCGTCGATTGGGCCGATGTAATAAAAGCCCAGCTCTTCAAACAGCGTGCCGCCGGTGAAGAAAGACCGAGCGAACTCTTCGGTCTTGCGTACGGGCTCGTGGAAAAACTCTGGGAGTTTTGAGACGACAGCTTTGGCGGCTTCCCGCGTGTTACGGTAAGCGGGGCCAGAGACGAGGCGCGCCAGATGGCTGCGCAAAGCCCCGGTTGGCGGGGCAATCGACATGTCATTGTCGTTGAGAATGACGATGAGGCGCGCATCCATGGCGCCAGCATTGTTCATGGCTTCATAGGCCATGCCTGCGGACATCGAACCGTCACCAATGACAGCGATGACGTTGCGCGGCGTGGACTGCAGCTCTGAGGCAACCGCCATGCCGAGACCGGCGGAAATGGAGGTTGAGGAGTGGCCAGCGCCAAAGGGGTCGTACTCGCTTTCGGCGCGGCGGGTGAAGCCGGACAGACCATCCTTTTGGCGCAGCGTGCGGATGCGGTCGCGGCGGCCAGTGAGGATTTTGTGCGGGTAAGCCTGGTGCCCAACGTCCCAGATGATGCGATCATGCGGGGTTTGGAAAACGGCGTGCAGGGCGACGGTCAGCTCGACCACGCCAAGGCCAGCGCCCAAGTGGCCACCAGTCACCGAAACGGCGTCGATCATTTCCAGACGCAGCTCATCGGCCAGCTGGCGCAATTGCTCGCGCGGCAGCGCACGCAGTTCCGCTGGTGTCGTCACTTTGTCGAGCAGCGGTGTATCGGGCTTTTCGGCCAAGCTGGTCCCCGTCGAAAGGAAGAAAATCGCCGCCTGTTCTAGGCGGCGTCAGAAGCAATGGCAATGCGGCATGAGTTGTCTGGAAAGCTTAGCGCAGGATAAGCGCAGCCGGCACGCACCGCAGATAGCAACTCCCACCGTGTTGAACGGTGGGAGGCAAGATTAGTTTCGTGCCAAAGAGAAGCGGTTGCTTGGCAGACCTTCGTCTGATTTCTGAAGGCCCAAGCTGCGGCTGCCCATCTGCGGAGCAGGGTCGAGACCAGCCTCATCGTAATCATAGATCACGGCAAAGTGGTCTGAGGTCAGCGCTTTGGGAACGGTCAGAATGTCGACCGCGTGCTCCAGATCGGGTGCGACGAAATCACGAGAATTGGTCGGAACCAGGCCTGCAACATGTGCTTCGAGCGCCTTTGCCAAAACTGTGTCTGGCACAGCAGAGGTCGTGAACGGCTTGTCAAAGAGACCACCGTAAGCCGGGACTTCTGGCGAGAGCGCTGCTGTCTGCACAGCGCCGGTCGAGGCAACAACAGGGCGGCCCAGAGGGGGAAGCGCTGTTGGCAGAGCCGCTGGCGCGGAGGCGACCAGAGGTTGAGCCGCGGACGCACCTTCGGTTTGCGGCATAGCCGGAGCATAGGCCGAAAGCAGCGCTGGCGCTTCCTCGCTCATATGCACACGTGGGGTCGGCATTGCTGGCGGCGCGAGAGCTGCCAGTGCCATTACCGCGTTCTCAGCATTGCCTGCACGGAGGTCAGACGGGAGCGCTGTCGGCAAGGCAACGGCCACAGTGATAGGGCCGCGCAGCTCGTCTTCGGTTAGCGGTGCGCTGCCGACGGTCGAGAATGGCAATGTTGGGGTCGCGGCTGCGACCTGCACTGCTGGCCGCACTTCTGGCTGTGCTGCGGCCACGGCGACCGCTGGGCCTCCGAGGTCAGCAGGGCGCATCATCGGCATAACTGGGGCAATGGATGCGACGGCGAGAGGCGCTGCAGGCTGAGCCTGTGGGGTTGCGCGAGGGGCTGGCGCGGAGGCGACTTGCACCTGTGGCGCTGCTGCCTGCTGCTGATTGCCGCCGAACAGCATGTCCATGAGATTGCGACCGCCACCAGACGCGGCTGGCGCTTCGGCAAACTGGGTGCCGCTCGAGGAGGAGCCATTGCATGGATAAGCGTGGCACTTTTTCCATTCCGCCAAGGCGACCTGATAGCCTTGTTGCGACAGCGGTTTGCCATCGTTTGGAAGGTGCATGGTGCGACCATCGGGGAAGAGCTCATTCAGCTGCGCGCGGGTCATGCGCGGCCAAGCGCGCACCGAACCGGTATCAAGGTGAACGAAAGGGCTACCCGAGGATGGGTAATAGCCGACGCCGCCCACCTGCTTGCGCATCGCTGCGGCGCGAAGGCGCGCGAGGGGTACGCCAGGGATGTAGAAATCCATAGCGGTGCCGCGCATGTGCTGGGAATTGTCGGCAACGCCAGACGAATTCTTGGCCAGCATGGCGTTGGTTTGCGGAGATCGATAAGCGGAGACAACGTGGATCGGCTGGGTGCCGCCGACGTCCTGATAGACTTCCCACACCAAATCGAACAGGCGCGGGTCCATTTTCGCTGGCTCGTTGCGGCGCCAATCGCGCAGCATAACGTTGAGCTGATTGAGACCATCCTGCACATAGCGACCGTTGCGCTTGAAGACGATGCGCTGAGTCTCTTTTGTGTGGGTGTAATGCAGATAAATGGCGCGCTCGTTAGCCGCCTGCGCCGGCAATGCCGACAGCAAGACTGGCAGGCTGAGAACAGCTACCAACGAAAGGCGCGCAAGGCGCTTCCAATTTTTCAAACCCAGTACCGTCACGCGAAACACTGCCCGGTTCTTTACAGATCAGGACGGAAGGTTAACGTTAAAAAGCAAACGAATGTCTTAACGCTAACCAGATGTGAACGAGAAAATCGCCCGTTCACATGAGTGTTATAGACCCCAAAAGCAGGCACAACCAAGGCAAAAGTGTGAACGCGCTGTTAGGGTTTATTTTCCGTTTACGGTGCCACTTCACCCGGAATACTGGTGTCTGCCACGACATTTGGTGTGATCGGAGTGGCGCCTAAGCCCATGGCAGCAATCAAAGCGGCATGGTGACCGTAAACGTCCGAAAAGTTTTGCATGGCACCAGCGCCGTCAACGCGGACGGTGAAATAGGCCAAGTGCACTGGAATCTGCTTGGTTGGATTAACCCAGCGTTCGGAGGGGCCAAACATGGCCTCGAGCGAGGTGCGCGAAATGTTGGGCTCGTTCGCCATTAGCGCATCGGCGAAAGCAAACGGATCTTCAACGCGGACACAGCCGTGGCTGAAAGCACGCGAGGCGCGCGAGAAGAGGTTCTTCGATGGCGTATCGTGGAGATAAACGTCGTGCTTGTTGGGGAACAAGAACTTGATCTGGCCGAGCGAATTGCCTGGGCCTGGACGCTGACGGACGCGGAAGGGGAAATTACTCGCGGACACGGCGGACCAGTTGACCTGCCACGGGCTCACAACGTCGCCGTTGTAGATGAGGTCCATGTTCTTGGCGTCGGTGTAGCCGTGGTTGTTCAAAACAGCCGGAGCGATCTCGCCTTTAATGATGGAGGTCGGAACATTCCAATAAGGATTGACCACGAGATGGCGGATGCTGTCGGAGAAAACCGGCGTTTGGTTTTTGAATGTGCCGACGACGACGCGTGTGGTGTATTCTTCCTGGAAGTTGCGCTGCACAGACAGGCGGAACTCTGGGATGTTGACGAAGACGTTGAAGTCGCCGAGGTCGGACGGCATCCAACGCCAGCGTTCCATATTGGCAATGATGTCTTCACGGCGGATTTCAGCACCACCGTTGAGAGCGGAAATGGTCGCAGGTCCAATGACCCCGTCCACTTCTAGGCCTTGCGAGGCCTGGAAGGATTTGACCGCCTGGAAAGTGATGTCGTCATAGATGTCGGAGCCAAGGCTCGCGACCTGCAAACGCTCACGAATGGCATGAACGCGCGGGTCTGTATTGCCGGGGCGAAGGGTCGGGCCGCCTGCAATCGGCGTCGGGCGATCCGTCGCAATTGTATTAAAACTCGCGAGCGCCGCCTTGAGCGAGAGAAACTCAGGATGGGTTGGGCTCAATTCGTTCAGAACGGCAGCGGGGTCGGCACTGCGGGCCAAGCGTTCGAGCAGCGCCGCTTCATCAATCGACTTGGTTTTGATGTCGAGATTGGTGCTGATCGACTGCGGATTGATGCGGCCGTTGTGAAGGTGGTGGGCATAGCGCGTGGTGGCACTAGTGAAGGCTGTTTCAAGCGTTGCCATCGCGACGGCATCACCACCAACGCGGGTGAGGTCGATCTCGGCGGTCAGGTAGTCCTGCGGGCGCAGACCTTCGGCTTCGGCATTGCGAAACAGGGCGACGATTTTTTCAGCGGCCGGGGAGAAAGTCAGCTGGCCCGAGGTATCCTGGCTCAGCCAGATCGGCTCAAAGCTGCGTTCGCCATAAAGGAAATAGAGGCGCTGGGCCTCTTCATAGGCCGGAGTGCCTGCGCGGGCACTTGCATAGGCGGTCGAGAGACCTTCCTTGATCGTGCGGGCGAGTGGACTTTGTGCGGGGGCAATGACGATACGGGAGGTCGTCAGATTAGCGGCGGGTTGCGCCAGTGTAGGCTGGACGATGCTTGCTGCTGCCAGCAGAGCGACAAAACTTACGACGACCTTATTCATACCTGGCTCCAAGACGCACGCGGCACGGCCGACTCTGCCCCAAAACCTAGCCGCAAACTTGTCGATACTCCGTAAAGGTTAACGGGAGCAATCACTCCCGAATGTGTGAAGTCGGCCTGTTGCGATCCTGCAACGGGCCGACTTCTGATCGTATTAGAAGCGGTAGTTTACGCCAGCGCGGACAACCGAGAAACGCTGGGTCACATCGCGGGTCGAAGTGCCGATGCCGTAGGACTGGGTGCCCAGATCGACATAGAGGTACTCAGCCTTGAAGGAGAGGTTCTGGGTTGCCTGAGCTTCCAGACCAACACCAGCAGTCCAGCCGAAGTGGTTTGCGTTTGTCGTGGTGGTCGACGCGCCGCTCTTAATTTCTGCAGCGCCACGACCAAAGGCAACGCCAAGGGTCGCAAATGGCATAACCTGACCAACCGGGATACCGGCACGCGCGCGAACGGTCGAGAAGAACTCTGTGCGCTGTTCGAACTTGTCGCCGGTGCTCAGGGTTTCTTTGTAAACCGGGCCGCCGAACTGGACGTCAGCTTCACCGCCGAGGACGAAGCCGCCCATGTCCATGTTGTAGCCAGCCTGAGCGCCGAGGTTGAAGCCGCCGCTGTTGTGCTTGCCACCAGTTGCGCTACCGGCGACGACGCCGCCTTCGATTTCGGTCTGACCGAAGGCATAGCCCCCGTTCACGCCTGCGTAAAAGCCGGTCCATTGGGCAACGGACGTCGCAGCGAACATTGGCGAAGTGGTGTTGCTGTTCCAATTGAGGTCAGCAGCGTTGGCGGCAGCTGTGCCTGCCAGAAGTGCGAGAAGAGCGATGCCCGAAAGTCTCATGATGGCCTCGACGTTAAAAACTTCCCGCAAAATCGCGCTAATCTCTTAACGCCTCGGTAAGCAACGTGGTTAACGTCGAAGTTTGTTCATCACGTTCGTGCTGGCTTTGTTAAGCAGCGTCGGTAACCAAACCTTCGGCCAAGCCATATTCATGGAGCTTGCGATAAAGGGTCGAGCGGCCAATGCCCAAGGCTCTGGCGACACGAGACATGCGACCGCCGTGGTGCTCGATGGCAAACTGGATTGCGTCACGCTCGATGGCTGCTAGGGACAGCAAGGCCCCGCTGTCGTTCAGGAACCTGTCGGGAGCGGGTGTGCTCAGGATATCCACGCGCACGCGAGATGGGGCGTCGTCGATGTGGGTTGGATTGCGCGGAACCGGGGCCAGCGCAACGCTGCGGAATGCTTCTTCGCGCCCGGCAGACTGGGCCAAGATCTGGGGGAAATCGGCAGGTTCGAGGAAGGCGCCGTCGGTGAGCACAATGGCGCGATAAACCGCGTTTTCGAGCTGACGGACATTGCCAGGCCAATCATAGCCCATAAGAAGAGCTTGCGCTTCAGCGGTGAGTCCCAAGATGCGCTTGCCAGCTTCAGCTGAGAAACGGGCAATGAAGTGGCTTACCAGTGCGTTGAGGTCTTCCATTCGCTCGCGTAGCGGCGGGGTATAAATGGGGAAGACGTTGAGGCGGTAATAGAGATCTTCGCGGAATTCGCCCGATTTGGCGAGATTCAACAGGCGCCGGTTGGTCGCCGATATGAAGCGAACATTGACGCGCTCAGGGCGCGTTGCGCCGATGGGCTCTATTTCGCCTTCTTGTAGGACACGCAAGAGCTTGACCTGCGTTTCGAGTGGCAGCTCGCCCACTTCATCAAGGAAGATCGTGCCGCCATTGGCTTCAGCGAACTTGCCGCTCTGATCAGCATGCGCGCCTGTGAACGCGCCCTTCTTGTGACCAAACAGGACCGACTCGACCAGGTTCGGGGGAATGGCACCGCAATTGACGGTGACGAAAGGTTTTCCGGCGCGTTCGGACGTGCCTTGGATGATGCGGGCGACAAGTTCTTTGCCCGTACCGGTTTCGCCTTCAATGAGGACCGGGATCGCGCTCTTGGCGGCTTTGCCACAGAGGGTAATGACGCGCGCCATAGCAGGGGCTGCGGCGATCATATCCTTGTGGCTGAAGGTGCCAGATTTGCGGGCGTGCTCGGCGCGGATCGCCGATTCGAGCGCATCCAGTTTCATGGCGTTGCGCAGCGAAATAACCAGACGCTCGGGGCTGACGGGTTTGACGAAATAGTCCGCCGCGCCCTGACGCATGGCCGAGATAACGGTTTCAAGTGAGGCGCTTGCGGTCTGGACAATAACGGGGGTGGTCATGCCCTCGCGGCGCATCACTTCCATAACGCCCATGCCATCGAGATCTGGCATGACCAGATCGAGAATCATCGCGCCGATTTTGCGATCTTCGCGCAGGATGGAGAGCGCCTGTTCGCCACCGGTGGCGGTCAGCGGTTTGAACCCGGCACGGTTTGCAATCTCGGCGGTGAGCCGCAACTGGACCGGATCGTCATCAACCACCAGAACACGCGTCATGAACCTATTGGCCTTCCCGTCGCAGGACACACGAATCGCTGTGTGCCACTTTGGGAAGACGATGAAGGTCTGCCCTTAAGAGGGCGTTAATCCTATTGATTTTGCTTTTGTTTACTAAAATGAAAAAGGGTCCCGGCTGTGCCGTGACCCTCCAGAGAAACTCTGCCTTTCGTAGAATTTATTGCCGCGTGGCGCCCTGGAGACGGTAAAGTTCGTCCTTCACTTCGAGTTTTTTGCGTTTGAGCGAAGCAACCATCAAATCGTCTTTGAGGCGATTTTGCATTTCAGAATGGATCTGCTTATCCAGTTCCTGATGGCGCCGCTCGAGCGCTGCGATGTGGCCTTCAGTCGTCATTAAAGAACTCCTTTCAGCGTGTTGGACTTGGGTATCGTCACAAATCTTTCATGCTTTGTCGACACCCATGCGGCAGTCCTCGAAAATGTGATGCATTTTCCATGATCATGGGCTAACCAGAGGTAACTGATATGCCCACAAAGTTGGTGCGTGAATGCTGCCCCTGACTAAGGAAATTGAGGCCCAGTTCGGTCTTGAACTGGCAACAAAACGCCAGGAACATGCCGATTTGGACGCTGCGATCCTGACTTTAACGCAGTCTCAAATGGCCGATCAAATGCTGATCCAGCGGCTCAAAAAGCGCAAACTGGCGCTCAAAGACCGTATCGCTCAGCTCGAAAATATACTCTTGCCTGACATCATCGCTTGAGGCCTTGGCTGCTTGAGTTATGGCCAAATCTGGGCTAATGCCGCGCTTTGTGGAGCGCTCTGAGGGACACGCCATGCTCAAGCCACCCGTCGCCATTGTTATGGGCAGCCAATCTGATTGGCCAACTATGCGGCTGGCCGCAGAAACCCTCGAAAGTCTCGAAGTCGAATATGAAGCGCGCATCGTTTCGGCGCATCGTACGCCTGAGCGCATGGTCGATTTTGCCACCAACGCCAAAGCTGAGGGCGTTAAGGTGATTATCGCCGGTGCTGGTGGCGCGGCGCATCTGCCGGGCATGATTGCCGCGATGACGACACTGCCTGTGTTCGGCGTGCCCGTGCGCTCCAAGGCGCTTTCGGGCGTCGATAGCCTTTATTCCATCGTGCAGATGCCGGGCGGAGTTCCTGTTGGAACACTCGCCATTGGCGAGCCGGGCGCTATCAATGCGGCGCTGTTGGCGGCAGCTGTCTTGGCGCTGAACGATGATGAACTTTCCGATCGCCTCGAGGCGCATCGCGCCCGCCAAACGGCGTCTGTGCCCCAATTTCCCTCTGATACTGAGTAGTCGTCCGTGACCCAAGATTCCGCGCTGCCCGCTGGCTCCACTATTGGTATTTTGGGCGGGGGGCAGCTTGGACGCATGTTGGCTTTGGCTGCCGCAAAGCTGGGTTTGAAAAGCCACATTTATTGCCCGGACCCACAGAGCCCGGCATTTGATGTGACGCCTTTCAAGACGGTGGCGGCCTATGACGATACGGCCGCGCTCAAGGCCTTTGCCAGCCAGGTCGATGTCATCACCTATGAGTTTGAGAATGTGCCTGCTGCAACAGCGGTAATTCTCGCGGGGCTGAAGCCGCTGCGTCCCGGCGCAAAAGCGCTGGCGATCTCGCAGGATCGTCTGGCCGAGAAGGGCTTTTTGGCGTCCAAGAACATTCCGGTCGCGCCTTATCGCGCAATTCATTCGCTTGATGATTTGAAGGCGGCGGCGGCTGAGGTGGGCCTGCCGGCCGTGCTCAAGACCACGCGTCTCGGATATGACGGCAAGGGGCAGCGTGTGTTGCGGGACGCTTCGGAGCTTGAAGCGGCGTTTAATGCGCTCTCGCCGCACCCGCTGGTGCTTGAAGGTTTTGTGCCGTTCAGCAAGGAAATCTCGGTCGTTGTTGCTCGTGGGCTGGACGGGTCGGTCAAAAGTTTTGACCCGGCGGAAAACGCCCATCGTGACCACATCCTTTACACGTCCACGGTCCCGGCCGAGTTGCCGATGATCGTCGAGCGGCAGGCGGGCATGATCGCCAAGGCGATTGTTATCGCGCTTGAATATGTGGGCGTGCTGGGGGTCGAGTTTTTCGTGGTCGAGACGGACGGCAAAACCAGCCTGATCGTCAATGAGATCGCGCCGCGGGTGCATAACTCGGGCCATTGGACCGAGGCCGTGTGCCTGACCGACCAGTTTGAGCAGCATGTGCGGGCCGTTGCAGGCTGGCCTTTGGGCAATCCGCAACGCATGGCAGACGTCGTCATGCAAAACCTTGTCGGCGATGAAGTCGACATGGTGCCCAATGGGCTTGATGGCGATACGCAACCCCACCTCTATGGCAAGGCGGAAGCGCGGCCCGGTCGCAAGATGGGCCACATCAACCGCATCGTGCGCAGCTCGGTTTAACGGGCGAGAAGCGTCTTAAACGCCGCAATCACTGGGGCGGGGTTCTCCATAGGCGGCAGGTGCCCTGCATCAGGGAAGACCGACAATTCGGCGTGGGGAATGGCTGAAGCCATTTCCTTGGCCAAGTCCAGTGGCGCCATTTTGTCGAGCGCACCAACGCCCACCAAGGTTGGGACGGCGATAGCGGGCAGGGACGGCAGGGAGTCGATGCGGCTCAGAATGGCGTTCTGCTGACGGATATAGACATCTTGCCCGACGCGTTCGGACATGGCTTGAACCTCGCCTGCCAAGGGCGTGCCCAAATGATGGGGCGCGATGAGATTGCCCAAGAGACCACGCGACACGCCGATGAATTTGCCCTGACCAACCATGGCTATGCCCTTGCGGCGCGTGTCTTGGCGCTCTGGCGTATCAGCGCGCGCCGATGTGTCCAGTAGGGCGAGGTGGGTGACGCGTTCAGGGGCCTGACGCATAATTTCGAGCGCCACATAGCCGCCCATGGAGAGGCCCGCCAAGGCGAATTTATCTGGCGCCGCAGAAAGTGTGCGAGCGGCCATCGCCTTGATGGTGTCATCCAGACGAAGGTCGGCGACCATTGGCGCAATAGTGTCGCTCAGCCCATCGATGACATCACGCCACAAGCGCTGATCGCAGATAAGGCCAGGCAAGAAGACGAGGGGGCGATACATGGGGTGCACTTTCGTTTGGAGGTGGTGCTGTAACAATGCTGGCTCGTATGTAGCAAGTTGAGGGTCGCAACGCCCGGAAACTATGGACATATTTGGAGCGTTGTTGTATAGAGCCCGCCATTCAGGCGGTGCGGGCGGTGGGTTGTTTCGATCGGCGCGCACATGTTCAACACATTAGCCAAGCATTGAAGGGGCTGGTTACCTTTGCAAGTAGTCGTTCGCGATAACAATGTTGATCAGGCGCTGCGCGCGCTCAAGAAAAAGCTGCAGCGCGAAGGCGTCTTCCGTGAAATGAAGCTGCGCAACTACTTCGAGAAGCCTTCGGAAAAGAAGGTTCGCCGTAAGGCCGAAGCTGTTCGTCGCGCCCGCAAGCTGGCTCGAAAGCGCCTACAGCGCGAAGGTCTGGTGGCTGCACCGACGCCAACGCCACGGTAAAGCCTGACCGCTCAAGAGAATTTTGAAAGGCCGTCTCCAAGGGGAGGCGGCCTTTTCGTTTGTGGTTACGTGGCCACCTTCAGGCGCTTTTTGTCGTACAGCGCCAGTGCGATGATGAGCACGGCGATGATGGGGAGCTCGACCATCATGGCTGTACGGGCGTTTGGGAAGAGGGTGCTGCCAATGAGCGAGCCGACGAAGCCTCCGCCCATTTGTAGAAATCCGCTCATGGCGGCGGCGGCGCCCGCGATCGTGCCGAAACCAGCCATAGCGGCGGTTGTGACGCTAGGGCCGATCAGCGATAGGCCAACCATCCAGATGCCGACCGGGACCATGATCGAGAGCAGGCTGGTCGGGATCAGGGTGGGGAGAATGATAAAGCTCAGGCCCGACAGACCAAATGCCACGAGGGAAAATGTGACGATCCGATCAGCCGTGGTGCGGCTGGCGAGGGCTCCGGCAACCAGATTGCCAATGGTAAAGCACCCGGTTTGCACCAGCATGGCCATAGCGAATTGGAAGGGCGTGAGACCCAGATCGTTGATGAGGACGAAGGGCAAAAGCGCCGTGAACCCGTGGAAACCACCAAAGGTGAGACCGAGCAAGAGCGCAGGGACCATGAAATCCTTGGAGGTCAGCAAGGTCTTGTAGTTTTTGAAAATAATCGACGGACTGAACGGGATGCGGCGCTCGGGGGGCAGGGTTTCGCGGCTCGAAAAACCCAGCAGTGCCAATATCGCCAAGCCGAAGCCCGCCATGATTACGAACATAATGTGCCACGGGCCAAAGGCGAGGATAACGCTGCCTAAAGTGGGCGCGACGGCGGGCGTGACGGTGAGAATGAGATTGACCATCGTCAAAATGCGGATGGCTTCGGCACCGACGAATTGATCGCGCACCATGGCACGCGATAGCGCTACGCCGGCTGAGACGCCGAATCCCTGGACGAACCGTCCCACGAACAGCATCTCGATATTGGGCGCGAAGGTGCACAGAAGGCTACCCAGCACATAGATGCCGAAGAACACCATGCCGATACTGCGGCGACCGAACCGGTCGGAGAGGGGCCCACAGAGGAGCTGCGCGAGGGCGAAAGAGGCGAAGTAGACGGTTAGAGTGAGTTTGCCAGCGTTTTCGCTGATGGCCAGCTCTTGGACAATGGTGGGCAGAGCCGGTTGATATAGGCCTAGACTTAAGGGGCCGGTCGCCACCATGAGACCGCCGATAATGGCGGTACGGCGGGCAGACATGCCCGCCAGTTTGGTTTCACTCACTTGGTAAGTGCTCTTTCAAAAAACGGTTCGGCTTGCCCCCAAATCCCTGCGGCCCAGAGGTCGCTGTGGTCAGCGCCGGGGACGATCCAGAGTTCATCCGGATTGGGTGCGAGGGCATAAAGGCGTTCGCCGTTGCTCACGTCGATAGTTCTGTCTGCGGTCCCATGTGCCACAAGCACCGGAGCGGAAACAGTTCTGATCCACTCATTGCTGGGATACTTATCTTGCATGACTAGGGCGACAGGCAGGATGGGATACCATTCTGCGGCGACGGTGACCGCCGAAAGGAATGGCGTCTCTAAGAGCAAGGCTTTGGGTTGGCGTAAGCTCGAAACATAAGTGGCCGGGCCGGTGCCGATGGAGCGCCCCCATACCATGATCGGGTCGCCTTTGGCGGCAGCCCAATCGTAGACGGCCAGAGAGTCCGCCAAAATATTGGTCTGGTTGATCTCGCCTGGCGAGGCCGGGAAGCCGCGATAGTCAAAGGCTAAAAACCCGTAGCCAGCCTCAACCCAAGTTTCGTAGCGCTCGTATTCTTCCGAGAAGCTGCCTGTATTGCCCTTGTAGAACAGGATGAGGGGCTTGCCCTCTGCAGGTGGCTGATACCAGCCGTTGACGAGAGTGTCGGCATCGCCAATGGAAATGGTTTGTGCCTCGGTCAACGCTGTGTCCGAAAGCGGGATCAGAGTGCCGACAGGGTCGTACTGAAAATTGCGCTGGTTGAAATACATATAGGCCGTGGCGCTGAGGTAGGCCAACGCCGCAAGGGAGACCAGAGCAATTGCCGCAACGCGAATGATCTTCATCGGAGACGTCCTTGGCTGAGCTGCTCTGGTCTATAATACGATCAGAGTTCCGAAATGGTTTTTTCGAGCGCCTGAGCGAAGACTTCTGCAGGTTGTGCGCCGGAGAGCGCGTATTTTTCGCCAAAGACAAAAAATGGCACGCCGCGAATGCCCTGCTCGGCCGCGCTGGTGGCGAGTTGAGCGGTGATGGCGAGCTCGTTCTCGTCATTGATTGCGTCGAGGACATCGCCGCGATCCCAGCCAAATTCGACAGCAATATCGGCTAGGACATTGTCGTCATTGATCTGACGGTGTTCGAGGAAATAAGCGTCAGCGATGGCATTGGCCAGTTCGTGCTGATTGCCATTGGGCTTGGACAGACGCGTGATGGTGTGCGCCTTGGCCGTGTTGAACATGCGCGGTTGCTTGCTCAAATCGAGATCGACGCCGGCCTTTTTCGCTTCACTTTCGACCCGCTCCCACATTTCCTTGGGATCCTTGCCGTATTTTTCGGCGAGCATTTTGCCCACGTCCACACCTTCGGGCGGCACGGTAGGATCGAGGTAAAACGGGTGATTTTCGACGATAACTTCAACGTCGTCTGGAAGCGCTGCAAGGGCTGAGTCGAGACGCAGAGAGCCGACCAAGCACCATGGGCAGACCACATCAGTGAAGACGTCTATTTTGAGTTGTTTAGCCATGGTGGCTCCTCTTGCGTTTGAGCGTTTCAAATGAGCCTTCATATGAGCTCTTGCAAGAGGGAACTTCTGAGTAACTGTCAGACCGCGGCAGAGTGTGTCTGCACATAGATCGGCGCGAAGGGGGGAAGGTATGAGGCTGCGAGCAGCAGGCCCATGACCGTCGCCAGCCCGACCATCACGAGGGCCGGTGTCATGAACCAGACCGCGCCCTGGGAGTGCGGAGCGACGCGCAAAAGCGTGCCGACGGTGAGCAGGAACAGGCTCGTGCCAGCCAGTGTGAGTTGAAACGGATCGAGCGCGGACGTGGCAAAGGGGAGGGCGATGAAGCCTGCGGTGGTGAGCATGACCCAGAACCCGGCAGAGTGCGAGCTGCCCGCGCGTGTGATCGCCGCATAGGCTGCGCCAAGGCAGGCGAGCTGGCTGAGATGGAAAATGGCTCCGATCCAGCCCGGCATTCCGAAGGGTGAAAAGAAGAGCGGCTGCATGCCCAGTGGGTCAGCCAAAAAATTGACCAAGCCAAAGACCCCGAGCGGGAAGAGGACGGATACAAAGGTGCGCAACCACTGCGCGGGGGTCAGGTGCAGGCTCTGTACTTTGTCAAAGGCTTGGGAGATAGCCATCGCAACCGCTCCAGAAGGTTCGGGTATCAACAGCGATTGGCGTTGCTAGGTTCCGTATAGGTAAACTTGCGCTCTTTAACGTGATCTCTTGTGAACGGCTGTGGCTCAGCCTATGTCGGGCGGAGACATGAGGTATGAAGGTGAACAGCATGGATACCAATGAGCGGATCGATGCGCTCGAAATGCGGATCGCCTATCAGGACCAGGCGATCGAAGAGCTGAACGCAACAATTACCGACCAGTGGCGCGTGATCGATTTGATGCGCAAAAAGCTCGGCATGCTGGAGGAGCAAGTGCGTTCGGGCAGCTTTATCGCAGACCCATCCACTGAACGTCCGCCGCCGCATTATTGATCAAAGAAAAGGCCCGCCGAAGCGAGCCTTTGATTTTTGCTAGTGACCGAGCGCTTTGACGATGTCCTCGGTGACTTTTTTGGCGTCGCCAAACAGCATCATGGTGTTGTCACGGAAGAACAATTCGTTCTGAACGCCAGCATAGCCCGCTGCCATGCCGCGCTTGATGAACAGAACTGTGCCTGCGTCCTCAACATTCAAAACCGGCATGCCATAGATGGGCGATGTTTTGTCGGTCTTAGCCGCTGGGTTGGTGACGTCGTTGGCGCCAATGACGAAGGCAACGTCAGATTGCGCAAACTCCGAGTTGATGTCTTCAAGCTCGAACACTTCGTCGTAAGGCACATTGGCTTCGGCGAGCAGCACGTTCATGTGGCCGGGCATACGACCTGCCACAGGATGAATGGCGTATTTGACCTCAACCCCTGCAGCCTTGAGTTGGTCGGCCATTTCACGCAGCGCGTGTTGAGCCTGCGCGACGGCCATGCCGTAGCCGGGGACGATGATAACCTTGCCCGCGTTTTTCATGAGGAAGGCGGCATCGTCGGCCGCGCCCTGTTTTACGGGACGATCATCTTCCGCGCCCGTACCCGATGCCGTAGTGTCCCCACCAAAACCGCCTAGGATGACCGAGATAAAACTGCGGTTCATCGCCTTGCACATAATGTAGGAGAGGATCGCGCCCGAGGAGCCGACAAGCGCGCCCGTGATGATGAGGGCGGTGTTACCGAGGGTAAAGCCGATGCCTGCGGCGGCCCAACCCGAGTAGGAGTTGAGCATGGATACCACCACCGGCATGTCCGCTCCGCCGATGGGGATGATCATCAAGCCGCCTAGGATGAGCGCCAAAATGGTGATGGCCCAGAAGAGCCACGGATCGCCATTGGTGGAGAAGACCCAGACCAGCGCGACTATGGCGATGCCAAAGGCGATGTGAATGGCGTGGCGATAGGGCAGGATGATCGGCTTGCCGCTCATATTGCCGTTGAGCTTGGCAAAGGCGATGACCGAACCGGTAAAGGTGAAAGCGCCAATGGCAGTGCCAATCGACATTTCGATGAGCGCCTGCATGTGGATGTGTTCGGCTGTGCCGATGTTGAAGGCTTCCGGCGCGTAAAGCGCGGCGGCGGCCACAAAGACCGCAGCAAGGCCGACGAGCGAGTGGAAGGCGGCGACAAGCTGAGGCATGTCGGTCATCTTCACCGCTTTGGCGACGTAAGCCCCTATGCCCCCACCAATGGCGAGGCCGCCGATGATGAGGAGCCAGCTGACCCAATCACTGGGGGCGGCAACGGCGAGAGTGGTGACGATGGCAATGCCCATGCCTACCATGCCGAAGAGATTGCCCTGACGGGCCGAGCGAGGGCTAGAGAGCCCGCGCAGCGCGAGGATGAAGAGCACGCCTGCGACGAGGTAGAGAATGGCAGCGATATTTGCGTTGATCATCGCTATCAGCCCTTCTTCTTATACATCGCCAGCATGCGCTGGGTGACGAGAAAGCCGCCAAAAATGTTCACGCTGGCAAAGATCAGCGCGATAAAACCAAAGGCCTTGCTGGCCCAGCTGGCTTCATTGACGGAATGCACCCCGACGGCGAG
This sequence comes from Devosia sp. WQ 349K1, assembly GCF_016595685.1. Classification (NCBI taxonomy): domain Bacteria; kingdom Pseudomonadati; phylum Pseudomonadota; class Alphaproteobacteria; order Hyphomicrobiales; family Devosiaceae; genus Devosia; species Devosia sp. WQ 349K1. The sequence goes on along the minus strand of NZ_JAENGO010000004.1, from coordinate 245,331 downwards.
GAGCGCGCCAACCACGATCACTGAGGAAATGGCATTGGTGACGCTCATGAGCGGGGTGTGCAGGGCTGGCGTCACACTCCAGACGACGAAGTAGCCGACAAAAATAGCCAGCACGAAAATGGCCAGACGGAAGGTAAACGGGTCGATGGCAGAGACGTCCATTACTTGTCCCCCTTGGACGCAGTGGCGGTCTTTCTGGTGCGTTTTGGCGCTGGCTTTGCGGCTGCTGCCGCGGCTGCAATGACAGCCTCAGCTTTTTTGGTGGCAGCGGTTTTGCGCGGCGAGGGCGCTGGTTCTGCCCCTGCCGGAATGGATTGTTCCACACCAGTCTTCGCTTTCTTGGGCGGATCGGCCATGGCTGGCACATCCGCTTTGGCGGCGCGCTTGGGCTTGACCGGCTCAGGAATTGTGACGGGCGCAGTTGCTTTCGCTGCCTTGGGCTTAGCAGCAGGCTTGGCTGGTGCCGGGGCTGCCTTTGCAGCTTTGGGTTTGGACCCCTGGGGCTGCTCGGCGGGGGCGGCGAAATTGGGATGAACAATCGCGCCGTCGCGGGTCAGCAGTGTCGCTTTGACCAGCTCGTCATCCCAATTGATGGCGATCCGCTGTTCCTTTTTGTCGACCAGCGTCTCAATGAAGGCGAGCAGATTGCGCGCATAGAGCTGGCTCGATGTGGTGGGGATGCGGCCCTGCATATTGGTGTAGCCAACGAGGGTGACGCCCTTGTGCTCGATAATCTTGTCAGCCTGCGTCAGCTCAACATTGCCGCCGCGTTCTGCGGCGAGGTCAACGATCACCGAGCCGGGGGCCATGCTCTCGACCATGGCTTTGGTTATTAGCAGTGGGGCCGGGCGTCCTGGGATGAGCGCTGTGGTGATGACAATGTCTTGCTTAGCGATGTGCTGGGCAGTGAGCTCGGCCTGTTTGGCTTGATAGTCCGCGCTCATTTGCTTGGCATAACCGCCAGCGGTTTCCGCCTGTTTGAACTCGTCATCCTCAACAGCGATGAATTTTGCGCCGAGCGATTCGACTTGTTCTTTGGCGGCGGGGCGCACGTCTGTGCCCGACACAACAGCGCCTAAGCGACGCGCGGTGGCGATGGCTTGAAGACCGGCAACGCCTGCGCCCATGACGAAGACCTTGGCGGGGCGGACGGTGCCTGCGGCGGTCATCATCATCGGGAAGGCGCGCTCAAACACGGCTGCCGCTTCGATAACGGATTGATAGCCAGCAAGGTTAGCCTGTGAGGACAGGATATCCATGACCTGAGCGCGGGTAATGCGCGGCATGAACTCCATAACAAAAGCGCTCACACCGGACCGGGCGAGCGCTGAAACGTCTTTTTCATTTCCGTAGGGGTCGAGTGCACCAATAAGCAGTGCGCCGGGATTGGTACCAGCTAAGGCGTCGGCCGCTGGGCGACGGACGCAGAGCACAATATCGGCGGACTTAACGGTGTCCTTTGTGCTTTTGGCGATGGTCGCGCCGGCTTGGGCGTAGTGCTCATCGCTGATGCGGGATAATGCCCCCGCGCCTTGTTCGACAACAACTTCTGCCCCGAGGGCAATAAATTTGCTGACGGTCTCGGGGGTTGCCGCAACGCGGCTTTCCCCCCCGATACGTTCACGCAATACGGCAATCTTCATGAAGGTCCTCCTGCCCCGCCTGCGCGAAGCAGGCCGTTTTCATGCGCCTGCGTAGTTTTGGTCTGATTAGTGGATAATCAGGAAGTAGAGAATGATCATCAGCGCAGCGCCGCCATAGCAGCTCCACTTAACGCCGGTGATGAAACCGCTGTAGGTGCGGTTGTGTTCTGGGTAGTCCATTCCATTTGCAGGAGCTGGGTGATGGTCGGCGGTCTTGCTGGCCATGGTGTCCTCTGAAACTAGGAGCGTCAAACTTATAGATGAAAGGACCTCAAGGCGAGGTCGCCTCCAATTCGTCGATCAGGCCTTCGATCATGGAGAGACCGAGCGACCAGAACTGGGGATCTTTGGCATCCAGACCAAACGGCGCGAGCAGCTCGGAGTGGTGCTTACTTCCCCCGGCCTTAAGGAGCTCAAAGTAGCGCTCCGCAAAGCCTTCGTTGGACTTCTCATACTGCGCGTAAAGCGAGTTCACAAGACAGTCGCCGAAGGCATAGGCATAGACATAGAAGGGGGAGTGGATGAAATGTGGGATATAGGTCCAGAACACCTCGTAGCCATCGTTGGAAATGATGGCGTCGCCTAGGGATTCCGCTTGGACTTCAAGCCACATAGCGTTGATTTCTTCGGTGCGCAGCTCGCCCTGACGGCGGGCAGTGTGAACCTTGCGCTCGAAGGTGTAGAAGGCGATTTGCCGCACGACAGTGTTGAGCATGTCTTCGACCTTGGAAGACAAAAGCGCAAAACGCTGTTTCGGATCGGTGGTTTTGGCCAGAAGCGCACGGAAGGTGAGCATTTCGCCAAAGACGGAAGCCGTTTCCGCCAGCGTGAGCGGGGTGTTCGAGAGGATCGGGCCCTGAGCGGCGGCCATGCGCTGGTGAACGCCATGACCCAGCTCATGCGCCAAGGTCATGATATCGCGGGTGCGACCGAGGTAGTTGAGCATCAAATAGGGATGTGCGCTTGGCACGGTTGGGTGCGCAAAGGCGCCCGAACGCTTGCCATTGCCCGCTGGGGCATCAATCCAGCCCGAATTAAAGAACGGCTTGGCCCACTCGGCCAGTTCTGGCGAGAAACGGCCATAGGCGTCGAGAACTGTGTCGACCGCGCTGTCCCAATCCCAAATGCGTTCGTCGCTGGTTGGTAGAGGCGCGTTACGATCCCAAGCGTTGAGCTTTTCCTGACCGAACCACTTGGCCTTGAGCTTGTAGTAGCGGTGGGACAGGCGCGGATAGGCGGCCTGAACAGCGGTTTGCAACGCGTCGACGACTTCGCGCTCGACCGAATTGGACATGTGACGGCTGTCAGCAATGTCGCCATAGCCGCGCCAGCGATCGGAGATTTCTTTATCTTTCGCCAGCACATTGGTGATGTGGGTGAAAAGACGGGTGTTCCTTTTGAAGGTCTCGGCCAGTGCCTTAAAGCCTGCTTCGCGCTTGGCCGGGTCCTTGTCGGACAGCAGGTTGAGCGTTGCTTCAAGGCCGAGCGTTTCACCCGCCACAGAAAACTCTAGGCTGGAGAGGGTTTCGTCATAGAGGCGATTCCAGGCCGAAAAGCCGGTGACGGACTTTTCGTTGAACAGCTCTTCAAGCTTGTCATCGAGCTGGTGTGGCTTGGCTTTGCGCAGTTCGGCGAACCAGACCTTGTAGCGTGCCAACTCTGCGCTTTGCGCGAGGGCGGCGTCGAGATCAGCGTCTTCGATGCGGTTCAGCTCGAGCTCGAAGAAGAGGGTTTTGATGGAGAGCTGAGTGAGAACTTCGTTGATGTCGCCCATGAACTTGGCGCGATCCTGATCGACGGTATTCTGCGCATATTGGAGAAACGCGAATGAGCCAACGCGACCTCCGATGTCCGACAGGGTCTCGCTGTCTTTGATGGCCTCAATGAGCTTGCCGGCCTTGGTCAGCTCAACCAGCTTACCTTTGTATTTGGCTTCGAATGCGTCGGAAAGCGTGCGCAATTGATCGAGCGCTGTCTTGAACTCTGGGCTGTCCTTGCCGGGGTAGAGATCATTGAGATCCCAGACGGGAAGGGTACCAAACTGGTTGTGGCTCGATTGTGGGGCGGCGCTCATGGTCGAATTCGACTCCTGATCGTTTTCTTTGCGGCGGACCTTAGCCAGCGGCTTGCAAAGTGTGAAGTCGATTAGGCCAAGCAAGAGCCGCTTTGATGCAGATTAACTGCCTGCGAGAATGCCGGTCACACCATCCCAGATGAGTTTGAAGGACAGCAGGAACACCAGCCAATAGGCGATGGTGTAGAAAAGTTTTGCAGAAATCTTGCGCACCAGAATGACGCCGATGAGCACACCGAGCATGCCAATGGGGGCAAAGAGGGCAGCCAATTGCAGATTGCTCACATTGAGCTGACCGAGGAAGAAATAGGGGATCAGCTTGGAGGTGTTGACGATGGCAAAGAACACCGCGCTGGTACCCGCATAAATCGCCGGTGTGAGCTTTTGTGGCAGCGCGTAGATTTGGAAAGGGGGGCCACCCGTATGGGAGATGAAGCTGGTAAAGCCAGCGATCACGCCCCAAAAACGCCCCCAGCCGGTCGAGGGCGGAAGGCCCTCAAGTTTTTTACGTAGAGGCAAAAGGGCGTCGAGGACGAAGAGCAGCGTTACGACACCAACGATGAGGATGACCACAGCATCACTGACGAAGGCCCAGAGCACCCAGCCAAGCAGGGTCCCGACCATGGCGCCTGGTATCATGATCTTGAGGAGGTCGCGGCTGAACTCCTTGCGGTACATCCAGACAGCAACGGCATCCATGCACAACAGGATGGGCAACATCATACCCGCCGCGTCTCGCGCAGGCATGTAGAGGGTAAGCAGGGGAACCCCAATAACGCCCAATCCACCGAGAAGCCCGGCCTTTGACAGGCCAACGATGAGCATGGCGAGCGACGCCACAGCGAAGAACACGGGGTCAATCATCTCGGGAACCGATAGGGCGCGGGAAGGAGAAAAGGCAGGATAAAAAAATCCCCGCCGGAGCGGGGATTGAAAGCTTATTCTTCGTCGTCTGCTGTCGACTTGAGGCTCTTGAGCTTAGCGAAAACAGAATCAGCGTCGATTTCGTCTTCGACCACTGGAGCGGGTGCGCCGCCCATGTCTTCAGCGCCAAAGCTCAGACCCAGATCGATAGTACCGATTTGAGCGCGGCTCTGCGCACGGGCAAGCGCTTCTTCAGCGGTGAGAAGGGTGGTGCCTTCACTGTATTCACGCTCGGTTGGAGCATCCTTGGAGGCGCGCTTCACTTCCATATCGAGATCGATCTGGCTGCAGAGGCCCAGAGTAACCGGGTCCATCGCTGTGAGGTTCGCTGCGTTCCAGTGATTGTTGTCACGAACGGATTCAATTGTGGTCTTGGTGGTGCCAACCAGACGCATGATCTGGGCGTCCTTGAGCTCAGGGTGGTTACGCACGAGCCACTTGATGGCGTTCGGGCGTTCGTTACGACGCGAGATCGGGGTGTAACGTGGACCCTTGCGCTTTGGTGCAGCAACGCGAACCTTTGGATCGCTTACCTTCATCCGGTAGTTCGAATCGGCCTCAGCCTTTTCAATTTCCGAACGCTCGAGCTGGCCATTCTGAACTGGGTTGACGCCCATAATGCCGCCGGCGACGTCGCCATCGGCAATACCCTGCACTTCAAGCGGGTGCAGCGTGCAGAAAGCGGCGATCTGTTCGAACGACAGAGCAGTATTGTCCACGAGCCAGACGGCAGTTGCCTTCGGCATCAAAAGGGGCTGGGACATGATAAACTTCTCCTGTTGGCGCGGCCGGTATTCCTCCGGGCCGCTCCGCCTCACGGACAAATCTGAGGGGGAACTGGAGCGCAATATAATGCGCAGGACGCTAATCCGCAATCCTTAACTACTCTATCGGGAATGATCTGGTTCTCGTCGAAGGTGTTGCGAGAGCGTTTGATGAGTGAAAGTGGCGCTTGTGCATAGAGTTAGCGACCGCAGGGCGTGACGGGAGCAAGCGGGTTAACGGTTTTCTCTCGCGATGGGCTGAGTTAGGCTCGGTGGGCAAGGCGAAAGGGTGTCGACATGATGGATGAGGAATTTGCCAAAAAGGCCAAGACACACGAGCTCGGAATGGTGCTCGATAGCCTCTCTGTGAGCGAACTGGAGGAGCGCATCCGTTTGCTCGAAGGTGAGATCGGGAGGCTAAAAGCGGCAATCCTGGCCAAAGGGGACAGTCGCGCGGCTGCCGAAGCGGCCTTCAAATTTTGATTTTTAGCAGGTGTTTAGGCGGCTAATGATGCCAAGTTTAACCCTTTACCAACGAGCAAGGTTAAGCAATTTCAACCTGTTAAGTGGCAATTAATCTTTGCTCGTTAAGGTCTGGTTATTCAGAGTTCTTCTGGATTCTGCAGAGCGAATTTTCTCTCTGTTTGACGCCTCCCTGTTAACTTCGAGAGCCGTTTCCATACGGCTCTTTTTTTCTGCCGGGCGTCCAAAATCCTAACGCTATCGACCGGATTTTAAGCATATCGTTCAGCTTGTGATGACACATGCGCGCGTGAGACATTAAATAAGTGCTCAGCGCTTAGGAGTCCTCGTGTCCGAATCCCTTAATGATCGATCTGCCGTTTCCATTGGCCCGCGTATCGTCGCGTCCGCTGGATTTGACGTGCTCTATCGTGAAGGGATGACACTGATCGAACAGGTCGCTGCCTATCTCGACACAGATGGGCGCATTGAAAGCCGTATCCTGTCACGGGAAGCGAGCTTTATGTACGCCACAGAATCGATGCGCCTGACCACGCGCTTGATGCAGTTGGCCTCGTGGCTCTTGCTCCAGCGCGCAGTCAACGAAGGTGAAATTAGCCGAGAAAACGCACGCTCCGAAAAAGAGAAGGTGAAGTTTTCGGCGACCCCTTCAGAGCGCGGTGGCCCCGGCTATGACGACCTTCCTGGCGCCTTGCGTGACTTTATCGATAAGGGTGATCGGCTGTTTGATCGCGTGATGCAGCTGGACCTGCTGGAGCGAGGCGCAGTGCCGGACGCTCTCGAGATTCACAGCAATGGGATTGTCGACCAGATGACGCGCCTGCAGTCCGCCTTTAAGCGCTAACCGTCACGCGCCTCTTGGGGCAAAGTAGATGACGGCGGCGCCTGCAAGGGCGAGACCGGCTCCCAGCATGTCCCAATGATCAAGGCGAACGCCTTCGACGCTTCCCATGAAGATGAGGGAGGCGAGGATGTAGATGCCGCCATAGATCGCAAAGGCCCGACCGGCGCTGGCTGTGCCGGTGAGCGTCAATATCCAAGCAAAGAGCGCGAGTGCGACAAGAGCTGGGGCCCAAAGCCAGAGCTGGCCTGTGCGTAGCGCCTGCCAAACGAGATAACAGCCAGCAATCTCAAAAACGGCCGCGCCGAAAAATATGGCAAAGCCCATAATTTCAAGCTCCAGATAAACAAAAGCCCGACACGAGGCCGGGCTTTCAAAATTCCTGTAGGAATGAGCTTAGATGCCCAGGCCCTTGAAGCGTTCCTTAAAGCGGGAAACGCGACCACCACGGTCCATCAGCTGGCCCTGAGTACCAGTCCAAGCTGGATGGGACAGCGGGTCGATGTCGAGCTGCATCGTGTCGCCATCCTTGCCCCAAGTCGAGCGGGTCTGGTAGGTCGTGCCGTCGGTCATGACGACGTTGATGGTGTGGTAATCCGGGTGGATATCGGTCTTCATGTTGGCCTCAAATCAAACGGGCGCAGAAGCGCCCGGAGAGCAGGAATTGGTTCTTGGGCCGCTTCCTACAACATGAACTTAGCTTCTGCAAGGGCATGGAGGGCGGTTCTCAGCGTCAAAAGCGCGGCAATTGGGCTGAGAAGTGGTTGTTGCGAGCGAAACGGCCAGCGCCTATATGGACGATATACTTCCGCAATATAGACGGCGTATTCTTTCCATGACAGATCAGGCCGTCTCGGCTGAGACCGATCCGCAGAAGCTTACTGACCAGGTTACCTCGGCACCTAAGCGTCTGCAGCCCCTCAAGCGGCTTTTGCCCTTTTTGCTGCGCTATCCGCTGCGACTTCTGCTGACGGTTCTGTTTCTGCTTACGTCTGCAGTGACGTCTCTGGCGATTCCCGCTCTGTTGGGTGGCGCCATTGACGAAGGCTTTATCGCGCAAAACCTCGATATGGTGGGGCGCTATGGCTGGCTGATCCTTGGGGTCGCGGCGATTATGGCTTTTGCCAGCGGCGCGCGTTTCTATTTTATCTCCGTTATTGGCGAGCGCGTGGTCGCCGATCTGCGCGGTGATTTATTCAACCACCTGCTCAAGCTCGAAACGCGCTATTTCGATACCAATCGTGTGGGTGAGCTCACGAGCCGCCTCAACACCGACACGTCAATTATTCGCGGCGCTATTGGCTCGAGTTTCTCGCTGGCGCTGCGTTCGATGGTGACGATTGTCGGCGCGCTGATCATGATGATCCTGACCAGCCCGGTCCTGACCGTGGCTGTCGTTGTGGCGATTCCCGCAATCGTGCTGCCGGTTTTGGCCTTCTCCAAGCGACTGCGAAAGATGAGCCGCACAACGCAGGATGCGATGGCTGAGCTGTCGGCTATGGCGACCGAAATGTTGGGCTCGAACCGCACCGTGAAGGCCTTCACTCAGGAAGGCATTCAGGACAAGATTTATCGCGCCCGCAATGCAGAGTCTTATGACGCTGAAGTGCGCCGTCTCGGGGCCCGCGCTTTTCTCGTCGGCATGGTGATTTTCCTCGGCACTGCGGCTCTTGTTGGCCTTGTGTGGTGGGGCGCGCGCTCGGTCTTTGAAGGTTCGGTATCTGCAGGCCAGCTGGCGCAATTCCTAGTTTATGCTTTGATGGCGTCGGGGGCTCTGACCAATTTTGCTGAGGTGATGGGATCGCTGCAGAACGTTGCAGGGTCGACCGAGCGGATAATTGAAATTCTCGATACTGAGCCGCAGATCATCGATCCAGTCGCGCCTAAGGCCCTGCCTGTGCCGTCGCTGGGCACTGTGGCCTTCAACAATGTGACCTTTACCTACGGTTCTGAAGAGCCGGTGATCTCCAATCTCAGCTTTGAGGTGGGTAAGGGGCAGACTGTTGCGCTGGTGGGTCCTTCGGGCTCGGGCAAGTCGACAACGCTCTCTTTGCTGCAGCGTTTCTATGATGTGACCGGCGGTGCAATCAGCGTCGATGGCGTCGATATTCGTGATGTGAAGACGTCCGATCTGCGTCATCGTTTCGCTTATGTCGAGCAGGAGCCGACCATTTTTGCGGGCACGATTGCGGACAATATCCGCTTCGGCAAGCCGGGGGCGAGCGATGCTGATGTCGTTGAAGCTGCTAAGGCGGCTCTGGTTGATGACTTCGTGGCTGACCTGCCGCTGGGCTATCAGACAATTGTCGGCGAACGCGGGGTGATGCTCTCGGGCGGGCAGAAGCAGCGGTTGGCGATTGCTCGCGCTATTTTGAAGGACGCACCGATTCTGCTTCTCGATGAGGCGACCTCGGCGCTGGATGCGCAGAGCGAGCGCTTCGTGCAGATCGCTCTCGAGCATTTGATGAAGGGCCGCACCACATTGGTGATCGCGCATCGCTTGGCCACTATTCGGGACGCGGATCGCATTCTGGTTATGGAAGCCGGCAAGGTTGTCGATGCGGGCACGCATGATGAGCTGGTCGCGGCCGGTGGGCGCTATGCCGATCTGGCGGCATTGCAGTTCCGGAGCGATGACGCAGGGCTGTAAGAATTTCAGCCAAAAGCAAATGTGAGCCGTCGAGAGCAATCTCGGCGGCTTTTTTGTGCGCCGTTATGTTTGGCCTAGTGACCTGCCGAGCAGGCGGCCACCAAGTCCCAAAGGCGCTCGCGCGGAAGGAGGAGGAGCCACGGCGTTAGCGTTTCAGGAACGATCTGTACCGGCCCGCCGAGGGCGGCATTGGACGTGCCGAGAAGCCCGGTCGGTTCAAGCGTGAGGCCGTTGAGCGGATAAAACAGCCCATCGGAATGGGTAAAGGTGATGGGCAGCAGGGGGTGGATGGAGACGCGCTCGTCTTTCGTTGCCGTAAAGCTAAAGGGGCCCGATACGGCCAAGGCAACGTCGACCTCGTCGACCAAGAGAACATGGCGATTGCGCGCGACTTGAAGCACGGCGCTGAGGGCTGCCAGCGTGTGGTCGAGACGGCCGCCGGTCATGCCCAGCGCCAAGGTGACGGGCGCTTGCGTGGAATACAGCGTCTTTTGGAAATCGGTGGTGATCTGCTCAGGGATGTGGATCACGCGGGTCTTTTGCTCCCAGGCCGCGCGGTCGGAAACAGAATCAAGATCACCAATAATGGCGTCGGGAATGATCCCGGCCGCGCCGATAATGTCAGCGCCGCCGTCGGCGCCAATCAATGGCACGCCGCGCTTGGCAAGATCGCGCAGAAGAGCGGGATCAGTGGTGCCGCCGCCAACTATTGCGATGGGTTGATCGAAGACAAGCGGGGTGGTCGTTTCAGTCAAACCGGGGGATTGCACTCTTGGCTCACTCTCAATATGGTCCACGACGTCTCGCTGGGGTGTTCCGGTTACTGCCGGAGCTGAGAGTTACCCATTGAACCTGAACCAGGTCATGCTGGCGGAGGAAGTTCGAGATGGCAAGGGTGCCTTTACGGACATCCTCACCATTGACACCCCTTCACACATGGCCGCAACTGATTGAAGGGATGACCAATATGGTCAAGTTCACTTCCATTGCGCTTGCGGTCCTACTTGCCGGAGTTTCCGGCACTGTGATCGCTCAAGATAAGCCCTCTTTGACCGTTTATACCTATGACGGCTTTGCCAGTGAATGGGGCCCGGGCGTTCCTCTTAAAGAGGGGTTTGAGAAGACCTGCGGTTGCACCATCAATTTTGTCGCTGCCGATAGCTCGATTGGCGCGCTCCGTCGTGCGCAGCTGGAGGGGACGAGCACGGAAGCCGATATTATCCTCGGGCTTGATACAGCCATCGCCGGGGAAGCGCGGGCGACGGGCCTGTTTGCCGACCACGGTCTCGACCTTTCCGGCCTCGATACGCCAGAGCCTTGGGTCGATGCGCAATTTGCGCCGTTCGACTATTCGCACTTCGCGTTTATGTACGACACCGACAAAACCACAACGCCTCCCGCCTCGTTTGAGGAGATGATCGCACTGCCCGATGACACCAAGATCGTCATCCAGGATCCAAGATCGTCGACGCCGGGCATGGGCGTTATGCTCTGGGTTAAGGCAGCTTATGGGGATCGCGCTGGTGAGATTTGGCAGGGGCTGAAGCCCAAGATTTTGACCATCACGCGGGACTGGTCGGAAGCCTATGCGCTGTTCCTCGATGGGGAAGCGGATATGGTGCTCTCCTACACCACGTCGCCCGCCTACCATATCTTTGACGAAGGTGATCACACCATCAAGGCGGCTTTGTTTGACGAAGGCCACTTCCCGCAGATCGAAGTTGCGGGCGTTTTGAAATCGTCGCCGCATCAGGACTTGGCAAAGTCGTTCCTTGCGTATCTGACCTCACCGGAGGGGCAGGCTGTCATTCCAACGACCAATTGGATGTTCCCGGTTGTGGATTTGGGCGACGCGCTCGATGCCTCCTTTAAGGATCTGCCGCAGCCGACCAAGACGCTGACGCTGCCGGAAGCCGAGGTGATCGCCAATTCGCCCGCGTGGATCGATGAGATGCTCGGGGCATTGCAATAGCGATTGTGCTTTGGACCCGCGCGGGCGCAGAGCCTGCGTGGGCTTTGGCTAAGGATTAGGTGGTGAATTCTCTTCCCTTTCGCCCTTATCGCATCGCGGGGGCAGCGCTCTTGGCGTTGGCAGTGGCGGGACTGATCGTTTCCGTTCTGCTCGCCATTGCTGCTGCTGCCGATGATGCTGGTGGCACCAGCCGTGTCGACATCTGGCATTTGGTGCGGATGACCAGCGTGCAGGCCGGTCTAACAACTGTGCTGTCGCTAACGGTCGGCGTGGCTGTGGCCTGGTCGCTCAGTCGCCTGCGCTTTGTCGGGCGGAATCTGGTGGTGGCGCTGTTTGCCTCGGCCATTGTGACGCCCGGCATGGTGGTGGCCTTTGGTATTCTCTCGATTTGGGGACGGAACGGCTGGATCAACCAGACGCTTCAATCCCTTTTCGGTTTTACCCTCGATAGTCCTGCCTACGGGCTTTCGGGGATTTTGCTCGCCCATGTCATTCTCGATGGCGCGTTTGCCGCTCGTATTCTGCTTGCGCGGCTCGATGCGGTGCCTACTACACGGCTTAAAGTCGGGCAGTCCTTGGGGCTTTCGGCTTGGACGCGGTTTCGTTTGATCGACTGGCCAGCGCTCAAGGGGAGTTTGCCGGGCTTGGGGGCGATCATTTTCTTGCTCGCCTTCACCAGCTTTCCGATTGTGTTGTTGCTTGGCGGGGGACCGGCCAATCAGACGTTGGAAGTCGCGATCTATTCTGCGGTGCGACTGAATTTTGATCTGGTTGGGGCGGTATGGCTGGCGGTGACGCAGATTGGTGTTTGCGCGGTGATCATCATCCTCGCGTCGGCATTTGCCCCAGTCCCGGCAGCACTGGGACTATCCGCGCAGCCACGCTGGCAGGATAGTATCGGCGTTAGGGTGGTGCAGTGGGCCATACTGCTGACCGCTGCCATTGGCTTTGCCTTGCCGCTGGTGTCGGTGCTTTGGGACGGTTTGGCGACTGGATTGCCGCGCGTTTTGGAACAGCCAAAGTTTTGGCAGGCGAGTGCGACCAGCCTCATTATTGGTGCGGCCTCGGCGGTGCTCACCTTGGTGTTCGCTCTGATCATTGCTTTGGGGCGTGCAGCCGTCGCCAATCCGATTTGGCGGACAATCTTGGGAGCACCGGCTTATGCTTATCTGGCTGTGCCTGCGGTGGTTCTATCGCTGGGGTTTTTCCTGATCGTGCGGACGCTGGGGCTGGGTATCAATTTTGCGGCGCCCATCGTTGTCATAGTCGCCAACAGTCTTTTGGCGCTGCCGTTTGCCATGGCGACACTAGGGCCGCCACTCGACGGCATTGTCCGCAATCGTGGGAAGCTGATCCGGTCGCTCGGAATGGGCGGGTGGAGGCAGTTTGCTGCGGTCGAATACCCCCTTTTAGGTCGGGATATCGGCTTAATGCTGGCGCTCGCCTTCTGCTTTTCGCTGGGCGACCTCGGCGTTATCGCCCTGTTTGGCACGCAGGACTTTGAAACTCTGCCCCTAATGATGTTCCGTGCCCTTGGGGCTTACCGGTCCAATGATGCCGCAGCTATCGCTGCGCTCTTGCTCATTGGGACAATCCTAGCCTTTATCGTGCTTCCGCGCGCCTTGGAAAGAATCGCTCATGCTCATCGCCACTGATCTGGTTTTTAGCTATCCCGGTCAGACCGAGCCCTATCGCTTCTCGCTCGAGGCCGAAGCGGGGGAGGTGACGGCCGTTTCGGGGGCAAGCGGGTCGGGGAAATCGACGCTGCTTGATCTCTTGTCAGGATTTCTGACCCCGGTATACGGCTCGCTCACGGTCTATGGTGAACCGCTTTTGCATCTGCCGCCCGAGACGCGCCCAATATCCCTGCTGTTGCAGGCGGATAATCTCTTTGACCACCTGAGCGCGGCGGAGAATGCTGTTCTGGGCATTCCTAAAGGCCGCGACAAGGCAGAGCGCACTCAGCTGGTGGCGCAGGCTTTGGCTGAGGTTGGCCTTGGTGGGATGGATGAGCAAATTACATCGACGCTATCAGGCGGGCAAAAGCAGCGCGTTGCTCTCGCGCGGACTCTTCTGCGCGCTCGGCCGGTGCTTCTGCTCGATGAGCCGTTTTCGGCGCTCGACGACACAACGCGCGCGTCCGTCCGGGACCTTGTTGCTTCCTTGACCAAGAAACACGGCTGGCACACGGTTTTAGTGAGCCATCACAGCGATGATATCGCTGCGCTCGCAAGCCGCCACTATCAGATCGTTGAAAAGAAATTGGAGCGCACTTAGCGCTCCAATTATTATTCAGCCCATTCGGCCATGACGCGATCAAAGACCGCTTGCGCTTCGTCGTCTTTTTCCAGTGTCAGGATGGCATTGCGCCCTGAGCCATAGACCATGGCAAGGTCGAGCCAACGACGGTTTTGGAGCAGATCGATATTGGACTCAACGTCAGATGGTGAGGCGCTGAGGGCAAAGAGGAATGTGTTCCCCAATACGCGTGCGCCAGCGCCAACCAGAGCGGTGCCCGGAACGAGCTCGCTATCCTTGAGCAGGACAGCTGCAAGGGTCGCTATATTGCCACCTGCAAAAGTGTCCGGCACGTTGAAGGTGATTTCCATCAAGTGACTCGCTGGCAGCACAGGATCTGTGTTGCGGCGGATGATCAGGTTCACACCAAGGTTTCGGGCCGGGATGCTGGCCGTGCCGACCAGAGTAGGCATGCCAAGTTCATCAACGCTTTCGGTCCATTCCACCGATCCCGAATAGGGAACTGCACCGGATTGACCGGTGGCGGAAGCTTCAAGCAAGAGAGACTGATTGCCTGCGAGTACCGAAGGATCAACCGTTGCTGAAGGGTCGCTCGTGCCCGAAATTTGGGTGTCGAGACCGGTCAGGCGCTCTTCGATTTTTCCTTCGCCGTTGAGAGAAGGAAGCGCTGTGGGCGCAGAAGGAGTGGCGGCCAGACGATCTTCGGCTGTGCCTTCGAGACTGCTCGTCGGCTCAGACGGAGCTGTTGTTGCAGTGTTCCCGGGACCGGTATTGGCACCGTCTTCGCTGACCACTGGGTCAGAAACGGTGGTATCGAGGCTTGGGCCCGGAGTTGGTTCCGGGGAAGGGGTTTGAACCGCAGCAACTTCGGTGCGGCCGAACATCTGGTCGAGATTGACGTAGCCTTCGCGCCACGCCCAGAAACCAGCCCCGCCAGCGCCAACAAGCAACATGGCAAAGACAATCAGGAAAATTGTCAGGCCAGTGCCGGAGTGCGTTTCAGTACGGATTGGTACAAAATTAGGGTCGTCTTCTGTGTGGCCAATGGCGGCCTTGAGCGACGCATCTCGATCCGGCAGCGGCTCGGTGGTCTCACCACGGGCTTCACGATCCAAAGTCTCGATGGCGCGTTCGATAGCGCCTTCAGCTTCTTTGGTGTCGCCCTCAAGCTCGACTTCGCTCACGCTCGAAAGCGCAGGCTCAACAGGGAGCGGCGGCTCGATGATGACCGGAGCGGTCTCAGGCTGATTACCGAGCGCAGTGCTGGTCATAACCGGCGGAGCGGTTTCCTCAGCAGATTTGCGGGGGGCAAAGAAGAACGGCTTGGGCTGCGGACGCTCAATTGGCGCAATGAAGGCTGGCGCGGCCACTGGAGCGTCGGCCTTATCGGTCTGCGCATCTTGGACGACTGCAACACCAGTGGTGCTGGCCGCTTCAGCGATAATTTCTTCGATGGAAGCCACGGGCGCGGGGGCAGGGGCAAGCGGATTAGGCTCGCTCACGACAGTCGGCGCAGGCGCAGCCGGAGGCGCTTCCGGCACTGCTGAAGAAGAGGCTTCAACCGGGCGCGGTACGAATTGTGGCTCGGGTTGCGGCTCAGGCTCCGGCAGCTTTTCGGGCGCTGGTGGAGGCGTTGATTCGGTTTTTGGCGGCGTCGGCTCGGGAGCCGGCGCCACAGGGGCGGGGGCAGGAGTTGGACGTGGCGTCGGTGGGACCGGGCGAGAGAATACAGTATCGCGACCAAGGCTGATGACAGCCTCGCTCGCTTCCTGTTCCACCTGCCGAATGCAGTCTTCCAACTGCAGTCGGTGCTGGGTGATTTCCCTTGCTGGCAATGGGGGCTCGATGGCCCGTAGCTGAGCTACGAGCGCTGAACGTGCCTTCTCATAGACTGCGCGTCGCGCAGCCCCATTGTTCTCCGGAAGCGCCGAGATAGCTCGACGGAGCAGCTCCTTGTAATCCGCCATAGGTTACTTGGTACTCACTATTGCTGCGAAGACTTGTAGCAAAAAAACTTAGTCTTGGAATGGGTCTACTACAAGGATCGTATCGGCACGTTCGGGGCTGGTCGACAACAAAGCGACCGGTGCTCCAATGAGCTCTTCGATGTAGCGAACATACTTGACGGCCTGCGCTGGCAATTCTGCCCAGCTGCGCGCACCTGCAGTCGTGTCAGTCCAACCTTCGAGGGTCTCGTAGATTGGCTTAACGCGCGCTTGTGCTCCCATTGAGGCAGGCAAGTAATCAATGCGTTCGCCGTCGAGTTCGTAGCCGACGCAAACCTTGATTTCCTTGAGGCCATCAAGAACGTCGAGCTTGGTCAGGGCAATACCGGTGATGCCGGAGGTCTTGACGGTCTGGCGTACGAGAACCGCATCGAACCAACCGCAACGACGTGGACGGCCGGTGTTGACGCCGACTTCGCGACCAACGGTGGCCAAGTGATGGCCGACGTCGTCGTTGAGCTCGCAGGGGAATGGACCTTCACCCACGCGGGTGGTGTAGGCCTTGGTAATGCCAAGCACGTAGTCGATAGCGGTTGGGCCAAGGCCCGAACCGGCAGCAGCCTGACCAGCAACAGTGTTCGACGAGGTCACGAACGGATAGGTGCCGTGGTCATTGTCGAGCAGAGCGCCTTGTGCCCCTTCGAACAGGATGCGTGCGCCAGCGCGACGCTTCGTGTCGAGGATTTCCCAGACGCGATCCATGAACGGCAGGATCTCTGCGGCGACCGAGGTCAATTCTTCGTAGATTGCGTCAGCACTGATTTCGGTGAGGCCGAGACCGCGACGCAGAACGTTGTGGTGACCGAGCAGACGCTCGATCTTTGGCATGAGAGTTTCTGGCTCGCTCAGATCGATGAGGCGGATCGCGCGGCGGCCGACCTTGTCTTCATAAGCAGGGCCGATACCACGGCGGGTGGTGCCGATCTTGAGACCGGAGTTGGCGTCTTCACGGATGCCGTCGAGTTCACGATGGACCGAAAGGATCAGCGGAGCATTGTCCGCGATACGCAGGATTTCGGGGGTGATTTTAACGCCCTGGGCACGCAGCTTGCTCATTTCCTGAACAAAGTGGTGAGGGTCGACGACGACGCCATTGCCGATAACCGAAAGCTTGCCCTGCACGAGGCCAGACGGCAGCAGAGCCAGCTTATAGCTGACGCCGTCGATGACCAGCGTGTGGCCGGCGTTGTGACCACCGTGGAAGCGCACGACAACGTCGGCGCGGTCCGCTAGCCAGTCCACAATCTTGCCCTTGCCCTCGTCGCCCCACTGAGAGCCGACGACAACCACATTCGCCATAATCAGTCTTCCTCTAGAATGCGCGTCCGGGTGTCGGACACGTCAAAAACCCGACGCTGCTGTGTCGAGCTACCAGATCAGGACTTACCCATCCGCGCGATATTGTCAGTTCATATACCGACGGATAACTCTAAGTCGGAATGTCCTTACATCACATGGCGTCAATGACAAAGCCGCAAGAACACCAAAACAGCGCCTTATCGTCCCAGATTCTCAATCAGCCCTATCTTCTGCTTGTATTGGCTCCTCTTTTTTGGGGCGGAAACGTCGTCGCAGCCAAATTGGTAGCCGATGAAATAGACCCATTTTTGCTGCTGGCGAGTCGGTGTGTTTTGGCGACCTTGTTCATTCTGCCGTTTGCATGGACGGCGTTGAAACGTGATTGGTCGGTTGTACGGATGTATTGGCCTGTGCTCATGGCCTTTGGCGCTGTGGGCTACGCGCTCTTTAACGTGCTGCTGTATTTGGGTCTTCAAACCACGACAGGGGTGAATGCCGCGATTGTGCAGGCGGCACTGCCAATGCTCATTCTGGCGGCAAATTTCTTCGTGTTCCGGGTGCGTGTGCGGCCCCTACAGGTATTGGGCGTGGTTCTCGCCATTCTCGGTGTCGTCTATACGGCCACACATGGCGACATTAGTCGCTTACTGACGTTGAACGTGAACCACGGTGACGGCTTTGTGATCCTCGCTTGCCTCGCCTACACCGCCTACACCCTCGCGCTGAAATATCGGCCGAAGATGGACATCATGAGCTTTATGGCTGTGACGTTTACGGGAGCGGCTATCACTGGCGTGGTGATGTTGGCGCTTTTCGGGGGCGGTCTCGGGCAGGTGGCCAAGCTTGCCGATATGCCGGGAGCGGTGTGGCTGGTGATCGCTTATGTGGCGATTTTCCCATCGATGTTCTCGCAGGTGGCCTACGCCCGTGGGGTGGAACTGGTAGGGGCAAACCGCGCGGCGCCAAGCCACAATCTCATTCCAGTTTTTGGGGCTTTGGGCTCGCTGCTCCTCTTGGGCGAGGCGCTGCAGCTTTACCACGTCATTGCTGCGCTCATTATTGTCGGCGGGATTATCTTGGCTGAAGTCGCTGCGCGCAAAACCAGAGCCTAAACAAAAACGGCGCTCCGAAGAGCGCCGTTTCGTTGTCGTCGAATGTGGCTTGATTAGAAGCGCAGAGCCTTAGCTTGCTTGACGCCTTCCAAAGCGGCGATCTGAGCGAGCTGTTCTTCGGTCAGTGTGCCGTCGATGGAGACCAGAGCAATCGCGTCGCCGCCAATGTCGGCACGGCCGAGATTGAAGTTGGCGATGTTGATGCCCAGCGTGCCGAGGAGCGTGCCGAGACGACCGATGTGGCCTGGCTTGTCTTCGTTGGTGACATAGAGCATCGAGTCGGAAAGCTCGGCTTCCATGTTGATGTTCTTGACCTGAATGACGCGTGGCTTGCCGTTGGCGAAGATGGTGCCGGCGATGGCGCGTTCCTGCTCAGCGGTGATCACTGTCAGGCGGATGTAGCCTTCATAAGAACCCTGCTGGTCGCGGTTGGTGGTTTCCACCACGATCGCGCGATCCTTAGCAATTTGCGGAGCCGAGACCATGTTGATGTCGCCAAGCGATGGCTTGAGAACGCCGTTGATGGCGGCGGCGATCATTGGCTTGGTATTGAGCTGAGCGACCGAGCCTTCGAACTCAATACGGATGCCCTTGATGGCGGTTTCGGTCAGCTGACCAGCAAAGCCGCCCAGAGTTTCAGCAAGCTTGACCCATGGGGTCAGGCGCGGTGCTTCTTCTGCCGAGATCGATGGGAAGTTCAGCGCATTGGTGATTTCGCCGGTCATCAGGTAAGCCGAAATCTGTTCAGCAACCTGAAGGGCGACGTTTTCCTGAGCTTCGGTTGTCGACGCGCCAAGGTGTGGCGTGCAGATGACGTTTGGAAGTTCGAACAGCGGGTTGTTCTCGGCTGGTTCTTCGAGGAACACGTCGAGAGCGGCGCCAGCAACGTGGCCGGACTTGAGAGCGTCGTAAAGGGCTGCTTCGTCGATGAGACCGCCGCGCGCGCAGTTGATGATGCGAACACCCTTCTTGGTCTTGGCGATGGTTTCCGCATTGAGGATATTGCGGGTCGCGTCGATCAGCGGGGTGTGCAGGGTGATGAAATCGGCACGAGCGAGGAGGTCTTCAAGCTCAACCTTTTCAACGCCCATGGTCTGTGCGCGTTCTGGGGTCAGGAAGGGGTCGAAAGCGACGACCTTCATCTTGAGACCCTGTGCGCGGTCGGCAACGATCGAGCCGATGTTGCCAGCGCCGATGAGGCCAAGGGTCTTGTTGGTGACTTCAACACCCATGAAGCGGTTCTTTTCCCACTTCGACGCGCGGGTCGATGCGTCCGCTTCTGGAAGCTGGCGGGCCAGAGCCATCATCATGGCAATGGCGTGTTCTGCCGTGGTGATCGAGTTGCCGAAGGGGGTGTTCATCACAATGATGCCCTTCTTGGTCGCAGCCGGAATGTCGACGTTGTCGACACCGATACCGGCGCGGCCAACAACCTTCAAATTGGTTGCTGCAGCGATGATCTTTTCGGTGACCTTGGTGGCCGAACGGATGGCAAGGCCATCGTAGTTGCCGATGACTTCAAGGAGCTTTTCCTTGTCCTTGCCGAGGTCCGGCAGGTAGTCAACTTCAACACCATTGTCCTTAAAGATCTGGACGGCGGTTGGGCTCAGCTTATCGGAAACGAGAACTTTTGGCATTTGGGGAACGTCCCTGAATTTGGTGTGCTTGCGGTGAACCACCCCCACCTAACCTCCCCCGCGAGCGGGGGAGGGATGGCTCCGAGTTTGGCAAATGTGTTGGTGCCGACTCGATCAGCCCCTCCCCCGCGGGCGGGGGAGGAAAGGGAGGGGGAAGCGAGAACTTAAGCGGCTGCCTTGAGGGCGGCCTTTTCTTCAGCGAAGGCCCAATCGAGCCATGGGGTCAGAGCTTCAAGATCGGAAGCTTCAATGGTCGAACCTGCCCAGATGCGCAGGCCAGCCGGAGCGTCCTTATAGGAACCGAAGTCGTAAGCGACGTTGAGCTTATCGAGACGGGCAACGATGGCCTTGGCAAAGGCTGCCTGAACGTCGGCGTCGAGCGCTGCGATTTCTGGATCAACGATCGAGAGGCACACGGATGTGTTCGAGCGCTGGTCTTCGTTCTTGGCCAGGAAGTCGACCCAGTCGGTCTTGGCAACCCAATCGGCCAGAACCTTGTAGTTCGCATTGGCGCGGGCCTGCATGGCCGGAAGACCACCGATCTCTAGGCCCCACTGCATCGCATCAATCGCGTCTTCGATGCAAAGCATGGAGACGGTGTTGATGGTTTCTGCCTTAAAAATGCCTTCGATCAGCTTGCCGCCCTTGGTCATGCGGAAAATCTTCGGCAGAGGACGGTTTGGCTTGTAGGTTTCGAGGCGTTCGACAGCGCGTGGCGACAGGATCAGAATGCCGTGGGCTGCTTCGCCGCCGAGGGCCTTCTGCCAGGAGAAGGTGACAACGTCGAGTTTGGCGAAATCGAGGTTCTGGGCAAACGCGGCCGAGGTGGCGTCGCAAATGGTCAGGCCTTCGCGGTCCGCTGGGATCCAGTCTGCGTTTGGTACGCGAACGCCCGAGGTGGTGCCGTTCCAGGTGAAGACAACGTCACGGGTGAAGTCGACCTGGGTGAGGTCTGGCAGTTCACCATATGGAGCTTCGAGCGTGCGGACGTCTTCAAGCTTGAGCTGCTTGGTCACGTCGGTGACCCAACCAGCGCCGAAGGATTCCCAAGCGAGCATGTCAACGCCGCGAGCGCCAAGAGCGCTCCAGAGGAACATTTCGACTGCGCCGGTGTCGGACGCAGGAACAATACCGATACGGTAATCAGCCGGAACCTGAAGCAGTTCACGGGTCAGGTCGATGGATTGCTGGATGCGAGCCTTAGCGATCTTTGCGCGGTGCGAACGACCGGTCAGCGCGCCTTCAAGGGCAGCGATGGTCCAACCTGGACGCTTCGAGCACGGGCCCGACGAAAAATTTGGGTTTGCCGGTTTTACTGCCGGTGCAGTCAGGGGCGAATTAGCCATCTTCTAGCGGCCCTCCCAGGCCTATGGTCTCGCGTTAGGGCGAGATGTCCTGAGGCCGCCAATACGCCTTGCATGGCAGAGTCGTCAAACAGAATTTTAGAGGCGCGTCGATTTCCTAGCGAATGTGGCTGGACTGAGCAGTTCTGGCTTAAGCGCTTGGACTACCGTCCAATTGCACGATGTTGGGTGCTGGTGCGCCCGCAATGGTGTCGGCAACATAAGCCCCACGGGAACCCAGAGGGCGCGCGGGGCCTAGGGTCGAGTCTCGGCCGGTTTGTAACTCAATAGATGCGTTCAAGACTGCGCCGACAATGACGATGGTGCTCGAGAGCCAAATCCACGTCATGAGGCCGATGACGGCGCCCAGTGAGCCGGAAGCTGCGTTGTGCTGCGGGAAATTGGTAACGTACCAAGAAAACCCGACCGAGGTCGCGGCGAGAAGGATCAGCGATATGAGCACGCCCGGCATGATCCAGCGCCACTTCGCCTGACGGCGACTTGGGCCCCAGCGATAGAAGGCTGACACCATAAAGGCGAGCGTGGCGAGCATGACAGCATAACTGCCGAGCCGTACGGCCCAATCGAGACCGAATGCCGGAAAAAATTGCAGCACCGCAGGCATGACGAGAACAACAGTGAGCACGACGACGGTGACGATTGCGCCAGCGAAGGTGAAAAACAGCCCCAGCGCGTTGACTGCTATGAAAGAGCGCCGTTCTTTCTCTTTGTAGGCGACGTTCATCGCTTCAAAGAGGGCTTTGACCCCCGCGCTGGCACTCCACAGGGCGATGACAAGCGAGAGCAAAAACGTCCACCCTAGGCTGTCATTTGATGCGGAAATGAGGCGCGTGAGTTGATCATTCAGAAGGTCCAGCGCGCTTGGAGGCATGAAGCCGGACAGCAATTGGATGTGATTGAGAACGCTGTTGCTGTCGTTAAACAGGCCATAAAGCGTGACCACGGCCGAGAGTGTGGGAACGAGCGAAAGCAGCACGAAGAAGGTTACGCCTGCTGCGGTGAGCAAGATGCGGTTCTCGAGAAAGTCGCTGACGACACGGAAAATAATCTCTTTCCAGCCGGACAATGGAATGTGCCAAGGCGCGTTGGCATGACGGCCCAGAGCTGCCCCTGATGTTGTTTCCGCAGCGTCCATTAAGTGCCCCACCAGTCAGCCGTGTCGTGTTTGGGTCAATGTGGAATGCTGGTCGCTGGTTCCGTGCGGTGGGCGGGAGCTTGGATGACAGTTAATCGACAAAACCACACCTCTTGGCGTGCTAGCGCTTGCCTGCCCGGCGGGTGGGTGACAAAAGAATGGTCACTGCCCCAATAGAGGTGCTCCATGATCAAGCAAGCCTTTGCCCAAGTCGTTGCCGTTATCGGCGCAACCGCGATTTCGCTGCGTCACCGTAACGACAATCTGACCACACGTTCGTTCGGCCTCAATCCCGCTATCCCAACCGCAAAGGCGCAGGGCACTGTGCCGACGCTCAAAATGCCGACGGGCAAAGGCTGGATTGGGGACCATAAGCCGACTGCAGCTGCTGGGCTGAAGGTCAATGCGTTTGCAACTGGTCTTGATCACCCGCGCAACATGCTGGTGCTGCCCAATGGCGACGTTCTGGTCGCAGAATCCATGGGTGAGGCTGGTAAGCCGTCCAACATTTTTGACTGGGCAATGCATGTGACCATGGAGCGCGCTAAGGCCTCTGGTTCAAGCGCCAACCGCGTGACGCTGTTGCGTGATGCTGATGGCGACGGCGTGGCCGAAGAACGCCATGTGATCGTTGACAACGTCCGCCAGCCCTATGGTTTGGTTTACCTCGATGGCACGCTGTACGTTGGTGCCAGCGACAAGGTTTTGGCCTTCCCCTATGAGCTTGGGCAGACCAAGATAACTGGTGCTGGCAAGGTTTTGATGACGATGAAGGCGGGCGGTCACTGGACCCGTAACCTCATCGCCAGCGCTGATGGCAAGAAGCTCTATGTCGCTGTTGGTTCGCTCAGCAATATTGCCGACGCCGGCATGGAAGTTGAAGAAGACCGCGCGGCGATCCACGAGCTGGATCTTGTCACAGGTCAGTCGCGTATTTTTGGTGCCGGTCTGCGCAATCCAGTTGGCATGGCTTGGGAGCCGCAGACCAATCAGCTTTGGACGGTTGTCAACGAACGTGACGGTCTGGGCGATGAAACACCACCGGACTATCTGACCTCGGTGGTTGATGGCGGCTTTTACGGCTGGCCCTATTGCTATTGGGATCGCGTGGTCGATGAGCGCGTGCCGCAGAATGCAGATCTCGTGGCGCGTGCATTGCAGCCTGATTATGCCCTCGGTGGGCATACGGCGTCGCTGGGGTTGTGCTGGTTGCCGGGAGGCACCTTGCCTGGGTTCCCGCAGGGCATGGCTATCGGCCAGCATGGTTCGTGGAACCGATCCAAGTTGTCTGGCTATAAGCTGACTTTTGTTGCTTTTGAAAACGGTAAGCCTGTCGGCATGCCGCGCGATATTCTCACCGATTTCCTGTCGGCTGATGAGAAGTACTCGTATGGCCGTCCTGTGGGCGTGGCATTGGCCGCGGATGGCGCGGTGCTGATGGCGGATGACGTTGGTGACGTGATCTGGCGCGTAACAGGCGCTTAAGCGTTCCAGTTGCTCATATGAAAGGACCGGCGCTGCGAGGCGCCGGTCTTTTTTATTTCCGATGCGGTGTGGCAGCCGCGATTGGATTATTTTTTAGTTGAAGCGATAACGAACAGTGCCGCGAACCTCATGGGTCCAGCTATCGTCTAAGCGATATGGGTAGGTTGGTGAGCTGTTTTCGATGCGGTTGATGTAGACCGCGCGGTAGCCAACGTCTGCGACCACCTGGCCGAAGTCATAGCCAAGGCCGACCATGCCCGCTGCGGCAAAGCTGGTATTGCCACCCCAAGAGTCGGGGAGGCCTGGACCTTCGGTGATCAGACGGTTGATCGCCACACCGGCACCGGCACCAACATAACCGAACGTGCCGCCAGCCGCGCCAAAGCCATCGCCGAAGCCGAAGTCGTAATAGGCGTTGGCGAGCAGAAGCGTCGAACGCAGCTTCAGTTTGTGGTCGCCCGCAGCAAGGCTTGCATGACCCGCTGGGACAGTGATGCCCAAGCCGTCGTTATGCAGGTAATCGGCCGTGACGTCCATGCGCAGGCCTGTGCCGGTTTCGTAACCCACACCGGCGCCGGCTGAGAAACCAAACCCGGTTTTGTTCGTTTCATAGCGACTGTTAGGCAGGGTGTAGTGATCGGCATTGCGCGCCCAAAGGAAATTGCCGGCTAAGCTGCCGCGCAAATACATCGAGCCAGCATAGCCGTAGTCAACATCCGGGATGTCGATGCCCGCGCTTGGGGGCGGAATAAAAATATCGGCGGCATTGGCTGGTGCCGCCATGCCAAAGGCAGCTGCTGAGAGCAGCGCAGCGGTTAGGGTACGCATCATAAGTTCCTCGGTTGCCACGAGACCAGTTGTCTCCTGCAATATGCGCAGAACTCATTAAAGCGCTCTTAACCTAACCGCTTAACTATGCAAAATTATAAAGTGCTGGGGCTCAATAAAAATACAAATACTTAATGAGCGCCCCTTAAATGCTTTAGGCGACTTGTTTGATTGCTGTCTCAATTTGGCTGACGACGGTTTCAACCAGTGAGGCGTCATCGGCTTCGCCCATAACGCGAATGACCGGCTCTGTGCCGGAGGCGCGTACGATCACTCGGCCACCTTCACCCAACGTCGCCTGACCATCTGCAATGGCCTGAATTACCTGCTTGTTTTCAAGCGGCTTGCCGGACTTGAATTTGACGCTGCGCAAGAGCTGCGGGACTTTTTCAAAGCGGGCGCAGATCGAGGAAATGCTGCCACCTTCTTCCTTGAGGACCGCCAACAGCTGGAGCGCGGCAACGAGGCCATCGCCCGTGGTGGTGAAATCGGACAAGATGATATGCCCGGACTGTTCGCCACCGACGTTGTAGCCCTTGGAGCGCATGGTCTCGAGTACGTAACGATCGCCCACCTGAGTGCGTTCGAGCTTGAGGCCGAGCTTGGCTAGGTGGCGTTCTAGGCCAAGGTTCGACATGATGGTGGCGACAATGCCGCCGCCGACGAGCATATCGCGCTTTGCCCAGCTTTCAGCGATGACAGCCATGAACTGGTCGCCATCGACGACGCGGCCCTTCTCGTCAATGATGATCACGCGATCAGCGTCGCCATCGAGAGCGATGCCGATGTCGGCGCGGACTTCTTTGACCTTGGCGGCAACAGCGTCTGGCGCGGTCGAGCCCACCTTGTGATTGATGTTAAAACCATCGGGTTCGGCCCCGATGGTGAAAACTTCTGCACCCAGCTCCCAAAGCGCGACTGGAGCGACCTTGTAGGCAGCGCCATTGGCGCAGTCGACGACGATCCGTAGACCTGACAGATCCATGCTGCGGGGCAGGGTACGCTTTGCGTATTCGATGTAGCGCGTGCGCGCTTCTTCGTCACGATGCGCACGGCCGATGTCACGCCCCTTGGCGAGGTGACGGGACATGTCGCTGTCAATCAGTGCTTCGATTTCTTTTTCAAGCTCGTCGGAGAGCTTGTAGCCGTCGGGGCGGAAAAGCTTGATGCCGTTGTCGTCATAGGGGTTGTGCGAGGCCGAGATCATCACGCCCAAGTCGGCGCGCAGGGATCGGGTCAACATGGCAACAGCAGGTGTGGGCATTGGGCCCAGCAAATAGACGTCCATGCCGACAGCGGTAAAGCCCGCCGTCAAAGCCTGTTCGATCATATAGCCGGAGCGGCGCGTGTCTTTGCCGATAACGACGCGATTGCGGTGATCGCCGCGCACGAACTTGGTGCCAGCGGCCATGCCGACCTTGAGCGCGAGTTCAGGAGTGAGCTTGTCGCCATTGGCTAAACCGCGGATGCCGTCGGTACCAAAATATTTGCGCGCCATGTTTCGCTCCCGATTCACTGGTGTTGTTTTTAGAATACCACTTGGAGTGGAATAGCCGAGACGGCCACAAAGAGAAAGGGCCACCCTTAGGTGACCCTTTTAAGGCGTAGAGATTAAGCGTTAGCTTTCAGGCTGCGGTTCCATGCCTGGTTCTTCGCCGCCGTCATTTTGCTTTTTTGCACCCTTGCCAGCCGCGGGAACGCCCGAAGCCTTTGGAGCAGACGGGCCATCATCTGGACGGACGGGCTGCTTGCCATCCATGAGGGCACGGAGTTCGTCGCCGGTGAGGGTTTCGAATTCCAGAAGGGCCTGTGCAATCGCTTCCCACTGGTCGTGGTAGGTCGTGAGAATGTCACGAGCAGACGCTTCGCCGTCTTCGATAAGCTTGCGTACTTCCTGATCGATCAGTTTGGCGGTTTCATCCGACATATTGGTCGACTGGGTGACCGAGTGACCGAGGAAGACTTCCTGATCATTGGACTTGTAGCGCACACGACCGAGGCGTTCGCTCATGCCCCATTCCATAACCATGGAACGCGCTAGGCTTGTTGCCATCTGAATATCGCCAGATGCACCCGATGTGACCTTTTCAGGACCAAACTTTATGATTTCCGCTTCACGGCCACCGAACAGCATGGTCAGACGCGCAAGCGCCTTTTCACGGCTGAAGGAATAGGTGTCGTTTTCTGGAAGGGTCATCACCATGCCCAGCGCGCGACCGCGTGGGATAATGGTCGCCTTATGGATCGGATCGATGCCAGCAACCTTGAGAGCGATGATGGCGTGGCCAGCTTCGTGATAGGCGGTCAGCTTCTTTTCGTCGTCGGTCATGGCCATGGTGCGACGCTCTGCGCCCATCATGATCTTGTCCTTGGCGTCTTCGAATTCCTGATGGGTGACGAAGCGCTTGTTCTTACGAGCGGCCATAAGGGCAGCTTCGTTGACGAGGTTCATCAGATCCGCACCCGAGAAACCCGGAGTACCGCGCGCGAGCACCTTGAGGTCAACGTCTGGGGCCAGTGGCACCTTACGGACGTGAACCTTGAGGACCTTTTCACGACCCGAAACGTCTGGGTTCGGCACAACGACCTGACGGTCAAAGCGGCCTGGACGCAGAAGCGCAGGGTCGAGAACGTCCGGACGGTTGGTCGCTGCGATCAGGATGATGCCTTCATTGGCTTCAAAGCCGTCCATCTCGACGAGGAGCTGGTTGAGGGTCTGTTCGCGTTCATCGTTACCGCCGCCAAGACCGGCGCCACGCTGGCGACCGACGGCGTCGATTTCGTCGATAAAGATAATGCACGGCGCATTCTTCTTGGCCTGTTCGAACATGTCGCGAACGCGCGATGCGCCCACGCCGACGAACATTTCAACGAAGTCAGAGCCGGAAATGGTGAAGAACGGCACATTGGCTTCACCTGCCACCGAACGGGCGAGCAGGGTCTTACCAGTACCTGGAGGGCCGACAAGCAGTACGCCGCGCGGTATACGACCGCCCAGACGCTGGAACTTGCCTGGATCGCGCAGGAATTCGACGATTTCTTCGAGGTCCTGCTTGGCTTCATCAACGCCAGCGACGTCTTCGAAGGTGATCTTGCCCTGGGTTTCGGTCAGGAGCTTAGCGCGCGACTTACCAAAGCCCATCGCGCCGCCACGACCGCCGCCCTGCATCTGGCGAATAAAGAAGAACCACACGCCAATGATGACGATGAACGGCAACCAGCTGGACAGCAAGATGGACCAGAATGGGCTCGATTCAGGGGCGCGAGCAGTGATGCCGACATTGCGTTCTTCGAGGCGCGTCACGAGATCTGCGCCCTGAGGAATGATCGTCTCAAAGCGGGTGCCATCATTCAAAACGCCGGAAACGACGTTATTTGTGATGGTCACATTGGTGACACGGCCCGCATCAACATCCGAGACGAACTGGCTGTAGCTCTTTTCGCCGACGTTCGAGGTCCGCGATGTCGATTGAAAGACCTGAAATAGGCCCATCAACATGAAGAGTACGACCAGCCAGATGGCAAAGTTGCGGAAATTTCCGTTCATTAATCCTGTCCCGGAGAGGCCGACGCGGAGAGCGCCGGGTATTGGGCAAATGTAAGTCCCCGCGTGGGGTGTTACAAGGGTGATGCCTGTTCCGTTCTGGACGAGATGTCCAGTCTTTTTGTAGCGAGAGCGTTAATGAAAATCGCAACTCGCCGGTATTTCGGATCGTGCACCCTTGTTGATCAGTGCCCCAAAGCAAGGGGCACTGCTTATTATTGAGTTCGAGCAGCCTGTTGAACTGCTTCTTGCACTTTTTCAAATGCACGCACTTCGATCTGGCGAATACGCTCGCGGCTCACGTCATATTGCTGGGCCAATTCCTCAAGCGTTGAGGGGCTTTCCTTGAGGCGGCGGGCCTGGAAGATGGCACGTTCGCGATCGTTAAGGACTTCCATTGCCTGGTTCAAATAGCCCATGCGTTCGGTGTATTCCTCGGTCTCGCCAAGCGTGGTTTCCTGATCTGGCGTGTCATCGACAAGCCAATCCTGCCACTCTGAAGAACCTTCGTCAGCGCGCATGGGCGAGTTCAGCGACGCATCACCCGAAAGGCGAGCATTCATCTGGACCACATCGGCTTCGGTGACCTTGAGTGTTGTCGCGATTTGCTTGATCTGATCAGGATGGAGCGCGCCATCCTCGAGCGCCGCAATTTGTCCCTTCACCTTGCGAAGGTTGAAGAACAAGCGCTTTTGCGCAGCGGTCGTGCCGATTTTGACCAAGCTCCAAGAGCGCAGGACATATTCTTGGATCGCAGCTCTAATCCACCACATGGCATAGGTGGCCAAGCGGAACCCCTTTTCGGGCTCAAAACGCTTAACCGCATGCATCAGACCGACATTGCCCTCTGAAATTAC
Organism: Devosia sp. WQ 349K1; assembly: GCF_016595685.1. Taxonomy (NCBI): domain Bacteria; kingdom Pseudomonadati; phylum Pseudomonadota; class Alphaproteobacteria; order Hyphomicrobiales; family Devosiaceae; genus Devosia; species Devosia sp. WQ 349K1. The sequence goes on along the minus strand of NZ_JAENGO010000004.1, from coordinate 216,454 downwards.
TTCCGAAATTGGCAAGCCGTAGCCGCGGTAACCCATGGCAATTTTGGCGACGAGGCGCAAATGGCTGGTGATCAGCTTTTGCGCTGCGGCAGGATCTGTGTGTTCTTTATAGCGTTTGGCGAGCATGTATTCTTCATCGGGTTCCAGCATTGGGAACTTCCGAATTTCTTGAAGATAACGGCTCAAGCCTCCCTCAGACGAGAGTACAGGCAAATTGGTCTGGGCCATTTATACGCACCCCTTTCAGCATCCCCCACTTAGCGCGGGCAGAAATACCACTCCCATCCATGTCGGCACAGAAGTGGATGTAGCCTCAATATAGGACACAGTTTGGCAATTTTAAGAGGACTGAACGCGATGCCGCGCACAATCCTCTCAATGCGAACCGAACTTTGCCGACTAGGCAGAACTCCTAGTGTTTGGATATTGTTCCGACACAGTCTGGTGACTATCGCGCTAGCGCCTTGTCATAGACTTGCAGCGCTTCTTCCAGTTCAGCCAAATCATCAGGGAGTTCGGCATCGAACATCATTTCTTCGCCAGTGGCGGGATGTTCAAAGCCCAACTCGGCAGCGTGAAGCGCCTGTCGACCTAAATTGCGGACGATGTCTGCGAGCTCTTCGGGCAAACGATTGACTTTGGTCGCGTAGCCGGGCGCGTAAAGCTGATCGGCCACGAGCGGATGGCCGATGTGGGTCATGTGCACACGGATCTGATGGGTGCGGCCCGTTTCAAGCTGACACTGGATGCGTGTCACATCCCAGCCCTCGCCGCCATAGCGCGCTTCCACAGCATAATGGGTGATCGCTTCGCGCCCACTCTTCAACACAGCCTGTTTCAGTCGATTACCCGGATCGCGGCCCAATGGAGCATCGACGGTGCCCAGACCTGATTGGGTGGTGCCCCATGCGAAGGCGATATAGGCGCGGTGCAGGGGACCGGTGCGCCCATGGTCCGCAAACTGGGCGGAAAGGTGCTTGTGGGCCTTCTCGGTTTTTGCGGCCACCATGACGCCGGACGTGTCTTTGTCCAGACGGTGGACAATGCCGGGCCGCTTGACGCCGCCAATGCCTTTGAGACTGTCTCCGCAATGGTAGATCAGAGCGTTGACAAGCGTGCCGTTCGGCGAGCCGGGCGCTGGGTGCACAACCATGCCAACTGGCTTGTTAATGACGATGAGGTGATTGTCCTCATACAGGATTTCGAGCGGGATATTTTCGCCCTGTGGCTCTGGATCTTCCGGAGGCGGGGCCTGAAGCACAATAGTTTCACCGGCCTTTAGCCGATAATTGGGTTGGCTTACGGGCTTGCCGTCGATAGAAACAGCGCCGCCGAGAATGAGTTCTTTGATGCGGCTACGGCTAAGGACATCATGTTCCTTGGCCAGAACAGCGTCGAGGCGACCACCGGCAAGTGTTTCGTCTATAGAAATTTCTACGGGCTCGCCCTCAACCTCGAAATCGGTATCGTCAGCCATGAGTAATCCTGATCAGAACCAGCCCGATAATGCCGACATGGAATTGTCGCCAGAAGCCAAGGCTGCGTTTGGCAAAGCACGCCGATCGTTCGCATGGTCGATCAGCATAATGTTGTTGGGCTTTATGGCGATTGGCTTTGCAATTGTCTATCGCGTGATGCGCGACGCACCGCCGCCTGCCACCGTCGCCACAGTCAGCGTGCCTGTCGGTAGCGAAGTTCTCTCTTCACTTAATATCGACGGCACAGTTCAGGTTACCTATCGCGCAGGCGAAAGCACGCTGCTCAATGTTTACGATTCGAGCACTGGCACACTGCTGCGCACGATCGAGATCGCAAAGCTCTAAGGTTTAGTTGCCGCGCAGCTCGCGCAGTGCGGCCAATCGATCAGTCACTGTTCCGCGCTGGGTGACAGCTGGTGCGGGCAGGAGATCTTCGGTTTCGCCATCGTCGGCAAAGCGTTTGATACGATCAAACAGGCTTTCTTCGATGACGGTGACAGCTGGTTTTTCTTCGGCGGCATAGACCAAGCGGCTGATGCCGCTGGCAACATCCATCAACTCGCGCCGAAGCACCGCTTCATCGAAATCATCGCTCGCCCAAGTCTCGTTAATGCTGGTTTCGAGCGCCAAGACCTGCTTGCGCAATGCGTCGGACGCCTCAAGGCTCGACAATTCGTCCGCCAGCAGACTTTGCCCTGTTTCGACTTCGTTGGCCTTTGATGGCTTGGTCAAAATCGCGTTCAGGCGCATTTCTGCGCGATTTAGGCTGGCCTCGGCTTCGCTCAGCTCAATGGGCGTGGCTTGCTCACGGGGCTCAGTTTCGCCACGGCTAAAGCGTCTTAGATCAAGATTGAGGCTTGCGACTTCTTTTTCCAGCTCGGCGACGCGCGCCCGCAGCAGGGACTCCCGCTTTTCGCCTTCAGCGCTGAAGGCTGCGTGTTGCTCGCGTTCCGTCCTGATCTGGACGGCGTCAACACGCGCTTGTGCAACGTCGCCCAATTGCTCGGAAAGGCGCTGACGCAGACTTTCGATTGTGAGTTCAAGTCGGCGTGTTTGTAGGGCGAAGTCGGCGCGCAAATGATCTTTGTCAGCTCGAAATTCGGCCATAGAGATTGGCGTGGCCGCTTCAATTCTGCGCTTGGTCAGGCGTACTGCGCGGCGCCAGACTGCGGGCATGATGACCAAGGCCATCAACCCTGCAAGCAGCAGGCCTAAAACGAAGTACATAATATTCTCGACCAACATAAAGCCAACTCTCCGGCTGCGCTGAGAGCTCGAGGTGCACCCGGACACAGCAATTCTACAAGGCGTTATAGCCTTTGGCGTTCCCCAATCTTAGCGAGAATTTGAGCCGCCGTCACGATCAAGCCAAAGCGCGCTTCGGCTTGATTAAAGGGGAGGGGCCTATCTAGAAGGGATTCCAGGTGGGTTGGGCTGTGAAGTTGAGATAGCCAACGTTAATTCCAAGGCGCGCACCGACACCGGAGCGGATTGGAACGATCACAACGTTGTCGCGCTTGGTGACAGTCATGCCGAAGCCGCCAAACACATAGGCGGAGCCATCGACGCCCGGATAACGTCCAAGAATTTCCTGAACGTTATTGAGGTTATAGACCAGCATCATGACTTTGGAGCCATCGCCGCCAATGTCGAAGCCGATGCTTGGGCCTTGCCAATAGATTTGGAACTGACCGGCATTGCGGGTGTGAACGACACCCTCGCCATATTTGGCGCCGAGGAACAGCGCGCCGCCAGCTTCCTCGCCGAGAACGTAGCCATTGGGCAGGCCGAACTGGCTCACTGCCTTCTCAACAACCGAGGCGAGGCCCTGGGCGGCACTGCCAAAGAATTGCTGTCCGCTCTCGACAAGTTCCTGACCAGAGTAAGTATCGCTGAGAGAACCCTGTGCATAAGTGGGAGCGGGGGACAGCGCCACTGCGGCTAAAAACGCTGCCAGCTGGGTTAGGCGCTTGAACATACATAAAACTCCCTTATTCGAGGCATGCGTCTTACGAAGACTTTAAGGTCTTGCCGCCACACTGGAGATGCGCCGGCCTGCCACTCGATCGTCCTCATGATGAAGCAAACCTCTAAACAAAACTTAACCATGATCGCCGCCTTCCTGCCATTCTTCTGGCTGGTTTCGGCCGTTTTTGCGCCTGCACAGGCGCAATCACTCGTCACCTATATTCTCACCGATCCCCTCACTGGCGTTGCCATTGAGGGCATGGATCCAGTCTCCTATTTTACTGACCCTGCACCATTAAAAGGTCAGCCTCAGTATGAGTACACTTGGATGGGGGTGCCCTGGCAGTTTGCCAACGAGGCAAATATGCAGGTGTTTATGGGCCATCCCGAAGTCTACTCCCCACAATATGGGGGGCATGGTGGCATGAGCATGGCACGAGGCTTCGTTTCTGATGCCGATCCCAAAATCTACACCGTTTTTAAAGGGCGGTTGTTCTTATTCTATTCGGCGGCTAATCGGGAAGCATTCCTCTTAGCCCCAGATGCGGCAGCCTTAAAAGGCGCTGAACATTGGGTCACATTGTCCAAAACGCTTTCAATACGGTAGTGCGTTCGACAAACGACCTTTATTCTTCCCCTGAACTGATTCCTCATAAAGCTTTGGAGCATAGGCGCATGGCCGATATCATTGAGCTCAATGCAACTGATCTGGCGGCTATGCTTTGCTCGCGCGTTTGCCACGATCTCATCAATCCCATTGGCGCAATTGGTAATGGCCTAGAAGTGCTTGCAGACCCTTCGCAGGGTGAAATGGCGGAAGGCGCGCGCGATTTGATCGCCAACGCGGCCACGCAGAGCCGAGCAAAGCTTGAGTTCGCTCGTTTGGCTTATGGCGCGTCGTCAACTTCGGGCACCGATATCGACACACGCGAATGCGAACGCGTTGCGCGCATTCTGTTCGAGGTCGAAAAGGCCGATCTTGAGTGGAATGTGCCACTGATCCTGCTGCCAAAGCATAAGGCAAAGCTCTTCATGAACATGCTGCTGATCGCAGCAGGTTCGGTGCCGCGCGGTGGTCAGGTAACCGCCAAGATCTCTGGCGGGACCGGCGAAGAAAAGTTTGAGTTTTATTCAAAGAGCGACACCGAAAAGCGTCAGCGCACATTGGTCCCTGCGGGCGCAGCGGGTCTGGTCATGGGCATTCCTGAAGAGGGTTATGTTGATGCGCGTGGCATTCAGCCATTCTATACGGGCCTCCTCGCGCGCATGACCGATATGGAACTGACGATCGGTCTTGAAAATGAGCAGTTCTATTTTACTGCAACGCCAAAGATGAAATCAGCTGAGACTGCAGGAAATACGGCGTCTGAGCAGGCTTAATAACCTTTCGCCAACCAGTTAGACTGCATAGTCCCCGGAACGACATTCGTTCCGGGGCTTTTTTATGCGCACGTGCCTAATCGTTGATGACTCTAGCGTCGTCCGTAAGGTTGCCCGCAGGATCCTGGAAGATCTCGACTATATTGTCGACGAGGCCGAGGATGGTCAGGAGGCAATCGAGAAATGTCGCGAGACCATGCCTGATGCCGTGCTGGTGGACTGGCACATGCCCATCATGAGTGGCCTCGAATTCATCAAGCTGTTGCGTACCTATGTTGGTGGTGAAAAGCCTCGCGTGATCTATTGCACAGTTGAACACGACATTGGCGCCATTGCGCTCGCCCTAAAGGCGGGAGCCAATGACTACATGATGAAGCCTTTTGATCGCCAGTTCCTAGAGATCAAATTCGACCCGCAATTGCTCTCTGCTTAGAGCGGGTCTGCTCTGGTAAAAGTGAGGTCAGACAAGACGCAGCCCTCAGCTTGGCCAAGTGTGAAGCCATCTTCGGCTTCTGAGTAAGGGCAGGTCATCGGGAACTGGGCTGCGCCCAGCCGTCCACTGGCCTCGCTTAAGGTCAGCTCTCCCTCTGCCATAACAAAGCGTCCGGAAACTTGGCGGTTGAGACTATCGGAGAGCGTGAAGCTGCCGGTATCGAGCAATGTCAGCTTGAGTCCGCGCTGTGTTTCGTATGTCGTTCCATTTAGGCTCGGCGCTATGGCCTGAGCGATATTGGTTTCGACGCTCTGTAACGCCGTTGAGCGTTGTGTAAGGTTGCGCGTCAGCTCTTCGACCTGCGGTTGGAGCGTTGTGATCTGCTCTGAATAGGCCGCGACCTGAGTTTCAAGAGTGGTTTTGGCCTGCGTCAGATCTGCCAGTTTAGCCTGAGCCTCTTGTGCCGCTGCGTTCGCCGTTTCCGTCGCGAGCTTTGCTTGCGCGAGGCGGTCCTGAGCCTCAAGGAGCTCGGTTCGTGAGGATTGTAGTTCTGACTGAAGGTCCGCAAGAGTTGCTGAGTTCGTGGCGACCTCTTGGGCCATTTGCGCAACATTGGTTGTCGCCGTCTGTTCTTGTCGACGCGCCTCCGTCAAGCGCGTGTCCACTTCGCTGAGTTGACGTGAGGCAGACTCCGTCTCCGCCTGGATAGAGGCCTGCCGCGACGCTGCTTCATTGAGCAATTGTTTAGCGGCGTCAGCCTGTTCGATCAGGCCCTGCGTTGCAGATTTGGTGTCTTCGAGGTGTGTGACGGCCTGTGCCAACTCATTCTGGCGGGCTTCGAGTTCGGTTGAAGCTGCCGTGAACGCGGTGCTCACCGACCCCAACTGTTGTTCAACATCCAAAAGCTTGGCATTGGCTTGCGCAATTTGCCCATGGGTGCGGTCACGCTCCGCCAAGGTGGCGGATAGCTGATCGCGCTCGCTTGTGAGCAGGGCAAGTGTCCCCTGCTGTTGGCGGTCCGAAAGGCCTGCGTTGATCCACATGGCTACGAAAGCAATCCAGCCAGCGACAGCTAAGACCAGTAGCACAAGGGGGAGAGGTTCGCGGAGGCGGCGCGATAGGTCGGTCATGGTTCTGCTCTCAACAGCGTGTTTGAAAGCGGAACGACATCAGGCGCGCGCCAGTTCCGATGGCGGTGCCCATAAAGAAAAACCTCGCGCTGTTGAGCACGAGGTTTTTGGAACGATCTGGGGGATCAGATTTAAGCGACGTTCTCGCTGTAAACGTCTGCCTCATCGGGCTCGCGCAGCACGTAGCCACGGCCCCAAACGGTTTCGATGTAGTTCTTGCCACCGGTGGCAACCGAGAGCTTCTTGCGAAGCTTACAGATGAACACGTCGATGATCTTGAGCTCGGGCTCGTCCATGCCGCCGTACAGATGGTTGAGGAACATTTCCTTGGTCAGGGTCGTGCCCTTACGCAGGGAAAGGAGTTCCAGCATCTGGTATTCCTTACCGGTCAGGTGAACGCGCTGACCCTGAACTTCGACGGTCTTGGTGTCGAGGTTAACAAGCAGGTCACCGGTCGAGATGACCGACTGGGCATGGCCCTTGGAACGACGGACAATGGCGTGGATGCGGGCCACGAGTTCGTCTTTGTGGAAAGGCTTGGTCATGTAGTCGTCGGCGCCAAAGCCGAGACCGCGGACCTTGTCTTCGATGCCAGCCAGACCCGAAAGGATCAGAATTGGCGTCTGGACCTTAGCGACGCGAAGCGTGCGCAAAACCTCATACCCGCTCATGTCGGGCAGGTTCAGGTCCAGAAGAATGATGTCGTAGTCGTAGAGTTTACCAAGATCCACGCCTTCCTCACCGAGGTCGGTGGTGTAGACGTTGAAACTTTCGGACTTCAGCATCAGTTCGATGCTCTGCGCTGTCGCGCTGTCGTCCTCAATAAGGAGTACCCGCATTATAATCCCCTTGTCATGTCGTTCCTGCTGGAACTTGCGGTAGGCAAGGCCAGATTGCCCTTTCCGCTCCAACCCTACTGGATATGACTGAACCCTAAGTGCAATTAGTTAACAAAGTTTAATTCTGATCCGCAATACGCAAAACGCGTTAGGGTGAATTAAGTTTAAATCGTTGAAAAACTTAGGAAAATTGCCTGAAAAATTCTTAAAGCATTACGTTAAGAAAGCCCTTCAATGGACTCTCTCGACTCAGGCATTTGGCGGTGGGGGTAAGGGTTTCGCCCAAGTCTGGGCAGGGGACACATATCCCCAATCATGAATGCTGATAGCGATTTTCAGTTAACGTTCAGTTACCCTCGTGAGGAATTACGCATGCCGATTCGCTCTCCCCGGTAACCTTTACCGCGCGACGGCCATATGGAGCGCATATAGGAAATATGAAGGCCCTTATCTCAGCCATAGACGCGGTCGAGGAAGTGGAGGTTTTTGGGCGGGTGAAATCCGTGCAAGGCCTGCTCATCGAGGTTGCCGGCCCTGTGCGTGAATTGCGCGTCGGTGGTCGGGTTGAGATCATCAACAGCGACGGCACAGTGCTGTTCGCTGAAATCATCGGGTTTCGGGACGGTCATGCGCTTTGCCTCCCATTTGGCGAGCTCGGTGGGGTGCGGCTAGGCTGCAAGGCGATTTTCCGGCGCCATGATGGCGCGGTAAATCCGAGTGAGGCCTGGCTCGGGCGCGTTGTGAACGCGAATGGCGAGCCGATCGACGGCAAGGGGCCTTTGCCGCGTGGGGCTATATCCTATCCGCTGCGTCAGTCGCCGCTGGCCGCTCACGACCGTGTCCGTGTTGGTGAGCCTATCGAGCTTGGCGTGCGATGCCTCAACACCTTCACCACGATGTGTGAAGGGCAGCGCATGGGTATTTTTGCTGGCTCGGGCGTGGGCAAGTCGGTGCTCATGTCTATGTTGGCCCGCAATACGGACGTCGACGTTTCCATCATCGGTTTGATCGGTGAACGTGGGCGCGAAGTGCATGAGTTTATCGGCGAGTATCTCGGCGAAGAGGGGCTCAAGCGCGCTATCGTTGTGGTGGCGACCTCGGACGAAGCGGCGCTGATGCGGCGGCAGGCATGCTATATGTCTATGGCTCTGGCGGAGTATTTCCGCGATCAGGGCAAACGCGTCTTGTGCATGATGGACAGTCTGACGCGCTTTGCTATGGCTCAGCGTGAAATCGGGCTGGCTGTTGGTGAACCGCCGACCGCGAAGGGTTATCCGCCCACAGTGTTCACAGAACTGCCTCGTTTGCTCGAAAGAGCGGGGCCAGGAACGCCTTTGACGGGTTCTATTACAGGTCTATTTACCGTTTTGGTGGAAGGTGATGATCACAACGAGCCAATTGCGGATGCCGTGCGCGGGATTCTCGATGGGCACATTGTGATGGAGCGCGGCATTGCCGAGCGGGGACGTTACCCTGCCGTCAATGTGCTCCGGTCCATCTCGCGTACAATGCCGGGGTGCGTGCCTGAAGAGGTGCGACCAACCCTGACACGAGCGCGAGAACTCATGTCCATTTTCTCGGACATGGAGGAGCTGATCCGGCTGGGGGCTTACCGGAAAGGGTCAGATCCGCTTGTGGACCGCGCAATCGCTATCAACCCGAAGCTTGAGGCTTTTTTGAGCCAGCGACGGGATGAGGTGACATCGATCCAGGACGGTTATGCCGGGCTGGCTGAGATTATCGCTGAAGCGGATGCACGGGGCTGATGGAGCAATGCGTGTATGGCAGGGCTCCGGAACTGACTTGGTGTGTAAGGAGTACAGGTCGTGAAGTCGCGCAATGAGAGTCTGATTAGACTCAAGAAATTTCAGGTGGATGAGAAGCGTCGCCAAGTCGCCCAGATCGAAATGATGATCGCCGACTTCGAACGCATGGCCACCGAACTCGATCAGCAGATCGAGATCGAACAAAGCAAAACCGGTATTACCGATATTGCTCACTTCGCATACTCAACCTTTGCTAAGGCAGCGATGGGTCGTAGAGACAATCTGCTCGCCTCGGCAAACGATATGCGGGTGAAACTGGAAGCGGCGCAGGATGCGCTGGCCGAGGCGCTCGAGGAGCTCAAGAAGATCGAGCTGCTTGATCAGCGCGAGCACCAGCGTGAACGTGATGAGCAGAACAAGCTCGAGCAGGCTGAATACGACGAAGTCGCTCGCTTGCGCTATCGCCGCTAAATACAGGTTAAAGAATACGAATAGGCCCGCCGTAGCGGGCCTATTGCTTTTGATCTCTCGAGATCAGATTACATCGCTGGTGCTGGGGTCACTTCGGTTGCTGGAGCAACAACAGCATCGGTTTCCCAAACGAAGTCTGGGGCGCTGGTCAGCGCTTCGGCGGTTGTTGGCATGACCCAACGTTCGGTGTTGTCAAAGGCGATCGCGTGGTCGAGGGCGGTGAAATCGACAGCAACGTTCTTTTCACCGATGCCGAGGAAACCGCCAACGCCCAGAACAACGGCCTGGATCGAGCCATCAAGGCCGATCACGAGATCCTTCACTGTACCGATTTCTTCAGCAGTGTCGGTGGTGTCTGAGTAAACTGGCGCGCCGATCAGCTTGCTGACGACGGCATCACCGTCGAGCACGACGTAACCGGTCGCCAGATCGATTGGCTGGCGGGTTGCATGCGCCAAGTCGGTCGCTGCATTATTTGCGGCAGCCGAGGCATTGGCAGCAGCATTGTTCGCGGCGGCACCTGCATTGTCTACGGCGTTATCGACAGCGGCGCCCGCGTCCTGTGCAGCGTCCTTAACTGCATCTCCGGCGTTCTGCATGGCGTTACCGGCCGCATCAAGAGCATTGTCGACCTTCTGGCCAACGGTTGGTTCTGCTGGGGCGACCACTACGGCGTCCTGGGCAATGGCACCCATGCTCAAAACAGCGGTCAGTGCGGTAGTAGCAAAAAGCGTGCGGATCATTGTAAGCTCCAATGGTTCGTCGTTGCGATGAACAGGGCCGTGCGGTGCAAAACTTGGCTGTGGCGCACCGTGCGGCCCATTATGTTTGAAACAACGCGTCTTCGGCGGCAGCCGTTCCGTTAAAATTTACTTTGTCGGTTTAGTGAAAATGAAAAAGCCGGTCGTTGGATGCCAACGCCGGCCTTCTCTGCCTCCCGTTAACGGGCTCATATCATTTAATCTTCCGCGCCTGCGCTAGGGCAGGGGATGATTATGACGCGCGCAATGTTTGTGCACTTAGGAGCCGACATTGCATCGACATCCTTAGCTTATCGGAAGTTATCTAAAGCAGCACCTCAAGGGCGTGTTAATGATTAACGATCCGCTAATCGATCAGCTGCGCAGTATCCTTGTCATAGGTGCGCATGGCTCGGTGTGGCATGCCGCCATCCTCAAACTCAGGCCCAAACGCAACAAACCCCAAGCTTTCATAAAAGCCTAGTTTGTCGGATTGGGCGCCAAGGAAGAAGCGGTCGTGCCCTTGTTCGGCTGCGGCGCTCATGGCTGCACGAAGCATGGCCTTGGCTATCCCGCGTCCCCGGAAGCTCTGTCGCACGGCCACCCGGCCGATTTTGACGTGCTCATCAAGAAAGATCAGCCGCAGTGTGCCTACAACTTCGCCCTCTTGGATGGCGACGAAATGGGTTGCGGTGAGATCATAGTCATCCATTTCGTCTTCTTCGGGGACTTTTTGTTCCCATACGAAAACTTCCCTGCGCAGGCCGAAGGCGGCGTTGCAGAGGGTGGAAAAAACCGGAACGGAAAGAATAGTGGTGCTCATGCCCCTCTTGTAACGACCAAGAGGGGCATGGCGCTAGACGCTGCCGACTGTTTTCAGGCGAACGCGTGGATGAACTTCGTTCTGGCTCATCACAAAGGTCTGCGGACGGAAGCGCTCTACGATCGAGCGAACGTGCGGACGAATTGAAGGCGATGTGATCAGAACTGGCATTTCGCCCGCCTGCGCTGCCTTTTCATAAGCGGCTTGCACGCCGGAAATGAATTGCTGCAGTTTGGATGGGGCCATAGCGAGATGGCGGTTATCCGCGTCACCAACCATGGCCTCAGCGAAGTCGCGTTCCCATTGTGGCGAGAGGGTCAACAGCGGCAAGCTGCCATCCTGACCCAGATTGGCTGCGCAAATCTGGCGCGATAGGCGCGAGCGAACATGCTCGGTAATGGCCTGCACAGAGCGACCTGCACCGGCGATTTCTGCAATGCCTTCGAGAATGGTCGACAGATCGCGGATCGAGATGCGCTCGGCCAAGAGAGCCTGCAGGACGCGCTGGATCCCCGAAACCGTAATCTGGCTCGGGATGATGTCTTCCACGAGCTTTTGCTGATCTTTCGGCAGGCCGGAGAGTAGAGACTGCACATTGGCGTAGCTGAGAAGATCGGAGACGTTGGCCTTGAGGATTTCGGTCAGGTGGGTCGATATGACGGTGGACGGGTCGATGATCGAAAGGCCGCGCAGCTCTGCCTCGTCGCGCAAAGCGGGATCGATCCAAGTTGCGGGCAGGCCAAAAGTTGGCTCCACAGTGGAATGGCCCGGGAGGTCGATCTTGTTGCCATAGGGGTCCATAACCATCAACTGGTTCGCAAAGATCTGCCCTGCGCCTGCTTCAACTTCCTTGATCCGAACTTTGTAGTCGTTGGGTTCAAGTTGCATGTTGTCGAGAATGCGGACAGGCGGCATGACGAAACCAAGCTCCATCGCCAACTGGCGACGCAGAGCCTTGATTTGCTCAGTCAAACGATCCGAACCATTACCATCGTCGCGTACAAGGCTCAGTAGGCCATAGCCCAGTTCAAGCTTGAGATCGTCGATTTTGAGGCTGTCGCTGATCGGAGCCTCAGCCAAAGGTGAGCCGGGAGCATTGGCCGGAAGGCCCGGTGCGCCGCCGGGTCCGGGCAGCGCCGACTTCTTGAGGGCGTTTGCTGCGTCATCGGCCGTTCTTAAAGCTTTCGACTTTGAGGCGCGGAACGCGGCATAGCCGACGCCGCCTGCGAGCGCCAGAAACGGTATAACCGGCATGCCGGGCAACATAGCCAGCATGGCCATAACAGCAGCGGACATGCCAAGGGCGCGCGGATAGCCAGAGAACTGCGAGCTAAGAGCTTTGTCAGCCGCGCCGGCAACGCCGGACTTGGACACCAGGATACCCGCTGCGGTCGACACGATCAGGGCTGGGATCTGGGAAACCAGGCCATCGCCGATGGTGAGAAGCGTGTAAACATTCGCAGCTTCACCAAAGTCCAAGCCTTGCTGCATCACGCCGATAAGAATGCCGGCAGAGATGTTGATAAAGGTAATGATCAGGCCAGCGATCGCGTCGCCGCGTACGAACTTGGACGCACCGTCCATGTTACCGAAGAAGGCGCTTTCCCCTTCCAGCTCGGCACGGCGCTTTTTGGCGGTATCTTCGTCGATCAGGCCTGCGGATAAGTCAGCGTCGATCGCCATCTGCTTGCCGGGCATAGCGTCGAGGCTGAAGCGAGCCGCCACTTCGGCGATACGGCCAGAACCCTTGGTGATAACGATGAAGTTCACAATCACCAGGATGATGAAAATCACCGTCCCGATGACGAAATTGCCACGGGTCACGAAGTTGCCGAAGGCCTCAATAACGTGACCGGCTGCAGCGGTGCCGTTGTGCCCTTCCGACAGGATCAAGCGCGTTGTGGCTAGGTTCAAACCCAGACGCAACATGGTCGCGATCAGCAAAACGGTCGGGAAGGAGGAGAATTCCAGAGGTTTCTGGATGAAAAGGGCAGTCATCAGGATCATCACAGAGAAGACGATCGAGATGGCCAGGAGTAGGTCGACCAGAATAGCGGGCAGTGGGACGATCAGGATAACGATCAGACCCATGACGCCGGCGGCTAGGGCAACGTCGCCCGAGCGTAGGACTTGTAGGATCTGCCCGAGATCGGGCAGACCAAAATTGTTACGCGAATTCGTGGATTGGTCAGTCATGCTCGCTCACGAACGGCTTGGCCGCGATAAACGAAGTCCGCGCATAGCGCTCGTTTCGCTGCATTCCGATTAACTCGTGGTTCTGCACAACCGCTCCTTTAAGCGCTCCGCCGTTCGCCTGGCTCAGGAACATGTAACCCTTCATCGGTGTACTGGTTGAGCTTATTGCGCAGCGTGCGGATAGAAATCCCCAGAATGTTTGCCGCGTGGGTACGATTCCCTAGCGTATGATCCAAGGTATCGAGAATGAGGTCACGTTCGACGTCGGCAACGGTGCGCCCAACAATGGCGCGATTCATCGCCTGGGCCGTTTGAGCCGCCATCTGAGCCGGGGAGGTAGCACGGGCTGCCTCAGCGAGACCCATGCCGTCTGGCAAAACGATCGACTCGGGACCAATGGTGTCGCCAGAAGACAGCAGCACAGCGCGGTGAAGCGTGTTTTCCAGTTCACGGACGTTGCCTGGCCATGGAGCCCGAACGAGGGCGTCACGGGCTTCAGGCGACAGCTGGCGCGGCGGAATGCCATTTGCCTTGGCGTACTTCGCGACGAAGTGTTCAGACAAAATGACAACGTCGCCCGGCCGCTCGCGCAGTGGAGGCAGCTTGAGGTTCACAACGTTGAGGCGGAAGAGCAAGTCTTCGCGGAACGAGCCTTCACGCACAGCGTCGCTGAGGTTGCGGTTCGAAGTCGCGAGAATGCGGATGTCGACCGGGACTGGCTTGCCGCCACCGACGCGGTCAATGACGCGCTCCTGAATGGCACGCAGCAGCTTTGCCTGCAGGCGAACATCCATTTCTGAAATTTCGTCGAGCAGCAATGTGCCGCCAGAGGCTTCTTCAAACTTGCCAATACGGCGCGCGACCGCGCCGGTGAAGGCGCCCTTTTCGTGGCCGAAGAGTTCGGATTCGAGCAAAGCTTCTGGGATCGCGGCGCAGTTGACCGAGATAAACGGCTTGTTGGCGCGCTTGGAACGAGCGTGGACGAACTTGGCCACAACTTCCTTACCCGTGCCGCTCTCACCGGTGATCAGGATCGAGGCTTCCGAGCCAGCGATCTGCTCGGCCATGCGGACAACGCGTTCCATGGATGGATCGCGGAAGAGGAAGTCCGAACTTTCGCGTGCAACTGCGGAAATGACAGCGGCAATGAGCTCCGCGTCGGGTGGCAAAGGAATGTATTCCTTGGCTCCGGCGCGGATCGCGTTGACCGCTGCTGCGGCATTGGCTTCGACGCCACAGGCGACGACCGGTATAACAATGCGTTCTGCTTCCAGAGCGGCGATTAGGCCGGTGATGTCCATCATGACATCGACCAGCAGCAGGTCAGCCCCTTTGCCAGAACGAAGCGAAGCCAGCGCAATCTCAACCGAGGGGGCGTGAGCGACTTTGGCTCCCCCATCCATAGCCATTTTGGTTGCCGTCGAGAGCTGACCCTCAAGCGCACCGATAATGAGAAGGCGCATGGCAGAGCTCCTATTGTGGCTTGATAATTTCGGTCATGGTGACACCCAGCCGGTCATCGACCAGCACGATTTCACCACGAGCAATTAGGCGGTCGTTGACATAGATTTCCACGGCTTCGCCAACTTGGCGGTCGAGCTCGATGACCGTCCCGGTATCGAGTTTGAGCAGCTGAGAAACAGGCATTTTGGTCCGGCCGAGAACGACCGAAACGCGTACTGGTACGTCAAAAACGGCCTCGAGGTCGCCCGCGGTCCGTTCGACATAGGTGACGTCGCGTTCGGCGCGCTCGGGCGCATCCATTTCGTCGAGCAGGCTCTCTAGTGTGTTGTCAGGATCGGCCATTAACCGCTCTCCTTCGCATTCGGGTTGCGCTGACGCGCAGCAAGATAGTCAGAAATTTGGCGTTCCATTTGAATGGTTGTTTGGCCGATGTCGCGTACGATACCGCCATTGACCCATTCCATACGGCCATCGCCAAGGCGAATGTCTTCGTCACCCATGATTACCAAACGCCCGGCAAAACCCGTGGCATTGACGTGTTGGGTGGCTGACTCGCGAATAGCGTCGGCCATTTCGGGGTGGCACCGCACCACAAGGTGCGGAACGGCCCCTAAGCCTTCGAGGCACTCTGCTATCAAAGCTTCGAGCTCAACCGTCGGCTGGCGTGCGACGAGTTGATGCGCGAGCTTTTTGCTAACAGCCAGTGCCAAGCTTGCGGCTTCTGACTGGTGGCGCAGGATGGCTTCATCCAGCGCCTGGGCGTAGGGTGCCACTTGGGTCGCTAGTGTCGTGCCGAGTGCGGCGATGGTCTGTGCTGCGGTGTTGGCAGCATTGCGTTCGCCTTGTGTTACACCCTCAGCGAACGCTTCGCGTTTGGCGTCGGCTATCAGCTGCGCCACCAAATCCTCGGGGATTGAGGGAACTGGTGGCGGAGCGGGTGCTTCCGCTTCGGCAGGAACATGTCTGATCACGTGTCCAGGTTCTTCGCCCAGATCGAGATCGAAAAGATAGCGGACCGGTTGGGCCATGGTTAAGCCACCATCTGGTCGTCGGCTTTGGACTTAAGGATGACGATCTCGCCCTTGGCCGCGAGATCTTTTGCCGTTGCCACCAAGCGGGTCTGGGCTTCGTCAACATCCTTGAGCCGGACCGGGCCCATATCGCGCATATCGTCTTGCAAGACCTTGGCAGCGCGACCAGACATGTTCCGGTAGAACACATCCTTGACGGTATCGCTGGCCCCCTTAAGGGCGATACCGAGGTCACGCTTGTCGAGGCGTGCAAGCAGGGTCTGGATGGCCGACGTGTCGAGCCGTGCCAGATCCTCAAAGGTAAACATGAGCGCTTTGATGCGCTCGGCATCGTCTCGGTTAATCTCCTCAAGACTTGTAATGAAGCGCGATTCAGTCTGACGATCGAATGCGTTGAAGATTTCAGCCATCTGTTCGTGGCTGTCGCGACGCTTCTGGTGGTTGAGCGTGGACATGAACTCGACGCGCAGCGTGTTCTCGATTTTCTCGAGAATTTCCTTCTGCACAGGGTCGAGGCCAAGCATGCGCTGCACCACGTCCATCGCCAATTCTTCTGGCAGGACGGCGAGGACCTTGGAGGCGTGGTCCGGATCGATTTTGGACAACACCACAGCGATGGTCTGCGGGTATTCGTTTTTGAGATAGGCGGCCAGAACATCCGCCTGAACGTTCGACAGCTTTTCCCACATATTACGGCCAGCCGGACCGCGGATTTCTTCCATGATCGCGTCCACACGTTCCTGCGGCAGGAAGGAGAGGAGCAAGCGTTCAGTGGAGTCCGTGGTGCCGGTCAGATTGCCGTGCGAGGAGATGTTCGTGACGAAATCGATCATCAAATCGTCGAGCATTTCCTGCGTGATCGGGCCCAGACGAGCCATGGCGCGGGAAAGCTGACGGATTTCGACTTCGTCGAGTTCGTCAAAAATGGGCTTGCCGTAATCAGGACCGAGCGCGAGGACGAGGGCTGCGGCCTTCTCGTCGCCCTTAAGGGTGCGCTGCTGACCGCCAACCTGCAAGAGTGCGCCGGCGCCGATTTGAAGGTTCTGATCTTTGCCAGACTGAGAAACGAGGGTCATTTCGATTACGCCGCGCTGCCGAGCCAGTCACGCACGATAAGTGCGGCCTGCTTGGGGTTTTCTTCAACGAGCGTGCCGACGGTCTTGAGCGTCTGCAGCTGGGTTTCGCCCATGGACTTGGCGTTAGCCACCCACGCTGGGGTTTTGTCCTTGGGTTGGAGCAACTGCTCGTCGAGCAGCTGTCCGTCGGCAGTGAGGACGGCGTGGTTGCCGAGCTCAGCTGCTTCGGGCAAAGCAAGCGTTTCGGTTTCTGGGCTCAGAACCTTCTTGAGCAGAGGGCGCATCACAAAGAACACGAGGGCCAGAGCGATGAGCAGGGTGACGGCCATTTCGGCGCCATTCATCAGGTCATCACGGGTGAAGTCGAGAAGGCCTGCGGTGTTGTCGGTGCCGACGCCAGCAAGGCCTGGGCGTTCGGCAAACTGCATGTTGACCACTTCAACAGTGTCGCCACGTTCTGCCGAGAAGCCGACTGCTGAGCGAACAAGGGTCAAAATTTGGCTGACTTCGTCGGCGCTACGCGGATTGTAGGCGAGGTTGCCGTTGCCGTCGTCGGCATAGCTACCGTCCACAACCACAGCAACGGAGAGGCGCTTAACAGCACCCGGCTCAGTGGTGGCTACCTGGGTGGTACGATTGATTTCGTAATTGGTGGTCTCTTCGAGCGAGGTGCCCTGTTCAGCAAAGCCATTGGCAGCGTTCTCGCTGGCGCCTGGAAGCTCGTTTGCAACCGTGACCTGACCATTTGCGCCGTTCGACAGGGTCTCGCTTTCACGCGACTGGATAGAACGTGCAACCTGGCTTTCTGGGTCAAAGGTTTCTTGCGTTACGGTCTGGCGATTGAAGTCGAGCTCTGCTGCAACTTCAACACGGGCGCGCCCTGCACCAACCACGTTTGCCAGCATGTCTTCGATGCGGGTGCGCATGCGGTTTTCATAAGAAAGCGTGCGCTCTTCATTCTTGGCGGTAACGAGGCTGCCTTCGTCGCCTTCGGCGCCCGAGGCGAGCAGATTGCCCTGGTCGTCTACGATGGAGACGCGGGTTGGGTTCAGGCCTTCAATGGCCGAGGCGACCATGTGCTGAACGGCGCGAATTTCGTTGTTCGAAAGTTGACCGCGGACCGAAAGTACGATGGAGGCTGAAGGATCCTTGCGTTCGCGACGGAATAGTTCACGCTCTGGCAGAACCAAATGCACGCGCGCACTTTTGATGCGGGTCAGGGACGTGATGGTCCGTGCGAGTTCGCCTTCAAGGGCGCGAACATTGTTGATGTTCTGGACAAAGCTGGTCGCGCCGAGCGTCGACTGCTGGTCGAAAATTTCATAGCCCACTTGGCCGCGGGTCGGCAGACCTTCGCCAGCAAGCTGCATACGGACGGTGGTGATCTGATCGCGCGGGATCAGAATGGTGTCACCGTCGCCGCGAATTTCGTGCGGCATGTTGAGCGTCTGCAGCTCGGTAATGATTGCCGATGAATCTTCTAACGTTAATCCAGAATAGAGGGGCGCCAGATTTGGGGTCTGGGCGCGCATGATAAGAAACCCGAAAAATCCGAGCATGAGAACCGCAACGAGAGCCATTGCCGCAAGGCGGGCCATTCCGATCCGGTTGATAAATGTAGTTAAGGTTTCCACGCGTTCACTCTGCGACTCGTTCGGTCGCTGGAGCCCCCACCAACCGCTGGGCAAAATTTACCTATTTGATGGTTAACAAGGTGTTAACCGATTGCCGCATTTTGCAAATACCCGGCAATAACTGCCTGCCACCCAAGCATTTGCTGGGGAGGCACGTTCGTCATAAGCTGTGGATTTACAATGCGAAAACCCGCCAGCTTTCGCCGGCGGGTTAAGATTTGTGGCAGACTTGTGACTGACCCTTTTTGAGGGTCTAGGGAAGATGCAACTGTGGGAAACCCAAGTTGGGCCGGAGCCCTACGCATTTTATCCCTCTCGGTAATGCTGAATCCAAGTGGTGCGCAGCCCCGCAAGGCCGTGCTTGTCGATGGCTGCCTGCCAATTGAGAAACTCATCGACGCTGAGCGTATAACGCTCACATGCTTCTTCTAGGCTTAGCAGCCCACCGCGAACGGCAGCAACAACTTCGGCCTTCCGACGGATAACCCACCGTCGTGTATTGGCTGGGGGCAGATCCGCAATAGTTAGCGGGCTGCCATCCGGGCCAATAACGTACTTCACGCGAGGACGCATCTGTACGGTCATTTTACTCTCTACTCAAACCTGACCATATGATGGTGAGAGTAGGGCAGTGGCCTTAAAATACCCCTAAGGGGAAACTTACAATAGGTTAACAGTAGCGTGTGATTGCGGACAGCTTTTGGCCTGCACACGGCAGTCTATTTCAACTGCCAGTGGCGGGTGGCGGTGTCGTCACTTGGCCGGTGCTGCGCACGCTGGTGACGTCCTTGAGGGCGACCTTGTTGCGTCCAACGGTGAGGACCGGCTCAGCACCGCTAAAATCGACGGCGGTGACGACTCCAACGCTGGAGGTCGATATCGAAATGGCGTTGCCGCTCACATTGGTGCCGGTGATCTCGATTGTGTAGACGCCGTCGGGCTGCTTGTTGCCGTCCGAACCCGCTCCGGTCCAGAGGAAGTTGCCGACGCCCGCATTGAGCGAGCCCTGCTCCACATAGACCACGCTGCCTGTCGCATTCTTGATGGTGACCGTCGCGTTGGCGACGGGTGAGGCGGCGTTGTACGTCCACATCGCCCCGCCCTCTTTGAGCTCCCCAGTTTTGCCCGAGGCGGTCACTTCCTTGCCAATATAGGAGACCGCATCGACGCGACCCTGATTCTGCGTATTGGCCAGCAGAGCTTCCAAGAAGTCATTGGTCTTGAGCTGCTGCTCAACCCCAGTGAACTGAACCAGTTGTTGGGTGAACTGGTTCGTATCCAAGGGGTCGAGCGGATTTTGGTTTCTTAGCTGCGTCGTCAGAATCGACAGGAATGTGTCAAAGTTCTGCGCGATCGTTGATCGCGCAGTTGACGAGGCCGACGTGGTTGATGAGCCAGTTACGCCGTTTACAGCCATTTGAGTTCACCTAAGCAAGGATGTTGAGCCCGCTAGCTTGGAGTGAGCCGCGGTAGAGCGTGACCTGTGGAACAGGTTCGGATGTCGTATCGTCGGATTCGAGCAACGCTTCTGCGCGATCAAATGGGCTGCCGTCGCGATTGGCTTGCTGGTCATTCTGCTTGAGTGAGAATTCGAGCGTAGCGCGATGGGCATCGATGCCGGCTTGTTGCAGCGCACGTTCAAGTGCGCGCTGGTCGCGTTGCATCATGTCGAGGGTTTCTGGCCGTTCGACAATCAGTTTGGCGTTCAACTGACCATTCTGGTCCACGTCGAGACGCACATCAATGCGACCCAGCTCGGCTGGATCTAGGCGAATCTGGAAGCGGGAGATGCCGCCCTCCATCTGCCTGGACATTTCAAAGGCTATCGCCGGAATGTTGAGCTGTTGTTGGCTCGACAAATAGGTCTGCGGAATAGTGCGCAGGGCGGCAGCTTCAATTTTTATGTCTGCGGTTTGCGCAGTTGGAACGTCAACGATCTGGGTCGACGCTGGAATTATATCTGCCAGCTTGGCAGTGGTCGGGGCAGCCACAGGGCGACGGTCAGCAGGTGCGCCGTCGTTCGACTGCTTGGCGTCACTGTTGTCATCGCCTGAAGATGCCGTGCCGGTTTCGGCAAACTTGGGCTCGGAAAGTGTCGTCGGCGCCGAAGACGTGTCCTCAGCACTGCCTGCCAGAAGCTGGTCGGACATTTTGAGCGACGGAACTGCCAATACCGGGCCGGTGGGTTGGTCTGCTGCTGATTTGGCGAGGCGGAGAAGAGATTGCTCGACGTCATTGGGGCGCGGCTTGTCGCCGGCAAGTCCCAAAGAAGCGAGCTTGTTGGCGTCGACTTCGCCAGCCTCGATAGCGGCAAGCAGCTTGGCCAATTTCTCATTGATCTGCGCGATAGCTTCCGCGGCCTCGGCAGATTTATCGAGGCCGTTGGTGCCCCCGAGCGACCGGATCAGCGTGGCGAAATAGCCTTCTGCCGAGGTCGCATCGTTCGGCACGCCATTGAGCAGCGCTGTGAGATCAGCTGAAGCGGTCAAAGCTTCAAAATCGACGCCCATCTGATTGGCCAGCTGGCTCAACGTGTTGTTGATTTGCGCCAGCAATTCAGGGTCCAATGCCTGGCCACTTTCCAAGCTGTCGCGGAGCTGCGCCAGAGCGTCGCTCAACGCAACCAATTGTGTGGTATCGATAGGCGGCGGCACCGGCGCAGCTGTGGGATCAACGACTTCGATTTCTTCGTTGTCTTCAATAGGAGCGGGTTCGTGCTGGTCACCGGCAGAATTAGTCGGCTCAGTAGGAGGCGGGGCATCCTTCTTGGGAGCAGGTTCCACCGCTTTGCTCGTATTGGTGCCTGAAAGCAGCGCTGCGAAATCGCTGCCGCCTGAGTTTTTGCCATTGCTGGGCTGGCTCTGCTGGCTTGCAAATGCCTGAGCCGCCGCACTGGAGCTGCCACCATTGATAGCGAAAGAATTAGGAGCCACTGGGAGCCTCAATACACAATACTGAGCGTTGTGATGCAAAACCCCTGCCATTTTGAGGTCTGCTCAGTAAACTCAAGGATTTCAGTGGTGTAGCGGGATTGTTATGCGGTAGCCGCTCTGGGTGTCCGAGTAAGAACTACCGTGTTGGGGCAAAAGCTGCCGGGTAGGAATGGACAGCGCTAACGCTTCGGCGTAGAACGCGCCCCACAGTTTCCGCTGGCCCTTGAACCCATCCGGACACAAAAGAGAAATGTTGAACTCGCTTGATATTGCCAAGCGCCCCGAAGACACTCGCGTTGTTGTCGCGATGTCCGGTGGCGTAGACTCCTCCGTTGTTGCTGGCCTTCTTGCCCGTCAGGGCTATGAAGTTGTCGGCGTTACGCTTCAGCTTTATGACCATGGCGAAGCCACCCACCGTAAGGGTGCGTGCTGTGCTGGCCAGGACATTCATGATGCGCGTCGCGTTGCTGCTAAGCTCGGCATTCCGCACTATGTTCTCGATTACGAAGA
The DNA here is from genome assembly GCF_016595685.1 of Devosia sp. WQ 349K1. NCBI lineage: Bacteria > Pseudomonadati > Pseudomonadota > Alphaproteobacteria > Hyphomicrobiales > Devosiaceae > Devosia > Devosia sp. WQ 349K1. The sequence continues at coordinate 194,582 of NZ_JAENGO010000004.1, read as the reverse complement.
ACGCTTCAAAAACTCGGTGATTGAGCCCTTCGCCAATGCCTACCAGCAGGGCGAAACGCCGGTGCCGTGCATTGCGTGCAATCAGTCGGTTAAGTTCGTTGATCTGATGACGGTCGCGCGTGACCTTGGTGCCGATGTTTTGGCAACGGGGCATTATGTGCAGGACCGTATTGGGGCCGACGGCAAGCGCGAGCTTTACCGTCCGGTCGATAGCGACCGCGACCAGACGTACTTCCTCTTCGCCACCACTCAGGACCAGCTCGACTTCTTGCGCTTCCCGCTCGGCGGGATGGGCAAGCCGCAGGTGCGTGAACTAGCGCGTGAGCTCGGGCTTGAGATTGCGGAAAAGCACGACAGCCAAGACATCTGCTTTGTGCCGCAGGGGAAATATTCCGACATCATCCGCAAGATGCATCCGGAAGCCTTCTCGACGGGCGAGATTGTGCATTTGGACGGGCGCGTGCTCGGCGAACATGACGGTATCGTCAATTACACTATTGGTCAGCGTAAGGGGCTCGGCGTTGCTGCCGGGGAGCCGCTTTACGTGATTAAGCTCGAGCACAAGACCGGGCGCGTCATTGTGGGTCCGCGCGAAGCGCTCAAGACCCATACCGTGCGTTTGCGCAATGTGAACTGGTTGGGTTCGGTGCCGTTGGCCGAAGCAGCGTCGGGTAATGGCGCCCCTGTGGAAGTGAAGGTGCGGTCCACGCGTGGTCCGCAGCCCGGCGTCATTCAAATGCGTGACGGCGAGGTTTATGTGACCTTGGTCACTGGCGAATACGGCATCTCGCCCGGGCAGGCTTGCGTCTTCTACGTTGACGATAGCCAAACCAGCCAAGTCCTCGGCGGCGGCTTTATCGCTGAAGCCGTGCCGCAGGCGCTGGTGGCATAGTTTGAAATTGAAGTGGGCCTCATCAATTCGGTGAGGCCCATTTTGTTTATTGGGCTGGTGCCACTTCGACCTGGGCTGGCGTTGCCGTTTTGGCAGCGTTGTTCGCTTCCTTCAGCGCCTCATAGGTGTGCAGACCACCCATCGACATCGAAATGGTGATGATGGCCAGCAGCGCGCCCATGCAAAGAATGAGAATGCGTCCACTGGTTAGGCCGAAGGGGAGGGGCTTTTTCTCGGTCATTGGCTCGTTCCAAACTTTTTTACCGCACACACCCAAGGAGTGGTGCTTGTGGGGCGTCTTACTCTGCACAATAGCTGTTCGAGTAAAAATGTGCATGCTCAAGTGATGGGACTGTCCGCCGCACCAGAGCCAAAAACTTCAGCGACGAGCCATGCGCTAGCGATCCGCGCGCGCAATGGTGATCCTGAGGCTTTTGGCGTGCTTATAGCTGAGCACTATGATGCAATCTACCGTACCGCTTGGCGGTGGTGCGGAAATCGAGACGACGCCGAAGACATCGCTCAGGAAGTTTGCGTCAAGATCGGCCAGGCCATTGCCGGGTTTGACGGACGCAGCGCTTTTTCAAGTTGGGCCTATCGCATTACGTTCAATGCCGTGCGCGACTTTCAACGCGCGCGGCAAACACGTGGGAACTATGCCAAGGCTTATTCGCAGGTCTCACTCGATAATCGGCCAGCCGAACAGGAAATGGCCACCACAAGCAATGAGCTTTGGGCGGCGGTGCGCACACTTCCTGAGAAACAACGCGACGCTGTGCTCTTGGTCTACGCCGAAGAGCTGAGCCACGCGGAAGCCGCAGACATTATGGGTATCAAGGAGGCCACTGTGTCCTTCCATGTCCACGAAGCCCGCAAGACTTTGAGGGGGTTCTTATGAGCCACCAGAACGATCCATTTTCCTCGTTGAACCGCGTAGAGCCGCCAGCACCGCGAAACGATGCGCGCGCTCGTGCTTTGGCCGCCGCGAGCGCTGCCTTTGCGACGGCTCAGGCCGAGGGAGCGCAAAAAAACGAAAGGCCGACCCAAGGTTCTGCTTGGGGGAACCGTCTTATGTCCATCATCAAAAACCTCTCGAAGGGTTCGATCATGGATATGCGTCTTCCTATCGGCAGTTTGGCCATTGCTCTCGTTGTGCTGCCACTCGGGTATCATCTGTATAACTCGACGGCGCTGACCCAAGCCCCGTCTGTTGTTCAAACCGAAGCAGAAACGCAGAAGCTTGAAGTGGTGCCGGCCGAGCCCGCTGTTGTGCCAGAGGTATTGGCAGAAGCTGCGCCCGCTATTGCGCAAGAAGCGCCTGCGGCGCCCGCGCTCGACATGGCCATTGCCCCGCCGCCCGCGCCATTGCCATCAGAGGCGATCATGCGTGCGCCAGCGCCATCGGTTGGAGCCATCGCCACCCGCCAAGCGGCGCCGATGGTGCAGGGCGGTGCACCTATGGCCGCAATAGCCGAAAACCCTGTAGGTGGCAGTTTTACCGAGTTTGACGAGCAACGCCTCAAGGTCGCGGCTGAAGAGCCGGTTTCGACATTTTCCCTTGATGTTGATACGGCCAGCTATGCCTTCACGCGCCGAGCGCTCAACGATGGCTTCGTGCCGCCAGCGGACGCTATTCGTATCGAAGAGCTGATCAATTATTTTCCTTATGATTATGCCGCGCCGGAGGCGGATGGCGCGCCGTTCTCCTCTGAGGTCAAAATCTTCCCGACGCCGTGGAACAATAAGACCCAGATCATGCAGATCGGCATCAAGGGTAGCGATGTGGTGCATGAAGAAACCAGCAGTAACCTGGTGTTTCTGATCGATACGTCTGGATCGATGGAGTATGCCGACAAGCTCCCGCTGCTCAAACGCGCCTTTGCGCTTCTGCTGGATCAGCTGTCGGATGACGATACAGTCTCCATCGTCACTTATGCAGGCTCTGCTGGCGTGGCGCTCGAGCCTACGAGCGCGAACAATAAAGCCAAGATCATGGACGCACTTGATCAGCTCTACGCCGGAGGCAGTACGGCTGGGGCGGAAGGGATTGAGCTCGCCTATAAGCTGGCTGAGCAAGCCAAGATTGCAGGGGGCACCAATCGGGTGATCCTCGCCACCGACGGTGATTTCAACGTGGGTATTGATGACCCGCGTGCCCTGGAGAAATTCATCGCGATCAAGCGTGACAGTGGCATTAGCCTGTCTGTTTTGGGTTTTGGGCGGGGCAATCTTGATGATGCGACCATGCAGGCGCTCGCCCAAAATGGGAACGGCAATGCCAGCTATATTTCGAGCTTTGCTGAAGCTCGAAAAGTGTTGGTTGAGGAGGTGGGTGGAACGCTCCACACCATAGCCAAGGACGTCAAAGTTCAGGTCGAGTTCAATCCGGCAGTCATCGCCGAGTATCGTCTGATTGGTTACGAGACCCGCGCATTGAACCGCGAGGATTTCAACAATGATGCGGTGGATGCGGGCGAGGTCGGTGCCGGGACGACTGTAACGGCGCTTTACGAAATTACCCCGGTGGGATCGGGTGGGGAGCACGTAGACCCGCTGCGCTATGGGCAGACCTCGCCAACTGGGGCGGCCGAGGAAATCGCCTTTTTGAGAATGCGCTATAAGGCGCCTGAAGGCACCGTTTCCGAGCTAATCGAAGTGCCAATTACGCCCGAGGTGGTTTATGGCGACATTGTCGATGCTGGCGTTGACGCACAGTTTGCCGCCGCTGTTGCCGCCTTTGGTCAGAAGCTGCGAGGCTCTTCTTATGGGAGATCTATGAGTTGGGATGAGATCAAAACCCTCGCGCAAGCTGGGCGAGGCAATGACGAGGGAGGGTATCGTGCTGAGTTTATCCGCCTCATCGGCGACGCGGCAGCGCTACAGCCAGACCGTGCGGTAAAATAATAGGAGGGGCCGGACAAACCGGCCCCTTGTTTTTTGGTTATGCTGGCAGATGCCTAGACGGAGGAGAGCGGACTGTGCGGGGATTTGATTTTTCGACTTGGCAGGGAGTGCTCACAAGTCTGATTGGCATCGCTTTGTTTGCTCTGGTTGGTATTGGCATTCGGCTGGTGATGATGACGACTATTCAGCAGCGCCAGCAGCGAATGAACCGGCAAATCAATGAGCGGCTTAAAACACTGATCGCTGCCTATAAGGTTTTGGGTGGCTCCTTTACGGGACGCCTATCGGTTGATCCGCGCCATTTGCGTGACATCCGTGCAGCAGAAAAAGCCGCTGCCGAAAGTGGGGAGGTCGAAAGCTCTCCGCGTACGATGAGTGACGAAATGTTCGAACGGGTGCGCCAGGTGCGCGATGCGGTGGAGGCCGCACTGTCGGACATTATTCTTTTGGGCACTGATGAACAGGTTCGGCTTGCCGAGAAGGCGGCGCGAGAGTTGGTCGCTGGCAATCAAATCCATACCCATGACCTCGTGGTGTCGCTGCGCAATTATATTCGTGACGCGCTTGACCTAGATCCCATTCCCAAAGACCTCGAAATTCCGATGCAAGGTCCCACACGTCCTGCCGCTGGCGGTGCTCGTGGCGGACGTGGCGCGGGTTCAGGCGGTGGACGTGAAGGAGGCGGTGGCCAAGGGGGAGGGGGCGCCGGTGGCACTGGCGGCGGGATGGGAATGGGACTTGGCATGGGAGGGCGCGCGGCAGACGACGGGCTCCCGCCATCTCGACCATAGGGCACAAAAGCAAAGGCCGGAGTTTCCTCCGGCCTTTAGTTTTTATTCGAGTGGTTTCAGGCCCGCTTCGATTTGAGCGCGGTGCGGCTCAAGGAATGGTGGTAGCGCTAGGCTTTCGCCCAGAGTTTCCATTGGTTCGTCGGCAGCAAATCCGGGAACGTCTGTCGCCAGTTCGAACAGGATACCGTTCGGCTCACGGAAGTAGAGCGAGGTGAAGTAGAAGCGCTCCACTTCGCCCGAGGAGCGAATGCCGAAGCTGTTGATGCGATCGATCCAGGCGCGCAGATCATCCTGATCCTTGGTGCGGAAGGCGACATGGTGCACCCCACCAGCGCCCGGGCGAGCCCGTGGCAGATCTGGGTTGACCGAGACATGCACTTCAGCGCCCGGACCGCCGGGACCCATTTCGTAAACGAAGACCTCGCCCTTGCTGTCGCGCGCCGGATAGTTGCGCACCTGACGCATGTTCATGACGCGGGTCAGCATGGCATCGGTTGGAGCCAACTCCGGCACAGACAGCGTGATCGGGCCAAGGCCGATAATCTGCTTGTCGGCAGGAACCGGCGACTTCGCCCAAGGAACAACCTTGTTCTTGTCGTCGACGAGGAGGCGGAAGCGTTGGCCTTCGAAATCCTCAAAATCCATCGATACATGGCCAAAGCGTTCTTTGATGCCGCTGGTCGCCACATTCTGATCAGCCAGATGCTCCTTCCACCATTGCAAGGTCGCTTCGCTATCAACACGCAGGCCGGTGCGGCCGACGGTGTGATTGCCGCGCTGTTCACGCATGGTGGGGAAGTCGAAGAAGGTCAGGTCCGCGCCCGGCGAGGCAACGCCGTCACCATAAAACAGGTGATAGGCCGAGGTGTCGTCCTGATTGACCGTCTTCTTGATCAGACGCATGCCCAGGGTCTTCGTGTAGAATTTCAGGTTGCGCGGTGCATCTGCCGTCACTGCCGTCAGATGGTGAATGCCGCCAAGTTCCAGGGTCATTTTGTATTCTCCTAGCGCGGCGCCAGTGCGCCGTTGTTCGAGACTGAATGTATGTCAGGATTAGGGGTTCAGAAACTGCGTAATAAGCAACGGATTGGTGTCGATTGATGAACAGTCGGGCGCAGCAGAAATAGAAGAGCCCCGACCGAGGCCGGGGCTTTGTGATTGGGGACTATGAGACGGATCAGTTCGCCTGTGGGGTCATGAACGTCTCAATGAGATATTTCCAGCCGCCAGAGTAGCGCGCGTATTCCTGAGCGCATTTGCTGACACGGCTGAACGGGACAAGATTGAGATCATCCGTTTTCGCGATCCATTCGGCTTCACGACCGACGATGAATTCAGGGTGGTCATTGTAGAAACTATTGAGCATCGTGCCGCCCGAGACAACGATCTCGGCATAGGTTTCCGGGGCGGCACCCATGAGCAGACACATGATGTCGATGCTGCGCTTGGCACCGAACGTATGGGTGTCGGCCCAATATCTTTGGTTCACCTCCACCCCCACCGGAAGCAAGCTTTCAAAGAAGTAGGCACCCAGTAGAGCGAGGCGTGAGGAGCGCTCCTGCAGGGGTTGCCCGGGTTCATCTGCCGCGAGCAAAAGGAAGGTGGCGAACTGGTCTACGGCATCTTCTTCGCGGCCCGTGACGGGTAGTTCGAACAAATCGACCATGCCGTGGCCGATCTCGTGGAGCATTACGAATGCTGTTGAGCCGAGAAGAACTTCGACCTGGTCGGCCCACTTAAAGGCGTTCCGATAGGTGTCCTCTTTCTCCTGAAAGCTCTGGTTGAACCCGGTTAAGAGCTCGTAGCACATACTTATTTCTTTTAAGGCCGGGCTCCAGTACGCGTTGGATTCCCCGCAGTTCTTAAATCGGACCGGTACGTCCTGCGGCAGGGCAATCTGATCGGCAAGTGAGTCCAGCAAGCCAACGAACGCTGGCTCGTTCTGCAGCGTCGTTCGTACGAGCGCTTCTGCGCGCGTTGTCGTTTCCTCGAAGGAGACGATGAACCGGTGCTCGCCGAGTTGCTGACCGGCCGCTGCACCAGGTTCGAGAGCCTCAAGGTCAGCTTTTTCGATCAGGGTTGGCGTTTCAACATTATCTGCGGCGCCGGTGTCCTGAGCCAAGACTGCGGTTACGCCAAGGGAGAGAACCGCTGTGGCAAGAACGAGAGATGTGAGTTTCATGTGTGTCTCCTCGTTCCCGCTCAGTTCGACTTCGGGGTCATGAAAGTTTCAATCAAATAGTCCCAGCTCGCCTCATATTTGGCATAGTCCATAGGGCACAGCCGAGCGCGCATCCACGGGATGAGATTGAGATCGTCCGCTCGGTTCAGCGCTTCAACCAGTGCAGGACCTGTGAAGGCGTCTGGGTTCTGCGCGGCGTAGTCGGCGATCATGGTGAAACCGGGCATTACTGGTAAGGAGTAAGCGTCGGGATCGGAGCCAAATACCATGCAGAGCATGTCCATGCCGCGCTGTTGCGCTAAGCTGTGCTCATCGCCCCAGTAGTGGCGCGGCGCACGTTCCATCGGCAGTTCTGTCCTCATCATGCCATAGGCGGCCAAGAGGGCTAGGCGCGACGGGCGCTCCGCCAGTGCCTGATCCTCTTCATCGGAGTTGGTGACGATAAAGATTGCAAATTGATCGACCACGTCTTCTTCGCGGCCGGTGATGGGCAAGTCGAAGAGTGTCACCATTCCATGGCCGATTTCGTGCAGGAGCACGAAAAGCGTTGAGCCAATGGTGACTTGGCGGTGGTCCGCCCATGGGAAAATTGGTGCGAACTTGTTGTCCAGCGTCGAATAATCATCAAAGAACTGGGCCGCGAGTTCGTAGCACATGGTTACGGTATGGTCGTTGCGGCTCCAGTAGGCATTGGGTTCGCCGCACTCTTGGAAAATCACGGGCACGGTTTCAGGAAGGGCGATCTGGTCGGACAGCTCGTCGAGAACGCTGGCAAAAACGCCAGTTCGTTCAAGCATATTCTTGATCAGAGCGAGTTCGTTGTTTTGTGTCGGAGCGAACTCTAAGGTGAATCTATATTGGCCAAGTGCATCACCGACGACTTCCCCGGGGAGTAGTTCGAGCGGGACGCCGGCTTCTAAAGCCATGAAATCTTGGTTGGTCTCGCTTGGCTCTGCTTGCGCAAAAGCCGGATTTAGGGCCAAAGCCAACATCCCCACTGCGCCGAAACACGCAAGTCTCATACTTATTCTCCTGCCCGCAATTTGTGCTCGCTCAGTGATTTACGCTGATCGCCTAGGGCGCGGTCAAGGATGTTCTGTAAATAGTACTTACTGATTTTTGCCGGTATGCAGCGGGTTAGGCTCAAGCACGGGCTTGGATTAGCTTCGCATGATTTTACTGAGTGCTTTGCCCTTGGCCAATTCATCGACCAATTTGTCCATGAAGCGGATGTTCTGAACGGTCTCATCGTCGATGTCTTGAACGCGGACACCGCAGATCACGCCCGTTATGAGTGACTTAGCAGGATTGAGTTTTGGCGCTCGGGCAAAGAAGGCTTCAAGCGTGCGTTCATCTGCTATCGCCTCGGCCAGGCTCTGCGCATTGTGGCCGGTGAGCCAGAACAAGACCTGGTCGAGTTCCTCTTTCGAGCGTCCTTTACGCTCAATTTTTTGCAGATAGAGCACATAGATTTTGCCGAATGTGTAATTGAATAGGCGTGTGTGATCGCTATCCATGTTCTGGCTCGTTCCAGTTAAGAGTATGGTGATTCACAAAACTTGCGAGAAATTATTGACTATGCTGAAATCCCTGCGGAGGATTTCATGACGAAGAATATTTCTATTGTGGCTCTCGCGCTTATCGCGATTGTTTTCTGTTTTCCGGTATCTGACAGCTTTGCGCAAGAAGGAACGCGTTGTAACATTAAGGGCAACGTCAGCACTCGTGGCGAGAAGATCTACCACGTTCCCGGGCAGCGTTATTACGCCGAGACCCGCATTAGCGCGTCGCATGGAGAGCGCTGGTTTTGTTCCGAACAAGAAGCTCGGGCCGCAGGCTGGCGTCGATCGAAGGTGTGAAGGCGGCTATAGTTCGTGACATCGGCCGGCTGACCATTCCATTCGCGGCGGTAATGTCGTTGAGTTGTGGTTCTGACTTCGGGTGATTGATCCTGCGTCTATTTGTGGATCGACATTCTGACAGGCTGTGAAGGGGCGGGGATAAGTCCACTTCACATTCCTGCAATCCTATTTTCATCCCGCCGCTTGTCGCGCTACAAGGGCGAGAACAAAGGATGAACAATGGCTCCGCTGACTCTCAACCGTAAGCTCGCTATTCTCGCCGATGCAGCCAAGTATGATGCGTCTTGCGCGTCGAGCGGCACGGCGAAGCGCAATAGTTCGGACGGCAAGGGGATTGGCTCGACCGAGGGGAGCGGCATTTGCCATTCCTATGCACCCGATGGCCGCTGCATTAGCCTGCTCAAGCTGCTGCTGACCAATTTCTGCATCTATGATTGTGCTTATTGCATCAATCGTTCGTCCTCCAATGTTCAGCGCGCGCGGTTCTCTGTCGAAGAGGTCGTCAACCTCACGCTCGATTTTTACCGTCGCAACTATATTGAAGGCCTTTTTCTATCATCGGGGATAATTAAATCGCCGGACCATACGATGGAGGAGATGGTGCGCGTGGCCAAAGCGCTGCGCGAAGTGCACCATTTCAAGGGCTATATCCATCTTAAGGTTATCCCAAATGCCGCGCCGGAGCTGCTTATTGAAGCCGGACGGTGGGCCGATCGCCTCTCGACCAATATTGAGCTGCCGACCGACGTGGCGCTGGAAACCTTGGCCCCCGAAAAGCGACCATCGGAAATCCGTACGGCCATGGCCAATTTGCGGGGCAAATTGGATGAGGCTAAGCCCGATAAAAAGCCGCTGTTGAGCAAGGCTAAAAAGCAGAAATTCGCGCCTGCCGGGCAGTCCACGCAGATGATCGTGGGCGCAGACGGGGCCAATGACAGCGCAATCCTTACCCGCGCGGCCGGGCTTTATTCGGGCTATCGGCTGAAGCGGGTGTACTACTCTGCATTTTCGCCCATTCCCGATGCATCGTCGCGCCTGCCGCTGAAGGCACCGCCGCTGATGCGGGAACATCGGCTCTACCAGGCCGATTGGCTTATTCGGTTTTATGGATTTGATGTCCCTGAAATTGTTTCGGGTGGGGATGATCAGGGGCTGCTTGATCTTGCGATTGACCCCAAATTGGCTTGGGCCCTGAAACAGCGACAGAATTTTCCCGTGGATGTGAACCGCGCTGATCGGGAAATGTTGCTGCGCGTGCCTGGGCTTGGCGTGCGTAGCGTTGATCGCATCATCGCTTCTCGTCGGTTCCAGCGCCTGAGGCTTGAAGATGTGGCGAGGATGGCCGCGTCTATCGACAAGGTTCGACCCTTTATCGCGGCCTCTGATTGGACGCCGGGCGGGTTGACCGATGATGCAAAGCTTCGTGAGCGCCTCGCGCCGCCACCTGAGCAAATGAGCTTGTTTTAAGCGCTATGTTGGCGATCCGACTGATCAAGCCCAACGATCTTGACGAATGGCGCGGCAAGGCGCGTCGCCTGTTGGCGGCAGGCGTTGCGCCGCATGACGTTGTTTGGCGCTATGGGACAGACCAAAACGGGCTGTTCGAAGCGGGGGAGGAGCTGCTGCCGGAAGCCAATGGCCCCGTGGGATCCGTGCCGAAGGAATTTATTGAGCTGGCGCGTGGCGCGATACAGCACTCCGATCCTGCTCGGTTCGACGGGCTTTATCGATTGTTGTGGCGGCTGCAAAAAGACCGCTCTCTGGTGCATGTCGCCTCTGATCGCGACATGCTTCTGCTGACGCGGCTCGCCTCCGGGGTGAGACGAGACAGCCACAAAATGAAAGCCTTTGTGCGGTTTCGGCGGCTCGAAGACGAGAGCTGCGCCAATGGCGAACATTTTTTCTCGTGGTTTGAGCCGGAACACTTTGTGCTCGAGGCGACGGCGCCCTTTTTCGTACGCCGCTTTGCCAGCATGGATTGGGCCATTATCACACCCTCTGCCAGCGCCTTTTGGGATACGGAGACGCTCACTTTTGGGCCTGGTGGCCAAAAGAGCGATGTTCCGCAAGAGGATAGCGTCGAGGACGATTGGCGCACCTATTATCGGTCCATTTTCAATCCGGCGCGGTTGAAGGTGTCGATGATGAAATCGGAGATGCCGGTCAAATATTGGAAGAACCTGCCTGAGGCCGAAGAGATTGGAAGCCTCATCCGTGATGCCAAGGCAATGGAATTGCAGATGATTGCGCAGGCAAGCTCGCAACCGCCAGCGCGCCATATGCGGATGCAGGACCGCGTTGTGGCATCGCAGCCGGTAGATATTGAAATCCTCGCCGACGCGCGGGAGGCAATTCATTCTTGTAAAAACTGTCCGCTTCACGAATTCGCCACCCAGCCCGTGTTTGGCGAAGGTCCGGAAAACGCAGAGTTTTTGTTTATCGGGGAACAGCCCGGCGACAGCGAGGACCTGGCGGGAAAGCCCTTCATTGGGCCTGCGGGGCAAGTGTTTGATGAGGTTTTGGGTCGGGTCGGGATCGACCGAAAAAAGATCTATGTGACCAATGCGGTCAAACATTTCAAATTTGAACCGCGGGGCAAGCGCCGGATCCACCAAAGGCCTAACGCTGGCGAAGTTCAAGCGTGTCGGTTCTGGCTCGATATGGAGATTGCTATGGTGAAGCCCAAAGTAATCGTGGCCTTGGGCGCGACAGCGGCCGAGAGCTTGCTCGGTCGGCGCGGCGTTTCTATTGCCGAGAGCCGCGGGAAGCCGTTCGCATTGGACAATGGTGCGCTCCTTTTTGTGACCAATCACCCCTCCTATCTCCTAAGGCTGCCGGACCCTGCAGTGCGGCAGGAGGAAATGGAAAAGTTCCAATCGGATCTGACACTTGTGCGAAACCTCATGATGGAAAAGGATATTCACAGCCTTGGTGCTGAAGCGCTTGACTTCAAAAGCAGACGGTTTTAGTAAGTCGCTCATCGGCGCACAACGCTGATGCCCTTGAGGCGGAGTAGCTCAGTTGGTTAGAGCGGCGGAATCATAATCCGTGTGTCCCCAGTTCAAATCTGGGCTTCGCTACCAATTTTAAGGCCCTGAAAACGAAAGTTTTCGGGGCCTTTTGGTATTCGGCGTTCTGTTTTTTGGTCGGCTTATGCTGCGGTTTTCGTGGCAGGGGACGACGCTATGCTCTGCTCAAACTTGCACAATTGTTATCAAGAGGAACCACCCACGCCGCCTGAGGTTTCGTTGTCATGACGTGATTTTAGGATGGTCGGGATGAAGCTGACGCGACGGAATGTGTTGCTCGGATCGGGAGGTCTTCTTCTGGCGGGTGCTGGCGCGATCACAATTCCCATGGCGTTGCGTCCGGGCAGTTTACAGGCGTCTAAGTCGCGTGCCCGGCCTGTGAGTGGGCAAGGAACCCCGCCAGCGGAAGCCGACGTTGTCATTATCGGCGCGGGGATCATGGGCGTCTCCACGGCGCTCTTTCTGGCCGAAAAAGGCCTTTCAGTCGTCGTTTGCGAAAAGGGCCAAGTGGCGGCGGAGCAATCGAGCCGAGCCTATGGTCAAGTCACCAATTTTGGTCTGCCGCAGGAGGTTGTCGAGCTTGGCCAGCAGAGCAAAATGCTCTGGCAGGGGATGAACGCCCGGATTGGGCAAGATACGAGCTATCGGGCCTATGGGCGGGTGCAGGCTTTCAAGGAAGACAGCGAGATCGAAGAGGCGCGTGCGTGGCTGGCAAAGGCCGAAGCCGTGGCGCCTGTTCAGGCTCCTATTCGGGCTCGATTTGTCGAGGGGGCAGAGCTGGAGCAGCTGTTGCCCGGGGCGCAATCGGAGTGGAAAGCTGGGTATTATCAAGATGATGATGGCGGGATGGAGCCTGCGTTTGCAGCGCCTGCTGTTGCCGAAGGAGCGATGGCGCGGGGCGTGACCATTGTTACCGAGTGTGCTGTGCGCGGGTTTGAAACTGAGGGTGGGGCGGTGTCCCATGTCATCACCGAAAAGGGGGGCGTGCGGACCAAGGCCTTGGTGGTTGCGGGTGGGAGCTGGTCGCGGTTGTTCCTTGGCAATGCCGATATCAACTTCCCGGTTCTGCCGGTTTACCTGTCCCAGCAACGCATTGCTGGGGTGGAGGGGCCGCCAGCGGTGGGGGCCGCAGGAAGGGTGGTTTGGCGCAAGGAAGTGGACGGGAGCTATTCGAACGGTCCTCGTTTTATGACCGCTCCGATTTTGCGCGATAGCTTCTCGCTGCTGTTTGATTTCCTGCCGGTTCTGCCGGAAATGCTTTCTGGTGATACGCCGCTTGATATGACTTTAGGCTCTGATTTGCCTCGGTCTTTTGGCATTGAGCGCTCTTGGAAGCTCGATCAGCAAACGCCGTTTGAGCGGGCCCGTATTGTGGCGCCAACGCATAATGATGGCACGCTGGATGCCTCTTTCGGCTGGCTGAAAGACGAGTTTCCGGCGTTCAAGGAGGGGCGTGTTATCGAGCGTTGGGGTGGCATGGTCGATGTCGCTAAGGACGAGATTCCGGTGATCAGTCCGGTGCCGAGTACGCAGGGACTTTTTGTCATGGGCGGATTCACTTTCGGCCTGACGCAGGGGCTTGGCGCGGGGGAGCTTATGGCGGATCTGGTCGCCGGGGATGTGCCGAAAATTAACGCCAAGAACTTTGAATTGGCGCGGATCACTGCGGGTTGAAATGTTTCTTTTCCACAGCGGGTGTTCTTGCTTGCGCGGAAAAAAGACATGTCCTATAAGGCCCTCGGTTCGCAGCAATGTTGCGAATTATGGTTGCCCGGGTAGCTCAGTTGGTAGAGCAGCGGATTGAAAATCCGCGTGTCACTGGTTCGATTCCGGTTCCGGGCACCACTTATTTCCCTAAATTGAAAACATGATCAGTCTAGCTGATCGCTCGTGCTGCACGAGTGGGCGTTGCTGTGGCTTTTGGCTGGCACTTATGGGCTTGAGCTTGGGCGCGGGATGGGCCTTTGGGGGCTTGTTGATGGCCGCAAGCGAGGCGGCTATGGGCGCTAAAGCTTGAGACATGTTGGGGATTTCAGACAGCGCAGTTGGCGCGGTGATGGCCGTCGAAATTCGACTGGCGGTTTCTCGATAATATCTCAAATTGATAGGGCGGGGATGGCGCTCAAAACTAAGGGCTACACCGAGGTGCAGCCCTTGAGAAAATGCGTGACGTCTAAACTCGATTAGACGAGCGTTGCGGTGATGGTTTCAAAACCCGGTGCGGTGATGGTGATGGTCTTGCCGTTGAGCGGCAGAGCGCCAATGCGCGCGCCGGTGATGATCACGTCGCCTGCCTTGAGTGGGGTGCCGCGCGAAACTGCGTGGTTGGCGAGCCAAGCGAGCGAGCGCAGCGTGCGTTCGGTGGTTGGGCCTTCGGTGACCTTGCCAATGGACGCGCCATCAACCAGCAGATCCATTTCCAGCGTGCCCAGTTCGGCCAGATCATCAAAGGAGCGGGACGCGCCGAAAATCACGGCGCCATTACTTTGCAGATCGGCAATGCCGGCGAGCGATGGGGTGGCTGCTGGATTGGCAAAGCGGGGTGCGAGGATTTCAATGGCCAGCTGCGTGGTACCAATGGCGGCGAGCACGTCCGCGGGGCCATAGGCGCCATCAAACGCTGGTAGGTCGCTCTTGAGCGTCACCGCAACTTCAGCCTCGACAAGCAGAGCGGCTTTGGTGTTGAGCGCGATTGCGTCGCCCGCTGGGAAGACGAAGCTGGCAGGAATAGGGGAGGTAAGTGGCTCAGCGTCGGCAGGATAGGGCTGCACTTTCCATGCGCCAATCGGGCCGAGCGCGGCGACGACTTCGGACTGCACCACATAGGCCTCAGCGCGGTCTTTGGGGACGAGGTTTTCGTCGAGGGTTTCGATCAGTGTTCCGGCATTATGCTGGGCAAGCAGAAGATTGGACAAGGCGAGCGACATAGAATTTCCTCGTGGTCTAGCGCGCGGGGGAGCGGGTTTGGCGATCAGAATATGGCCGTTAAGGCCAGCCAGGCGGCGAAGGCAAAGGCTGCAACGACGCCTGAAACGATAATGACTGAAACTATGGCTGTGACCGTGCCTGCGATGACCCATAGGCCATCACGCTGGATGAGCCCGAGCGCCAGAATGCAGATGGCAATGGCGGGGAGCATGTTGCCGAGCGGGATGGGCAGGAAAAGCACGATCGCCAGAACGAGCATGATCGCGCCGATGATGTATTCGGCGGGCGGCTTGGTCAGGACAGTGAGGCGCGGGCGCATAAGGCGTTCGGCCTTTGCCAGCCACGGGCCAATTTTATTGAGGATGCGGGCGAAGTCCGCCCGCGCAAACGAGCGGTCAGCGATCAGGGCAGGCAACCAAGGGGCGCGGCCCAGCATGAGCTGCGCGGCCAGAAACAGCAGCGGCGCACCCAAAACGCCCGAAACGCCGGGTGGCACGGGGATGGTGTTGGGGACGGCAAAAACAAAGAGCATGGCCGCAATGGCCCGCTGGTCGAGTTCGGCTAGAAGATCGCGAATGAAGATGCGGTCACGGTCGGTGCGGTCCGCGATCCGCTGCAGAGCGGTAGAGAGGCTATAGGCTTCGTCGGTAACGCTTGCGCTGGGATCTTCATTCAACATTGGCAATCCTTGGCCGAAAGGAGGAGCGCTGTAAGATCAATACCCTACAGCGCGCCAAAGGATTAGTCCTCTTGTTGCCCGGTCAGGCTGAGCAGCAGTTGGAAGATATTGATGAAGCTGAGGTAGAGCGAGAGTGCGCCCATCACAGCGAGCTTCTGATTGCCTTCAACGCCGTTATGTTCGGAATACTGGTCCTTGATCGACTGGGTATCCCAAGCGGTGAGGCCGAGGAAAACCAAGATGCCGATGATCGAGACCGCGAACTGCAGGACGCTCGAGCCGAGGAAAATGTTGACGATCGAGGCGATGACCACGCCGATCAGACCCATGATCAGGAAGGAGCCGAACTTAGCCAGGTTCGCCTTGGTGGTGTAGCCGTAAAGGCTCATCACGCCGAACATGGCCGCGGAGATAAAGAAGGTGCGGGCAATGCTCGCGCCGGTAAAGTTTAGGAAGATCGAGGCCATCGAAAGGCCCATGATGCCGCAGAAGGCCCAGAACATGGCCTGTGCCGCGC
This sequence comes from Devosia sp. WQ 349K1, assembly GCF_016595685.1. Lineage (NCBI taxonomy): Bacteria > Pseudomonadati > Pseudomonadota > Alphaproteobacteria > Hyphomicrobiales > Devosiaceae > Devosia > Devosia sp. WQ 349K1. The sequence goes on along the minus strand of NZ_JAENGO010000004.1, from coordinate 178,798 downwards.
TGGCCGAGAGCGAGTTGATCTTGAACGAGAAGAACATCACGAAGCCCAGTGGGGCGAACATCACCACCCACTTGAGCGGCGACGAAAAGATCGGGACATAGAGCGCTGGCGTGTTGCCAACGAAGAAGGCAACCAGCCCGGTGATGACCAAGCCCAGACCCATGTAGTTATAAACGCGCAGCATGTGCTGGCGGAGGCCTTCGTCAAAAGCGGCGTTGCTCTGGGTCGCGGCCGCAGTGCCCCACCGCATATTGGGCTGAGATGACATCTTATTGGTACTCCATTCAAATATGCTTTCAGCGCGTGTGAGCGCCGCAATCACTGGTTTTGGTTTATCTCGTGAATTGACAAGGGCATAGGCTAAAGGCGCGCGGAAGTTCAGAAATTTGGATTTTCCGGCGGCACGCGCTGTGTCGCGCCAGTTCAGACCCTTGCTTACGCGAAATTGAGCGCTTTCATCTGCTGGTAGAGCGTTCGGAATTGGCCGTGGCGGGCAGCGTAAAACGCTGAGTTGGCGGCATTGGGCACAAAGGTTTTGTCGAAGTGGACGAGACTGCGGACGGCCGCAGGCAGGGAGGCGAAAACTTGGCTGCCAACGCCAGCGATAATTGCTGCCCCGAGCGCTGCAGTGGCGTCGCCGTTGGCGCGCGCAAGCGGGATGCCCAAGACATCGGCGCGAATTTGACACCACACATCGGACTGTGCGCCACCCCCGCCAATGCGCAGGGTTTGGGGGGCGAAATCGGCTGAGCTGATGAGGGCTTCAAGGGCCCAGCGGGCCGAGTGGGCGACCCCTTCGAGCACGGAGATGGCCATGTCGCCGGGCGTGGTGGCCGAGGAGAGATTGGCGAAAACACCGCGCGATTGCGCATCCCAGATCGGGGCGCGTTCGCCCGCCAGGTGGGGAAGGAAAAGCGGGGTTTGGGCGGTGATGTCGACATCTTTCGCCAGTGCCGCCAACTCGCCGATGGGGCGATTGAGGAGGCCCGAAAGCCATGTGAGCGAAGCGCCGCCCGACTGAGTGGGGGCGGCGTGCATGCGAATGCCCTGATAGGGCGGGAAGAGAATGACGCCGGGGGTTGGCACAACTGTGTTGGAGACAATGCCCATGACTTCGCTGGTGCCGGATTGGTACATGGCGTCGCCGTGTTCAACGACGCCGCAGCCGAACATGCCTGCCCAAGCATCCATGGCGCCAACGCAGACCGGCGCGCCAGCACCGGGAAGGTCCGACTTTACCGTGCCGACGACGTGTTCATAGGAAAAGAGCGGGGGGAGGCGCGCCTCGGCGCCGGGGAGCAGATCGAGCAGCTCGGAGACATAGGCGCCAGCCTCGTTGACGAGGCCGACAGCGGCGACTGGATCGGAGGCGAGTGCGCCTGTGAGCTGGAGAGCGATGTAGTCTTTGGGAAGCAGGACCTGCCAAGTCTGGTTCCAAACTGCGGGTTCTGTGCGGGCAATATAGGCCATGCGCGAGAGGGCGTGGCTGGCGTCTATCGGCACGGGGCCGCCGAACCAGCGGGTTTTCTGTTCGGTGGTGACGGCGTCGTCGAGCTTGGCGGCATCGGCGGCGGCACGGGTGTCTTGCCACGTGAGGGCTGGGCGCAGAGCCTTTCTGTCTTTGCCAACAAACACATGAGAGTTGACCTGCGAGGTGAGGCCAATGCCCGCTAGCTCAGACAAATCCGCGACCTTGGCAAATTGGGCGAGGGCGGCGAGGACACTTTCAACCCAAGTATCAGGGGATTGCTCGGCCTTGCCAGCCTCTGATCGATCCATTGGGTGGGGGCGCGAAAAGCTCGAAATTTGCTGGCCGGAGGCATCAATGAGGATGGCTTTGGTCGCGGTTGTCCCGACGTCAATACCGATTAGGGTCAGGGCCATGCTCGTCTCCGTCCAATTCGCTACTTGCTCAGCGCTATTTGGCTCATATAGTGCCCCCACCACAAAGGAAAACAACCGTAGGCAATTGGTTTGCCTCCGGAAATTATGTGGAGGGAATTTTTCCAATGTCGCGCACAAAGCTCGCCGTATCCGGCTTGGCTCTTACGCTTGCAGTTTTGTCTTCGAGTGCCGCATTCGCCGCGAGCAAGGTGGCGATTGTCACCCCTTATATGGCGCAGCCGGGCACGCAATTTTACGTTGAAGCCTTCCAGGACTATGCCGAGGGGCAGGACTGGGATGTCAATGTTATCGACACTGCAGGCGACGTCGCCGCTGTCATCAGCCGCATTGAAGATCTCGTCATTCAGGGTGTTGATGCCATTGTGATCAACGTTGACCCGGCACAGGTGACTGCAGGGCTGCAGACCGCCAAGGACGCTGGCATTCCAGTGTTCGGCATGGATGCGGGCGCTGATAGCCTGCTCGTGACCAATGTGACCTCCAATGGCTATGCCATGGCGGCCGAAACCTCGACCTATGTTGCTGATCGTATCGGCGGCGAAGGCAATGTGGTGATGTTCATCTTTGAAGCCTTCCCACCGGTGCAGGTGCGTGGCGTTGTGGCTGATGCCGTGTTTGGCAACTTCCCCGACATCAAGGTGATCGACCGCGTAACCCCAGACGTGTCGGACGGCGGTATCGCCGATAGCCGCGCCAAGATGGAAGCAATCCTTGCGGCAAACCCAGAGCCAGGCAGCATCAAGGCTGTGTGGGCGGCTTGGGATCAGCCAGCATTGGGCGTGCTACAGGCGATTGAAGCGGCTGGGCGCGAAGGCGAAGGCATCATCATCACCGGTATCGACGCCAACCCACAGGCCAAGGAAGCGATTGCTGCTGGCGGCAATTTCGAAGCCTCGGTGGCGCAGGACTTTGCGGGCATTGGCGCGGCAACGGCTGACGCAGTTGCGCGTGTTCTTGCCGGCGAAGACATCCGCCAGTCGGCGATTTATGTGCCAACCAAGCTCGTAACTTCGGCAAACGCTGCCGAATAAGTTGCGCGGGCTCAAATTTCCGCGTTAAGGGAGTGGCCATTATGGCCTCTCCCACTCCGCTTCTTTCCGCGACCCGAGTTACGAAATCCTACGCGGGCGTGCCTGCGTTAAAAGGGGCGGACCTTGTGGTCGCTCCCGGCGAAATCCATGCGCTTATGGGCGAAAATGGCGCGGGGAAATCGACGCTTATCAAAATTCTCGCCGGGGTGGTGACGCCCGATAGCGCTGAGATCCGTGTTGACGGCACGCTGGTGAGTATCGAAAGCACCAAGGCGGCCTATAATCTGGGCCTGCGATTTATCCATCAGGAATTCAACGTTGTGCCGACGCTGTCGGTGGCCGAGAACATTTTCATTGGCCGCGACTATCCGCGCCGGGCGGGTGTTTTTGTCGATTGGGCCGCGCTGAACTCGGAAGCGCAGCGGGCGCTGACGCGGCTGGGGATCGACCATATTGATCCGCGCCGCACGCTGGGCGAGCTGTCGCTGGGCGATCAGATGCTGGTGCGCATTTCGGCGGCGCTGCTCGATGACGCCAAGGTCTATGTGCTCGACGAGCCGACGGCGGCGCTGACGCGCGACGAGAGTGAGCGGCTGTTCAAGGTTTTGCGCGAGATTCGCGCCTCGGGCAGCTCGGTTCTTTATGTGTCGCACCGGCTCGATGAGATTATGGCGCTGTGTGACAAGGCCACAGTGTTGCGTGATGGCACCTCCATCGACAGCGGCGCGATGAGCAATATTACGCAGGACGATCTCATTGCTATGATGATCGGGCGGCGGGTGGACGAGGCTTTCCCTAAGGCTGTGTCGCAGCCGGGCGAGGGCGAGGCTTTTGCGGCTCAAGCGCTGATGGCCAAGGGTATTGGACCGATTGAATTTGCGGTCCGTCCCGGCGAGATTTTCGGCATTGCCGGGCTTTCCGGTTCGGGGCAGGGCGAATTGGTCCGGGCGCTGTTTGGCGACCAGAAGATCACGAGCGGGCGCTTAACCCTCGACGGGGTGGACTATGCGCCAAAATCGCCGGGCGCGGCTTGGGAAGCGGGCGTTGCCTATGTGCCGCGCGAGCGACGGGCTGAGGGGCTGTTCATGCAGCGCCCGATCTATGAGAACATTACCGTTGCCCATTTGAAGCGCCATAGCGCGGCGGGCGTCTGGCTCAAGCCGGGGCATGAAAAAGCCTATGCGAGCGAAACCGGCGCGGCGATGCGCCTTAAGGCGGCCAGTGTTGGCCAGCCGGTTTATGAGCTCTCCGGCGGCAATCAGCAGAAGGTTGTCTTTGGCCGCGTGGTGGCGGGGCCGCCAAAACTGCTGCTCTTGGAAGAGCCGACGCGCGGCGTCGACGTGGGCGCCAAGTTTGATATTTACACCATTTTGCGCGATCTGGCGGCCAAGGGCACGGCCATCATTCTGGTGTCGACCGATCTGCCGGAGCTTTTGGGCATGAGCGACAGGATCGCGGTGATGCGCGAGGGGCAGTTCGACACCATTGTCGAGGCTCAAGGGCTCGCGGAAGACACTCTTATCAATCTTTGCTACGGCCGGGCCTCCGGCGTGAAGGTGGCCTAATATGCAGCACATTCGTCGCTACGGCACGCTGATCGGCTTTATCGCCATCGTTCTGTTCTTCTCGATCATGCTGCCGGGTACATTCCCGACCGCGCGCAACTGGCTCAATATCACCCAGCAGGTGTCGATGTTGATGGTGGTGGCGGCGGGCATGACCATTGTCATGACCATGGGGGATTTTGACCTCTCGGTGGGTTCCACTGCCTCGCTAGCGGGGATTGTCGCTGCGCTGATGATGGCGGCGGGGATGCCGGTGAGCACGGCTGTGCTCGGGGCGCTGGCGATCGGCCTGCTTGGCGGGGTGGTCAATGGCGTGATGGTGAGCTTTGTCGGGATTTTGCCCTTCATCGCGACGCTGGCGACCATGACCATGTTCTCAGGGCTGGCCTTTGTAGTCAGTGGCGGTAAGACGATTTCGGGACGGGCTATTCCGGAAGACTTTGGCACCTTTGCGCGTGGGGGGATCCCGTTGGGCGAATGGGGCGGGGTGGCGATCAGCCTGCCGAACCTCTCCATTATCGCGATTTTGGTGGTCTTTGCCGTGTGGGTGCTGTTGGAGCAGACGACGTTCGGCCGTCGCCTCTATGCCATTGGTGGGAATATGGAAGCGGCGCATTTGGGCGGCATTCCGGTCAAGCGGTTGCGCACGATTGCCTTTGCGCTCACCGGTTTTGCTGCGGCGGTGGGGGGCATTATGTATGCCAGCCGCGTGGCATCGGCCAATCCGGTGCAGGGCTCGGGACTGATGCTCAATGCGATTGCGGCGGTGTTTTTGGGCTCGACCATGTCGCGGCATGGTGAGCCGCGTATTTTGGCGACAGTCGTGGGCGTGTTGGTGCTCGGGGTGTTGGACAACGGGCTGACGCAGATGAGCGTTGATAGCTATATCCGACAGATTCTGGTGGGCGCGCTCATCTTGCTGGCAGTGGGCTTGGGCTCGCTGAGCAAGGCGCGGCGCTAATCCAGCGCAGACACGAACCAAACGCCGCGTTGATGACGCGGCGTTTTTTGTTGGTTGTGGGGCAGTTGGCGGCGTTGTGGGCGGCAAAATGATGGAAGCCTGTGGACAGCGAAAAAACTTGTGTTCACACACGCGTCTAGCAATTGCGAAGCGCGAAATGATGCCCTAGAAAGCGGGTGTTCGCAGACGTAAGGCGAGCAGGTTGCCCGGGTAGCTCAGTTGGTAGAGCAGCGGATTGAAAATCCGCGTGTCACTGGTTCGATTCCGGTTCCGGGCACCACTTTTCCCCTCCAAAAATTCAAAACGTTTCCAACGATGCCGGTTGTGGCGTTTGCGCGGCTTTGCGCCTAGAAATGGGTCTGCATTTGGTGGCGTAGGCGGAGGGCGAGGAGCAGGCCGCGGGACGCCATAAAGCTGACGAGGGCGATCCAGAGGCCGTGGTTATGCCAGAGCGGGATGATCGTGGCGGTGAGGCCGAAGAAGATCAGGGCCGACGCGAACATCATATTGCGCAGATCGCGCGACCAGCTGGCGCCGATAAAAACACCATCCATGAGGAAGGCGAGGAGGCCTGTAATCGGGATGAGCAAGGTCCACCAATAATAGGTTGAGATAAGCTCGGACACCGTTTCGTTCGGCGACATGGTGGCGATGAGGACATCTTTGCCAAGGAGCAGAACAGCGACGTAAATTGCCGTCGCTATGGCGCTGAATTTGGCGGCGAGAGCAATGGCGGCTTTAAAGCCCGCCGCATCGCGCCCGCCGACAAAGCGGCCCGAAAGCTGCTGGGTTGCAGTCGCCAGCCCATCCATCACCGCGCCGGACATATAAAAGACTGTCATCAACACGGCATTGGCGGCCATGACGTCAGGCCCGAAACTCGCGCCAATGCTGGTGAACGAGGCCAAGACGATAATGAGCGCGAGCGAGCGCAGAACCATATCGCCATTGACGAGCAGCATGCGACGGACCGCTGTCCAGTTCGGCACGGCGGCGAAGGCGCGTCGCCAATTTGGACGCAGTTGGGTCGTGAGCAGTGCGGCCCCAAAAAGCGCGGTGAGCGTTTCCGCGCAAACAGTGGCAAAGGCCGCGCCTTGTAGTCCCCAATCCAGATGCCAGACGAAAAAGATCGAGAGGGCGATATTGCTCAGGTTCAGGACGAGTTGCAGAGCAAAACCCTTGTGCATTTCACCTCGCCCGAGCACCCATCCCGTGAAGCAATAGGTGAGGAGCAGCATGGGCGCTGACCAAACGCGGATGCTGAAATAGGTCGCTGCGGCTGCGCGGATCTCGTCGCTGAGACCCATCAGGCCGAGCCCGAGATGTTCAGCGGGAAGCTGCAGGCCGATGGCGAGAAGGCCCAAGGTGAGGGCAATGACAATGGCGCGGAGGGGAACGGCCAGGGCTTCGCTGGTGTCTCCGGCGCCAAGGGCCTGAGCGGTCATGCCAGTGGTGGAGGAGCGCAGAAAATTGAGGCTAAAAAAGAGGAAGTTCAGGAGGATATTGGCGGCGGCGACGCCACCGAGCAATGCTGTGTCGCCAAGGGGCGCGAGTACTGCCAGGTCCACCGCACCGACGAGCGGCGTCGACATCGACGCCAACATGACAGGGGCGGCCATGACCAAGAGCGTGCGTGCAGTGACTTGTGGCTGCCGGCGGTCATGCATGTGCTCGAGGTCCAAAATCGCTAAATTGGTAGTGTGGTCATATCACCTGATAAAAACTTGCCATATAGTGGGTTATGGTTTTCTTTTCGCTGGCTGTGCTGGGCAAGAGCGCGTATTTTGCGAGCTGGACAAAAGAATTTGGGGGCGGGGATGGCAGATAACGGTGGAAGCGCCGGTGGTGTGAGTCAGTTATCTCGCCGTGTTGAAAAGAGTCCAACGCTCGTCGAGGAAGTTACCACTCGACTATTAGCCGATATTCGCACTGGCAACTTGCAGCCCGGCGCGCGCCTGCCAACCGAACGCGAAATGATGCAGCAACTGGGCGTGTCACGAACTGTGATCCGCGAAGCCGTTGCGCAATTGCGTGCCAGTGGCGTGGTGACGACGCGTCAGGGGCTTGGTGCTTTTGTATCGGCCGGTGCCCATCACCGTACTTTGCAGATTTCCCCCAATGACATGAAAGTCGTGGGTGATCTGATCAATTTGAATGAGCTGCGACTGGCGATCGAGGTTGAGGCCGCAGCGCGTGCGGCGGCACGGGCCAGCGCTGAAAGCATAGAACGCCTGCGCACGGCTCTGGACGATATTTCCGCAGCGATTGATCGTGGCGAAGACGGTGCTGAGGAAGATTTCCGGTTCCACCAAGCTGTCGCGGAAGCATCTGGTAATCCACATTTTCCCCGAACCTTGGATTTCCTCGGCCAGTATAGCGTGCCACGCCGCGCGACCAATGTTGGTGGCGTGAAAGACGCGTCCTATCTCAGCCGACTTCAGAACGAGCATCAGCAGATTTTTGATGCAATCAACGATGGCAATGCCAATGCTGCGCGTGATGCAATGCGCCAGCATCTCGAAGCGAGCTTGGCGCGGCTAGGGCGGTTGGCGCAGCAGGCACTCTAACGTCGAGCGGACGACGATGCAGGCTGAAACACTGCTTTCTGGGGCTTGAGATCGGGTCGTCGTACAAGTAAAGCTGGGCCCATGATACCAGCTGTAAAATCGCCCGATGTGATGGCCGTGAGCTATCAAAACTTCCTCGATCACCTCAGGGTTGCGGGATTTTCGGGTGATTTGGAAACGGGCTTAGGTCATCGCCTTGTCCAGTCGACGGACAACTCGATCTATCAAATCGTTCCGGACGCTGTCGCTTACCCGCGTAGCATAGCCGACTTGCAACTGATCGCCAGCCTTGCGCGCGAGGAACAGCATCGCTCGATCATCCTGCGGCCTCGTGGTGGCGGCACTGGCACCAACGGTCAGTCGCTGGGCAATGGGGTGGTCGTTGATATGTCTCGGCATATGAACAAGATCTTGGCGATTGACCCGGTCCGTCGCGTTGCCATTGTTCAGCCCGGCGTCGTCAAGGATCAGCTGCAAAAGGCGCTCAAGCCTTATGGTCTGTTTTTCCCACCTGAACTCTCAACCTCTAATCGGGCGACGATTGGCGGGATGATCAGCACGGACGCCTCGGGGCAGGGATCTGTGCTCTATGGAAAAACCAGAGATCACGTTCGCGCGGTCAAACTGGTGTTGAGCGATGGGGCCTTGCTCGATACGGGCGCGCATGGCGATTGGGACCTCGCGCAACAACTCGACGCGCTGGAGCGGGACGTTGCTGAGCGCTGGCTGCGCGATGTGCCTCAGCTTAATCGCAATGTGACGGGCTATGATCTGGGGCATCTGCGGAAAGCCGATGGTTCGCTGGACTTGAACTCGGTCATCTGCGGTTCCGAGGGGACGCTCGGGCTCATCTCCGAGGCCGAGTTGGCGTTGACGCCTATTCCGGATCACATGGGTCTCGTCACCATCGTCTATGCCGATTTTGTGTCTATGCTGCGGGAAACAAAGAAGTTTCTCGGCTTTGGCGCAGCGTCGGTTGAGGTGTTGGACGAGCGTGTTCTTGGGCTGGCGCGGACCGACGCGGCCGGTGAAAAAGTCGCGCATTTCTTTAGGCCAAGTGCCGATGGGCGATTTGGCAGCGCCTGCATGGTCGAATTTGTCGCTGATAGCGCCGATGGGCTCGAGCAGCAGATGTTGCGCCTCGTTGAAGCGGTCAAAGCCGATGGGCAGTATTTGTCATTGGCGACCACGAACTCGCGCGCCGATATTGCCGATATCTGGGCGATGCGGAAACGCGCAGTGGGCATATTGGGCAATGTGACGGGCACGAGCGCCCCGGTTGCCTTTGTCGAAGATACGGCGGTACCGCCCGAGCAACTGGCCGACTATATTCAGGAATTCAGGGCCCTGCTCGATAGTTTCGGGCTTGGTTATGGCATGTTTGGACATGCTGACAGTGGCGTTATTCACGTCCGCCCGGACATGGATCTTTATGTTCCCGAACGCCGCGAGCAGGTGCAGGCCATTTCTGACAGTGTCTATGCGCTGACGCAGAAGTATGGCGGGGTGCTGTGGGGCGAGCATGGCAAGGGGGTGCGCGGGGCCTATACGCGCGCGTTCTTTGGGGAGCTTTATCCTGCGATCCAGCGCGTGAAGGCGCTGTTTGATCCGCATGAGCAGTTCAATCCGGGAAAGATTGCCAGCAATTTTGGCCCTCTGACAGATGTTGGGGATGTGCCGATGCGCGGCGAGCGCGAAGCGGGCTTGGCCCAGGCGCATAGTGATGGCTATAGCCGGGCGCTGACATGCAATGGCAATGGCGCGTGCTTCGACTTTGAATTTGACGCGCCCATGTGTCCGAGCTGGAAGGCGACGCGGGACCGCCGCCAATCGCCCAAGGGTCGCGCGACTTTGGTGCGTGAGTGGCTGCGCTTGGTGCAGGCGGAGGAGGGCACCCAGGCCGGTACGCGGTCTCGGTCATGGCGTCCGCGACTGTTTGCGCGGATGAGCAAAGGCGCTGACTTTTCTCACGAGGTAAAGGCGGCGCTCGACACCTGCCTTGGGTGTAAGGCGTGTAAGGGCACTTGTCCGGTTAAGGTCGATGTTCCCGCGTTTAAATCGCGATTTCTCGAACAATATCATACGCGCTATTGGCGCACGCCGGCTGATCGGTTGATCGCTGAGATTGAGTTGTTCTTGCCTCTTCTGCCGCTCGTTGCGCCGGTTTATCGCCTCATGGCGAATACCAAACTGGGGCAATCTGGCTTGCGGCTCTTGGGGCTTGAGGCGCTGCCTTCTTTGCCTAGAACACTGCTGAAAAGTGAGCTGGCCGAGCGTGGGGTCGGGGCCTTGGCTCCATCGGACATCGAGGCCCTGTCGCCGCGTGAGAGGCAGGATCTCGTTGCTATCGTCCCCGATGCCTTTGTGGCGATTTTTGAGCCAGCGCTGTTGTTGGATCTGGTTGATCTCTTGCAGGGCTTGGGCTTCCGGCCCTTCATTGTTCGGGTGCAAAACGGCAAGCCATTGCATGCCAAGGGGTTGCTGAAGCGTTTTGACGCCGTGGCGCGTCGGACCGCAGCGCGGTTGCGCGCTTACGATGCGCTCGGTGTGCCGCTGATCGGTGTCGATCCGGCGATGACCTTGGTCTATCGCGATGAATATGCGCCGATTGTCGACGGCGCGGTGAATGTGAAAACCATTGAAGAGTTTCTCGCGCAGAACCTTCATCGTCTGGCGGATGCGCGTCGTGATGGGGGGGCGATGAAGGCACGTTTGGCCAATCATTGTACCGCTACGACGAACCTCTCTGCCTCGTCGCGGCAGTGGGGTGAGGTGTTGGCAGCGGCTGGGATTGCCGCGCAAACGGAAAGTTTGGGCTGTTGCGGCATGGCCGGGACCTTTGGGCACGAGGCCAAGAACCGGCGCCTGTCGCAGCAGATTTATGGGCTCAGCTGGCGGTCTCGCGTTGAGGAGCCCTCTCTTGAGGCAGGTGAGCTAGTGGCGACCGGGTTTTCGTGCCGCTGCCAGGCGGAAAAAGAGAGTGATGCGCGTCTGCGGCATCCGGTTTCGCTAATTTTGGAGCAGTTGCGCGCACGGGGCGCATGAGCGGAGTTTTCAACGCGCGGCGGTCATGGCCTTGACATGGGTCATTTGTACGATAACCATATAACCAATGATAATGCCTCAGTGTTTTAAAGAAGGGCAGGACGAATGGTAGTGCGTACTGGCGGCCGTATTCTGGTTGATCATCTCATCGCTTACGGTGCCAAGGTGAGCTATTGCGTTCCTGGCGAAAGCTTTCTTGGTGCGCTCGACGCATTTTACGACAGTGCTGAGCAGATCTCTCTCATCGCCTGCCGCCACGAAGGTGGCGCTGCGAACATGGCTGAGGCCTATGGCAAGCTGACCGGCGAGCCGGGCATTTGCTTTGTTACGCGCGGTCCGGGGGCGACCAATGCCTCCATCGGTCTACATACGGCGCGCCAAGATTCGACGCCGATGGTTTTGTTCATCGGCCATGTCTCGCGCGAGCAGATCGGCCGTGAGGCCTTCCAGGAAATTGACTACAGACGCATGTTTGGCGAAGTCGCCAAGCACGTGGAGCAGATTGACGACACCAAGCGGATACCGGAAGTGGTGGCGCGCGCCTTCGCCATCGCAACGAGTGGCCGCAAGGGCCCTGTGGTTGTGGTGCTGCCGGAAGATGTTCTCACTGAATGCGTGGACGTGGTCGATGTGCCGCGCCCGGCGCGCGTTTCAGCAGCGCCGACCTCGCAGGCAATTGATCAGCTTTTGGCTGATTTGAGTGCAGCGGAGCGACCACTGATGGTAGTGGGGGGCTCTGGCTGGAATGATGAGGCACGCGTGCAGGCACAGAGGTTTGCGGAAGCTTATGGCGTGCCTGTTGTTGCGGGTTTCCGGTGTCAGGATCGGTTCGATAACGCGCATCCTCTCTATGTCGGTGAGCTCGGTACATCGGTGACGCCGGACCTTAAGGCGCGCGTGAGCCAGGCTGATTTCCTGCTGGTTGTGGGTGATCGCCTCGGCGAGATGACGACGGCCGGTTACACGATTATTGCGTCACCCGCTCCGACGCAGAAGCTTGTGCATGTCCATGCTGGCGCCGAAGAACTTGGCCGCGTGCACCATGCGGATCTAGCGATCAATGCCGATGTTGCGGCGTTCTTTGATGTTCTTTCGGCGGCGCCCGTGGTTGCGCATAACGACTGGGCCGAATGGGCCGAGGCGGGGCGTGCGGAATTTGAAAAGGGTCGCGTGGCGCGTGCGTTTGGCACGGAGCTCGAGCTTGGTGCGGTGATGGAGCAGCTGAGTGCTCTGGCCGATGAGAATGCGATCTTCACCAATGGGGCCGGGAACTACACGGCCTGGCTGCAGCGTCATTATCTCTTCCGCCAGTATCCGACCCAGATCGCGCCACTGAGCGGGGCGATGGGCTATGGCGTGCCAGCGGCTATCGCGGCGAAGTCTCTTTTCCCCGATCGTCAGGTCTTCTGCTTTGCCGGTGACGGCTGCTTCATGATGACCTCGCAGGAAATCGCCACGGCCATGCATTATGGTCTCAACCCGATCTTTATCGTGTTTGATAACGGCATTTACGGCACGATCCGCATGCATCAGGAGCGGGAGTATCCGGAGCGCGTTGTGGCGACCGAATTGACCAATCCTGATTTCGCCGCTTATGCCCGCTCGTTCGGCGCACTCGGAATAACGGTGAAAAAGACCGAGGAATTCACGCCTGCGCTGCAGCAGGCCTTGGCAAGCGATGTTCCGACTGTGCTTCATCTAGTCATACAACCTGATGTCGTGTCTGTTCGGGCGCGGTTGTCGGAGATTCGCGCTGCGTCGCTCGCCAAGGCGACGGCTTAAGTGCAGGAGATGAAAATGGCGTACAACACCATCGACTGTGATGTTCACCCGGCCATTAGCGGGTTGCAGGATCTGCTGCCCTATTACGATGACTATTGGCGTGACTTTGTCTCGATGCGTGAGCTGAACGGCATGGATCTGGGCATTTACCGCCCGTCTTTGCCGTTGAGTGCGCGCCCCGATTGGCTGGGGACTGAACCGCGCGCGGGGGCGAGCCTTGATGTGCTGCAGGGGCAGCTGCTCGATCCGTTTAAGGTCGATATCGCCATTTGCACCGTGCTCAACGGGGCATCCTCATTCTTCAATCCCTATTTCGCAGCGGCGACGTGTAAGGCCAGCAATGATTGGCTGATCGAGAATTGGTTGGCCAAGGATGCGCGCCTGCGTGGCTCGATCATGGTGTCGATCCAAGATCCAGATCTGGCCGCAGAAGAAATTGAGCGCCTGGCGGGCGATCGGCGCTTTGTGCAGGTGGTGATGCCTGTGGCTGGCGATATGCCCTTTGGACGCCGCTATTATTGGCCGATTTATCGGGCTGCGGCCAAGCATGGCCTGCCAATCGCGATCCACCCGGGTGGCGGTGGTCGCTATCAGCAGAGCTATATCGGCAATCACTCGCTCTATCTGGAAGACTATGCGCTGCAGTCGTCGACGATGGCGCACCAGATGTTGAGCCTGATCTACGAAGGCGTTTTCTCGGAGTTTCCGGACCTCAAGGTGGTGATGTTGGAATCGGGTGTGACCTGGGTTCCGTCCTATCTGACCGACGCGGAAAACAAGTGGATGGCGCTGCGCCGTGAAGTGCCGTGGGTTGATAAATCCCCATGGGATTACGCGCGCAAACACTTCCGCTTCACCACCCAGCCGTTTGATGCGCCGAACAATGGCGAGATCGTCAATCGGGTCATCGACATGCTGGGTTCTGAGGACATGCTGCTGTTCTCGACGGACTATCCGCACTTCCAGTTCAACGGCGACAACGCCTTGCCAACTGGCCTGAGTGACGAGCGGATCGCTCGCCTCAAAAGCATAAATCCACTCGCAACTTATTCGCGTTTGTCTGAGGCGGTCTGATGAGCTCTCCAACCTCTCCTGTTCAGAACGGCATCGTTGACTGCGATATCCATCCTGTCTGCCCGCCTGAGTTGCTGAAGACCTTCCTGCCCGCCAAGTGGCACGAAATGCACGACCTCTATCGCGGGGCATCGAAGGGACCATTCTTTGGCCTCGACCCCTATGCCGGTATCGAGCCGAACATTTCCCGTCGCGACGCTTATCCGCCGGGCGGTGGCATTCCGGGCACTGATCTAGCTTTCATGCAGGAGCAGTATCTCAATCCGCATAATGTCGAGATTGGTCTTTTGCAGCCTTTGTCGCCAACTGGTGGCATGCAGCGCCATTTGGATCTGGGCGTGGCCATGGCCTCGGCCGTCAACGATTGGCAGCTGGAACGCTGGTCGCAGGAAGACAATCGCCTGCGCACTTCGATCACGGTCACGCAGGATCATACAGAGGCAGCGGTTGAGGAAATCAATCGCCTCGGCAAGAACCCGCTGGTGGCGCAGGTTGGGCTGTTGCAGCGCAATACTGAACCGGCCGGGCGTCGTCGCTATTGGCCGATCTACAAGGCGGCTGTTGAGCACGGCTTGCCGATTGGTGTGCATGTCGGCGGCAATGGCGGCACACCGCCAATGGGCAATGCCGGATGGGCCTCCTACCACGTGCAGCAGCATCAGCTGACCCATGGTGGTTTCACCGCCTTTGCCATGAGCATGATCATGGAAGGCGTGTTCGAGGAATTCCCTGACCTCAAGCTTTTGCTGGTAGAAGGGGCGTTTACCTGGGTGCCCTCGACGCTGTGGCGCTTGGACAAGCTCTGGGAAACCATGCGTTCGGAAGTGCCGAACCTCAAGCGCAAGCCTTCGGAATACTTCGCCTCGAACGTCTATGTTTCGACCCAGCCCATGGACGTTTACAAGAACCCAGCGGACCTGCGTCAAATCATGGAATGGGTTGGTTGGGACAATCTGTGCTTCGCATCGGACTACCCGCATTGGGACTTTGACGATCCGCGTTACGTGTTCACCTTCCCGCTCTCGGCTGAGGAGCGCCGTAAGGTGTTCTCCGATAACGCCCGCAAGTTCCTGCGTCTCTAGGAGGTTCTGATGGCGAAATACGTTGTTGCCAAGGTCGGGGATATTGCTCCAGGCGCGCAGCTCGCTTTCAAGGCGGGTGGTCGTCCGATCGTCGTATACAATCTCGATGGCGAATATTTCGCCCTGCTGGACAAGTGCCCACACCAAGGTGCGCCGCTGAGTTCGGGTGTACGCTCTGGTCTGGCTGGCCATGATGGTCCGGGCCGTCCGTGCATGAAGCGTCAGGGTGAGATTGTCATGTGCCCCAACCACGGTTGGGAGTTTGACATCCGCACGGGGCAATCATGGTTCGACCCGGCGAACACCAAGGTGAAGACCTATTTCAGCGAAGTTGCCTCCGGCAATGAAGTTGTAAAAGGCCCCTATAAGGCTGAGACTTTTGAGGTTTCGGTCGATGATAACTATATCGTTGTGTCTGTCTAAAGAGCTGTTTGCGTATGTCGTCTAGTGTTCGTGTTGCTGCTGTCGCCGATGTCTCCGAGGGGGAGATTCTCAAGGTGTTTGTCGGGGATCGTCAGATCGCCCTGTACCATATGCCCGGCGGCGAATTCCGCGCCACTGACGACCTCTGCTCACACGGCCAAGCCTTCTTGTCTGATGGCTGGCTGACCGATGAAGGCCATGTTGAATGCCCATTGCATGGTGGGTGTTTCGACACGCTGACTGGGGAGCCAACTTTGGCGCCCTGCGAGGTGGCAATTCGGGCCTACAAGGTCCGGGTTGAAGGAGAAGAGATTCACGTCGAACTGGCTGATTGAAAAGAGAATTTCTAATCAGCGGTAAGGCTTGGATTTCTATTCTAGGGAACGCACCAAGGTTAGTCGTCCGTCAACTGGTACGATAACCCGACGTGTATTAGCGTGTCAGAATTGGGGAATTCCGACACGCATTAGAGGGTGAGAGGATAATAAGATGAATTTCAAGCTGAACCGCCGTGGATTTTTGAAGGCTGGTGCTGCGACGCTCGCCACCGGCTTGGCGATGCCAGCCCTGATCGGCCGCGCACACGCCGCAGGCGTGGTCAACATTGTTGGTCACGACTCTTACGTGCCGAAGGACCTGCGCGAGAAGTTCACGCAGGAAACCGGCATCGTCATCAATCTGCGCTCGACAACCGATCAGTCGCAGATTTTCAATCTGCTAGCTGCCGAAGGTGATCAGCGCCAGACCGATATGTCGATCATCGCGGGCCACCGCATGTTCGCTTACATCGCCACCGATTATCTGGCCGAAATCGACGAGTCCAAGCTTCCGGGCATGTCCAAGATCAACCCGGTCTACCGCGATGCGGACGCTCAGTTCATTCAGGGCAAGCGCTACGGCATTCCTGTCCTGACCGGTTTTGCCATGATGGCAAGCCGCAAGGGCGTGGTTGCGCCGGAAGACACCGAAACCTGGGAAACCATTTTCGGTGACAAATATGCCGGTCGCGTCACCCTGCGTCCGGGCAGCGCGCTCTATGCAGCCATGTTCCATCTTGGTTTGCAGGATGTCTGGACCGGTTACAACGGTGACTCTGCTGCCGTCGAAGCCATGCTCAAGGAATGCCGCGAATACGCCATTTCCCGTAAGCATGTTCTGCGCAAGTGGTATGACACCACTGCTGAATTCCAGCAGCTCTATTTCGGTAATGAAATTGACGCGGGCATGGGCTTTACCGAAACGGCAATGCTTCTTGCCGGTGCAGACAGCAGCGTTCAGCCGGGCATTCCGGTCGAAGGCACCACTGGCTGGACCTATAACTACTCGCTGTTCAAGAACTCGGCGAACCAAGAAAACACTTATAAGTTCATCGACTTCTTGCTGCAGCAAGAGAGCATTGGCTCGTCGATGACCCGTTCGTCTGGCAGCCTGTCGACCTTCCTTGATGCGACATCGGGCCTGACCGAAGCGGAAGCTCAGGCGATCCAATTCTCGGATGAACAGCTCCAGCGCATTACCTGGCTCGACGTGAAGGGCGCCGACGACAACCGTTACGGCTTGCTCGATCAGTACGGCGCTGGCTTGCGCGAAGCTTGATGCAAACACCCGCGCAGCTGAAACGCTGCGCGGGTCCCTGCGGCCCCCACGCATGTCTCGGTCTTTGATATGCGAAAGATATAGAGCAGACTATGAGCTCAACAGTTGTCGCCACAAAGCGCCGCAGCGAAGGGAAGGTCCACTGGTCGTACCTTCTCATGTCCAACGCGCCTTACCGCGCGCTTTCCGGTTTCCTCAATCGTAACCTGAAGTTGGCCTCCATCCTTATGGTGGTGCTTCCTGTTGCTTGGCTCGTTCTGTGGAACATTTTTCCGCTAGGACAGATGCTCAATATCAGCCTGCTCCAGCAATATCCTGTGCCAGCGGGACAGTCTGAAGTCCGGACTTTTGAGCATTACCTGCTCTTGTTTACCGACTACACGGTGTATCTGCCGTTCTTAAGGACAATGGGCTTTGCCGTTGTGGTGTCGTTCGTCGCGCTCGTGCTGATGACGCCGCTGGCCTATTTCATTGCCAAGAAAGTGCCGAAGAACTTGCAGGTGCGCCTCTTGCTGTTGGCCATGGTGCCCTCGTGGGTGGGCGAGCTTATCCGCGTGTTCTCTTATGTGCTGATTTTTGCCTCGAACGGCGCGATCAATCTCGTGTTGATGTGGGCCAATTTCATCGAGCGCCCGATCCCCTTTCTCTACACCTGGTTCTCGCTGGGGGCGGGGATGCTGTATGTCGTGGCGCTGTTCATGCTCGTGCCGCTTTATGCCGCCATCGAGAAGATCCCGACCAATGTGCTTGAAGCCGCTTCAGACCTCGGCGCCAACGGCATAACCCGCTTTTTCAAGGTGACGCTGCCGCTCATGCGCGATGGTATCGCGACGGGTGTGACGCTGGTTTTCCTGATTACGACCGGTGTTTATACCGTGCCGATGATCCTTGCTGGCACAGACAGCAATCTGTTTGCGCAGGTCATCGCCTCCTACTTCCATGAATCCAGCCTGACCTGGCCACGCGGCGCAGCGCTCGCGATCATCCTGTTTGTCAGTGCCTTGATCATCAGCGGCGTTCTGCATTCGCTTCTGCGCGCCAAGAAGAAGTACTGATCGATGAAGTTCTTCACTAAACTGACGCAAAACTGGAGCTGGCTCGGCTTCGCTTATGCGGCCTTTGCCTTCTACCTCCTCAGCCCGCTCATGATCGTTGTGATGATGAGCTTTAAGGATGGCGTTTTCCTCGGCTTCCCGATTGAGAAGTGGACCACGCGTTGGTTCCTCGAAGTCGCGCAAGATCGCGAGTTTCACAGCGCGCTGGGCCTGTCGCTTTACATCGCGGTGATTTCGACGCTGATTGCGCTGATCGTCGGCGTTTGGGTGGCGGTGCTGTTGGCCCGCGCCAAGCTTTGGGGGCGGCCGATTATTTTCGCACTGGCCTGTATGCCGCTGGTGGTCCCGTCCATCGTTTCGGCCATTTCGCTGCGCATCTTTGCGCAATCAGTGGGCATCCCGCCTGGCACGACAGCCATCATCATGGCGCACGCGATCCATAGCGTGCCCTACATGACCTTGATGGCGCTGACCCGTCTCAACGGCATGCCGAAGAACATTACCGAAGCAGCGCGCGATTTGGGGGCGGATAGCTTCGTCACCTTCGTGCGCGTGACACTGCCCTATCTCATGCCCGCGCTGATCGGCGGGACGGTGTTTTCAATGCTGTCGAGCTTTGACGACTTCGTCCGCTCGTTCTTCTTGGGCGGCTACAACCCGACACTTCCAGTCCTGATTTACGGCCGCATTTTCTCCGGTCTCACGCCTAGTCTGGCGGCTATGTCCACCATGATCCTCGTCGTGACGATCTGTATTGGCCTCTACACCGAGCGCATGGTTCGCAGAAGGATGAACAATGGCTAACGTTCTCAAGGTTGACGCCGTCACCAAAGAGTTTTCTGATTTCGTCGCCGTTAAGTCGCTGTCGCTCGAATTGAAGTCTGGCGAGTTCGTAACCCTGCTGGGACCGTCGGGGTGCGGCAAGTCGACGACGCTGCGTATGGTGGGTGGGTTTGAAGAACCGACCAGCGGCAAGATTTACATTGAGGGTGTGGATTCAACCAATATCCCGCCGCATAAGCGCAATGTGAACATGGTGTTTCAGGACTATGCCCTGTTCCCACACTTGACCGTTCGGCAGAACGTTGCCTTTGGCTTGCAGCTCAAGGGCCTGCCGGAAGCCGAGGTTACGGCGCGCGTTGATGAACTGCTCAAGCTGGTTCAGCTCGACACCATGCATCGCCGTATGCCGAGCGAATTGTCTGGCGGTCAGCGTCAGCGCGTGGCTTTGGCGCGTGCGCTTGCGCCGAACCCGCCACTGCTGCTGCTCGACGAGCCGCTGGGGGCGCTCGACGCCAAGCTGCGCCGCGAGATGCAGGACGAACTGCGTCGCTTGCAGCGCGCTACCGGCAAAACCTTCGTTCTGGTCACCCATGATCAGGAAGAAGCGCTGACCATGTCCGACACGATTGTGGTGATGAACGAGGGGCGCATCGAACAGATGGGCTCGCCGGAAGAGCTCTACAATTTCCCACGGACCGAATTCGTTGCCCGCTTTATCGGCGAGATGAACTTCCTGCCGGTTCAAGTCAAAACGCTGTCCGATGGTTTGGCCAACGTGGCCTGGGGGCTGTTCGATTTGCGCGCTGTGCCGGTATCGGCAGACGTAAAGATTGGCTCGAACCTCATCGGCGTGCGTCCGGACAAGATCACGCTGCATGCCAACCAGCAGGGCGTGGGGCAGGACAATATGCTTACCGGCCGTATCGAAGACCGCGTCTTCCGCGGCAGCTCTGTCCATTACACTGTTGAGGTCAATGGCGTTCGCTTCGCTGTCACCGCGTCAGCCGAGCAGAACTTTGCTGCTGGTGATCAGGTAGTTATGGCCTGGAGC
This sequence comes from Devosia sp. WQ 349K1, assembly GCF_016595685.1. Taxonomy (NCBI): domain Bacteria; kingdom Pseudomonadati; phylum Pseudomonadota; class Alphaproteobacteria; order Hyphomicrobiales; family Devosiaceae; genus Devosia; species Devosia sp. WQ 349K1. Next base: position 158,878 of record NZ_JAENGO010000004.1, on the reverse strand, counting down.
ACCCAAAATACCCTTCTCATGAACACGGCAGAAGCTAAGTGATCGAACTTCTCGCTCTCATCAAAATTCCATCGCCTGCGGCTGAGCGTATTGCTGAGCATTTCACTGTGCACCAGCTGCCCGAAGAGGGTGAGGCGCGCAGCGCTATGTTGGCCGAAGTGGGCCCGCGCATCCGCGGGATCGTGACCGGCTCGCGCGGGTATGTGCGCGAAGAGCTGCTGGAGCAACTGCCCGCGCTGGACATTATCGCCTGCTACACGGCCGGTGTTGATCCTATCGACGTGGAAGCGGTCAAGCGTCGTGGCATTGCGCTGTTCAACAACTCTGCGGCGCTGAACGACACGGTTGCGGATTTGGCGCTGGCGCTGTTGCTGGGTATCGCCCGCGATGTCACCGGGGCCGATGCGCATGTGCGGGCCAATCTGTGGCCGGAGCGCCGCTATCGTCCGGGCAACCTCTTGCGTGGGCGCAAGGTGGGTATTGTTGGTCTTGGGGGCATTGGCCTTCAGATCGCGCATCGCTGCGCGGCGTTTGGCATGGAGGTCGCCTACTACGGTCCCCGTCCTAAGGACGTCGACTACCGCTATGAAGCGGATCTGCTTGAGCTTGCAAAGTGGTCTGACACTTTGATGCTGTCATGCCCGGGTGGCCCGGAGACGCAGAACATTATCAACGCGGACGTTTTGGCGGCTTTGGGGCCGGGCGGATGGTTGGTCAATGTGGCGCGTGGGTCGGTGGTCGACGAGGCGGCGCTGATTGCGGCGTTGCAGAACGGCACGATCGAACGGGCCGGACTTGATGTGTTCGCCGATGAGCCGCGCGTTCCGGCAGAGCTGATGCAGATCGACCGTGTGTTGCTGAGCCCACATCAGGGCAGCTCCAGCGTCGAAGTGTTGCCGCTGCGCGCTGAGATCATTCTGGGCCAATTGCGCGACCATTTTGGCAACTGACAAAGAGCGGCCTCTTGGCATGACACAATCGATCGTAATCATTGGGGGTGGCTTGGCGGGTTATGCGCTGGCCACGGCTCTCCGCAAAGCCTCGGCTGATATTGCTCTGACGGTGATTTCTGAGGAAGCGTATGCCCCTTACGATCGGCCGCCGCTGAGCAAGGCGGTGCTGCTGGCCGATGAACCTGCGCCGCCCTATCTGCTCCCTCCGGAGGCTTGGGCGGAGCGCAGTATTGCGCTTTTGCTCAATAGCCGGGTTGCCGAGATCAATCGCGCTGAGCGTGTAGTGGTGCTGCAATCGGGGCAGACGCTGGCCTATGATCAGTTGATCTTGGCAACGGGCGGAAGCCCAAGGCGGCTTGCTGTTCCGGGCGCGGAGCATGTGTCCTATCTGCGCAGTTTTGAGGATGCTCTGGCCATCCGTCAAAATCTGAAGGCGGGGTCTTCGCTGGTTTGCATTGGCGCCGGGGTGATTAGCCTTGAGCTGGCTTCGGTGGCGCGAGACCTCGGGGTGAATGTGCATGTCGTTGAAGCCACCTCAAGCGTTATGGGGCGATTGCTGCCAGCGCCTGAGCGCGAGTTTTTCCACGCGGTCCATGTCGAGCGTGGCGTCGCGTTTCACTTTAACGCCGGTCTTTCCTCGATTGAGGCGAGAGAGGCGAGCTATCAGGTGGTCTTGGCCGATGGGCGGGCGCTGGAGGCTGATCTAATCGTCGCGGGTATCGGCATGTCGCCCAATACCGAACTGGCCACTGCGGCTGGGCTCGCGGTCGGTCGCGGGATCATTGTTGATACTTACGGTCAGACGTCCGATCCGGCGATCTATGCGCTGGGCGATGTTGCCGAGTTCTTCCATGACGGCTCCAAAACGCACGCCATGCTTGAGACCTGGTACAACGCCATGGACCACGCGGCGGCCATGGCGAAAACGCTGTCTGGTACGCCGACCGTCTATGCGCCGACGACACGGTTTTGGACAGATCAGTTCGGTCGCAATTTCCAGATGGCTGGCAATGCCGCTCTGGCCACGCAGGTGGTTGAAGAAGGCGACCGTGCGGAGGGGAAATTCTCGGTCCTTTATCTCAATGACGATGGGGTGATCGTGTTTGCGATGAGTGCTGACGACCCGCGACGGCTGCGTATGGCGCTCAAATCCATCCAAGCAGGCGAGGTCTATGGCGATCTCTCCAAGGCGAAGCGCCTCAACTCGTAAATTCAAATCTAGGAACACTTTGTCATGACGAAAGTCGCTATCGCAGGCGCTGGTGCCGTTGGTTTTACGTCCGCCTGTTTGCTCCGCCTCCTCGGCAATGACGTGACGCTCTGGTCGCCGTCGGGTCGCGGGACCATGGGCCTGCGCGAGAACAATAAAATCACCACGACGGGCAGTGTGAACGGCACGTTCGATGTGAATTTCGTCGAAGACCCAAAGCTTCTGGTCGAGTCCGCCAAGCTGATCCTGATCGCTATTCCGGCCTATGGTCAGCGCTCGATTTTCAATCAACTGGTGCCCTATTTGACCGATGAGCACACCGTGCTGATCACCGGTGGTCAAATGGGTCTGGGCGATCTCTATCTCTCCAAGCTCTTGGCTGATGCGGGCAAGAAGACCCTGATTGCTGTGCTCAATGGTCCAATGACCATGGGCCGTAAGCTTGGGCCAAATGACGCTGTGCAAGTGCCACCAAAGAAGATGGCGCGCATTTCAGCCATCCCTGCTGACCAGACTGACCGTGCTATCGCTGTTGTCTCGGAAGCCTTTGGTGACCGCTTCAAGGGCTTTGGCAGCGCCTTGGAAGTTGGCCTGATGGCCATGGGCGGCATTGTCCACTCCGGCCTTGTGATGGGAAATATCACCCGCATGGAAGAGGGTGAGGAATGGTGCGGCTATTACTACGTCACCGAGTCCATCAGTCGCCTGATCAACGCGCTCGACCAAGATCGCCGCGCTGTCGCCAAGGCCTTTGGTATCGATAGCCCAAGCGCTGCGGGGATTTTCACCCAGGGTCAGCGTCCTGACGCGACTGTCCGTGAAGTGCTGTTCCCACTGACCTACGAACGCACCTTCCGCAATGGTCCGCGCAAGATCGAGCATCGCTATGTTGAGGAAGAAATTCCATACAATCTGGTCACGCTTGAACGCTTTGGACGCCTAGCTGGCATCCAGACGCCAAATGTGACCCGTGTCATCGACATGTATCAAATCATGCGCGACCGCGACTATCGCACCAAAAACACCATGGCCGTGGCGCTGGGTATCGACGAGCTGTCGGTCGATCAGATCAATCAGAAGTTCACTCAGGGCTTTTAAGCTTTTTGCCAGCGGCCGCACTGTGGGCGCTGGCAACACTCTCGTCTGGCCCGTCATCGGGCCAGATCGCCGCTATCGCACTGCGGCAGACCCGCCCTTAGGGCAAGAGGCCGACCTCACGCAGATCGGCAAGTAGCGCTTCGTAAACAGCCTTCGCATGAACGTCACGACGGAAGTAGAGTGGCGACGTTTGCGGCTGGCGGGCCAGAGCCGCCGTGATTGCCGTTGCATCATTGCTGTTGGGCACGGGGGCCGTCAGCAATTGGGCGATGGCTGGCGATTGGTCCACATGACCAAAAATCGTAACATAGTCCTGCAGCACGCCTTGCGTGAGGGCGCTGAGGTCGTGGCCCTCTAAAATGCCCTTATCGGTCAGTTTGGAGGCGCTCAAAAAGGTCGCGAAGAGCGCCTGCTCGCCTGCGTGAGCGAAAACATAGTGATTTGTGTTCTCTAGTGTTTCGAACGGCCAATCGGCAACAATGGCCGGGGCATTGTCGCCACTCGCCGCTGCTATCAGCCATTCTGGTGATATTGCTATCGGACTCGCTGTTGGGACGGGACCACCTGCGAAAACGGCCTCTCCTTTCGCGGCGCTAGCGGTATACTCGAGACTTTGATGCCAATGCACATTGAGCGCTTTGCCATCGGTGGAGAAGGCAGCGGCCATCCGGGCGGGCGGAGCTATTTGGATGCCATTGATGGTTTCTCCCGGAAGGCTGCGCAGCTCTGTGGCGACACGCAAACGGCAATTCTGCTGGGCAGCCGTGGACTGAGTTTCGCAAATAATGACGCCGCCAAGGTCCGGTTGCGTGCTCTGGGTCGAGGCGGGATAGGTCAGGTGGAGCCGCGGGAATGGATAGCGCTCAAAGCGATCAATCGTCTCTTCGAGGGAGGCGGATTTGGGTACAGCAAGCCAAGCAGGTGGGGCGCCATACAGTGTCGCTAACTGGTTCGTCGAGTGGGACACGTCCATGCGGAGAATCCATGGCGGGCGAGCCCAAGGGGCAAAGGTGGAAAGCACCAGCCATAGGCACATGCCGGCGGTCAGCAGGGAGGCGATGACCTGCCCCCGCCTATAGCCCCAGAGTGGTGCCGTGAGCTTCTGCCTTAATTTCCACAATGGCATCGGCTTGCCGCGCCGCGCCGCGTGTGCGTCCCATTCCCGCAACAGCCGCCGAAACGCGCGTCGCAACAGGCTCACCAACACCCAAGATATGAAGATTACAATGAAGAAGGTCATGGGCTTAGATGAACAGGTATTGGCGGAAGACGAAGAATAAGACGGTGTAGATCACCAGAGCATACCAGCGCAGGAAGAGATGGACCGTGCGGCCCTGGGTCGGTACGGGCTTTGTGGTCGGGCTTGTGAGGAGCCCTGCGATATCGACTAGTACGTTCCCAGACGCGGGGTGTCGTCTTAGAAATCCGACGCTGTCGGTGGTCCATGCGTAGCGCGCGTCCACCAAACGCAACCAAGCCACTGGCGGGTAGAGTGCATATGGGGGCTTGGCCTGCAAACTCGTCACGATGAGCCCTTCGACCAAACCACTGGTATCTGGCGCGGAAATCTGGTCGGCCGAGATAAGCTGTTGCCAGATATCGAGGTCATAGTTTTTTTGGTTTAGGTGCTCAATGATGGCAGCGACAGCGCGGTCGGTTTCGGACGGTTGGGCAAGCTCTGGTTCGGCCGAAACTGTGTGTTCGGCAGCCCATATCTGGCGGATCGGCTCATCGTCTGGTGCAGTGAACTGGGTATCCGCCGGTGCAGAGGCTGGTGCATCTGCTGGTGCGGAGGCTGGGACATCTGCCGGTACAGAGGCTGGTGCATCTGCTGGTGCGGAGGCTGGGACATCTGCCGGTACAGAGACTGGTGCATCTGCTGGTGCGGAGGCTGGGACATCTGCCGGTACAGAGGCTGGTGCATCTGCTGGTGCGGAGGCTGGGACATCTGCCGGTACAGAGGCTGGTGCATCTGCTGGTGCGGAGGCTGGGACATCTGCCGGTACAGATGCCGGTGCACGGGGTGCTGGTGGGGCGTTCGAGGCAACATTGCGGAGTGCGGCATCATAGGCTGCACGGAGGGTCGCAAAACCCGCGATGTCGACGTCGACATCGATGGTGCGAAGCTTGGATGCATAAGCGCGTTTTACGGCCCGATCTGTTTGCGCTGGCGCATCCAGCCCCAGCTCCGACCATGGCCAGTTAACGGACAAATGTTTTCTCCAGAACCTCGATACTGATGCTGATCGCCTCGCGTTCAGCGGCGATGAACTTTGGGTCTTGGGTGCGAAGCGCCAGCTCGAACCGCACGAGCAAGTCGTGCGCGCTTGCGCGCTCGTCACCCAAGAGCATCTCATGCACCTGATTTATGGCTGCGATCAAAGCAACATTGGGAGCATCGTCGCGTGGATTGACCTTGAAGCGGTCCATTTCTTTGAGACGCTTGGCGCGTTCATCGGCGGTGAGTGCCTGCGCGAGATTGTCGATGAGTTCGGTGTATCTGGCGCCGGAGGAGCACACCTCAACATCGACGGCCAAGAGGCCGCTGGTGTCATAGGTAAATCGCACCTCGATTGCCTCACGGCCAGCAGGGCCCGGCAATAGAGGTACGCTTAGACTGCCGAGGTGGACATTGGCCGAAGCGAGGGCGGCCTCCCCCTGATAAATTTTCAGGTCAATACGGGTCTGATTGTCTACAATTGTCGAAAAAACACCGCTTCGGCTGGCAGGGAGCGGGGTGTTGCGGTCAATGATTGCAGAATAGAGCCCAGGAATTGTCTGCTTCTTTTGCAAGGCGGTGGTCTCTATGCCGAGCGAAAAGGGGGCAACGTCGGTCATCACCATGTCGCCGAGTCCAGCATCGCGCTGGACCAGGCCCGCCTGAATAGCGGCACCGAGCGCAACGGCGTGATCCGGATCGAGGACCTGCACCGGCAGCTGCCGGAATATGCGTGCGGCAAGGGAGCGAACGGCCTGTAAGCGTGTGGCGCCGCCGACCAAGATGACGCGATCAAGACCGTCGACATCGAGCTTTGAGTCATAGAGGCACCGCTCGATCGGGCGGCGCATGCGGGCGAGCAGATCTGCGGTCATCTCGTCAAACTTGGCGCGATCGAGCTTAAAATCGTGGTGCTGGCCGTTCAGTTCAAAGGCTGTGGTGACAGTTTCGGCCCCGGACAGTCCTCGTTTGGCGCGTTCGGAGATCGCTAGGAACGCTTCTTGGCGCTCTGGCGACATTGCGCCGTAGTCGAGACCGGCCGTTTTCGCGAAGTGTTCCGCTATGGTTCTGGTGAAATCTTCTCCCCCCAGATGGGCGTCGCCCGCGCTGGCGCGCACCTCCATCACGCCATCGAACATTTCCAGAATGGACACGTCGAAGGTCCCGCCACCTAAGTCGATGACCGCGAAGGTCGTCTCGGCGTCGCGCTCAAGCAGGCCAGTCGCCAAGGCGGCGGCGGTGGGCTCGTTGATCAGGCGCGACACGTTCAGGCCGATAATTTCTGCGGCGTCCTTGGTGGCCTGCCGTTGTACGGCGTTGAAATAGGCGGGAACGGAAATGACCGCATCCGTCACGGGTTTACCCAAGGCGATCTCGGCATCTTCCTTGAGCGATTTCAGGACGAAAGCCGATAATTGGACCGCATCGAACTGGCGTTTGCCGAGATTGATCTTGGTCTTGGTTCCCATGAGCCGCTTGAACCGGGCAGTGGTAAGGTCGGGGCGCAGCATGAGCCGGCTGAGAGCCGCTTTGCCCACGAGAACCGTCGCACCGTCATCAGCCAAGCCGACGGCGGACGGGGTCAAAACCTCGCCAAGAGCATTGGGGAGGAGGCGCGCTTGCCCGTCCTCAAATACGGCGACCAGAGAATTCGTTGTGCCAAGGTCAATACCGATGCAGCTCATGCGCTGGTTTTCTCGCTACGGACTAACAAGAGGGCGACAATAGACGCGAAGATGCAAGCTATGCTGGTGCATAAGAATACCAGAGCACTGTCGAGGGCGTAAAGCTGTCCGGCGACGAGGATGAAGAGGGCCGAGATGAGCCCTGTCCCAGCGGCATAGGTGCCGGTCGCACTTGAGAGTGCTTCGACCGGGATGTTGCGGCGCATATAGGTGGCGACACCGATTTGGGTCATGGCCAGCGAACCAGTTTGCAAGAGCTGCATGAAGAGCGTGGGGTAGAGATCTGCCGAATAGGCGAAGGTGCCCCAGCGCAGAACGCTCGCTATGGTGCCAATGGCGATAATTTTGCCAGCAGTGAGGCGTGCGGAAACGCGGCTAGAAAGCGCGAAGGCGAACACTTCAGCGCCAACGCCAAGCGCCCAAAACGCGCCAATGGCGAGTGTTGAGTGGCCAGCCTCGATCCAGCGGAACGTGCTGTAGGCGTAGAAGACGCCATGGCAGGATTGCGCGATTGCGGCGCTGCCAACGAGCAGCAAGAAGCTGCGGTTCCGTATGGCGGTGCTGATTGTGGCCAGCGAGGTCGCTTGATCGCGGGTGCGGGTTCTGCGCGGGAGGGCGCTGGCCAATACGGCTTGGCACAGCAGCACGACGCTGACCAAGACGATGACGGCTGCGGTGCCCTGCCAATCGACCAGATAGCCACACAGAAGCGTTGTGACGACAACAGCGCCCGAGCCCCAAGCGCGGACATTGCCGAACTCAAGACGAGAGGAGGCGAGGTTGGCGAGTAGGATGGACTCGCTCAAAGGAATGAATGGGGCGCTGACGAAGCGCGAGCAGAGGAAGATACCGGCTATGGCAACCGGCGTTGAGGCCAGCTGCAGCCCGGCATTGGCGAGCAGGGCAAGAGCGATGAGGCCAAGGAGGATGAACTTGGCTTGGCCGGTTTTGTCTGCCAATCCGCCAACGATGGGGTTGATCAAAACTGCCAATAGGGCCCCGGCGGCAGTCATTGTTCCAATGTCTTGGATGCTGAGGCCTTCAGACTGCAGCCACAGCGGCATGAAGCTTATGCCAATTGCGATTTGGGCATAGAGAGCAAAATAATAGGCGTAGAACGACATGATGCAAAAACTGCCCTGACCGCATGGCCGGTATCGTATTGCATCCTCTGATTAAGTCAGCATGGCAAAAAGAGATATTTGCCGGTCGTAGGGCGAATATTTTTTGGCGAAGATCTCGTTGCCGCGCGCGACGGCTGCGCCGGAGCGCAGCCGTGGTGGAGGGTGATCAGCTTGCCGCTTTGAGCGCGTGGCTCGGCGGCGCTGCACCTGGAATGGAGGCGATCAACTCGCGGGTATAGGCGTGCTGAGGATTTAGGAAAATTTCGTCGGGCGTACCGGACTCGACGATAGCGCCCGCTTTCATCACATGCACCTGATGGGCGATCATGCGGACGACGGCGAGGTTGTGGCTGATGAAGAGATAGGAGAGGCCCAGCTCTTCCTGCAGCTTGGCCAGCAGAATGAGGATTTGTTCCTGCACAAGCACGTCGAGGGCGGAAACCGCTTCGTCGAGGACGACGAGTTCGGGTTTTAGGGCGAGGGCGCGGGCTATGCCGACGCGCTGGCTCTGGCCGCCCGAAATTTCAGCAGGGCGACGATCGGCAAGGGCTGCGGGCAGCGCGACTTGCTGCAAAAGCTCATCGACCCGATCGCGGCGTTCGGCGGCCGTGCCGATGCCATGCAGGATCATCGGTTCTTCGACGGATTGGCGGACGGTGTAACGCGCGTCGAGCGAGCCGAAGGGGTTTTGGAAGACGGGCTGCACGCGGCGGCGGAAGTCGAACAGGTCTTTGCCGCGCAAATGGGTGATGGTGCCGCTGTCAAAGACGATGTCGCCCGAGGTGGGCTCCTCGATTTTGAGCAGCATTTTGGCAGTGGTAGATTTGCCTGAGCCGGATTCCCCGACTACCGCGACGGTCTGGCCGCGCTGGATGGTGAAGGAGGAGTTCTGGACGGCGGTGAAATCGGCCCCCTTGGAGAACATGCCCTGACGGCCCGGATAGACTTTTTGGACGGCGACAAGCTCGACGAGGGGTCGACGGCTTGTGTCTTGGGGCGTGGGGAAAGGCTTGACCAGCGGTGGGGTTACCATGGTTGGCACGGCGGCAATCAGGCGGCGGGTATATTCGTGCTGCGGATTGGCCATGACTTCGGCGGCCGTGCCGGTTTCAACGACATCGCCACGGTACATCACCACGACATCGTCACAGCGCTCAGCGGCGAGGGCGAGATCGTGGGTGATGAGGATGAGGGCAGTGCCCAGCTGCTGGGTGAGGCTTTCGAGCTCTTCGAGAATGACCTTTTGCACCGTGACGTCGAGCGCGCTGGTGGGTTCGTCGGCAATGAGGAGGCGCGGGCGGCAGGCAAGGCCCATGGCGATGAGGACGCGCTGGCGCATGCCGCCGGAAAGCTCATGCGGATATTGGCGAGCGCGGCGGGCGGGCTCATTGATGCCAACCATGTCGAGCAGTTCGACGGCACGGTTGAACGCTTGGGTGCTATTGGCCTGACCATGGACTTCGAGCGCTTCGGCGATCTGGGTGCCGACGCGCTGAAGCGGGTTGAGATTGGTCATCGGGTCCTGCGGAACCAGACCAATGCTCTTGCCGCGCAGGGCGCGCAGACCCTTTTGGTCGAGCTTGGTGACGTCCTGACCATCAAAGAAAATCTCGCCAGTGGAGACGCGGCCATTATCGGCCAGAAGGCCATTGATGGCGGCAGCAATGGTTGATTTTCCAGACCCAGACTCGCCAACGATGGCCAGTTTTCGGCCTGCAGGCAGAGTGAGATTGAAATTGCGGACGGCAGTAACGGGGCCGCGCGAGGTCTCAAATTCGATGGACACATCGCGAAGAACGAGCAGTGGGTTCGAGCTTTCAGTCATGACAATGTCTCCTGCGAAAGGGGTGCGGAATTGAGGGTTTTGGTGCTGAGAGCGAGGATGAGTGCGATCAGCGTGGACACGCCGCCAAGGCCGAAGAGCCAGTAAAAGCCTTCAGGGCCGGAGGGGGTGACGTAATCAAGGTGGAGCGCGACGATAACGGCTCCCGCGACGCTAGCGGCGGCCGCGCCCATCTGGCGGCTGAGCATATTGAAGCCATTGCTGGCGCCGAGCTTGTCGGTGGGGGTCGCGCTCATCAGGGCCACGGGCAAGGCCGCGAAGGCAAAGGAAATGCCGCCCGAGAGGAACATGGTCGAGAGCGCCACGTAGATGGAATTATCGAGATAAAAACAGCGCGCCAGAAAGGCTGCGATGGAGACGGCTATGCCGGCGGCAATTGCGGCGCGGACACCTGAACGGACGACCATGAGCCCGGCCAAGGGCGGCGCGACAATGGCGATGAGGCTGGCGGGCAATTGCACAAAGCCCGTGGTGAGGACGGTGCCGCCAAGGCCAACGCCATTGTGCATGGGCATTTGGCTGATGGTGATGGTGCCGGTGAAGCTGAGGAAGAAGCCGAAGCCGAGGAAGAGTGCGATGAGGTGGCTGGTGGAAACTGCCGGTACACGCAGGAGGCTAAGATCCACAAAGGGTTGTGGCGTGCGGTTCTGGTGCCAGACCCAAGCACAGAGAAGCGCAGCGGCAATGATGAGCAGGGTGGCGCTCATGGGAATGGACATTTCGCCATCGGCGGCCAGGCTCAACGGCAAAAGAATGAGGGTAAGGATCAGGCCAAGGCCCAGCGCGCCCGTGAGGTCAAAGCGCTGTCTTGAGATGGGGGCGACGGAGGGGACGAGGACCCAGATGAGCAGGGTTGCGAGAACGGCGGAGCCGCCCATGATCCAGAATAGGGTTTGCCAGGTGCCGAAGGAGACAATGAAGCCCGCTAAAGGCACGCCCAGGCTCGTGCCAATGCCGATGGTGCCGCCGATGATGCCGACGGCCATGGGCAGGCCTTCGACGTGCCAGAGACGGCGCAGCATGGCCATTGAGAGGCCGACGATCCCGACAGAAAAACCCTGCAGGACGCGCCCGATAATCATTGTGGTGAAATCAGTGGCGAGGGCGGAGATGAACGAGCCAATGGCCAAGGCGATCAGCGAGAGCATGATCATCGACTTGAGGCCAAAACGGTCACCCAGCCAGCCAACCAAGGGCGCGCCGATGGCGCCGACCAGCATGGTCGATGTCGCTACCCAAGAAGCGGCGGCGATGGAGACGTTGAACATCGAGGGAAAGAGCGGAAGCAGGGGCAGTACAAGGGTCTGCATCAGGGCACCGATGACCCCGGCAAACCCAAGCGCCACCAAGATTGCCGGCCGGGCCAAAGATTGGCCCGACCCTGCTGAGTGTGAAAGTGAAGACACAAGTGTTCCTAAGCAGCGTCGCTTGCAGAAGTCGCTGCCCAAGAGCGGGCGATGTCGGCGACGTTGACGACGTTGGCGAAGGACCAAGCCATGCCGAAAAGGGCATAGTGCTTACGCTCTGGGAGGAACTCGGCGACAGCATCGGCAACAACGAAGGTGCCATAGTCGCGCTGGCCTGCGTCGCGGACCGTGGTTTCCACGCAGATATTGGCGGTGACGCCGCAGACGATGACGTTGCGGATGCCCATGCCGGTGAGCACTGGCTCAAGGCGGGTGCCGTAGAAGGAGCTTGGACGGGACTTGTCGATGACGACTTCGTCGGGTTGTACGTTCAGCTCTGGGATGATCTCGATTTCGGCAGTGCCGTAGCCGAGCGAGTTGGTGGACTTACGGGCTTCGGGGTTTGCACCGTATTTGCGACCGAAATCGACCATGCCGGGGGAGTAGACATAGCGGGTGAAGATCACCGGCACGCCATTGGCGCGGGCAAGGTTGACCAGCTCGATGGTGCCCGGAATGGCTTCACGCAAAGGGGTGACGTCGAAACCGGCCTGACCCAGGCTATCGTTATTGTCGAAGAAGGCGCGCTGCATATCGACAACGATTACGGCAGTTTCGTGCTTTGGAACGTCGCCGGTGTATTCGCGGATTGGGTGGAGTTCAGCCATTTTAATATCCCTCTGAAATCAGTGAATTAGTTGAAAACGATCATGCCATCGGGGCGCGGGGACCATTCGACGTCTGGGGTGACAGCGTAGGAATAGGTGTCCACGAACAGCGGGGCGTAGAAGGTGTTTTCGGTAACGATGGTGCTGATCTGAGCCAGTGTTGCGGCGCGTGCGTTCTGGGCTGCAGTGCCAACCTGAACGTCGAGCAGAGCGTCGATGTCAGCATTGTTGGCGTAGCCCTGACCGCCCGAGCGGAGCAGCATGTTGAAGGGCAGGTCTGCGTCCATCACCGATGGGGCAAAGGCGTGGAGGTAGAAGCCGCCAAGCGAGGCCGAGAACCAGGAATTGGAGAAGGTGTTGGCTTCTTGCGGGTCGAGGGTCACGGTGATGCCCGCTTCGCCGAGGAAGAAGGCGATGGCCTGTGCAACCTGATCAATCTGCGGCAGACCGGTATTTGGGTAGGTTAGCGGGATGGCCGTGCCGTCATAGCCAGCCTCGGCAACCAGAGCCTTGGCCTGATCGAGATTGTAGGTCGTGGGGGCGATGTCTGGGCTGTAGCCGAAGGACACCGGGGCCACGAGCTGGGAGGCTGGCTCGGCAGCGCCATTGAGCAGGCGCGAGGACAGCAGCTGACGATCCAGCGCCAGATCGGCGGCCTTACGCAGCTTGGCATTGCTCAGCTGAGCCGTGGTGGCGTTAAAGCCAAGGTAGACAACGCGGTTGGACTGCTGGTGGACAACCTTGGCGCTGCCCGAACCTTCAACGGCTGGCACGCTGGATGGGCCAAGAAGTGCAATGTCGAGATCGCCGGACTGAACCGAGTTGGCGCGTGTGGTCTCATCTGGAACCGGCTGGAAGATGACGGTTTCGTAGGTGCCCTTATTGCCCCAATAGGCGTCAAAGCGCTGAAGAGTGATGGTGTCGCTATTGGCCCAGTTTTCGACCGAGTATGGGCCGCTGCCGATTGGCTTGCGGGCATAGGCTTCGGCGCCCATGGTCTCAAATGCCGCCTTGGAAATGATCGGGATCAGCGTCGCCTGACGGTCGAACGGTGCGTATGGGATTTTCAGCGAGAAGATGATGCGGTTGCCTTCCGCGCTGATGCTTTCGACCGTCGAGAGATAGCCACCCAGACGCGAGGTCTTGTCGGTCATGGCTGTTTCATAGGTGAAGAGCACGTCTTCAGCGGTGACAGGCGAACCGTCGTGGAAGGTGGCGCCTTCACGCAGGTTGAAGGTCCAGGTCTTGAGGTCTTCCGAGGCTGCCCAAGCGTCAGCCAAGCGCGGAACAACAGCGCCCGAGGCGTCAATGCCAGTCAGCTGATCAAAGACGTTATAGAAAACGTTCAAAGCTGGCAGGCTGGTGTCGTAGATCGGGTTGAGGCTGACAGGCTCGGCGACCAGTGCGGCGGTGACGCTGGTCTTGTCGGCAGCGAAGGCTGGTGACAGCGCGGTCATGGCGAGAAGGGCAGTGGTCGTTGCCAGCAGGGTGCGACGTGAGAGGATCATAGTGTTCTCCAGTGTTGGGTAGGTGGAGGAAACGGAAGGGCGGAAGTTCAACCGCGAGACGGGGCGCGATTGAGGGATTGGGAGGCGAACTGAATGCCGCCGATGAGGAAGAAGATGACCAAGGCCGGCAGGAGGGTGAGCGGCAAATAGGTCTGCAGGTAACGCTGCCCTTCGCTGATCATCAGACCCAGGCTCGGAGTCGGAGGCTGGATGCCCAGACCAATGAAGCTGAGTGAGGATTCAACGGTGATGATGACGCCGACGTCGAAAGCGGCGAGCACGAGCACAGCGGGCAGAACATTGGGCAGGAGATGCTTGCGCATGATCCACCAGCTGGAGCCACCGGCCGTGGTTACGGCGGTGATGAATTCGCGCTCCCGCAGCGAGATGACCTGAGCGCGGACGACGCGGCCATAGCCGACCCAGTTGACGCAACCGAGGAGGATCACCAGCAAAAGCGGGCTTGAGCCGAGGGCGGCGACCAGAACGATGAGCAGCAGAACAGTGGGGATAGCCAATTGCACATTGCCTAGCGCCATGAGGAGGCTGTCGACCGGGCCGCGCATCCAACCGGCCAAAAGGCCAATGACGATGCCGATCACGGCCGAGATGCACACGGCACCAAGAGCGACCAGAACAGAGACACTGGCCGCGACCGACAGGCGGCTCAAGATATCGCGGCCCAGAGCGTCGGTGCCCAGCGGGTGCGCCGGATTGGTGAAGGCGGGTTCGAGCGCAAAGAACAGGCTCTGCTTATTGGGATCAAACCCTGACCACAGAGGCACCAAGGCCATGAGCGCCAGAACACCGGCGAGCATGATGATTGCGATCCAAAGAGAAAAGGGCAGGCGGGGCAGGCGGATCGTTTTGGTGGTCTTTTCGGGCGTGACAGATGTTGGGGTCATGAGAGCCTCACGCGCGGATCGAGGACCGCATAGAGAATGTCGACAACGATGTTGATGAGGATGAACACAGCAGCGGTGACGACCACGCCGGCCTGCACGATGGGGTAATCACGCTGGGTGACGCCCTGGACGATGAGACGTCCCATGCCCGGCCAATTGAACACCATCTCCAGCACCACAGTGCCGCCAATGAGGATGCCCAGATTGATGCCTGCGACGGTGATGACCGGCAGAATGGCATTGGGCAGCATGTGACGGAAAACGAGGCGGTTGCGGCTGATGCCCTTGGCTATAGCGGTGCGCACCCAGTCGTTACGCCGCATCTCGTCAAAGAAGGTATTGAAGAGGCGCAGGTAGAGCGCGATTTCAAATGTCGCCATGGTCAGCACGGGGATGACATAGCTGGCGGTTGAATTGCGACCGATGGCGGGCAAGACGCCCATATTCACCGAGAGGATGAGAATGAGCAGGATGCCGAAAAGATAGGGCGGCACCGACTGGCGGAATGTTGCGACCCACAGGAGGCCGTTGCGCAGGCGACGATTGCCCGTGACTTCCCCCAAGACCGCCAGAAGCAGCGCAACGGCAAAGCCGATGACAAAGGATGTGATCGCGAGTTCTAAGGTCGCGGGGAGGCGCTCCAGCACGATTTCGAGGGCGGGACGCTGCTGACGCAGAGAGTCACCCAGATCGCCGGTGACGGCCTTCGCCATGAAGTCGAAGTATTGTTCTACAACAGGACGATTAAGCCCGAGCGTCTCGCGCATGGCATCGACATCGGCCTGTGTGGCTTGGTCTGGCAGCAGCAAACGAACCGGGTCGCCGGTCATTCGCGCCAGAAAAAACACGAAGGTAAGGATTGCCAGCAGGGTCAACAGACCCCATGCAATACGGGTGAGAATATAGCGTGGCATCGCTCGCCTCTAAATGTCCAACAATTAGAGGCTAAGGGGCTATCTCGCACTCCGGCAACAAAAAAGCTGTCCGGGAGGCGAAAAAAAGTTTAAATGATGAGCATGAAATCGTTGTGATTAAAATTTAATCGCGCGCTGTGCCGTGCAGGGCCGGAATGCTGATTTTGGGGGCTTCTTTGATAGAAAAACCAACCAAGGGTAAGGCTTTGGCCGTGCGCAAGGTGCAGAGTGCTTATTTGCAGATTGCTGAGCAATTGCGGGACTTAATCCTGCAAGGCGCGCTGCAACCGGGAGAGCAACTGCCTTCGGAGGCTCAGCTGTCTGCCAATTTTGGCGTCAGTCGGAACACCACTAGAGAGGCGCTGCGGGTGTTGAGCTCGCAGGGATTGGTGCAGACGTCGCGGGGAATCACCGGCGGCACATTCGTCGTCATTCCTGATGTGAGCTTTGTGCAGGCCAATATTGAGAACGGCCTCGGTCTCATGACCGCCGGGGAGCAGATTTCGGAAGCCGAGATTCTGGAAACACGTCTGGCACTAGAACTGCCTGCAGCGCGTTGGGCGGCGGAACGTCGGACAGAGCAAGACCTTGATCGCATTCGGCTGGCGGCGCGCAGCGTTGAGCGGGGCAAGGTGCTGAGTGAGCGCACCGATCACAGTGTGGATTTCCATCAGGCCGTGATGGAGGCGGCGGGTAACCGTTTGATGGCTGTTATCGCGCCGCCCGTGTGGCGCATCTTTGCCCATTGCGCCAAGAGCAGTCCGGGGCGACCTCACCTCTGGCATGACATTGATTGTGATCATGCCGAGATTTTGGATCATATCGAAGCGCGAGAGCCCGATAAGGCAGAGGACGCGATGCGCGTCCATCTGCTGCGTTTGCGCTCGATCGATTAAGCGGCGTTGGTGCGCTGAGGAGCGAGTTTCGACTCGGGACCGCTCAGCATCCACTTGTCGGCAGGCGCGTTCATATCGGCAAGGTATTCCTTGGCGATTTTGATGGCGCGATAGACGTCGCCCGTCATTAGGCAGCGATTGATCTCGGTGATGAAGGGGACCGAGTTCGGGTACTCGGCCAACATGTCGCCAACCACTTTGAAATAAGCGTCGTGATGGATGGCGACATTGGCATCGAGATACATCCTCTGCAGCACCAAGCGCAACTGAGAGGGCGTATCCTGCGCGGTATCAGCATCCACAGCAAACTCACCCCGTAGCACGGGCACGCTCCCACTGATCAACAGCGTAGATGATCCGCGTGAGACAATCTCTACACGCGTGTCGCCGATGAGAACGCTTTCGCCGGGCTTGAGGGTGAGCTTGAGGGACATGGTTCTTACCGCAGGTAGTCGAGCAGGCTCAGATTGCTGACCTTTGCCATGGTGGCGAAGGACGCTTGCAACTGCATTTCGTAGGATGTGAGGCGTACCGCCACCTGGGTGACGTCGACGTCGCGAACGCCTGACAGGTCCGCTTTGAACATTTCCTGGAAATCTTCTTCGCGGCGAACCGAGCGTTCGAGTGCGGCGGCATTGAGTGAGAGAGTGCCCTGCACGCCCGCTGCATTGTTGATCGCGTCCATAATCAGGTTCAGCGAGTCATCAACTGTGGTCGCGCCAAAAACGCCGTTTGTATCGGCGATAATGGAGAGCGCGCGGAAGGCCTTTTCAAAGGCCGGGTCGCTCGCCGCAACGCCATAACTTACCGACTGTTCTGCCGAGACCTGAGCCGACGCCAAGGCGTCGTTGCCCATGTAGTAGTCGGTATAGGGCTGGGTAGGATCTGCAAGAGTGTAGTTGGCCAAATCGACCGGAAGAGTGGTCGTTGCGCTACCGCCGAAGAGATAGCGGCCCTCGTACTGGGAATTGAGCAGAGCACCCAATTCGGTCATCGTGAAGGATGCATTGTTGGCGAGAGATGCCCGCGTCTCGGCATCGGAATTGACGCTCTTGATGCCGGCCAACGCCACACGGAAATTGCTCAGCAGTTCGTTGACGGTGTCCATGATGCCGTACATGACGGCAACACGGCTCGACGCTTCCTGGGCTGATGCTGTGTAGGTCTGCGAGCGGGCCAGAGAGATTTCGAGATCAATCAGGACCTTGCCGCTGGCGCCATATTCACCAAGCGCGTTGGACTTAATGCCACTCGCTTGCTGCATCTGCATTTCCGCCATGCGGGACTGGGTTTGTAGGGATGCTGAGAGCATCCGGTCATTTAGAGCGAACGTCGCTACGCGCATTGCCATGCGAAGTGCCTCCCTTACTTAACAACGCCCAGAAGGGCATCGAACATGTCATTGAGGACCTGCAGCAGTTGGGCTGCAGTGGTGTATTGCTGCTCAAGCTCAGAAACGCGGGCGATTTCTTCATCAACGTTCACGCCGCTTTGTGCGGAAATGGCGGTAGTGAGGGTCTCGTAGGTGTTCTGCTTGCTGTCGAGCGTGTTGCCAGCTGTGCTCGCGCTGATGGCTGAGCGCGAGGCGATCAGGCCTGCGTATGAGGCGAAGCTCGACGAGGCTGCGGCGAGCCCACCAGCGGCGGGGAAATCATGCTTATCGGTGACGCTCTTTTGGAGGGTCTTAGCGAGGGCAGGCGAGACGCCAGCGGCGCTAGCGCCGACGACGAGCGGATCGTCCGTGCTGAGTGAGGCTGTCGACAGCCCGGTCGGCGCGGCGCGGATGTCCGCCCGAACGGCGACGTTGCGGCCATCGGTTCCAACGATCAGATCGTTAAACCCGAAAGCGGCGGAAACGCCCTTGCCACCAATGTCGCTCGAAATGTCGGCGAAGGAGATGCCATTGCCAGCGGTCGAGCTGATGGAGAATTTGCCGCTCGCGTCAATGCTGGCATCAAGTCCTGGTACGGCATCGATCGCTGCTGCGAAGTCGTCGAACGTTGCGTAATTCGCAAGGTCGAAGTCGCTGTAGGCGACCAGGGTGCCGTCAGGATTGATCTCGGCGACGCGGAAAGTGCCGTTACCGTTGAGCGCGTCCGTGCCAACAACCTGGGCATTGCTGGTGACGCTGGACGGGGCAGGCAGGCTGGTGCCCTGATTGTAGGCCGCGTTGACGCTTTCGATCAGCGACTGCGCGAAGGTATCAATCTCGGCCTGGGTCGCGGGCAGGTTGACGTCGCGCTGATAGAGCTGCGCGCCAATCTTGCCAGAGGTGATCGCGCTGGTGACGTTCTTGCCGTCCAACATGATCGGGCTGAAGACCGTTTCGGTGGTGACGAAAGCCGAGCCGGTGTAGTTCAGCTTATGGACAGTGCCATCGAGAAGGGCTGCACCGGACGCGGTGTAGATCTTCATGGTGTTGTCTGGGCTGACATAGGCCGAAACGTTCATTTCAGCGGCAATGTCCTGAAGCGCTACGGCGCGGCGATCTTCGAGATCTGCGGTCATGTCGCCACGGGCTGCAGCTTGCTTAATGTCTTTGTTCAGCGCGTGGATGGCTTCGAGGCGCTGATTGACCGTGGTAACGCCGTCGGCAATGCCTTCGTCCGCGCTGGCGCGCAGGCTCTGGGTGCCGGTGGAGATGGCGCGCAGATTGCTGACCAGAGTGTCGAGCGTGTCGACAAGCTGAACCTGCAAGGTCTGGCTTTCCGGGGTGCCAGAGAGCTGAGCCAGCGCGGTTTCAAAAGCCGATACGTGGTTAGCGAGCGTGTTGCTCGAGCCATCGCTAGAGATGGTGCCGAACAGGGCCTGAACGCGATCAGCGAACTGCTTCAGAGCGGATGCTGAAGCGAGTTCGCTGGTTGCTGCATTGAGGCTTTTGAGCAGATATTTATCGGCTGAGCCACTGACTGAGGCGACTTCAACACCGGCTCCCAAACCGCCTGTGGCGGTCATCAATTGGGTGCCGGTTTTTCGCGTGTACCCAGCGGTATCTGCGTTGGCGATATTTGACGCCGCAATCTGCATATTCACCTGGGACGAGGCGAGTGCGCTGGTTGCGGTATTACGGATTGCAGCAAACGACATTGCGCGAGACCTTATACCAATAGGCTTGATGGGGCGTCGGAGATGCGGGCCCGTCGGCCGGTTGCATCATAGGCGCCTTCGGAAGTTGCTTGTTCGCGGATGGCGCTCATGATCGCCTCAACGCGGGTGCGGGTGGTTTCAATGCCCGCCTTCAGCCGCTCCATGTTCTCTTTGACGACAGCGTCAAGAGCTTCGGAGCTGGCGGTGACCTGCTCGCGGACGTCTGGTGATGCCAAGCCGAGATTGATCTGACCACTGCGGACCTGACTAACCCATGTTTCCAGCTCGGCGCTGAGTTCGGCCTTGCGCTCGTGGGTTCGCTCTGCAGCGAAAGCCAGAGAAGTGCGCAGTCCGGCCTCAAGGGCGCGGTTTTCACGGTCCAGCAATGCCGTCAGTTCGGTCATCAGAGTGATCAGGACGCCAAATTGAGTGTCGAGTTCGGTCTGTTCACTGGTCATTTCGGTTCGTTCCAAGTCCGGCTGAAGAGCGGTACGCGGCATTGGCTAGAAGGCCACTGGCGGAGCCCTGGAGTTGCTCACCGATTTCATCGCGCATGTGCGAGAGGTCTTCGATGAGGGTCTGTACTGAGGCGAGAAGCGCGATTAGGCGCGCTTCGCGTTCGGCAGGGGGCGGTTCCTTACCCGCGCCGAACTCTTGTTCGATTTGGGCTTTCAGAACGGCAAGACGCGCAAAATGCGCGTCTTCCTTTTGTTCTGAAGAACTCATCTAACGGCGGAGATGAGCGTGTCGAACATCGAGTTCGCCGCCGACATCACCTGGGCGGCTCCCGAGTAGGCTTGCTGCGCAGCCATCATCTTGGAGAACTCAGAGTTGGTATCGGTGGTTGATACTTCGAGACGGCTGCCAGAGATGGTCCCGGCTCCGCCTTCACCTGCGGTGCGCAGAGCTGCATTGCCCGAGGTTGTTGTTGCGTAATAAACGCCACCGTCGGAAACGGTCAGGCCGTTTGCGTTCGAGAAGGTTGCCAGTGGAACCTTGTAGATCGCGCGGGACAGACCGTTATCGTAAAGCGCCTTTACGATACCAGCGTCGGTTACTTCGATGCCGCTCAGAGCGCCCAGGCCTACACCATCGTGCGAGCTTTTCACTTCAACCGCTGGGGTTGTCGCGCCGCTCGAATACTGGCTCAGGCCAGACGACGTGCCCGGTGAGCCGAGGTTCAGCGAAATGGTCGAGTCCGCAGCGCCAGTGGCCCAACCAGTGACGAGCAGTTCTGGTGGGTTCGGGTTGGTGCTGGCCAGTGTGCCGTCAGCATTGAAGTTGATGGTAATAGCCGGGCTGGCTACGGTACCTGTTGCGGCGCCCCCGCCTGCCATGGTTGGGTCAGCAAACTGTGCCGTCCATTCACGTGGGCCAACCTTGGTCCAGGTGACGTCGATCGAGCCTGCAGTGCCCAAGCTGTCGTAGATTTCGAGCGCGGAGGTGAAGGTCGAACCGTCAGCTGCTTCAGCTGGGAGGTTGGCCATCAGCGTCATGTTCGACGTTGGCAAAGCAATGGTTGCAATGGCGTCTGTGTCGATCGAGCTGAGGGCGTCAGCGCTTTCGCTGCCGGTGACGACGCCAGAAGCGTCGGTTGCCCAGCCCATCAGATACTGGCCATTGTTGACGAGGAAACCTTCTTCGTCGACGCCGAATTCGCCGTTACGGGTGTACCCAAGTTCCTTCGATTCCTGCCCGCCCGAGACGATGAAGAAACCGTTGCCGGTGATCGCCATGTTGGTGGAGCTGGACGAGTGGCTGAGCAGGCCCTGCGAAAGGACGTTCTGACGGCTAGCGACCGATACGCCACCAGTGCCATTGCTGGCCTTGGATGTGCCGCCGGACAGGAGGCTGGCGAAGCTCGCGTCGATGGACTTGTAACCGTTGGTCGAGCTGTTGGCCAAGTTGGTCGAGATGATCGACAGGGCGGAGCTCTGCGAGTTCAAGGCGGTGACGGCTGCGCCCAGTGCTGCTGAAAGGCTCATTTAATAACTCAGACTTGAATATCGAGGGAGGTGGCGATGGTCTTCACGAGCTTGGTCAGCTCGGCCATGCTTTCGCGGGTCGCGGACTGTTCGTTGTAGCTGGCGTAGGAAACCATCTGGCTCAGCAACTGGTTGGAGTCAGTCGGATCGAGCGGGTTCTGGTTTTGGAGCTGTTCGACCATGAGGCGCAGGAAGGCGTCGGTATCGAGGCCACCCTTTCGCGCGGTAGACGTTGCTAAAGAGCTGGAGGTGCCCGCTGCGGATGAAAGCGCTGAAATGCTCATGGTGAACCCCAAGGCGTCGGTGGCGCTGGTGGGAGCAGCAAGCCGTCGACAGATTTCAAAAATGGACGCCATAGGGCGCTATTAGTGAAACGGGCGAGGTCAGGAATTCAGGCGCAGATTTTTTGCTGTCTGTAAGTTGTTTAGGGCTTTTGACTTGGAATTATAAAGTTGGTGCGCTGCAAATTTTGCAGGGAGAATAGAATAAAATCAGTAATGGGATTGTATAGGGTCGGCAATTTTTGCCGTAACAGCCAATGCGCAGCGTCAGGAGTTGCCGGGTGGTTGGTCTGTACTGCTGTAATGCGGGCGCTGCCAAACGCGATATAGCCAAACGGTTCGTGCAGTTCTTGGTAAACTACTCACCGGGGCAGGCGCGGCTGTTCAAGATCATGCACGGTGAATTCGCGTTTGGGCAGCGGAATGACTATGCGCGCCCATGTAAAATGGGCGGCAAAAAAATATCAAAAAAAGTTATTTTAGCGCGGATTGGTGTCGGACTGACGTGCCGCTAGCATGATCCGCTCGACGAGGTCCGCAGGAGCTCGGAGCTTGGGCTGTTCGGCAAAGATGGCCCGGAGGCGACTGTCTTCGTCGAGCAGCGACTTGGCCGTGGGGTTGAGCGAGGTGAGGATAAAGGCAGATGATCGCAGATTGGATGGCCAATCTTCGAACCGGTTGCCGAACTGCGCGAGATGCGCCTCAAACTCTTCGACGTCCACGTCCCCTCCTGGTTGTGGCCGATTGCTTTCACAATCAAGACCACTGAGGGGATCTATTTAGATAGCTGGCATGCCGGCCACTTCGGCCCAAGCATTGCGCAGTTCTTTGAGACCTTCAATGATCTTGTCATACCGTTCAACTGCATCAGGTTTCCCGAATGCGGTGTTCATTGCGATCATGTTCGCAATATAGGTATGCTTTAGTGTTTCAGCCATATCTGCGCCTTTTTCAGTGCGCAAGTTGGCTGCGAGTCCGCGCAAGATGAGGGAGGCGCGTGATATATTATTATACGCGTCTTCCATCCGCTTATTCTGATGGTCTAGTTGCGTACGTCGAATGCGGCGCAAGACTTCATCAAAAAGCTTGACCACTGCGACCATCGGATGAACTTGGGTCGCCGCTTGGCGATAGGCGTTAACCGCCATGGCTTGCTGCATCATGACTTGGCGTTCCAGGTGTCGAGCAGGGTGC
The DNA here is from genome assembly GCF_016595685.1 of Devosia sp. WQ 349K1. Classification (NCBI taxonomy): domain Bacteria; kingdom Pseudomonadati; phylum Pseudomonadota; class Alphaproteobacteria; order Hyphomicrobiales; family Devosiaceae; genus Devosia; species Devosia sp. WQ 349K1. The sequence goes on along the minus strand of NZ_JAENGO010000004.1, from coordinate 135,903 downwards.
TCAGATAGTCCTTCATGGAGTCAGCCTGGGCAATGGCTGCTTGGTATCGGGCATAGCGCATCGATATGGTGGTGCGATAGGCTTCTGCCTGCGACCGAATGTTATCGCTCCGCTTGGTCATCTCGGTGCTCTGAGACGATAAGTTGTTGATCAGCAATGTCAAAGAGCCGGAGCCACTGGTGGCGCCATTGGCCGCGTTGAAGAGCTTTTCTGCGATGCCCGTCTTGAAGGAGAGGTCAACGGCAGCTGGAGAGGTGCCGGTGTAAACCAGAGAGATGCCTTCGTACGCCGTGCCAGCGGCACCGACGAGGCGCGCGCCGGAAACAGTGAAGAGACCAGTTTGGCCGTTTACGGTGGCGCCTGTTAGAACGCCATTGACGTCGGTTTCGATGTCGAGCGTAAAATCCGGTGGTAGGCTGGAGCCGCGCGCCAACAGCTGGATGTTGGTATTCGACGTTGTCATGCCGAAGCTAAGCAAGTTCTGAACTGCCGATAAATTGGTCAGTAGAATATTATCAAGCTTGTCTTCTTCGATGACGAGTTTGTTCTGATTGTCGTAAGTCAGGCCAAGTAGGCTCATTGATTCTGAGCCAATGGCCGTTGCCAATGCGTCGCCGATAGAAGCGTTAACGCTGCGCATTGTGCCATCGCCAAACAGCGGTGGATCGTAGGTGCGGCTGGGCAATGTCTGCTGCTTTACAGCGAAGTCGCGGTAGGCGTTATAGGCCTCGACCAGCTGGAGAATGGCGGTTTTGACATTGTTGACGTTGGCGTCGACTTCCAGAGTGATCGAGGTGCCGGGCGGTGTGGCCTGATAGAGGTAGAGGGTCGTGCCGGTGATGATGTCGCTGATCTCATTGGACGAGCGGGTAACTTCCAGATCATCGACGCGGACGATCGCCTGCTGGGCGTCCTGAAGTACAGTTGCGAAATCACCTGCCGGATTGGTCAGGCCGAGTGCACCAAGCGCGTCATCGCCCGAGAGGACTTCGGAGGTGATCGACTTGCCGGTTTCGGTCGCCGTCAGGATCAAGCGGAAGTCGTTTGGAGTGACCTGGACGATGCTCGCCTGAACGCCCGATGAGGCCTTGGTCTTGTTGATGGCCTCGGAAATCTCCATTAGCGACATGTCAGCTGTAATGGAGAGGGTCGAGGGGGTGCCGCCTTCAACGCCCAGCGAAATGACGCTCGTGATGTTCAGGTCTGATGTTTTGGTAGCGACGGTGCCGCTAGAAATCTTGTGAGCGGTCGCGAGCTGCACGACTTCGAGCTTATAGGTGCCCTGATCGGCGGCTGGATCTACCGTTGCAGAGAAAACTGAAGCTGCATTGACGTTGCCATTGGCGGTCAAATAGGCGCTACGCGACAGGAAAGCGTCTGTGCTTCTTGCGGTGCTGCCAGATGGCGCGCGCAGAGCGTTGGCTGCGGTTTGAAGCGATGACAGTAGGTTTTTGGCGTCTTGATAGGCCGCCATCTTTAGGTCGTTCGCATCGATCTTGAGATCGATGGAAGTCGCTTTCGCCAGTTTGGCGTTGACGGACTCTTCGATCAGTCCGGCCCAGTCGATATTGGTGCCGTCACTCGGCTCTTTTACCGGCTTGGTCGTGGAGGTTTTCGGCGCCGCAACGACGGTCGTGGTCGCAGCGGGGGTTGCGGACGACGTGGTGCTAACAGTGCTCAAAATTCAACTCCATAGATAAAGAGTTCGGGCGCGCTGATGGTCAGCGCGCCCGATTAGACGATGATTAGTTCAGGAGCTTGAGGAGTTCCTGTGGCATCTGCGATGCCTGGGCAGCTGCTGCAACTGCAGCCTGGGTCTTGACCTTAGCCGAAGCGAGCTTTGCGGATTCAGCAGCGACGTCAACGTCAGCGATTGCCGAGTTAGCAGCCGAGAGGTTTTCAACCGAGGTTGCGATCGAAGCGCCGCGGAATGCGAAGCGGGATTCGAGAGCACCGATGTTTGCACGTGCGTTCGATACGGTGTCGATTGCGGTGTCGATCAGAGCGATTGCCGCGAGTGCGTTTGCCTGGGTGTCAACGGCTGCTGCGTCAACGCCGAGCGTCGTGGAGTCCAGCAGGCCAATCTGGAGCAAGATCATGTCGCCAGCGTCCGAGCCGACCATGATGTTGATACCGGTCGCAAAGTCCTGCGAAGAGGAACCGTCGAGCAGCGATTCACCGTTGTAACGGGTACCGGTCGAGATGCCGTCGATTTCTTCGATCAGCTGGGTGAATTCAGCGTTGATGTAGGTACGTTCGCCGTCGGTTACGGTACCGGAAGCCGACTGAGCAGACAGTGCCTTCATACGCTGAAGAATGTCGGAGATGTTTGCAGCGCCGCCGTCAGCAGTCTGCAGGATCGAGATGCCGTGGGAAGCGTTGGTCGCTGCCTGGGTCAGAGTGGTCACGTCGGACGAGATACGGGTCGAGATAGCAAGACCAGCAGCGTCGTCAGATGCCTGTGCGATACGGGTGCCGGAAGCGAGCTTGGCGAGCGATGCGCTCTGCTCAGCCGAGTTTGCGTTCAGGTGACGGACAGCCGAGTTTGCAGCAATGTTCGTGGAAATAACAGGCATGGACCTACTCCTAAGTACTGATGTCTGCGGCCCTTCATTCTGGGGCCGCTGTCGCAGCATCGCCGCGTCTGACAGTAGAACGGTGGGAGTGACGCAAGTCGGGCGGAGAAAATTCAGCCGATGTGAGGCTTATGGTTAACCCTTGGTAAAAGAGTCCAGAATGTCGACTTCGTCATTTCGCAAATTATGCCGCAAATGCTGGCGTCCGCGCTTCAAAAGGGATTCCACAGCCGAGACGGTCGTGTTCAAAATTTCTGCAATTTCGGGGTTAGATAAATTATCGTGGTAGGCCAAAATCACGGCAATGCGCTGATGGTCGGGCAGGCGGCTCATCGCTTTTTCGAGCAAGAGACCCACTTCACCCTGGTGGATGGTGGTGACGGCATCCGGGCGATCATCCTGAACATCAGGCGCAGTTTCGATGTCTTCGGTGCGTGGGCGACGACGCAGGTCAAGGCAGCGATTGGTGACGACGCGATAAAGCCAGGTTGAAAAACGCGCGCGACCTTCCTGCCACGTGCCGCGAGTGGTCCAAACCTTCAGCAGCACATCCTGTACGACATCATCAGCGTCGGCTTCGTTGTTGAGGATGCGCAAGGCAAGGGCGAAGGCGCGATCGACATGGCGTTCAACCAGCGCGCGGAAAGCAGCCTCGTCGTGTTCGGCAATGCGTCTTAAGAGGAGGTCGTCTTCGTCCATGGGGCGTTCTGTTGGCACTGGCGCCTGCACAACACGGGGCGAAAACTGATCGTTTCGCACTGGTACTGTGATGCTGTCGCCGAATTTCTCGGCAGCCATTTCAACCATCATGTCCGCTTCCTGCGTTTCTCCCTCGCAATGAGGGGTCAACAGTTACACGGCTGTCCGGCAGTTTTCAGGCGCTGATATTTTATAAAAATATATATGTTTCAATGAGTTAGTAGGTAATAAGTGCTCGCTTGCTAGGAAAAATGTGCCGCTTGGGCTCATGGTTAATTGAATTCGTTAGGAAATACAAAGCCTAGTGTGCGCAAGTTTTGCCTACTGCGACACAGAAGATTTTTTTTCGGAAAGGAAGCGCTTTGCGGCAGGTTAGAGCTTTTGCTCGACCTTATCGAACTCTTCGAACATCATGCAGCGGTTCCGACCTGCCGATTTGGCGGCGTAAAGAGCGCTGTCGGCTTGCTTGAGCCACGAGACGATGTCTGCGCTGTCGACCGTCAGCAGCGAGATGCCGACACTGGCGCCGATTTCGATCAGCTGCCCTGAGAGGTTGTAGGGCCGGGAGAGCGTTTTGACGATGCGCATGCCCACGAGATGAGCAACGCTGGGGTCCTGAATGTCATGCAGGACAAGGGCGAACTCATCCCCGCCCATGCGGGCAGCAATGTCTCCGGGCCGCGTTAGGCCTTGGAGGCGCTCGGCAACATGGCGCAGGATTTCGTCGCCAACGGCGTGGCCATAGCGATCATTGGCCTGTTTGAACCGATCAAGGTCGATATAGAGGAGCGCGCTTTGGCGCTGATGCTCTAAGCCTTCCCAAGCCTGTTCTAAGTGCTCATCCAATTGACTGCGATTGGCAAGGCCGGTGAGGCTGTCGTGATAGGCGAGATGGCTGATGCGCAAATGTTGGCGCTTCTGCTCATCGATATTCTCGAATGTGCCAATCCACTCGATGACGTCGCCCAGATCGTTGAGGATGGGAGCGCCTCGGCATTTAATCCACGCAGTATCATCTACGCCCACCCTGATGCGGAACTCCAAGACCAAGGGTTCTGGCGACCGACGTTTTTGCTCCCAGACGTCGGCTGTGTAGGGGCTGTCTTCGGGGTGAACGAGATTTGACCAGCTTGGATCGTGCTGCCACGGCTCATTGCTGAGCTCTTCCCAGCCTTCCAGTTCAAGTCTCTTGCCTTCAACGTCGGTGCGCCACGTAGCGAGCGCGCCAACTTTGACCAAGGCGCGGTACCGTTGATTGCTGATGGAGAGCTCACGTGCGCGTTCGAGCAGTACTTGTTGGGCGCGCGTCTGCGCCGTCTGGAGTTCGGCCAACTCAATGACTGGAGTTGGGGCCAAGTCCTCGGCCAAAGGTTCATCGCGCAATATACTGCGGGCGCGCTGCACAAGACCTGTCACCGGGGTGACAATGAGCGAGGCCATCCAGCTCGAGAGTGCAATGGTTGCGAAGACTGTAATAATTGCGCCGATGGCCAGCACGGCCATCGGTTCTTGCCAACGTGCTTGGAAGACCGCTTTCGGGAGGCCGATTACGACCGCCCAGCCGTCCGTGTTTTTCACCTTCGAGAAACCGAAGGTGATCATGTCACCCTCTAATGTTTCGGCGTCAAAAAGGCCGGTGTCGGCACCGACAGCTAGCAACGCGCTCCATGTTGGCACCGGACGGCCCAAAAACCGCTCCTGCTGAGCGGAGCGTGCAACCACGCGGCCATTGCCGTCGACGAGCGCGATCAGTAGGTCTGAATTGGCGCTGGACGAGAGATCGATATTGCGCGTCAACGCCTTGGCGTCGGCGTGTAGATTTATCTGGCTGTCGCCGTTGGCCAGAGGGATGGTGAGGGGGACGCGGGCACTCACCCCTTCTTCAATGTCGTAGAGATTGCCCAGCCGCCAGGTTTGCGGTTCGCTCTCAGCGAGGCTCTGACTGGGTTGACGGGTGATGTCGATATTGCCGTCAAAGTGACGGGCCAGCGGAATGAGTTGATCCTGATCTGCTGTTAGGGAGCTGATCATTGAAGCGTGGGCCGCCACCGCACTCTCAACAAGCCCGGCAATCAGCGCAGCGTTGTCGAGGAAGCGCTGTTCCGCCGTCTCACGGTCGGCGTCTGAAACGCGCATTAGGGTTAACGAGAGCATCACTACCGGAGGCAGCATGGCGATAAAAATCACCAAAGCGATAAATGATCGAAGCGGTAATCCGCGACGAGATTTAGGCTTATTGGCTGCTTTGGTGGGGCTCAATCATATCCTCTAAAGTATTGTATTGAAGTCTATTGGGCGTCTTAGATTGTGGCATCATTGTTATTTCAATGTGTTTAACGATATCGGTGTGGTTGTGTCATTCGAATTATCGCGGAAACGTGATTTGTGATCGGAGTGGGATGAACTCCGAGCGTTGCATTCAGTGCCATTGGGCGCACAGAATTTGAGTGCAAGGGTGCTTGAAGATGGTCAATTACGGCGGTATTAGCCAAGCAACGCAGTCAGAAATGATTGCAGTGCCTGACGGAGTATAGCGCAGCCTGGTAGCGCACCTGCTTCGGGAGCAGGGGGTCGAGTGTTCGAATCACTCTACTCCGACCAATTGTGCCCGGTCTCTTCTGAGGCCGGGTTTTTTTGTTGCTAGACGTGTTGTGACCCCGCAGAAATCGCGCAGCGCCGGTTCCTGCTGACCGCCTATAATTGAGCCCATAGAATGACTACACACCTTCGTGCCTCGATCGATGTTTTCCCTATCGCCGGCAAGTTCACTATTTCTCGGGGGAGCCGTACCGAACAGGCCGTGGTCAGCGTTGAGATCGAGCGCGACGGCGTCATTGGGCGGGGCGAATGCGTGCCCTATCCGCGATATGGTGAAACGCCTGCGGAAACGGTCGCAACGATTGAAACTATGGCCAGTTTGATCGCTGGCGGGCTGGATCGTCAGGGATTGCTCAAGGCACTGAAGCCAAGCGCCGCGCGCAATGGCTTGGATTGTGCGCTGTGGGATTTAGAAGCGCGGGAGCGGGGGCTTAAAGTTGCAGATATGTGTGGGCTGAAGTTGCCATCGCATGTCACGACAGCATTCACCATTAGCCTTGATCGGCCTGAGGTCATGGCCGAGGCGGCACGCACGGCTGCGCATATGCCTCTTTTGAAATTGAAGCTTGGTGCTGAGGGCGATGCGGAGCGGCTTAAAGCGGTGCGGGCGGCTGTGCCCAATGCACGGCTTTTGGTGGATGCCAATGAGGGCTGGACCGCGGACGTACTGGAGCCGATGTTGGCGCTCTCAGCGCAATTGGGGGTTGAGCTGGTCGAGCAGCCGCTGCCGGCATCGAATGATTGGCGTTTGGCCGAAATTGATCATCCGGTTTTGATCTGCGCTGATGAAAGCGCACATGCGCTCGCCGGGATCGACGAGTTGGTAACGCGGTACGATGCGATCAACATCAAGCTCGATAAGACTGGTGGACTGACGGAGGCTTTGGCGGTCGTGGAACGCGCTCAATACCTTAATATGTCGATCATGGTTGGCTGCATGGTGAGTAGTTCGCTGTCCATGGCACCAGCTGCGCTGTTGGCGGCATCGGCGCGCTGGGTGGATCTGGATGGTCCACTTTTGCTGGCGCAAGATCGTCCCGGTGGTCTTATCTATCGTGATGGGGTCATCGACATGGCGGCAATGACGCTTTGGGGTCAGTGATCAGCGCGGGTGGGTCACGTCGCGCGTGCGTTGTAGGGCGTCGATGGTTTCGTCATAGCGCTGGCGCGCGACGCCCATAAAGAGACAGTCGACAATGAGCAGTTGCGCAATGCGGCTCACCATAGCGCCCGCGCGGAGGTGACTTTCGCGGGCGCTGGTCGTGAGGCGATCCTGTGCGGCACGGGCGATAGAGGAATCTGGACTGCCGGTGATGGCCAGTGTGTGCAAGTGAGCGTCACGTGCCAGTTCTACGAACCGCACCGTGTCGGCCGTTTCACCCGAGTGCGAGAAGCCGATGGCCACTGTGCCTTTTGGCGCGAGCAGAACTGAGGACCACGCCTCATGTGTATCGGTGAGGAGAAACGCGCTGCGGCCGATACGGAAAAGCTTGTGGTGGAGGTCTCGCGCCACAAATTGGCTCGCGCCAATTCCAAACAGTAGAATGCGGGGCGCTTGGTCAATGAGCGCTACAACGCGATCCAGCACTTCATAATCGAGCCCGCTCACAGTCTCATCAATGGCGAGCATTTCGAGCGATGCGATCTTTGAGGCTATCTCTTGGAGGGTGTCGGACTTGGCGATTTCAGCGCCGAGCGTTTGGGCGGAGCCAAATTGAGCGGCTTCGCGGCCCAGTTCGGTCGCGAGCGTCATGCGCAATTGGGCATAACCCGAAAGACCGAGGATGCGGCAGAATCGCACCACGGAAGCCACTGATGTGTCGCAACAACTGGCCAATTCGGAAATCGTCTTTTCCATGACCAGGGTTGGGTTTGCGAGCACCGCAGAGGCCACACGCTGTGTTGCTGGGGTAAATTTACTGGTCGAAGCTTCAATCGTCGACTGTATGCCCAAAGCTGTTCCTCACATCCTCCTCTGCGAAACCGGTCTTAGCCAATTTGTTCGCAGATTTGACTCTTGTGTGTAACAAAAGTTCAAACGAGACAAGACATCTGAAAATTATTGACAGAGAAGGGTGTGGGTTCATACGCTAGCTGGAATTGCCCCAGACAGGTTTAATCCTGCCGGGCGTTCGCTTTGGCTCCTAAAAGAGCAAGGGCGTCGATACCAATCCAGCCGAGCTCTGTGTTCAGGCTGGTCCTATGGAGGGAAGTATGAACTGGATGACATCCCGTAAGCTCATCGCTGGGCTTGCCGTGGCAACGGCTCTGTCGACCGCAGCTTTTGCGCTGCCGGCACAGGCCGCAACTTTGAATATGGCTTGGTCGCAGGACGCCACTGGCCTTGATCCACACAAGCAGACTGCGTTTTCTTCGCTCCGCCTGCTTGAGCTGATCTATGAGCCTCTGGTTCGTCTGGACGCAGATCTGAACGTTGTTCCTGCGATCGCTGCGTCTTGGGAATTTGCGCCAGACGCAAAGACCTTGACCTTCAAGCTTGATCCAAAGGCCAAGTTCACCAACGGTGCCGCTGTTACCCCAGCTGACGTCAAGGCTTCGTTTGATCGTCTTATGGACGAAGCAACCGGTGCCGCTGCGCGCGCGAACTTCCTGACCATCGCCAGCATCGACACCCCAGATGCTGAGACCGTTGTTTTCAACCTCTCGACCCCAGACGTACCGCTGCTGGTTGCTATGGCAACCGTGAACGCGGCGATCGTTCCTGCTAGCGAAATTGAAGCTGGCAACGTCGGCAACACCGCTGTTGGCTCGGGTCCGTTCATTCTTGAATCCTGGGAGCCAAACTCCAAGGAAGTTCTCAAGACCAACACCGAATGGGCTGGTGGCGCAATTGCCATCGAAGGCATCAACATCTCGGTTCTGCCAGACGAAACCGCGATCCTGGCTTCGCTCCGCGCTGGCCAGACCGACTTCGCTCTGCTCAACGACCCGCTGGTTGCAACCCTCGTCCCGAACGAGCAGAACCTGACGCTCAACCGCGTTACCGGTCTTGCTTACAACGTGTTGCAGCTGAACCCATCGCGTGCGCCGATGGACAATCTGCTCGTGCGTCAGGCTATGAGCTGCGCGATCAACCGTCAGGAAATCGTTGACGCTGCGCTTGCTGGTGAAGGTGCTGTCACCGGTCCTCTGACCATGCCTGCATTTGCTCAGGACCCATCGACCCTGCTTTGCTACAACCAGGACATCGCAACTGCGAAGTCGCTGATGGAGCAGTCTGGCGTTGAGCCATTTTCCGTGAAGGTGATTGCAGCGACTGGCGAGCCGCCAACCGCAGCGTCGCAGGCTCAGGTTCTGCAGGCACAGCTGGCAGAAATCGGCGTCACGCTCGAAATCGAAATGATGGAACTCAACGTCTATGTCGACACCTGGCTCAAGGGTGATTTCGATATGGCAGTTGCGCAGAACGGCGGCCGTCCGGATCCATATCCGATGTACAACCGCTACTTCACCAATGAAGGCAACCTGCAGAAGGTTTCCAACTTCCTCGACGAAAAGTCTGACACTCTGCTCAAGCAGGGTCAGTGGGAAACCGATCCGGCTGCCCGCAAGGAAGTCTTCCAGGAATGGGAACGCCACATGGCCGAACAGGCTCCATGGCTGTGGCTCTCGACCGGTTACAGCTACACCGCTTCGCAGAAGAACGTTGTTGGCTTTGAATCGTCGCCAACAGGCACTCTGTTTGGTCTGACCACGGTCTCCATTCAGTAATTAATGCAATCTGAGGCTGGTCATTTCGGCCAGCCTCGTCCGCAGGACGGGTTTTATGAATTACGTGGTACAGCGGCTCATCACATTTCCGCTGATCCTTTTGGGGGTTTCGATCCTCGTATTCGTGGCAATCCGGATGGTTCCGGGTGACGCGATCACCGCCATGCTTGGCACTGAAGCAGGGCTGCTTACGCCCGACCAGCGCGCCGCATTGGCTAATTATTTCGGCATAGATCAACCGGTTTGGTCGCAGTATCTGCGCTGGATTGGTGGTGTGTTCCAGGGCGACTTGGGCATTTCAACGATTTATGGCAAGCCCGTCATGACCGTCATTCTCGAGCGTTTCCCGCTCACCTTGCAGCTGGCGCTGATGAGCATGGTTATTGCCATGTCCATCGGTATTCCGCTCGGTGTGCTGGCCGCGACTCGCAATGAGCGTCCAAGCGATCTTGGTATTCGTATGCTGGCCATGCTGGGGCAATCGACCCCAAGCTTCGTCGTCGGCGTACTGATCATTTTTGTGCTGTCAGTATTCTTCGGCTTTGTGCCTGCAATGGGGACCTTTACCCCGCTGTTGCAGGACCCATTGGCGAGCATTGGTCAGCTTATTTTCCCGGCAATCACGCTTGGTTTTGCCTTTGCTGCGTCTGTGACGCGCATTGCGCGCTCGTCCATGCTGGATGTGTTGAGTGACGACTACATCCGTACCGCGCGCTCCAAGGGCGCTTCGCCGCGCAGCGTTGTTTGGCGTCATGCACTGCCGAATGCGCTGATCCCGGTTGTGACCCTTGCCGGTGTCGAGTTCGGTTATTTGCTAGGCGGTGCCGTTATCGTTGAGCAGATTTTTGCGCTGCCCGGCGTTGGCCGTTTGACGCTCGATGCGATCACACAGCGCGACTATGCGCTGGTGCAGGGCTCGGTGCTGTTTATCGCCTTCAACTTCCTCGTGGTTAACCTGCTGGTCGATCTCGCCTATGTGGCGCTCGATCCGCGTATTCGTATCGGAAACCGCTGATGCGCAAAGTTCTTGGCGCTCTTGCTCGGCATCCGTCAGGTCGGATCGGGCTGGTTATCATTTCCGTCTATCTCATCGTCGCCATTTTGGGTGCGTTGAGTTTGACGCCGCACAACCCACTCAAGCTTTTTGCTATCGACCGCCTCAAGGGGCCGAGCGCTACCTATTGGTTCGGAACCGATCTGCTTGGTCGTGACACGTTGAGCCGTCTGATGGTTGGCATTCGTCAGTCGTTGATCATCGCCTTTGCGGCGGTGGCCATTGCGACGGTCGTTGGCACCATTATTGGCCTGTTGTCGGCTTGGTGGGGCGGATTGTGGGATGGCTTGTTCATGCGCGTCATGGACATTCTGCTGGCCTTCCCTGCGATCCTGCTAGCGCTTCTGATCATCGCGATTGTGGGTCCGGGCACGTTCACTTCGGTGTTTGCGATTGCGCTGGTTTACATCCCCATCTTTGCCCGCGTGGTGCGTGGCCCGGCGCTGTCGCTGAAAAACCGCGACTTCGTCGATGCAGCGCGCACTTTTGGTTCGTCGCAGCCCTATATTTTGAGCCGCCACTTGCTGCTCAATCTTGTGGCTCCGCTCGCCGTGCAGGTGACTTTGGCGCTGGCTTGGGCATTGCTCACCGAAGCGGGTCTCTCGTTCCTTGGCCTTGGTACACAGCCTCCGACCCCATCGCTCGGGGTGATGCTGGCCGAAAGCAAGAATTTGATGCAGCAGGCGCCGTGGCTGATGATCTTCCCGGCCGTGACCATCATGCTCGGCATTTTGGGCTTTAACCTCACCGGCGATGCGCTGCGTGACATTCTTGATCCGCGTACTCAGAGGAGGGCAGCATGACCACCCCACTGCTTTCCGTAACAGACCTGAAGGTCGGCTTTGGCCGTGATCCGCAGGCTAATGAAGTCGTGCATGGCGTAAGCTTTGACCTGCTGCCAGGACAAACGCTCGCCATCGTTGGCGAGAGTGGCTCAGGCAAGTCGGTGACAGCGCTGTCGATCAACCGCCTCGTCGATTTTGGCGGCGGCAAGGTGATCAGTGGGTCGATCAAACTGCAGCGTCAAGACGGCACTGTGGTTGATGTCGCCTCGGCTGATGAAGTGACCATGCGCTCGCTGCGCGGTCGCGACGTTGGCATGATCTTCCAAGAGCCAATGACATCGCTCAATCCGGTTCACACGATTGGCGATCAGATCGAAGAAGCCTTCCGCCTAAGCCATGGGCACACGGGGGAAGCTGCCAAAAAGGCGATGCTCGAGGTTTTGGCGCGCGTTCGTATTCCGGACGCGGCAACGCGCTCGGCATATTTCCCGCATCAGCTCTCGGGCGGTATGCGCCAGCGCGTCATGATTGCCATGGCCTTGGCCGCGAGCCCGCGCCTCCTCATCGCTGACGAACCGACCACGGCATTGGACGTTACCGTGCAAGCCCAGATCATGGCGCTCCTCTCTGAGCTTAAGGCTGAGACGGGCATGTCGATGATCTTCATCACCCATGATATCGGCCTTGTCGCCGGTATCGCTGATCGCATCATGGTCATGCAAAATGGCGTGTGCGTGGAGCAGGGCGCTGCTGATGAAGTGCTCGACAACCCGCAGCATGAGTACACCAAGCATCTGCTCAATGCCGTGCCACACTTCACCTCGGGCCGTTCGGTCCGCACCGATAGCCCGCGTGCCGAAGGCATGGAGCCAATCGTCAAGGTGTCTGATCTGGTCGTACGCTTCCCAATGAAGAAGAAGTTCTTCAAGTCGACAGGCGCGATCCATGCCGTTGATGGCGTGAGCTTTGATTTGATGCCGGGCGAAACGCTCGGGATTGTCGGCGAAAGCGGTTGCGGAAAGTCGACAACCGCGCGTGCTGTTCTCGGCCTCGTGCAAAAGCACCGTGGTGAGATCGACGCTAAAACCGGTCGCTCGCGCCGTCCGATCCAGATGGTGTTTCAGGACCCGTTTGCGTCGCTCAATCCGCGCTTGAACGTTGAGGCTTTGTTGGCCGAGCCAGCGATTGCCAATGGCGGCAAGATGGATGCTGCATTGCGCGAGCGTATGCTGTTTCTCTTGAAGCGTGTTGGCTTGCCAGAAGACGCGCTGGTGCGTTTCCCGCATCAGTTCTCCGGTGGTCAACGCCAGCGCCTGTGCATTGCGCGTGCGCTCATGCTGAACCCCGACGTCGTTGTTCTCGATGAAGCTGTGTCGGCGCTCGACGTTTCGGTTCAGGCCAAGGTGATTGAGCTTTTGGTTGAACTGCAAAAAGAGTTCAACCTCGCTTACCTCTTTATCTCGCATGATATGGCCGTAGTGGAACGCATCTCGCACCGCGTGGCGGTTATGTTCGCGGGGCAGGTGGTGGAAATTGGCGACGCCAAGTCGATCCTGGCCGATCCACAGCATAGCTATACCAAGCGCCTGATTTCCGCCGTTCCGGCGGTTGAGCGTCGTCGTCAGAGCTTTGCTGTCGACAATACGCAAGTGCCATCACTCGTGCGTCCGGTGGGTTATGAACCGCCAGCGGCGCAGTGGCGTCAGGCCGGGGCGGATCATCAGGTGCGGTTGGAGGCTTAGGCCTATGGGTATTTTGGAGAGCAAGCTCGATCGGGCGTTCGCGCCGGTTGCGGCAGCGATTGAGGCCGGTAAAATTCCAGGTGGGATTTTGGGCCTTGTCGATCGCGACGGCAATCGTGTCACCCGCGTTATGGGGCAGGCTCAGACCGTTCCTGCGGCGCGGGCGATGACCGAGGACGCTTGGTTCGATCTGGCCTCGCTCTCCAAAGTGCTTTTTACCACCGAGCGTATTCTGGCTTTGGCAGAAGCGGGGACGATCGACCTCGACAAGCCGATCACATCCGTCCTGCCAGACTTCCGCCATTACAATCTCGACAATTGGGAGCGGAAGGTTACCTTTCGTCAGTGCCTCGGGCATCAGACGCCGTTCCCAGCTGTCATTCCCTTCTACGCCTATGGGCGTGACCCGGACCTGCTGCGTACGCTTATTCTGCAATATGAGTATACGGCAGGACCTTCGGTCTATTCTGATATCAACTTCATCCTTCTCGGCTTTGTGCTGGAGCGGCTGAACAAGTGCTGGATCCGCGATCTTGATCCCGGCAAGGGTTTTGCTTGGGACGCTGATCCGGACAATTCTGCAGCGACCGAAGATTGCTATTGGCGTCATCGCGTTCTCGTTGGCGAAGTGCATGACGACAATTGCTCGGCGCTCAATGGTGCTGGTCACGCAGGGCTATTTGGCACGGTCTCTTCAGTCCTCGACTTCGCTGCGGGAAAACTGCAGTCTGCGGGCGAAAACGCACTGATCCGCACGCCGCTTTCGGGGCGTCGCACCCATGGCTGGGAGCGCCCCTATGAGGGCTGGTCAGGTGGTGAGCTCAGCTCTTCTTCCACGATCGGTCACACTGGATTTACCGGCACTGGCCTCTGGCTCGATTTCGAGCGCGGTCATGCCTGGACACTTCTTACCAATCGCGTTCACCCCACGCGCCATTTCGACAGCGGTATCATTCCGCTCCGTCGCGCTGTGGCTGACGCTATCAACGCAAACTAGGAGACGCACATGGAGCCGATTTGGGCTGTTGGCCTGATGACAGGCACGGTGCTGGACGGAAACATCGACGTTGCGCTGTTGCGCACCGATGGCGAGACGATCAGCGAATTTGGTGCTTATACGCTCGCGCCCTATCCCGCAGACATCCGCGAGATGCTGGAGCAGGCATTGGCGGAAGCCCGGGTTTGGAATTTTGAGGGCGAAGAGCCGGCCATTTTCGCCAAGGCTGAAGATGCGCTGACCCGTGCGCAATCTGCGGCTGTGGCTGACCTCGTCGCTCAGGCCGGTCTCAAGCCGTCGGACATTGGCGTCGTGGGTTTTCATGGCCAGTCAGTATTGCACCGCGCGCCGGTTCCGGGTCGCATTGGCGCGACACGTCAGCTGGGCAATGGCAAGCTGATGAACGAAATTCTCGGCATTCCTGTTGCCTATGACTTCCGCTCGGCGGACGTGCGTGCTGGCGGGCAGGGCGCGCCTTTGGCAGCTGTCTATCACCAAGCGTTGCTTCGCACGCTGGGCCATGTTGATGGCAAGACCGCAGTGCTCAATCTGGGCGGCGTTTCCAACGTTACCTATTGGGATGGTGCAGACACGCTCGTGGCTTTCGATACCGGTCCGGCCAATGCCCCGATCAACGACTTTGTAAAGTCGTTGGGCCTGGGCGAAATGGACCGCAATGGTGCCATGGCACTGCGCGGCACGGTTGACGAAGAGCGCCTCGCGCATCTCTTGACCCATAAATACCTCTCCGCCCCCTATCCCAAATCGCTCGACCGTTTCGACTTCCTCCACACCATGGCCGAGGGCCTTGGCGCGGATGATGGCGCGGCGACTTTGACGGCATTCACCACGGGCGCCGTTGGTAAGGCGCTCGACATTCTGCCCGGACGTCCAGACAAGCTGATCGTTTGCGGTGGCGGTCGTCACAACCCGGCAATCATGGCTATGCTCAATATCCGTGCGGGCGTTGAAGCTGTGCCAGCAGAAGCTGTGGGTTGGCGCGGCGACGCCGTGGAAGCTGAATGCTTTGCCTTCCTCGCAGTGCGTGTTCTGCGCAATATGCCGATTAGCTTCCCCACCACGACGGGTGCGCCGCATCCGATGACTGGTGGCATTCTGGTTCAGTAAAATGCTTGTATTCGACGTCACTGCCTCGCCTGCTGCTGAAAATCTCGACACCATCAGCAAGGGGCTTGCCTCTTTTAATCAGGCGATGGTGGGGCCGTCGGAAAAGCAGAATCTCGCCGTGGTCGTGCGTAACGAAGGCGGCGAGATTGTTGGCGGGATTTCCGGCTACACCGCTTGGGGCTGGCTCTATACCCAGTGGCTGTGGATCGATGAAAGCACGCGCGGGCAATCGCTCGCCGGTCGCATGCTTGAGGCGGCTGAGAACGAAGCGCGTCAGCGCGGTTGCCATTCGGCCCACATCGACACGTTTAGCCCGCACGCGCTGCATGTTTACAAAAAATCTGGTTACGAAGTTTTTGGCGAACTGCCCGATTTTCCCAAGGGTAACACGCGTAGCTTCCTCAAGAAGTCGCTGGTTGTAGGCCAGGACTAAGGTCTTGCACCGGTAGACGTTTTTGCACTTTATCGTCCATGCGTCGAAAGGCTATGTTCTCTTTTCGATGTAATTTGGGTTCATTCTCCTACTGGCCCAAAATGGGCGAATCTATTGAGGGGCGGTCATCGCTGGCCGCCCCTTCGACATGTGTAGGACCGTATGACCGTCGATAATTCCAGCCTGAAGGACGCAGCGCTTAATTTCCACGAGTATCCGACCCCGGGTAAACTCGCTATCGTCGCGACCAAGCCACTCGCGAACACGCGCGACCTCTCGCTCGCCTATTCGCCAGGCGTCGCCATTCCTTGTGAAGAAATTGCAGCGAACCCAGAGGCGGCTTACCGCTACACCTCCAAGGGCAATCTCGTTGCCGTGATTTCCAACGGTACTGCCGTTCTGGGACTTGGCAATATTGGTGCGCTGGCGTCCAAGCCGGTGATGGAAGGCAAGGCCGTTCTGTTCAAGACTTTTGCTGGAATTGACTCTATCGACCTTGAAGTCGACGAGCAGGATCCGAAGAAGTTCATCGAGATCGTTGCGCCGCTCGCTCCAAGCTTTGGTGGCGTGAACCTTGAAGACATCAAGGCTCCAGAGTGCTTCGAAATCGAAGAAGCGTTGCGCGAGCGCATGAACATTCCAGTGTTCCATGACGATCAGCACGGTACTGCGATCATCGTGGCTGCTGCTGTCCTCAATGCGATGAAGCTGATCGGCAAGGACATTGGCTCGATCAAGATCTGCACCTCGGGTGCAGGTGCTGCGGCTATCGCTTGCATGAACATGCTCATCGCTGTTGGCGCGAAGCGCGAGAACATCTGGTTGGCGGACAGCAAGGGTCTCGTCACGACCGCGCGTGTTGGCTCGGTAGATCGTTGGCGTGCAGCCTTCGCTCAGGATACCGACAAGACCCAGCTGAGCGAAGTTATGGATGGCGCAGACGTGTTTGTTGGCCTTTCCAAGGCTGGCGCGCTCAAGCCAGACATGATGACCAATATGGCGGAAAATCCGCTGATCTTGGGTCTCTCCAACCCAATTCCGGAAATCATGCCAGAACTGGCGAAGGCCACACGCCCAGACGCTATGGTTTGCACGGGTCGTTCGGACTATGCCAACCAGGTGAACAACGTTCTGTGCTTCCCATTCTTGTTTCGTGGCGCGCTCGATTGCGGCGCAACCACGATCAACGAAGCGATGAAGGCAGCTGCAGCGCAGGCAATTGCCGAGCTGGCGCAGGAAGCCGAACTCGACGGTTCTGCAAGCACCTTTGGTCGCGAGAAGCTGATCCCGAACCCGTTCGATCCGCGTTTGATTGAGCGTGTTTCGATCGCCGTGGCAAAGGCAGCAGAAGAGAGCGGCGTTGCGCGCCGTCCGATCTCTGATTTCGAGACCTATGCAGTGAACCTGCGCAAATTGCGCGGGCTCTAAGCCTTCTTGGAATAAAGACTAATAAAAAGGGCCCCGACCGAAAGTCGGGGCACAATCACTTCTGCTGGGAGTGCGCCCTTTTGAAGTGACTTCCTTGCACTTATTTGGTAAAGTGCAATTCAATCTGTCAAAAAACTAAAATATAGTTTTGTTACTGCCTGTTGTTCTGTCATTTTTGAATAAAAGTCAAACGTCAGTGTTTGAACTGCATCGTGCTCTGGTGTCATTGCATCAGAATGTCAGAGATGTGTGGCTTCCCGCTCCTGCACGTCATGTCGTTGCCGCGCTCGCTTCTTGCCGTAGCCGTCTTTGCCTCACAGTGATCCTCTGACCGGCCGGCGCGCCAATGCCAACGGCACGGCCCCTCGATAGCGCGCGCTTTAAAACCTGATAGGGTGCCATTCTGGAACTATTTGAGGGTGATTTCTGCCGGCAAGCAGCTGGGGTATCTTTTAGGTGTTTTCGGAACTAAGTTCTATTTGATCCAAGCAAAAGCAGGATTGGAGGCATTTTTTTCTTCATTCTCGCCGTTACGGCAAGCCAAAACCTTCTCAAAGGCGACCACGTTGATAGAGTTTAAAACATCAAACGAACGGGAGGTTCCCAATGAAACGGACAGCCAAGCTAGTTGCCTACTCAGCCCTCGCCGCATCCCTGCTCGTGGGCTTTTCTATCACCGCTCAGGCACAGGATCGCACCCTGATCAACGTGTCTTACGATCCCACGCGGGAACTCTACCGCGCTTATAACGAAGCCTTCATCACGCACTGGAACGCTGAAAAGGGCGAAACCGTCGCCATACAGGTGACCCATGGCGGTTCTGGTTCGCAGGCTCGCACCGTCATCGACGGCCTCGAAGCTGATGTCGTCACACTGGCGCTCGAAAGCGACATCAACGCAATTTCAGACGCCAATCCCGATCTTATTCCAGCCGACTGGCGTCAGGCCTTGCCGCATAATAGTGCGCCATACACATCGACCATTGTCTTCCTCGTTCGCAAGGGAAACCCAAAAGGCATCCAGGATTGGGGTGACCTGATTGCTGATGGCGTCGAGGTGATCACACCGAACCCGAAAACCTCCGGTGGCGCACGATGGAATTTCCTCGCCGCTTGGGCCTGGGCACGCGAAGCCAATGGTGGCGATGAAGCTAAGGCGCAGGAGTTTGTCTCCGAGCTCTTCCGCCATGTCCCCGTTCTCGACACAGGTGCACGGGGCTCAACCACCACTTTTGTGCAGCGTGGCATTGGTGACGTTCTGCTGGCTTGGGAAAACGAGGCTTACCTCGCCCTCGAAGAGCTTGGCCCTGACGCCTTCGATATCGTCACCCCGTCGCTGTCGATCCTCGCTGAACCGCCAGTTGCGGTTGTGAAGGGCAATGCCGACAAGAAGGGCACGACGGATTTGGCGCAGGCCTATCTCGAATATCTCTATTCGGATGAAGGCCAGACTATCGCAGCGCAGAACTATTATCGTCCTTCGGATTTCTCAAAGGTCCCGGCTGAAGACACAGCGCGCTTCGGTGAGTTGAACCTAGTGACGATCGAGGATTTCGGCGGCTGGCGTGAAGCGCAGCCGAAGTACTTCGGCGATGGCGGTGTGTTCGACCAGATCTATTCCGGTCCAACCCAGTAACGGAACAGCGCTCCCCGGCACTGTAAGCCGGGGAGCCTCACCCAGGAGAAGGAACATGGTCTACTTCTTCGGTATCTTCGGCCCCGGAAAGCTCCAACGTGCTCCGGCAGCGGAAGCCAAATCCAAAGCAAACTTTTTCGGTGGTGTGCCAGATATTGCTCAGGGCGCTGTGCCCTTGAGCCGAGCAGAGCAAGATGCCTGCTATCTGGCCAGTAAAGCGCCTGAACCCGACTATCGCGACACCCCTGCCAATAGTCGTGAGCGCGCAGGTGAGCCATGACCAGACCAGTTCTCATTGTGCCGGGCCTCAATGGCTCGAATGATGGCCATTGGCAGCACTATTGGCTGCGTGACAAGCCGGAAGCTGTTCTCGTTGAACAAGCCGAATGGGCTGACCCAAAGGCTGGGCGTTGGCTGCATCGGTTAGAGAAAGCGGTGATGACCTATCCGGGCGCCATCGTTGTCGGGCATAGCCTGGGCACTATCCTTGCGGCTCGCCTTGCCACAAGCCCGGTGGCGCCATTGGTGGGTGGGGTGCTGTTGGTAGCACCGGCGGACATAGAGCGCACTTCGACCTTGCACGCGCGCAGCTATGAGTTTGGCGCGCTGCCGGGGGATAAGCTGCCATTTCCGGGGCTTATGGTCGCCAGCCGCGACGACATCTATATGAACCTTGCTAAAGCGCGGACCCTCGCGCAGCACTGGGGTGTCCCTGTGCTGGATTTGGGGCACGCAGGGCATATCAATATTGCTAGCGGGTTTGGTCGCTGGGCACGCGGCTATGATCTGGCCCAACAGCTTGCCGATAAGGCTGATCGACAACAGCGGCACCGCCGCGCGATGGGCCCACAGAGCGTCCAGCGCTCTTGTCTAGTGCCTTAGTCGACTTTATAGTTTTCAGGCTGATCCCCAAAGCTTTCGTATTGGGTGATTTTCAGCCTGGCAGCGATGTGCCGTAGCTTCATTTTTGTGAGCGCGTGCAGCTTCCAGCTTATTATGGAAGGCGCAGTACATGGCTGATCCGAAGGACCTATCTAAGACCCCGGCTGAGAAATCGGTGACGATTATCGGTGGTGGTGCAAGTGGTGTCCTGCTGGCGGCCAATTTGCTCAAAAGCGACGATCCAGATTTGCGCGTCACCTTGCTAGAACGCCATGGGCAGTTCGGCCAAGGTCTCGCCTATTCAGCCCGCCGCAAGGACCATCGGGTGAATGTGCCAGCACGTGGCATGAGCGCATTCGCCGATGATAAGGATCACTTCTGGAATTGGCTGCAAGAGCACGAGCCGGGCGTTTACGACAGCTCGTATGTTTTCGTGCCGCGTCGCAAATATGGCAGTTACTTAGAGGATGTTTTGCGTCAGGCAGGCGCACGCATGCAGGGTCGTTTGCGTATCCTCGCTGAAGAGGCTGTATCGCTCCGTGAAACCAGTAAGGGTGTGGAAGTCGAGCTGGGCAATGGCACCAGCCTCGTGAGCCGTCGCGCTGTTCTGGCCGTTGGGCATGAGACGCAGCCTGCGCGCGGGCGGGGGATCGCGGTTCGTGTCGGGTCTGAAGAAGACACGCCGCTTGAGTCGAACGCTCCGGTGATGATCCTCGGCTCCGGCCTGTCGATGGTGGACGCTTGGGTGTCGCTGGTTGAGGCCAAGCATCGGGGGCCGATCACGGTTGTTTCGCGCAACGGGCTTTTGCCGAAAGGGCATAAGGACGTGCCGCCGCTGACGATCAGTGAAAGCGATGTCCCCTTCGGCACCACTATGCCTCAACTGGCAAAATGGTTCCGCGCGCTTGTGCGCGATACTGAGGGCAAAGGGGGCGATTGGCGCAGTGTTGTCGACGGCCTACGGCCCTTTAATCAGAAACTGTGGCAGAGCTGGTCTGATCCGGTTAAGCGGCAGTTCCTGCGCCACATCCGGCCTTGGTGGAATATCCATCGTCACCGCCTGCCACCTGATCTTTATCAACGTCTGGTCGATGCCATACGTTCGGGGCAGGTGACACTGCGCGCAGCTGAGTTTGTGGGGATTGAGCGGGACGGCGAGAATACCGTGGCGATCATCCGCGCGCGAGGGACCGAACAGCGCGAACGGCTTACGGTTGCGCGTGTCTATGACTGCGGTGGCGTGAGTGTTGATGTCCGTGCGAGCCATAATCCACTGCTCCAGCTTCTGGTGAGCACAGGGGCGGCACGTCCAGACTCAATGCATATCGGTATCGATGTGGATGGTGCCTGCGCGCTCATCACGGCGAACGGCGAAGTGTCGCCAAGAGTGCGTGTTATTGGCCCCCTCACGCGGGGACGATATTTTGAAATTGAGGCGGTTCCAGACATCCGCGTACAGGCGGCAGGACTAGCGCAATCTTTGCTCGCTGCAGGACAGGCTGAGGCGGCCGCGCAAAGCTCTTCGTGAATTGCTTGCTCCTTCCGGAACGATTTTCTACATTCTTGAGAAAACTCGCCCAGTCCGCTCCTTGAGAAAGTCGAGCGGAAAGCTAGGGTTAGGCCAGTTCTTGAGGGTAGATGTATGCATCGACCAAAGCATAGAGGCCGAACCCTGTCTAACAGGGGAGATCTCATATGAGCCGGAAGACTGGATTTGTTCAGCCTAGCGTCATACCGGGCTTCGGTTTGACCTTAGGTTTTACTCTTGCTTACTTTGGCCTGATCATTCTCATTCCGCTCATCGCGCTCGTGTTGCGTGCTGCGGGTATTGGTTGGAGCGGGTTTTGGGCGGTGGCGCTCGACGCGCGCATGCTTGCGGCGCTGCGCACCAGCTTCGTGACAGCGCTGATCGCTGCCGGGATCAATGTTGTTTTCGGCACGCTGATCGCTTGGGTGCTCGTGCGCTATCGTTTTCCCGGTCGGCGTATTTTCGATGCGGTGGTGGACCTGCCATTTGCGCTGCCAACGGCGGTGGCCGGGATTGCTCTGACGGCAATCTATGCGCCCAACGGGGTGATCGGGACGCTGTTTGCGCCTTTGGGTTGGCGGATCGCTTACACCCCAATCGGCATCACCATAGCCATGGTGTTTATCGGCTTGCCCTTTGTCGTTCGGACCATTCAGCCGATTTTGGAAGAAACCAGCCGAGAGGTCGAAGAGGCTTCAGCCACACTTGGCGCCAACCGCTTTCAGACAATTTCCCGAGTTCTGTTGCCGAGCCTCACGCCCGCAATTTTAACCGGCTTCGCTTTGGCCTTTGCCCGCGCTGTTGGGGAATATGGTTCGGTGATCTTTATCGCCGGCAATATTCCGTTCGTATCCGAAATCGCGCCGCTGCTGATCGTGATCCGGCTTGAGGAATTCAACTATTCTGCGGCAGCCGTGATCGCCACGGTGATGCTCTCGATTTCGTTTCTGATGCTCTTTGCGATCAATCTCATTCAGGCGTGGAGCCGCAAGAGGTATGGCTATGGCACGTAAGAACGCCCCATCCCGTCGCTACCACCCCACCAACGAGCCGCTCTGGGTGCGCGTGACCCTAATTCTGATCGGCGTCGCCTTCATGGGGCTGATCTTGGTTTTGCCGCTCGTGGCCGTATTCACCGAAGCTCTTCGGCAGGGCATACCCGGTTTTGTAGAAGCGCTGCAGACCGCTGATGCGCAGTCTGCCATCCGCCTGACGCTTTTGGTGGCGGCGATCTCCGTGCCCCTCAATGTGGTGTTTGGCATCGCGGCCTCGTGGGCCATCGCCAAGTTTGAGTTCAAGGGCAAAGCCTTTCTCATCACGCTCATCGACCTACCGTTCTCGGTGTCGCCCGTGATTTCTGGCTTGGTCTATGTGCTGCTGTTTGGCTCGGGCAGCTTGTTGGGGCCCTTCCTCAAGTCCTACAACGTCGAAATTCTCTTCGCGGTGCCAGGCATTGTTCTGGCGACGATATTTGTCACCTTTCCGTTTGTGGCCCGCGAGCTGATCCCGCTGATGCAGGATCAGGGTTCTGGCGATGAAGAGGCGGCCATTTCGCTTGGCGCTTCGGGGTGGCAGACGTTTTTCCGCGTGACGCTGCCCAATATCAAGTGGGGCCTGCTCTATGGCGTGCTGCTGTGTAATGCGCGCGCTATGGGCGAATTTGGTGCGGTCGCGGTGGTTTCTGGGAAGATCCGGGGGCAAACCACGACCATGCCGTTGCAGGTCGAAATGTTCTATAATGAGTATCAAGGGACAGCCGCCTTTGCGCTGGCGTCGCTATTGGCCTTGCTGGCCCTTGTCACTCTGGTGCTCAAAACGGCGCTTGAATGGCGCTTCGGCGATGAACTCGCCGCTACTGGCCGCGGCCACTGACAGGGTTGGGAATGGAAGTAAAAGTACAAGACGTCCGCAAGGAATTCGACCGGTTTCCAGCACTGCATTCGGTGTCTCTGGATATTCTTTCGGGCGAGTTGATTGCGCTTCTGGGGCCATCTGGTTCTGGGAAAACCACCCTGCTGCGCCTGATTGCTGGGCTTGAGCGCCCGACGGAAGGCAAGATTTTCTTCGGCGCTGAGGATGCTTCGGAAAAGAGTGTGCAGGAGCGGAACATTGGTTTTGTGTTCCAGCACTACGCGCTGTTCCGGCATATGACGATTTTGGAGAATGTTGCCTTCGGCCTGAAGGTGCGCCCGCGTTCGAGCCGCCCGCACAATAGTGAAATCCGCCGCCGGGCGTTGGAGCTGCTCGATCTGGTGCAGCTGTCTGGTCTCGAGAAACGCTACCCGAGCCAGCTATCGGGCGGGCAGCGTCAGCGTGTGGCGCTCGCTCGCGCATTGGCTATAGAGCCGCGCGTCTTGCTGCTCGACGAGCCTTTTGGTGCGCTCGACGCGCAGGTTCGGCGCGACTTACGCAAGTGGCTGCGTGAAATCCATGATCGCACCGGCCACACCACAGTTTTTGTGACGCATGATCAGGAAGAAGCGCTGGAGCTGGCCGATCGTCTCTGTGTCATGAGCCAGGGCAAGATCGAACAGGTGGGGACGCCTGATATGGTCTATGACCAACCGGCGTCGCCTTTTGTCTTCGGGTTTATCGGCGAAAGTTCAGAGCTTCCCGTCACGGTCGAGGGGGGGCAACTTCACCTCGATGGTCGCTCGCTCGGTCTTCCAGCCAGTGGAGCCTCGGGGGCTCAACGGCTTTATTTCCGTCCACATGATATCGAGCTGACAGACGCGTCCTCCGCACTGGGTGGCGACGTTGTTGCCAGCCGCCGCGTTGGTGGCACGCGCCGTGTTGAACTCGAATTGCAGGGAAGCGCACATCGCGTCGAGATCGACCTGCCGTTCGACCATCCGCTGGCAGATCGATCCCGCTTTGCGTTTCGACCCAAGCGGTTCAGACTCTTTCCGGCAGGATAAAGCAGAGAAAGCGCGGCTCCGGTCGCGCTTTTCTCTTTGGGGAGCTGCGCGCTCTTGGCATGGCCAAATTTGGCTCTTTTGCGCTATGAGAAGCCTCACTTCTTGTTAGGCAGGCCATGACGCAGCGGCACATCGGAATTCTTGGAGCTGGGCCTGCGGGGCTCATGGCAGCTGAGGCAGCAGCGAATGCCGGGGCGCGTGTCACCGTGTTCGACGCTATGCCCAGTGTCGGCCGGAAATTCCTCATGGCCGGTAAGTCTGGTCTGAACATCACCCACTCTGAGCCGCATGAAGCCTTGCTAGGACGGTTTCGGGCTTCACGAGCAAGGCTCGAGACGGCGTTGAACGCCTTTACGGGCGATGACGTTCGCACTTGGGCGGATCGATTGGGTGTGAGCACTTTTGTTGGCTCGTCGGGCCGTGTGTTTCCAGATGTGATGAAAGGCTCGCCTCTGTTGCGCGCTTGGCTCAAGCGGCTGGACGCGCAGGGCGTTGCCATCCGCACCCGTCATCGCTGGATTGGCTGGGCGGGGGAAAAGCTGGTTTTTGCGACGCCCGAGGGTGAGGTTCAGCACGCGTTTGATGCGGTGGTTTTTGCATTTGGAGGGGCGAGCTGGCCGCGACTGGGCTCGGATGCCGCGTGGGTCGCGCCCTTTTCAGAGCGCGGCATTGAAATCGCCGCGTTCCGGGCCGCCAATTGCGCTTTCGAGCGGGGGTGGAGCCCGTTTATCAGCGAGCGTTTCGCTGGACATCCGGTGAAGTCCGTTGTGGCGACGAGCGCGCTGGGCGGTATGCCAGGCGAGTTTGTGGTCACCCCTTACGGTGTTGAAGGCAGTTTGATCTATGCCCATTCCGCTGCGCTGCGCGACGCGATTGAGGCAGACGGTTCAGCAGTGCTGACCCTCGATTTGGTGCCGGGACGCAGTGTTGAACGATTGGCGGCGGATTTCGGTCGCCAGCCGAGCAAGGTGAGTTTTACCAACAGATTGCGTAAGGCCGCGGGGCTCGATGGGGTGAAGGCAGCATTGGTGCGCGAGCTGGCGCCTGAGGCTGCGCAGCTGGCTCCTGAGGCATTGGCGATAATGCTCAAGAGCCTGCCGCTGCGTGTCGAGAACACGCGTTCTATTGCTGAAGCCATTTCGGTGGCGGGTGGGGTGGTCTGGGATGAGATCGACCCCAACTATATGCTCAAGAAAATCCCCGGGACGTTTGTCGCCGGGGAAATGATCGATTGGGAGGCCCCGACGGGGGGCTATCTGCTCACGGCGTCCATGGCGACTGGGCGTTACGCAGGCTTGGCGGCAGCGCATTGGGAGCCGTGACCGGTCCAGTCAATCTCGATCGTGGCGTGATTGATGTCGTGGGTCTGTGCCAGGCGTTGCCGCACGGCATTTGAAACCGTGGCAGGGGCGATTTCGCCCGTCAGAGAAATGTCGAGCGTTGCCATGGTTCGACCCGACGACAGCGACCAGACGTGGAGATGGTCGACATTGGCGAGGCCGGGGATATTGGCCTTGAGATCAGCGGTGATCGCTGTGGGATCGACGCCATCGGGTGCGCCCTCCATGAGAATATTGAAGGTCCGCATCAGCAGCGCCCAAGCGCCACGCAGAATGAGCACGCTGACAAACACCGATAGGATCGGGTCAATCGGCGTCCAGCCGGTGAGCCAGATGATGATCGCGGCTGCAATAGCGCCCACCGAGCCCAAAAGGTCGCCCATGACGTGCAGCGATGCGCCCTTGATGTTGACGTGGTCTTTGTCGGCACCACCGAGAATGCGCAGCACCAGCAGGTTTATGAGAAGCCCAGCGACCGCGACGGCGAACATGGGCCCCGCGAGGACTTCGCTCGGCGCCATGAAGCGCTGGTACGCCTCATAGAGGATCCAGACCACAATGCCGAAGAGGGTTAGCGCATTGATCAGCCCGGCCAGGACTTCGACACGGGCATAGCCGAAGCTGCGCTTGCTATCTGCTACACGCTTGCCGATACGGAAGCCGAGCCACGACAGGAAAAGGGCAATGGTATCGGTCAGCATATGACCTGCATCGGCCAGCAGGGCGAGGGAGCCCGACACCAGGCCGCCGATCACTTCGATGACCATGAACGTGCCGGTCAGTGTTAGTCCGATCAGGACGGCGCGTTCGTTGGCGGAACTTACTTTTGGCGTATGATCGTGTCCGGCGTGATCATGACTATGACCTGCATGGTCATGAACATGGGCCGCGTGTTGATGCGCCTCATGATCGTGGTCAGTTTCGTCGTGGCTGTGGCCGGAGTGGTCGTGCGGATGTGCCATGATACCCTCGTTCTACAATCATATGAACATGTATTCATATGATGGTCAACAAGCATGGTAGACACGCTGGCGTGATCGCGACTGCGCGCATGAAGCTCGCCGGTTTAGAACTCTTAGACTTGGCTGGGTGCCTCGTCCGTCTTCGGTTCTGCCAAATCGTCGTCGTGCAGGTCGTGCTCTTCCATCGCGTGGGCAATCATATCGGCCAGGATTCTGGCGATGTGATCGTCCGCTGCTTGGTAGAACACCTGCTTATTGCGCCGGGTTCCGCGCACCAGTCGGGCCGCGCGGAGGAGGCGCAAATGGTGGCTAACGAGAGATTGGGAGGCACCGGTGGATTTGGCGATATCGCCCACCGCGATGGGGCCTTCGAGGCAGGTTAAGAGCACACGCAGACGGGTCGGATCGCCCAAGAGCTTATAGGTCTCGGCAATCAGTTGGATGGTGTGTTCTTCAGGAAGGGCCACGGGGCGATGCGCTCAATTTGCTGGTTCGCCCTGACCTTAAAGCCGCTTAGACGCGCTGACCATCCTTGTCGATCACCACCTCACCATCCTCTTTGGTGAAAGGGATGGTGGCCGCTTCTGGCAGAATGTCCAAAACAAGCTCTGAGGGGCGGCAGAGGCGCACGCCATGCGGAGTAACCACGAGAGGGCGATTGATAAGAATAGGCGTCGCCACCATGGCTGCGAGCAGCTGCGTGTCGCTCAACTCAGGATTGTCTAAACCTTGGGCGAGATATTCTGGCTGCTTGGTGCGGATCGCATCCCGCACCGAAATCCCGGCACGAGCGATCAGATCAGCCAGCGTTGCGGCCGACGGAGGGGTTTCGAGATAGAGCACAATTTCGGGCTCAATCCCGGCACCGCGGATCATCGCCAAGGTGTTGCGCGAGGTGCCGCATTCGGGATTGTGGTAGATGGTGATGTGCATCAACGATAGCCCGCCGCTTGCAATTCAAAGAGTTCGGCATAGCGCCCATTGAGCGCCAGCAATTCCTCGTGGCTTCCTGCTTCAAGAATAGCGCCCTTTTCAAGCACCAAAATACGGTCGGCCATACGGACAGTCGAGAAACGGTGCGAGATGATGACGGCGGTCGTGTTGGTCGCAAGGTTTTTAAAGCGGGCGAACACCTCTGCTTCCGCTTTAGCATCCAGCGCTGCGGTAGGTTCGTCGAGAATGACGAGATCGGCGTCACGCATATAGGCGCGGGCAATGGCGACTTTCTGCCATTCGCCGCCTGAGAGGTCGCGGCCCTTCTTGAAGAGACGACCGAGCTGTTGATCATATTGCTGCGGCAGCTTGGCGATGACCCCATCGGCAAGGCTTTGTTCAGCGGCCTGCTCGATCCGCGCCTGATCTGTTCGCGCTTCGATACGGCCAACGCCGATATTGTCGCGAGCGGAAAAGCTGTAACGGATGAAGTCTTGGAAAATCACGCCGATGTGCTGGTGGATGTCGGTGGGCGACATGTCGCGCAGGTCGATGCCGTCGATGGTGATGCGGCCCTCTGTCGGATCGTAGAGACGCGTCAGCAGTTTGACGATGGTGGTTTTACCGGCCCCATTCTCCCCAACCAGCGCAAGAGTTTCGCCTGCCGCGAGGGTGAAGTTGAGATTGCGCACCACCCAATACTCCGTCTCGGGATACTGGAAGCCGACGTTCTCAAAGACGATGCCGCGCTGGATCGGGGTTGGGAATGCTTTGGGGGAGGCCGGGGGCAAAACCGATGGTTCGATCTCGAAGAAGGAGAAGAGGTCGTCGAGGTAGAGCGACTGCCCCGCGATCTGGGTGAAGCCGAGAAGGATTTTTTGGAACAGGCCATTGAGCCTGAGGAAAGACCCCGACAAAAAGGCGAGATCGCCGAGCGTGAACTCGCCGGTAATGGTGCGCCAGACGATGTAGCCATAGGCGAGGTAATAGGCGAGGCTGGAAATGGCGGCAAAGAGGGAGCCCCAGCTGGCGCGCGCAATAGCGACCCGGCGATTGTCGACATAGATGCCGTGAGCCAGCTTTTTAAAGCGCCCGATGAGATAGTCGCCTAGGCCAAAGAGTTTGACCTCTTTAGCTGTTTCAGCGCTCGCACCAACGTGGCGGAGATACTCAAGTTCGCGGCGCTCTGGGGTGCGCCAGCGGCTGAGCATGTAATTAAGCGTGTTGAACCGCGTTTCGCCCCAAATCGAGGGGATGAAGCTCAAGGGCAGTAAGAGCACCAACCAAGGGGCGTAGATGACGAGACCCGCCGCAAGGGTCACGACCGTGATCATGTCCTGCGCTTGGCCAAACAGCTGGCTCAAGAGTTGATTGCGCCCTGCAGCCTGACGGCGTGCGCGCTCCAATCGGTCCTGATATTCCGCCGATTCAAAATGCATCAAATCGAGCTTGGCGGCGTGCGCCATCAACTCGACACTGACAGTGTTCGAATGCAGTTCGGAGAGAATGGAGTCGACCAGCCCGGTTGCTCGGTTGATCACATCATTGGCCAACACCAGGGCCAGCTCGATCAGCAGGAAGCCGAGAACCGTGTTGAGGGCACCGGCATTCCACCAGTCTAGAATGCTGGGGCCGGGGGCGGGCAGAGCGGTAAGCCGCACGACCTCATCAACAATCAGCTTCGCCGTATAGAGCACCGCGATCGGTTGGAACGCCGCCACGAGGCGTAAACCGATGCTCGCCGCCGTCAAGGATCTGCTGGTGCGCCAAATCTGCGCGATCAGGCGCCCTAGGTGGCGCATGTTGTCCAGTCGTTGACGGAAGGTGAGCGGCGTTTCGGGAATTGGTGGCGGGCGACGCCCTGGAAGATCGGTCATACGCGCAGTTTAGTCCGCAGCAGAGGGCGAAGAAATAGTCGTTATTTCAGATTGTGGAGAAACTTGGTCAGGTTTGCAGTGACGTGATGGACGTGCGGGCCGGAGGTTTGCTCCAGCTCCCAAGCATCGACGAGGTCGTGGCTATAGTCTTCGCTGGCCACCACCTGCACCGTGCTCATCCCCATTTCGTGCGGAACAACGAGGTTCTTTTCGAGATCGTCGAAAAACACCGAATTGCTGGGGGTGATGCTGTAGCGCGAGAAGAAGCCTTCATAAGCCTCTTTGCGTGGCTTGGGGATGAAGACCATGTCACGAATGTCGTGGAAGTCTTCAAAGAGGTCCGCGCCGCCGAGGCGAGTGAGCACTGATTTGGCGTGGTTGGTGTCCGCATTGGTCAGGATCAACTTACGACCTGGCAGGTTGCGAATGGCTGCCACCAATTCGAGATTCTGCTGAACCGGGGAATAGTCGATGTTGTGGACCGTATGGAGGAAATGGTCCGGATCGATTGAATAGCGGCTCATCAAGCCGTTCAGCGTCGTGCCGTAGTCCCGGTAGAACTCTTTCTGCAGCTTTCTAGCTTCAGTAAACTCAAGCCGCGTAACGTCCATCACATAGTGGGTGATGCGGACGTCCACTTGCTCCCACAAATTGCATTCACGCGGGTACAGCGTGTTATCGAGGTCAAAGACCCACTCGGATACGTGGCTGAGGTCGGCGGCGGGGGACGGGGAGATCACAGAGGTCATAAGCGCAGAATGCATCAATAGCTTGAAAAGGAAAGGGGCCCGAGGGCCCCTAGGAGATTTACTGGTTTGCCGTGAGGGTAATGCCCAGGGTCTTGATCAAACTTGCTGGGTTTGCCGCACCGGCCGCCAGAATGAGCATGCTTGTCTTCGTGGGTGGAGCAATCTTGAGTTCGATGTTCTCAGGCTTGTCGAGGAAGGCCTCGACCGGTGGCGCAACGAGATCAACGATTGCTGGAATGCCCACTTGCCCCAACGCCATGCGCACCATTGGTTTGAGGCTCGCTGCATATTGTTCGGTGGAGACGCCTGCCTGATCTGCGAAGACTTTTAGGGCACGCTGAGCAAAACCTGCGTCATCGTAGCGAAGCGTGAAGCCGCTGATCGAGAGCGCCTGCGCTAGCTCCAGCCCCGTCACCATGGCCTGTGCTTCAGCTTCTTCACTATTGGCAGCCGCCGCCGTTGTTGCGGACAGGGCAGATAGCTTTTCGAGCAGTGGCAGTGTGAAGCCCGAAATGTCGAAGGTCGAGTTGATCTGGCCAACGTCGGCGAAGTCGATCAGGAACTGATCCATGACCATGCGGCCATCGGCCAAGGTCCACTGCGCTGTCTGGTTCACTTCACCCTGCAGCGTTTGGAGGCCCAAGCCGTCGATCATCGCGGCGGCTGCTGGATCTTCGGCCTTGAGCGGCTCTAGGTCAGCCTGAATGTTGGCGATTGTGAAAGTGCTATCAACGGTTTCGAGAACGTCGGCGCTATCGAAGCCAAAGTCGTACTTCGCAAGCAGACTATCGTAGGTGAGAACGGTTGTGCCGTTCGTAATCACGGTCAGTGGGCCGGTGCTGATTGAGCCGAACGATTGCACGACATGAGCGGCGGTCACTTCGCCTGGCGGCGGGAGCCAAATGTCGGAGGCCTTGATGTCTTTGAGGGTAACGTTCGTCTGAGACTTCTTGGAGCCTTCAGCAACTTCCAAATCAGGGATCGAAACGGATTCGATCGTGAAATTGCCGCCACTGCCTTCGGCCACGCCGGAGAAGGTGATCGTCTGGTCGAATACGATAGGATCTTCGCCGGGCACATCCATGGTGGCGCCTTCGACGGTAATCGTATCGCCGTTCACCGTTGCTGGGCCAAAAGTAATCTTGCTGCCCGAATATTCCATGACAGCGCTGAAGCGCTCGAGCACGGCATCGGCCTCGAAAGCGAGAGCAGGCTGGGCGACAATCAGTGCCGTAACGCTTGTTGCCAGTAATGCGGTGGCCGTCTTGATAGTGCCGAGCATGAGCTGTGTCCCTTCTGAGTGAATGCGCAGGGCTGCACCGCCGCTGCAAAACCGTATCGTTGTCTTCGTATGACTTGTAGCAAAGCTAGTCTGACAGAAATGCGACCCAAACGGGGCGGTGCCCGGTGCTTTGCCTAAGCCAGATGCAAAAATTGCTTATAAGCTGGATTTTCGGTCTCGTCCCAATAAGGGAAACCAATCTCATCGATATGGCTAAAGAAGCTTTCCCGCGTTTCCGCCGGGACTTCGACACCCACCAGAACGCGACCGTAGTCCGAGCCATGGTTGCGATAGTGGAATAGGGTGATGTTCCACTCATCGTTGAGGCCCTCAAGGAATTTCAGCAGTGCGCCTGGCCGTTCTGGAAACTGGAAGCGGAACACCATCTCATTGTTCAGTCCACCGACGCGGCCACCCACCATATGGCGAGCGTGAAGCTTGGCCACTTCATTGTCGGTGAGATCGGTCACGGCCAATCCTTGCGCCACGAGATGGGAGATGATGTCGGCCTTCTCGGCATCACCGCGGGCGAGTTTGACGCCAACGAAAATTCGGGCCTTGTCGCCCTGCGCATAGCGATAGTTGAACTCCGTCACAGCGCGTGCGCCTATCTGGCGAATGAAGGAGCGGTAGCTGCCGGGCTGTTCGGGAATGGTCACGGCCAGCAAGGCCTCGGCGCGTTCGCCGATTTCGGCGCGTTCGGCGACATAGCGTAGGCGATCAAAATTGACATTGGCGCCAGAGTTGACGGCGATCAGAGCTCCGGTTGCGGGGGCGGTGCCATTCTCAATGTCGCGGCGGAGCCCTGCCAAGGCCAAGGCGCCAGCTGGTTCAGTGATAGCGCGATGGTCATCGAAAATGTCCTTGATGGCCGCGCAGATTTCATCAGCCGAAACAGTGACGATCCCATCGAGCAGCTCGCGACAAATACGGAAAGTTTCCTCGCCCACTTGGCGCACAGCGACGCCATCAGCAAAGAGGCCGACCTGATCGAGCGGCACAGGATGGCCGGCTTCAATCGCCGCCTTCATGCTGGCGGCTTCCTCTGGCTCGACACCAATAACTTTGACATCTGGGTTGAGGAATTTGACCAAGAGCGCAATCCCTG
This sequence comes from Devosia sp. WQ 349K1, assembly GCF_016595685.1. NCBI lineage: Bacteria > Pseudomonadati > Pseudomonadota > Alphaproteobacteria > Hyphomicrobiales > Devosiaceae > Devosia > Devosia sp. WQ 349K1. The sequence goes on along the minus strand of NZ_JAENGO010000004.1, from coordinate 103,517 downwards.
CGGCCAGACCACCACCACCCACAGGCACGTAAATCGCGCCGAGGTCGTGCGGGTGCTGGCGCATAATCTCGAGGCCAACTGTGCCTTGCCCTGCGATCACGTCGGGATCGTCGAAGGGGTGGACGAAGACATAGCCGTGGCGTTCCGCGAGGATTTCTGCCTGCGCGCGAGCAGCGTCAAAACCATCGCCAAACAGAACCACTTCACCGCCCAACCGTTTGACCGCGTTGACCTTGATCAGTGGGGTAGTGGTGGGCATGACGATGACCGATCGGATGCCCGCACGGGTTGAGGAGAGGGCAACGCCTTGAGCGTGATTGCCAGCGGAGGCGCAGATGACGCCGCGCGCTTTCTCTTCCTCGGTGAGATTGGCGATGCGGTTATGCGCGCCGCGGATTTTGAATGAGAATACGGGCTGTAGGTCTTCGCGTTTAACGAGGATCTGGCGTCCGAGCTTGGCCGATAGCAATTCCATCTGTTCGAGCGGCGTTTGAATAGCAGCTTCGTAGACTGAGGAGGAAAGGATCTTACGGACGTAGTCGGTCATCAATATGGCTCCAGCGCGTGCGTTTGATGGACGCTTCCGTGCGCTAAATGTCAATTGCGCCGCTGGGATGGCGGATCGTCACGGTTACGTGATCAGCGCGGGCAAGGCCGAGATTCTCACAGTATTTAGAGTTGGAAATTGCCAGAGCGCCCGACGGTGTGTGCCCGAAGCACGATGGTCGCGGAGTTCGCCTATGCAACGAGGAACGGCCGCCAGTACGTCACCGGCGGCCGTTGAAACAGGTTAGCGAACGATCAGCGTGCCGGCACCGAACTCGGTGAACAGCTCGACGAGAACGACGTGTGGCTGTTTGCCGTTTAGGATCACGACGCCTTCAACGCCGCTGTCGAGCGCGTCAAGGCAGGTTTCCACCTTGGGGATCATGCCGCCCGAAATAGTGCCATCGGCGATGAGCGCCTTGGCTTCGCGAACGGTCAATTCTGGAATGAGCTTACCATCGCGGTCGAGAACGCCCGGCACGTCGGTTAAGAACAGCAGGCGCTTAGCACCGAGCGAGCCAGCAATGGCGCCCGCGAAGGTGTCGGCGTTGATGTTGTAGGTATTGCCGTCGCGGCCCGGAGCAACCGGAGCGATGACCGGGATCATCTCCGAGCGGGCCAGCAGGTCGAGCAGGGTGCGATCGACTTCAACGGGTTCACCGACATAACCCAGGTCGAGCACGCGCTCGATATTGCTGTCTGGGTCGATCATGGTCTTTACCGCCTTTTTGGCGAAAACCATGTTGCCGTCCTTACCGCTCAAGCCGATGGCCCATTCGCCTTCAGCATTGATGGTGGCGACGATCTCTTTGTTGATCGAACCGGCCAGCACCATTTCCACGATTTCCATGGTGCGCTTGTCGGTGACACGAAGGCCGCCTTCGAACTTGGATTCGATGCCGAGGTTTTTCAGCATCGAGGCGATCTGTGGTCCACCCCCATGAACCACGATCGGATTAACCTTGGACTGCTTGAGCAGCGCGATGTCGCGCGCAAAGGCCTGACCCAGTGCGGCATCGCCCATGGCGTGGCCGCCGTATTTCACAACGACGGTTTTGCCTTCATAGCGCTGCATATAGGGCAGGGCCTGCGCAAGGATGCCGGCATCATGGCTGAACCGGTCTGTATCGGGGGTAGTCATTGCAGTGGGCGCTCCCTGGGAACAAAGCCTCAAATTGGGCCAAGGGTCTATAGGATTTCTGTGGCGGATGAAATCAGGATTCTTTGGACTTTAGAACGATCAATCGACAAGAATTTCGACCTTAATTCGATCATCAAACGACCATCCGCCCAATGCGACCACGTTTCCTGCCTCGTCGCGCAGAATGGGAGTGGTTCGAATGGCTTCCGATGGGGCGGTTACTTTGGCACCAAGCACTGTTTCAATGCGGTGGCGGGGCAAAAATTCCGATACTGAAGCGGTGAAACACTTGTCGGTCGAGAGATTGGTATAGAGGAAACGCTCGTCCCAAGTGAGCACGCCATTCGGCTCAAGAAACGCGTCTGCGGGCAATGTACGGCCGGGTTCGCGCGAAATGACAAGGGTCTTTTCGCGGACACGAGCAACGGCGCCAAGGGCGGTCGCGGCGCGCTGCAGTGTATTGGCAATGATCGAATCGTAGAGACGATCGACTTGCCCCAAAGCGCGCGGTTTCTGACGACCACCAACGATGGTGAGCACGCGCGAAAGCATGCGCCGACCGATGGCCGGGCTGAGAGCGGTAAAGGCGTCGCGTGAAATGGTGGCGGCGCCAAAGCCATCGAGATCAACGAGTTCGTCAAAAGCTGCATCAGCCATTTGCCCGATTGCAAGATCGGTCTCGGCCATGCGCTGGGCGAAGCGGGAGAGTGCTGCCCCGTCTAGGCCCTCAGCGGCCAGTGCAGGCAGGAGCTTGCGCCAGCGCACGCGTTCATAACTGGTGTCCTCATTTGTTGGGTCTTGCACGGCTGTCATGGCTTCTTGCTTGACGAGGGCAATGAGGTGCTTGGGGTCAATCTCCAAGAGCGGGCGGAATACAGTGATGCCTTCAACTTGCGAGCGAGCCGCCATGCCGCGTAGGCCCTCGATGCCGCTGCCGTGCGCGAGGCGCATGAGAACGGTTTCGGCTTGGTCGGAGCGATGGTGCGCAGTGAGAAGTAGGGTTGCCCCATCCTCTATCATTGCTGCGCCGATAATCCCGTAGCGGGCCGCTCGTGCCGCTTCGGAAATGCCGGTTTCTGGCTTTTCACCAGTCCACTTTAGAGCCCGCGCGGTCAGGCCCAAGCGCGCCGCCTCACGTAGTACCATCTCGACCTCGGCCGCGGCTTCTGGGCGAAGATCATGATCGAGACTATAAACGATGAGTTTTGGTGTGCGGGGCGCGCTTTGTACCCAGCGGTGCGCCAAGATCATCAGAGCTAGGCTATCCGCACCGCCGGAAACCGCTAGGCCGATGGTTTTCTCAAACGCTGCTGGCGCAAAAAGCTGCGCCAGCACGGTGGAGTTGGTAAAATCCGGCGTCAGACTGGCGGACATTGCGCCTGCGAATTGGCCTGCAACAGGCTCGTCTGGAACGTTTGACCGGTATTGGGATAGCGTGAGCGGACCTCGCCGAATGTCCGGCACGCGGTTTCGCGTTCACCGACACCAGCCAATGCCACGCCGAGGTTCATCAGCAATTCCGGAGCAACTGGGCTGCTCTGGTGCTTTTCATAGGCGGTGACCAGCACATCGGCAGCTTCGGTATAGCCGCCGCGCGCGATCATGGCTTTACCCAATCCGCTCGACGCATCGGCGAGATTTGGGTTGTCTGGGTATAGTTCGAGGAACTGTTTGAACTGGTCTTCGGCAAATTCGTAATCGCCAGTTTCAAGAGCCTGACGGGCTGCCGCAAACTGTGCATCGGCGTCAGCATTGCCGGTTTTGGCTGTGGGGTTATAGCTGAGATCAAGGGGTTGACCGGTCGCCAAGTTGATCCCGCCATTCTGGCCGGTACCAACGAGCGGATCGGCAGAATTGCCGAGCTCGTCGACAGCACTTTCGTCGCCAAAGGTGGGGTCAAATTCCTGCTCGCCCGGGAGAGGCTTAACGCCTTGCTCGGGAATGTCGGTCAGCGGGGCTGCTTCTTCGTTAGTGGCTGGGTCCTGCGGCAACGCCTGGGGCTGCATCACGCTGCCCGAGCGGGTTGCCGCTTCAGAGTTTCCCGAGTCACCGCCTTCTAATTGCTGGAAACGGAACTCAGCGTCTTCCTGGAAGCGGTTCAGCATTTCCTGCAGCTGGGTCAGCTGGAAGGTGAGGCCTTCAATCTGCCCGTTCAGGGTGCGGATCTGTTCTTCGAGCTGCTGAATGCGAACCATCGACTGCGCGTCGTTCGATTGCGCTACCAGAATGCGGCCGCCATTATTGTTGTAGGAGAGGCCGCCGAGTTCGGCAGCGGGCAGAGAGGTCTGCGCTTGTGCGGCTTGTGCGCCGAGGCTTAGCCCCAGTGCGCAAAGCGCCGCCCTTCCGAATTTCTTAGTTTTGAACAAGGTTACCCTAGCCTCCGAGTGTCGCCGCCGATGCGGATTAAATGGGTATCAATATGTGTCGATAAACCCCAATCGTGCCAAAAAAAAGAAAGCGCCCAAACCATTTCTGGTTTTGGGCGCTTTTACCTCCAGTTTTCACTGGGTCAGTGGCATTCTCCTCGAGAGGAGAGGCCTTTAGCTTACTGGACGACGGTTACCGCACGGCGGTTCTGCGACCAGCAGGAGATGTCGTTACAAATTGCAACTGGGCGTTCCTTGCCGAAAGACTGGCTGGTGATGCGCTGCGCACCAACGCCCTTGGAGACGAGGTAGTTGACCACGATGTTGGAGCGACGTGCACCAAGTGCAATGTTGTATTCACGGGTGCCGCGTTCGTCGGCATGGCCTTCGATCATGACGCGGTAGTTCGGATACTGGTTGAGCCACTGCGCCTGCTTGTCGAGGGTCGCCATGGCTTCTGGAGTCAGAGAGCTCGAGTCGGTGGTGAAGAAAATACGGTCGCCAACGGTGACGATGAATTCCTGCTGGCTGCCAGGGGCGCCGCCGCCCGGACCTGTATTACCAACGCCGGTCAGGCCAACATTGTCAGTTGCAGAGCGCGAGCACGCTGCCAACACCACGACGAAAAGCATCATGGCAGCAGCGCGCATTACATTAGAGATGGGTGCAGAGATGGCCACGAGCGGCTCCTCAAGAAGGCTTTAAACTTAAGCAGGGCATTTACCGCTCTTATTCTTAAAAGCGAGTTTGCTGCTATGGTTAATCTTGTCCTATTGAGGCTGGGATGTGGCGGGAATCCGGGCTTTTTTGTGGCGCGGTCGATCTCAGACAGCACCGCCATGAAAAGCTGTTAAGGTTAAGCCGTTTAGCTCTCGCCCATGATTTGAAGGGGAGAGAGAAACTCTCACCCCTCCGTTAGTTTGAACTCAATACGGCGGTTGCGGCGGTAGGCGTCGTCGGTCTCACCCTCATCGAGCGGGGTGAATTCACCAAAGCCAGCGGCAACCAAGCGATTTGGCGAAACGCCGCGCGAAACCAGATATTGGGCGACCGAAATGGCGCGCGCGGCTGACAATTCCCAGTTCGAGGGGAAGCGGGCGTTGGAAATCGGGCGCTTGTCGGTATGGCCGTCGATGCGCAGGACCCAGTTAATATCGGGTGGAATTTCGTCTTCAAGCTGCAGGATGGCGTCGGCTAGAGCATCAAGATCGGGCAGTCCGTCTTCGCCTAGAGTGGCCTGACCCGCGTCAAACAGAACTTCGGATTGGAAGACGAAGCGGTCTCCAACAACGCGAACGTCGGCGCGACCTTCAAGAATCTGGCGCAAGCGACCAAAGAAATCAGAGCGATAGCGCGATAGGTCCTGCACGCGTTGGGCCAGTGCAAGGTTCAGGCGACGGCCAAGATCGGCAATCTGCGTGCGCGATTCTGTATCGCGAGCCTCAGAGGCGTTGAGCGCGTTTTCGAGCGCGGCAATCTGAGTGCGCAAAGCGGCCAACTGCTGGTTGAGCAGGGCGACCTGCGCGTTGGCCTCGTCGGAGAGTTGTTCGGCCGCCAGCAGCTCCGATTGCAGCCCTGCGATGGCGTCGTCCTTGTCGCCGAGACCCGCGCCGATTCCGGCGAGGCGTGAGTTCAGCGATTGGTTTTCGTTCTCGGCGGAAGCGAGTGTTGCGGTGATGACGGAGATTTGGCCCAGCAAATCATCGGAATTGGCACGCTCAAGCTGCAAGAGCTCGGTCAGTTCGGCAATCTGGGAGTTGAGGCGAGCGAGTGCCGTATCGCGCCCCTGAATCTCCTGCCCCAGAAAGAACTGAGTCAGCATGAACAGCGACAGCATAAAAATGATGACGAGCAGAAGGCTCGATAGGGCGTCTACGAACCCCGGCCAGTAATTGGCCTCTTGCCTGCGACGCGAGCGGGCTCCCGGCATGGCTTAGTTCCGCCGCTCGTTGTCGAGCTCTTTGGTCATGGCTTCCAACAAATCGCGCAGCTTTTTGTTGGTTTCGCCTTGCTCCAGAATATGGGCGCGCAAATCGTCTTGCTCGGTGCGGATGTGTTTGACGAGGCCATCAATGCCGCGCGCCAGTTCGGCCATGGCGCGAATGGCGTTTTGCGAGGAATTGGCGTTCTGCATATTGGCGCCAAGCTTATCGAACATGGCCTGCATGTCCGGGCCGCCCGCATTGGCCTGCATGGCCGAAACAGGGTGATCCAACTCGGTCATGGACGTCATCCAGTCTTCCAGATCGGTGTAGAAGGCGTTCTGAGCCTGACTGGTTTGAAGGTCGAGGAAGCCGAGGATCAGCGATCCTGCAAGGCCAAAGAGCGATGACGAGAACGCCGTGCCCATGCCGCCAAGAGGGGCGGCGAGGCCCTCCTTGAGGTTGGAAAAGAGCGAGGCGCTGTCGGCGGAAGTCACATCAAGAGCATTGATAACGCCAGCAACGGAGCTGACGGTTTCTAAGAGGCCGTAAAACGTGCCCATTAGCCCCAGAAAGACCAGAAGACCCGTCAAATAGCGTGAGGTGTCTTTGGCCTCATCGAGGCGATTTCCCACCGAATCCAAGATCGAGCGCATGGACGACGGCGTGATAACCGCTTCGCCAATGCGTTCGCGCAGCAGCCCTGCAACCGGGGCGAGCAGTACTGGCGTACGTACATTGGCCTGCGTACCGTCTTGAAGCGAGTTCACCCACTTCACTTCTGGGAAGAGGCGGATGACCTGACGGAAGCTTAGGAAAATGCCGATTGCGAGAGCAAAAAAGATCATCGAGTTGATGAACGGGTTTGCCCAGAAGAAGCTGATGATTTGTCCGGCCAGAATGGCGGCAACCAAGCCCACTAGGATCAGGAAGATCACGATCTTGACCAGATACACACCCGGGCTTGCTAGGTGATAGGGATCATATCCTTGGCTCATCGACATTCACGCCCCTTACGCCGCAAATCAGGCATGGCAAAGACTAGAGGGGCTAGCGATGCGTGACAACTCGTAAGGTTAAGGATTTCTCAATCCACAAACTGGATTTCTTGGCCCGCACAAACAAAAGCCCCCGCCGGGCGCTAAAACGCTGGGCGAGGGCTGAAAATCAGTTTGGCTAAACTTAGTGGATTGGGCGCAGAGCCTTGAGCAGCAAAGGCTGCAGGGTTTCGTTGCCAGCCACGAGCTGACCGTTGGCAACCGAACCAGGCTGACCGGCGTAGTCCGAAACAACGCCACCGGCTTCCTTGACGAGCAGGAGACCCGGAGCCACGTCCCATGGCTTAAGGCCAGCTTCCCAGAGGGCATCGAAACGACCTGCTGCGAGCCAAGCCATATCAACGCAGATCGAGCCGGAGCGGCGAATGCCGGCAACGGCAGCATTGATCGACGCTACCTGCTTGATCTGGAGAACGTCGTTAGAAGTGCCCTGAGTCTTGATGCCTGTGGAGACGACAGCGTCAGCAAGGTGGCGACGCGCGCCAACGCGCAGGCGCTTCTTATCAGCAAGCCATGCGCCACCACCCTTTTCGGCGGTGTAGAGTTCGTCGAGCACTGGGTTGTAAATCACCGAAGCGACAATGTCGTCGCCGCGCTGCAGCGCGATGGCGACTGCGAACAGTGGAATGCCGTGTAGGAAGTTGGTTGTGCCATCGAGCGGGTCAACGATCCAAGTGTGCTGGCCGTCGGTACCTGCAACTTCGCCGCCTTCTTCCATCAAGAAGGCATAGGATGGGCGGGCCTTGCGCAGTTCATCATAGATGATTTGTTCGGCGCGAAGATCGGCCTTGGAAACAAAGTCTGCTGGGCCCTTGCGGGAGACCTGCAGATTTTCGACTTCGTTGAAGTCGCGGGTGAGGGATTTACCGGCTTTAATGGCCGCGCTGACCATAACGTTTAGAAGGGCGGAACGCGCCATATCGGATTTGCTCGCTAGCTCATGCGGATTAAATGCATCGGGCCCGTGTGGATGGAACCAGTGCAGAAGGAGAAAAGCTCCGCCGCAAAATAAATGTGTGGCGGGCTTATTGCCTCAGAACGGGGCGCGGTTCAAGGGTCTTGGCCCGCATCATCTTGTCCCGGCGCAGCTTGTTCAGTCTCGACCGCCGGATCCACCACGAGGCTTGGTGCATTTTCGGGATCAAGAGTGGTGGGTAAAACCTCACCAATGGGCTCGATGGCCTCAACAGTGGCGCTGGCGGTTGAACTCGGCGCCGGCAACGGCCAGAAGCGAGCACGCTCCTCAGCCCGTGCCAAAGCCTCAGGGCGGATCGATACGAGAAGTCGGTCCAATGAAGGGTCCGTAAAGCCCTGGCGGCGCGCCAAAGAGCGCCACATTGCCGCTTCTTCAAGATCGAGTGATATTCCTTCGCCAACGGCAAGAAGCTTGGCGTAGCGGTTCTGTGCGACAGCGCTGCCGCTATCGGCGGCGCGTCCGTACCAGCGCGCTGCTTCTTCAAGATCGCGATCAACACCCTGACCGAGATAGAGCAGGGTCGCGTAGTCGATCTGAGCCGAAACCAGATTTTCTTCTGCTGCGCGCTTGATGAACTCTGCGCCCTCAACGGCATTGGGCAGAACGCCAACGCCTTCGATGAGCATGGTGCCATAATCATAAAAGGCTTCGGGCAGTTCAGCGTCGGCGGCCTCTTTCATAAGACCAGCCGCTTTGCTCATGTTGGGTTCGGCGTAAATGCCCTCAACATGCAAGAGCGCCATATTATATTTGGCGGGAGCATAACCAGCGTCCGCAGCCATTTTGAACAGTTCGGCAGCCTTGGCGCGATCTTTCTCAACACCGATTCCCTGCTGGTACAGCATGCCGAGCTCAAACGTCGCGAGGCGGTCGCCCGAGCGGGACGCGAGTTCATACCAGCCGCGAGCGCGCTCAGCATTTTGTGCCACGCCTAGGCCTTTGGAATAAATTTCGGCAATGAGCGTTTGCGCTGCGCCATCGCCCTTTTCAGCGCGTGGCAGGGCGAGCTCGAGAGCGGTTAGATAATAGCCGCGCTGGAACGCGCCATAGGCATAGTCGGGTTCGCGCGTGGAGCCGAATATGGAGTTATTGATCTCAATCGCGCCGGGCATGGGAGAGGCCGGTGGTGCGGCCTCTTCAGCAACAGAGGCCTGCGCTGGCTCAGCCGGTTCTGCATCCTGCGCGAAAGCGGGGAGGGGCAGGGCGAGCAGCGCTAAGGCGAAAAGGCGCGATGTGCGGATCATTCTGTCTCCCGAAGGGCACGATCAATAGCAGCCAAAGCCGCTGCAGGATCAGCGGCGGACCATACGCTATCAGACACTGCAATAAATTCCGCCAAAGTTGCGGCAGCGTCGCCCGCCTCTGCACTCGGGTTCGAAAAAACAGCGGGAACCTCAAAAGCTTCTGCCCACCAAGCGCTGAGTTCAGCGGCTTGTGGGTCGGCTTTGTCGCCAATCGGGCCAAAGAAGACATAGTCGACGTCCATTTCGCCAAAGCTCATGGCGTCGTGGCGCGTGCGGATGTGTCCGGCGCCAACAATGCCCTGAGGCTTGAGGAGCTTGATCGCCTCCTCAATGTCTTCAACGTCCCCGGTCGAAATATGCACGCCATCGGCGTCGAGCTTTTTAGCGAGCTTGGCGTCGTTTTCGACCAGAACAGCTGCGCCTGCTGCCTGTCCGACCTGAACGAGGCTGGCAACGAACTTGGCATAATCGGCGTCAGAAAGCGTGCCGCGCTGCACCAAAATGGCTGCAATTTCGGGGCCGGTCAGCACAGCCATCAGCTGGCGCGGAAACTGGGCGACATCCGGATTGGCCGGGGTGATGAGATAGAGCTGCGGCGCCATGGGCATTTCCGATACTGCAAAGCATTGTTGCCTTCATCGCCAATGTGGCGAGGTGCAGGCATGCCTCACATAGGGGATGAGAGCGGGTTGGCGCAATGGTGCAATAAATAAGGCGCGCATCGATCCAGTCGACGCGCGCCCAAATCCACAGTGATGCGGAGCGTTAAGCTGCGCGATCTACAGCGTTATTCCACTGACCCAGTGCAGCGAGCGAGTTCATGTGGGCGCGGTGTGCAAAAGCGGTACGCGCTGCCATGAAGTTCTCACGACGGCCTGCCCAGGTGCGCAGTGCAACGTTCTGCAAAGCACGGCCGTAGGAGAAGGTCATTGGCCAAGGCTTGCCACTGATCTGGTTCATGGCAGAGAGGTGGGCTGTTGCTTCTTCGTCGGTCTGACCGCCGGAGAGGAAGGCAATGCCCGGAACGGCCGCAGGAACGTGGTCGCGCAGGACTTCGACAGTGCGCTTTGCCACTTCTTCGACGCTCGGACGGTCGCGGGAGTTGATGCCCGGCAGGATCATGTTTGGCTTGAGCAGCATGCCAGCAAGGTCAACACCGGCAAGGCGGAGTTCCTTGAAGACGTTTTCGAGAACGTCGCCGGTGACCTGCGCACAGCGCTCCAGCGAGTGATTGCCGGGTTCGCCGTCGCCGACAACTTCTGGCTCAACGATTGGCACAATACCAGCTTCCTGGCAGAGCACGGCATAGCGGGCCAGAGCGTGCGCATTCGCGCGGATGTTGTTGCGGGTTGGAGCGATGTCGTTGATGGTGATCACAGCGCGCCACTTGGCAAAGCCTGCGCCGAGTTTGGCGTATTCTTCCAGGCGCTGACGCAGGCCATCCAGACCTTCGGTGATCTTTTCGCCAGACTCACCGGGCATGGGGAACGCGCCGCGGTCGACCTTAATGCCCGGGATAACGTCGCCATCAGCCAGAATAGCGCGGAACGGTGTGCCGTCTGCCGCTTCTTGCTTGAGAGTTTCTTCGGTGAGGATGACACCGGAAATATAGTTGCGCATGGCATCGGACGCGCCAAAGAGCATTTCGCGGTAGTCGCGGCGCATTTCGAGAGTATTCGGCAGGTTAATCTTTGAAAAACGCTTGCCGATAGTGCCTTCGCTCTCGTCGGCAGCAAGAATGCCCTGTCCGGGCGTCATAAGTTTCTGCGCAATCGCGTTAAGGGACTTCGTCATCGTGTGCACCTCAGTTGGGAACTTGAGGCGACATTAGACTTTTGGACTTCTGCTTTCGATTAGACCTGTGGTTATTAGACGAAAGGCTAATCTAGTATGGTAGTGGGCGTTGGCCTTGCGATGACGTGGCAAAACACTACATCTCTCGTCGAGATGAAAGACGCGCATCGAGGGATCCAAATGACCACTGCACCGACCCAGACTTTCCACGACGGCTACATTATTCCCCAGATTGGTCTGGGCGTGTGGAAAACCCCCGATGATGTGGCTGTGGATGCTGTCGCCACGGCTCTGCGCTCTGGATACCGTCATATCGACACGGCGGCCATCTACGGCAATGAAAATGGCGTTGGTGAAGGCATGCGCCAAAGCGGGGTGGAGCGAAAGGATATCTTTCTGACCACCAAGCTCTGGAATGAGGACCAGGGTTATGACAGTGCGTTTCGCGCGCTCGATGCGAGCCTAGACAGACTGGGCACCGACTATGTCGACCTCTATCTTATCCATGCCCCGTCAGCCTTTCGCGGCAAGTATGTTGAGAGCTGGAAGGCGCTCATAGATATCCAACAGACGGGCAAGGCGCGCTCCATTGGTGTGTCGAATTTTACGACTGGCTTTTTGAACGAGATCATTGATGCCACTGGCGTCGTGCCGGTGATCAACCAGATCGAGCTACATCCAAAGTTCCAACAGCGTGAACTGCGGGCTCTTCACGAGAAGCTTGGCGTCATTACTCAGAGCTGGAGTCCTTTGGGACAAGGTCAGCAGCTTGATAATCCGGTGATTGCGGAAATCGCCAAGCGGTATGGCAAAACCCCTGCGCAGATCATTATTCGCTGGCATTTGGACAGCGGCCTCAATGTCATCCCAAAATCGGTGACAGCGAGCCGCATTATTGAGAATTTTGCCGTGTTCGACTTTGCGCTTGATGCCGAAGCGATGGCGGCCATCAACGCCCTAGACGAAGCTGGCGGCCGCATCGGCTTCGATCCGGCGACGATGACGTTCTAACAATCAAAAGAAAAAGGCCGGGAGTGGTCCCGGCCTAAATTCTTACTTCTTAAGCGCTTCAACGCCTGGCAGAGGCTTGCCTTCCATCCATTCAAGGAAGGCACCGCCAGCGGTCGAGACATAGGTCAGCTGATCCTTGACGCCAGCGTGAGCAAGCGCGGAGACCGTGTCACCGCCACCACCAACTGAGACCAAGTGGCCATCATGAGTGCGCTTAGCGACATGTTTGGCGATAGCGACTGTTGCTGTATCGAAGGGCGCGATTTCAAACGCGCCCACTGGGCCGTTCCAGATGACGGTTTTTGCGTCGTCGATAGCTGCATTGATGCGCTCAACCGAGGACGGGCCGATGTCGAGGATCATGCCGTCGTTAGCAATGGCATCGACGCCATACAGCATGGTTTTCGTGTTTGCCTTGAACTCCCAAGCGACGACGGCGTCGATAGGAAGGATGATGGCGCAATTGGCCTTGTCGGCCTTTTCCATGATGCGGCGGGCGGTATCGGCAAGGTCCTTTTCGCAAAGCGACTTACCAACGCCCAGACCCTGTGCGTAAAGGAAGGTGTTGGCCATGCCGCCGCCGATAACGAGGGCATCCACCTTGGAAACGAGGTTTTCCAGCAGGTCGATCTTGGAAGAGACTTTAGCACCGCCAACAATGGCAACGACCGGTTTCTTTGGCTTGCCGAGGCCGGCTTCAAGCGCTTCAAGCTCGGCCTGCATCGCAAGACCGGCTGCAGCGGGCAGGAGGCGCGCTAGGGCTTCGGTCGAGGCGTGGGCGCGGTGCGCAGCCGAGAAGGCGTCATTGACATAAACATCGCCAAGGCTGGCCATGCGCTCGGCCAGTTCGACGTCGTTTTCTTCTTCGCCTGGGTGGAAGCGGGTGTTTTCGAGGATCAGGACGCAGCCTTCTGGCGCATCGTCGATCGCGGCACCTGCTTCAGACACATCGATCCAATCGGTAGCAATGAAGCCAACTGGAAGCTTGGTGACATTGGCAACAGCTTCACAGACCTGCTCAAGCGAGAATTCAGGATCAACCTTGCCCTTCGGACGGCCGAAGTGAGAGAGGATGATAGCCTTGCCATCGCGCTTGACGATTTCGCGGATGGTCGGGACCAAGCGTTCGATACGGGTCGCATCTGTGACCTTGCCGTCTGCAACCGGAACGTTGAGATCGCCTCGCAGCAGCACGCGCTTGCCGGTCAGATCGAGTTCATCCAGGGTCTTGAAACTATCGCTCATGGTGCTGCTCCGAGTGTGTGGCCGCTGGGTAGCAGAGTGGCACGTTTGGCGGAAGGGCGAAACATGCACACTAGTCTATCGATTTGAACAAGCCCGGATAGTTGACCACCAAACCATCAGCATCGAGGGTGATTTCAGCGTCGGTCTGGGCAGATTGAAAGCGCGCAGCTGTGTCGGAGAGCTTGGTGTAAATCTGCTCGACACGGCTGAAGCTGAGGTCTGTAGCGTCGATATAGACGAGGGCTAGGTGCTGTGGCGCGCCCACCTCCGGCTCCAGCCGCCAGAGGGGCAGGGAATTGGTCATCGGGGTGGGCCAGATGTCGAGATCGAGACACCCTTTGAGCGCGGCGACGGGCTCGGCGCGATTGTCGCTCCAATTGCCGAGGCCGTCTGAGAAAAGTTCGAGCAAGCCGCCATTGGTGTGTTCGATTTTTGCGGCACGAACACGCGCTGCACCGTCAATGTCGAGCCGATAAAACAGGCCAAAGTCGGGGCCAATGATCGTGCCGCGAATGCGGGTGTCGCGTCCGTTGAAAATTACGTGGGCATGTTCGAGCGTATCAAGCTCAAGCCCTTTCCAAGCAATCGTGCGATTGAGCGTCATCGTCCTGTCCCTCTGGGTGAGGATGGCACGTGGGTTCTCATTTTGTCACCCGGTGGCGCTCAAACAAAAAGGGCGCCCCGAGGGACGCCCTTAAATAGTTTGTCTGACGAGCCCTTAAAGGGTCTTTGCCAGTGCCACTGCGGTGTCGGACATACGGTTGGAGAAGCCCCATTCGTTGTCGTACCAGGACAGGATCGACACGAAGTTGCCGCCCAGTACCTTGGTCTGATCCAGAGCCATGGTCGAGGAGTGCGGATCGTGGTTGAAGTCGATCGAGACGTTTGGAACTTCGGTGTAGCCGAGAACGCCCTTGAGTTCGCCATCGGCGTACTTCTTGATCGCAGCGTTGATTTCTTCGGCCGTTACATCGCGCGACGCGATGAACTTGAAGTCGACGCAGGATACGTTCGGGGTTGGTACACGAACCGAAACACCGTCGAGCTTACCAGCGAGTTCTGGCAGAACCAGACCGATCGCCTTAGCAGCGCCGGTCGAGGTTGGGATCTGCGAGAGCGCAGCTGCGCGGCCGCGATAGAGATCCTTGTGCATGGTGTCGAGGGTCGGCTGGTCACCGGTGTAGGAGTGGATGGTGGTCATCATCCCCTTCTCAATGCCGAATTCCTTGTGCAGCACATAGGCGACTGGCGCCAGGCAGTTGGTGGTGCACGATGCGTTCGAGATCACCACGTCATCCTTGGTCAGGCTGGCGTGGTTGATGCCGTAAACGATGGTCTTGTCAGCGCCGTCGCCCGGAGCCGAGATGATCACCTTCTTCGCGCCGGCCTTGAGGTGAGCCGATGCCTTTTCCTTCGAGGTAAAGATACCGGTGCACTCAAGAGCGATGTCGACGCCCATTGCGGCGTGCGGCAGGTTCGCCGGATCGCGCTCTGCGGTGACCTTGATTGGGCCACGACCAACGTCGATGGTGTCGCCATCCACCTTCACTTCATGAGGGAAGCGACCGTGCACGCTGTCAAAGCGCAGCAGGTGAGCATTGGTTTCAACCGGGCCCAAGTCATTGATCGCTACGACTTCGATGTCGGTACGGCCCGACTCGATGATAGCGCGCAAAACGTTACGGCCAATACGACCAAAGCCATTGATGGCGACGCGAACTGCCATAGTTTTAAACTCCAAAGAAGGAAGATTGGGAGGGAGGTCCCGATCTGTTACAACTGCGCGGTGACGGCTTCAACAACGGCCTTCGGCGTAATGCCAAAGTGGGCATAGAGCGCATCGATTGGGCCAGAAGCACCGAACGAGCTCATGCCAACAAAGCGGCCCTTGTCGCCAAGGAGCTTGTTCCAGCTCATTTCAATGCCAGCTTCCACAGCAACGCGTGCCTTAGCCGAACCAATCACTTCAGCCTTGTAGGCATCGGACTGCTTGTTGAAGAGTTCCATGGACGGAACCGAGACGACGCGAGCGGAAATGCCCTGTGCGGTCAGTTCCTTCTGCGCTTCAACAGCGATGGCAACTTCCGAACCGGTCGCGAAGATGACAGCGTCTGCATTGGCATCGCCGAGGATGGTGTATGCGCCCTTAGCCGACTTGTTCTCAGCCGAATATTCGGTGCGCAGCGCCGGAAGGTTCTGGCGCGACAGCGCGAGGATCGACGGCGTCTTCTGCGAAGCAAGAGCGATTTCCCAGCATTCTGCAGTTTCCATGGCGTCAGCTGGACGGAAAACGTAGAGGTTCGGGATCGCGCGCAGAGCGGTCAAGTGCTCCACTGGCTGGTGAGTTGGGCCATCTTCACCAAGACCGATCGAGTCGTGGGTCATGACGTAGATCGAACGGATTTCCATCAGCGCAGCAAGGCGGATCGCTGGGCGAGCATAGTCGGTGAAGACCATGAAGGTGCCGCCGTATGGGATCAGGCCGCCGTGCAGGGTGACGCCGTTCATGGCAGCACCCATTTCGTGCTCGCGGATACCGTACATCATGTAGTTGCCAGAGCGGTTGTTCGCCTGGAACGGCACGGTGTCCGGGGTGTTGGTGAGGTTCGAGTGGGTCAAGTCGGCCGAACCAGCCAGAATTTCCGGCACGTTCTTGGTGACGACTTCGAGAGCCATCTGCGAAGCCTTGCGGCTGGCGACCTTTGGCTTGTCTTCAGCAAGCTTCTGCTTGTAGGCGGCGAAAGCTGCGTCCAGACCGGTTGGGAGCTTGCCCGACATACGGCGGGTGAACTCGGCCTTATGCGCGGAGGCAGCAAGGGTCGCTTCCCAATCGCCACGGATGTTTGCACCGCGCTGGCCAGCGGCGCGCCACGTGTCGAGGATATGAGCAGGGATTTCAAAGGCTGGGTAGTCGATGCCGAGTGCGGCCTTGGCGCCAGCGAGTTCTTCAGCGCCAAGTGGAGCGCCGTGAACCTTTTCGGTGCCCGCCTTCTTTGGCGCGCCGCGACCGATGACGGTCTTGGCAGCGATCATGGTTGGCTTGTCGGTCGACTTCTTGGCTTCGATCAGTGCCGCTTCAATGGCTGCCTGGTCGTGGCCGTCGATTTCGATGGTGTTCCAGCCCGAAGCCTGGAAACGCGCGATCTGGTCGGTGGAGCAGGCGTTGGACACTGCGCCATCGATGGTGATGCTGTTGTTGTCCCAGATGACGATCAGCTTGTTGAGCTTGAGGTGGCCAGCAAGGGAAATTGCTTCCTGGGAGATGCCTTCCATGAGGCAACCGTCACCAGCAAGAACATATGTGTAGTGGTTGACAAGGTCGGAGCCGAATTCGGCCGCGAGCTTGGCTTCTGCAACAGCGAAACCAACAGAATTACCGATACCAGCGCCGAGTGGGCCAGTGGTGGTTTCGATGCCGGTGGCGTGACCGTATTCTGGGTGACCAGCGGTCTTGGCGCCGATCTGGCGGAAGTTCTTGACCTGGTCGATGGTCATGTCTTCATAGCCCAGAAGGTAGAGCGACGAGTAGAGCAGCATCGAGCCGTGACCGGCCGAAAGAATGAAGCGATCGCGATCTGCCCAGTGGGGCGCCGCGGCGTCGAACTTCATGATTTTTGTGAACAGCACGGTTGCGATATCCGCGCAGCCCATGGGAAGGCCTGGGTGACCAGAATTAGCTTTCTCGACGGCATCCATGGAGAGAGACCGGATGGCATTGGCCAATTCGTTCTGCTGGGCTGTGTTCGTCATGGGGCGGACCGCTCTTTCAAAAGGCTGAAAACGTGGGAGTGGGCACGCAAATGTCACCCTCCCAAGGCGGTTTTGAGCCATAACAGGTTCCCTTTGGCTGTCAATGTCGGCATTAGGGCAATACGTTCGCCTCTTCTTGCAAAATAAGGGGGTATGGATGGCGACTCGGTTGCAATGCCGGGTAGGGTGGGCCAAGTTTATGTGCTCGAAACGATGCGCCTAAAGGGCAGTACCGGCAATGAGTGAGACGGAACTTCAAGAAGGGCTGCAAGCAGCCGACGCCCGTTTCAACCGGGCAATAGAAAGACTGGAAACCAGCCTGCGCGACCTTAATGGGCGTATCCAGAGGCGTCAGCGCATGGAAGTGGACACCCAACGGCTCGTGCATGAACGCGCGCGGCTTGCCACTGAGCTCGATAAAACGGCAGCAAAGGCGAAGCGGCTGGATGATGGTGCACACGAAGTGTCGCGTCGTCTCGTCGAAGCCATGGAAACCGTGCGGTCCGTGCTCCAAAAAACGGAGAGTTGAGTGCCCGAGGTCAATGTTGAAATTAATGGCCGTAAGTACCGTATGGCTTGTGAAGCAGGTCAACAGGGTCATTTGATGCGGCTTGCCGAGCGTTTTGACGCTGAGGTTGAAGCGCTTAAGGGTGCCGTCGGCGAAATCGGGGATACCCGTCTTACGGTCATGGCTGGCATTGCCGTCATGGACGAATTGACGGAAGCGGAAAAACGCATCGCCGCTCTTGAAGAGCAAGTGGCGCTTTTGACCGAGGCTGGGCAAGGCATTGCCGAAGAGCTTGAGCAGACCGAGCGCAAGTTTACCCAGAAGCTCGATGAAGCTTCGCGGACGATCGAGAGCATCGCCAGCGTTCTGGAGCAAACTGCGCCAGTTGCGAATTGAGCTATCAACCTCGTTGAAAGCGCGATGGTGGCCTTTGCAGCGCGGTGGGAAGCGCCTATATGTGTAAGCGCTGCCCGGCGCGTGAGGACACAGAATCCCCGGGGCCTTAATCGATCCTAAGGGAGCTGTCCCTGACCAGGCCCGTGGGCTTGGACATACGGCGCCCACCTACGTAAGTAGGTTCCCGGGATCGCAATTCCCACGGCCTGGGCGGCACAAATATCTGAGGTTTGATGGCGCAGCTGAGCGTTGATGAGATCAAGTCAGACCTGCGGCAGGAAGTATACCTCGCCCGCGCGGCGTTGAGTGCCGCCTATCGACGGGATGCCGCATTGGCCGTCGCTTCCCATTTTTTCCAATCATCGCTGATGTCTGACGCCGATACCGTCGCTGGGTATTGGACACTGCGCGATGAGCTCGATTGCCTGCCGATCTTAAAGGCGCTGATCGACCGGGGCGGAAAAGTCATCTTGCCGGTGGTGACAGCATCTAGTCAGCCGCTCGATCTAAGGCTCTGGGAGCCTGATGTTCCATTGGAAAAAGCCGGTTTTGGTACCCTCGGGCCACCCAGCACTGCGCCACGGGCGATACCCGATGTCCTATTGCTGCCGCTCGTTGCCTTTGACAAAACAGGCACGCGTCTGGGATATGGCGGTGGTTACTACGACCGGACGCTTGCGTCCCTACCTAAAAAGCCACGGCTCATTGGATTGGCCTACGCGGTTCAAGAGCTCGATGAGATACCTCGCTTAGACCACGACGTGCCGCTAGATGCCGTCATTGCAGAGACTGGCCTGCGCATGTTCGGAGACACTTTATGAGACTGCTTTTTCTTGGCGACGTGATGGGTAAGGCCGGACGTGATGCCATAACCGAACGCCTGCCGGGCTTGATCCAAGAATACAAATTCGATTTCGTGGTCATCAACGGCGAGAACGCCAGCCATGGGCGCGGTCTCACTGAGGGCCATTACAACGCATTGCGTGACGCGGGCGCGGACATTGTCACGCTTGGCGACCATGCTTTCGATCAGCGTGAAGCGCTTTCTTATATCGAGCGCGAACCCAATTTGGTGCGCCCGATCAATTATGTCTCCGGTACTCCGGGCCGCGGCGCAATGATGGTCGAAGGCCGTAATGGTCATCGCGTCTTGGTGGTCAACGCGCTCGGTCGCGTGTTTATGCCCCCGATCGATGATCCATTCCGCGCGGTTGAAGCGGCGATCGCGCAAGCGCCACTCGGCCATGTCGCCGACGCTATTCTCGTCGACTTCCACACTGAGGCCACGTCGGAAATTCAGGCGATGGGCTATTTCTTGGATGGTCGAGCCACCCTCGTGGTTGGCACACATACCCATATCCCCACCTCCGACCACCGCATTTTGCGTGGCGGCACGGCGCTCATGGCCGACGCTGGCATGTGCGGAGATTTCGACTCTGTCATCGGCAGTGATTATGAGGAACCGCTAAACCGCTTTCTCAGTGGTATACCGACTGGCCGATTTGTTCCGGCAGATGGTGAAGCCACGCTCTGCGGCGTCGCCGTTGAGACCGACCCACTGACGGGTCTGGCGCGTTACGTTGCACCTTTGCGGGTTGGCGGCGTACTGGCTCAGGCATTGCCTGACTTCCCCGCATAAAGACTAGCATAAGCGACTCACGGAACCGTGAGTCGCTGTTCTCGTTACCTCGATGATTGTGTCCGGCTTTAACCAGCGGCTCGTTAACGGGGGAAATGGGTATATGCTTGATCCCATCATCAATTTTCTGAACGACATATTCTGGGGCTATGTCCTCGTTTATGGCCTTATTGCCGTTGGTTTATTCTTCACGATCCGCCTCCGGTTCGTGCAGTTTCTCCATTTCGGTGAGATGTTTCGAGCGGTTGTCGGTTCAAAGGCCAACGACAAAGCCGGGATCACACCCTTTCAGGCGCTCTGCACCTCACTGGCATCCCGTGTTGGCACGGGGAACCTCGCCGGTGTCGCGGTGGCTCTTTATCTTGGCGGTCCCGGCGCTATCTTTTGGATGTGGGTGGTTGCGCTCCTCGGCATGGCCACGGCCTATTCTGAATCGACGCTCGCTCAGCTCTATAAAATCAAAAACCAAAACGGCGATTATCGCGGTGGGCCCGCGTTTTATATCGCGCGTGGCCTCAAAGCTCCGTGGGCCGGTGCTCTGTTTTCGGTCTGCCTGATCCTCGCCTTTGGTCTGGTCTTTAATGCCGTTCAAGCCAACTCAATCGCCGATGCTGCCGCGGGCGCATTCGGCTTCGATAAGCTCTGGGTCGGCATTGCTCTGGCTGTGCTGACCGGCATCGTGATTTTCGGCGGTATTCGCGGCGTCGCTTATGTGTCGCAAGTGGTCGTGCCGATCATGGCCGGTATCTACCTTCTGGTTGCGCTTTGGGTCGTGGCCATGCACATCACCGAGGTGCCAGACATGCTCGGCCTCATTGTCCGCAGCGCGTTCGGTCTTGAAGCTGCTGGTGGCGGGATCGCGGGCGCGATGCTCAACGGTGTGAAGCGTGGTCTTTTTTCCAACGAGGCCGGCATGGGCTCTGCGCCCAATATCGCCGCAGTTGCAACGCCTGACCCACACCACCCTTCATCGCAGGGCTTCGTGCAGGCGCTGGGCGTATTCATCGATACCATTCTGGTGTGTACTGCAACTGCGCTGCTTATTCTGCTTTCCGGGGTTATGGTTCCGGGCAGCGAGTTGACTGGCACTCCGCTGACCCAGGCCGCCATGACTGTTCACATCGGTGGGTTCGGCAATGCCTTTATCGCCATTGCGATCTTCTTTTTCGCCTTCACCTCCATCATCGGCAATTACACCTATGCCGAAAATGCCATGACCTTCCTCAAGCTGGGCAATTTCCCTGCGCTTACAGTTCTGCGCTTGGCCGCTATGGGCATGGTGATCTGGGGCTCTGTTGAAACCGTGGCGACGGTCTTTAATGCGGCCGACGCGTCCATGGGGCTGATGGCGACGATCAATTTGATCGCCATTGTTCTGCTCTCCGGCACGGTTGCAAAACTGACCAAGGACTATGTTGATCAGCGTAAGGCGGGGAAGGTGCCAACCTTCCAGGCCTCGGATTATCCTGAGCTCGATGGCAAGATCGATCATTCGATCTGGAACAGGCAGGACCCCGGCTAAACTGTTTTTGGCCTAAAAAACCTGCGCTCGCTGCCGTGACACCGGGGGCGGGCGCTTTATTTTTGCCCTCGCGGGCCCTATAAGCAGCCCGATTTTACAAATTCTCGCCGAGGTAACGAATGGCTGGCCATTCCCACGCCAAGAACATTATGCACCGCAAGGGCAAGAGCGATGCTATTCGCTCTAAGATCTTTTCGAAGCTCGCCCGCGAAATCACCGTGGCGGCCAAGATGGGTCAGCCTGACCCAGCGTTTAACCCACGTCTGCGTTTGGCCATCACCAATGCGCGCTCGCAGTCGATGCCAAAAGACAATATCGAACGCGCAGTGAAAAAGGCGTCCGGTGGCGACGCTGAGAACTATGACGAAATCCGCTATGAAGGCTACGGCCCGGGTGGTGTTGCCGTCATCGTTGAAGCGCTGACTGACAACCGCAACCGCACGGCCTCGAACGTTCGTTCGTACTTCTCCAAGAACGGTGGCGCCTTGGGTGAAACCGGTTCGGTCGGCTTCATGTTCGATCGCGTTGGCGAAATCACCTACCCGGCTGCAGTCGGTTCGGAAGACAAGGTCATGGAAGCGGCGATTGAGGCCGGTGCCGATGACGTTGAGAGCGACGACGAAGGCCACTACATCTACACCAGCTTTGAAGGCATGGCCGAAGTCTCGGCCGCGCTTGAGCAGGTGTTGGGCGAAGCTGAATCGGTCAAGGCCGTCTGGAAGCCTCAGAACCGTACGCCGATTGACGCTGAAAAGGGTGCAACCCTGATGAAGCTGATCGCGACCCTCGAAGAAGATGACGACGTTCAGAACGTCTACTCTAACTTTGACATGAGCGAAGAAGACGCTGCCAAGCTCGTCTAATTGAGCAGCATTTCGAGTTTGAAATCCCCGCCTCGCGCGGGGATTTTTTTATGCGCGGCGCACAGGGGCCGGGGGCAAAGAAACGGCCGCTACTTCCACCATATTGCGCCCGGCCTTTTTGGCCGCATAGAGCCCCTGATCAGCACAGCGGAACAGTTCTGAAAAACTGATTGGTGCGGCGAAACTTGCGCCCCCAATACTCACGCTGAGCGGATAGGGCACGCCTCGCGGTGAAAAGCTCGCCCTGCGGATGCCGCGGCGAATGCGTTCTGCCACCAGAAAGGCGCTCATGCGATTGGCGCCCGGTAAGTAAACGCCAAATTCCTCGCCGCCCAACCGCCCGACCAGCGCGCCGGTGCGCACAATACGGCGCAGCGTCGCCGCAATGAGGGTCAGGGCAATGTCCCCCTGATCATGACCATGGGCATCGTTGATCGCTTTAAAATTATCTGCGTCAATAACGAGAAGGGCACCACTGGGCGTGCCTTCGCGGTCACTGAGAAACTCCTGCGTTAGCTCCGTGAACGCACCTCGGTTCAGGCAGCCGGTGAGGCTATCGGTATTGGCCAAGCGCGCCAGTCGAAGGTTTTCGACCGCCAGCTGGCGCATTCGCATTGTGAACAAGTAGAATAAGGGCAGACCGACCAGCAGCGGGGAGAGGGTCGCCGCGCCAAACAGGCGGATCGAAAGATCGGATGTGAGCTCTGCGCTCGAGAAGAACACAGCCACCACAATCCACGAAACGACCACGCAGCAAACCGGGCCGAAAATGCTCCAACGGGTTACGCTCGACCAGCTATGAAATGGCCCCGCTTTCCTGTGGCTTGCAACGCGTTTGAAGCGTTGTCGTGCATATAAAATAGCTGAAAGTCGCCAGTTGGTAACGCGCTGCGTGTCCATGCCGTTTGCCCCCAAAAGCATGCGCGTGACGCTAGGCGAGGCTTTCTCAATTAATGCTTGCCCGAATTGTTAAAGCTTTATTCATCCACTGGTATATCGTTTGTTGCCAATTTGTTCACTTTGGCCTTGGTAGGCTGCGCGAAGCTGACTACAAGGTAATCCATGAGCACTCCCGTTCGAATCATCGGCATCGACCCTGGCATCCGCCGTTGTGGCTGGGGCGTTATCGAGGCGCAGGATAATCGGTTGCGCTTTGTCGCTGGTGGTACGATTACCCCTCCGACAACAGGCGAACTGGCCTCGCGGCTGGCATTTTTGTCCGAAGGGCTAAATGGCGTTTTGGACGCTCATCAGCCTGATGAAGCCGCAGTGGAAGAGACATTCGTGAGTGCGGGCGCTCGCTCAGCGCTTATCCTTGGCCAAGCGCGCGGCGTTGTTTTGGTGACGCCTGCTTTGCGCGGTCTGCCCGTGGCAGAATATGCCGCCAATCTCATCAAGAAATCCGTTGTCGGCACGGGCCACGCGGATAAGGCGCAGATTGGCCTCATGGTCAAAACACTGATGCCGACAGCTGTTTTTAAGGGCGCGGACGCAGCCGACGCTTTGGCGATTGCGATTTGCCATGCCCATCACCGTGTTTCAGCGATGCGCATGGGAGCCTATGCATGATCGGCAAGCTTAAAGGTCTGGTCGATAGTTTTGGTGATGATTACGCCCTGATCGATTGCGGTGGCGTCTGCTACCAAGTGTTCTGTTCGGGCCGCACGCTGCAGTCATTACCCAGTGTTGGCCAAGCTGGTGTGGTCTTTATCGAGACCATCGTGCGCGAGGACATGATCCGGCTTTATGGCTTTGCCACCGAAGCCGAAAAGAGCTGGTTCAATCTTCTCACCTCAGTGCAGGGCGTGGGTGCACGCGTGGCCTTGGCCATTCTGTCAATCCTCACGCCGTCTGAACTCTCGAGCGCTGTGGCTCTGCAAGATAAGGCCATGATCGGGCGCGCCAATGGTGTGGGCCCCAAACTGGCTCTGCGTGTTGTGACCGAACTTAAGGGCAAGGTTCCAGCCATTGGCGCTGTCGATGCTGGCACTCTGGGCTTGCAGGCCGCGCTTGGCGAGGGCGTTGCCGCAACCAATATTTCCGATGCCGTGTCGGCGCTGACCAATTTGGGCTATTCCAGCCAGCAGGCGTCTGCTGCCGTGGCGCGCGTGGTGCAAAAGGAAGGCGACGATACCGCAACCGAAAAGCTTATTCGTCTGGGACTTCGCGAGCTCAGCAGTTAAGCTCTCTTCAAATTGGGGGAGAGTGATTTTGGCAACGAAACTTCAGTCTGCATGTGTGGCACTGGTTATGCTCGGCGCGGCGAGCTCTGTAACGGCGGCCCAGGCCGACCAAAATGAAGCTGTCGCTGTGGCGATTTGGTTTGTGGAAGCGGATGGGACGTCAAAGCCCTATTATTTCCACGATTTGAATAACCCCTTGCCGCGCTGGTCGTGCGAAGCGCGACTTGACTACCTAACGAAATTGCATTTTCGCAATACAAGATCCAATCCGGACCTCAAGAACAAGCAGGCGACAAGGTCGTCCTGTGTTCCGGTCCGCAACATAAAGTAAGCTTGCGCGTGCCCTCAATTACCAACCCTTCCACCGGTCGCGACGAAAATCTCGATGTGTCGTTGCGCCCGTCAGGCTTTTCTGACTTCGTCGGACAGGCGGCGGCGCGCGCCAATCTGGAAGTGTTCATTCAGGCCGCAAAACAGCGCGGTTCGGCGCTGGACCACGTTTTGTTTGTTGGCCCGCCCGGCCTCGGCAAAACGACGCTCGCGCAGATTATTTCCAAGGAATTGGGCGTGGGTTTTCGCGCGACCTCGGGCCCGGTGATCGCCAAGGCGGGGGATCTTGCGGCGCTGCTGACCAATCTTGAAGAGCGCGACGTGCTTTTCATCGACGAAATCCATCGTCTCAATCCCGCCATCGAAGAAGTTCTCTATCCCGCTATGGAAGACTTCCAGCTCGATCTGATCATCGGGGAAGGGCCTGCGGCGCGTTCGGTTCGTATCGATCTGGCCAAGTTCACGCTGGTTGGTGCAACCACACGTGCGGGCCTACTCACCACGCCACTACGCGATCGTTTCGGCATACCGGTTCGTCTCAATTTCTATACGCCTGAAGAGCTGGTCAAAATCGTCACGCGTGGGGCGCGCCTTCTCGGCATGCCAATGTCGCCCGATGGCGCCATGGAAGTCGCGCGTCGCTCGCGCGGCACCCCGCGTATCGCCGGACGCCTGCTCCGTCGCGTCATCGATTTTGCCATGGTCGGCGGCGCTCATGAAGTGACACGCCAGATTGCCGACGCTGCACTCTTGCGTCTCGACGTCGATAGCCGGGGTCTTGATCAGCTCGACCGCCGTTATCTCACAACCATTGCCGATTTCTACAATGGCGGTCCCGTCGGTATCGAAACGATTGCCGCTGCGCTCTCCGAGCCGCGCGATGCGATTGAAGAAATCGTCGAGCCTTACCTCTTGCAGCAAGGCTTTATTCAGCGCACACCGCGCGGGCGCATGCTCACCTCAATCGCGTTCCAACATATGGGACGCGGTGTGCCGCAAGGCTTTGTGGGCATACAGTCGACCCTGTTTGAGGAACCCGAAGAGTGAATGAACGGCATATCATCAGCTTTCCCATCGGTTCTCAGCGGTTCAACTTCCGCGTTGCCGGGATCATTGTGGTCGATAATCACGTCCTGATTTGCAGCGAAGATGATGATGACTATGCCATGCTGCCTGGCGGCCGGATTGAGCTGGGCGAAGACAGCAAGTTTTCGCTATCGCGCGAGATCGCCGAAGAACTGGATATGCCCGGCCGCGTTGGGGCTCTGGTGGCCACCTCTGAGAGTTTTTACCGCCGCGTCGGCGAAGATTTTCATGAGCTCGGCTTTTTCTACGAAGTCGCCTTGCCGGGGCAGGGGCCTGACGGGAATGACCCTTGGCTCCAGCGTTGGGATGAGGGGCATTTGCTCAAATTCTCATGGGTGAGCCTTGAAGGGGATGCGCTGGAGAAGCGCAATCTTCTCCCTTCGTGGTTGCCGAACTATCTGCGGACCCGGTCCCGCACCCTGACCCACATCATTCACGACGAGCGCGTATGACGACGCATAGTTTTCCTGTCCGCATTTACTACGAGGACACTGACTTTTCGGGGAATGTCTATCACGCGGCCTATCTCAAATTCTTTGAGCGGGCGCGGACCGAGTTCCTGCGTGAGAATGGTATTCACCATTCTGAATTGGCGGCGCAGGGCATCGCCTTTGCCGTCCGTTCAATGCAGCTCGAGTTTATCGGCGCCGCTCACATCGATGATTTGCTGTCTGTCTCTACACAAGTTGTTGCGGCAACTGGTGCTCGTCTCAAGCTTGAGCAGAAGATTTTCTGCGATGATACGCTGCTCACAACCGCTCAACTTGATGTTGTCGCAATAAAAACCTCTGGTGGCCCTGCGCGGCTCCCGGCTGTGCTTCGCGCCCTCGCTCCATAAATAACAAAGCGAACACAAGGGGTTTTCCGGAATCTCTTTGTTAACCCATTGGTGACCATAACCAAGGAACAGAGACCGCAGTTCGGTCTCCGCGCTGCTTCGCGGCCGGAGAAACGAAGCATTTCTCTTAATTTTGACAGAATTGGCCCCCATCGCAGCCCGATGTGGACCCGCGCCTCGTCGGCCGAAAGGATCGTTTAATGGAAGCCATGGATGCAGTTGGAGTCGCCACCGCCGCCGCTCCGCATGCTGACCTCTCCATCTGGGGCCTCTTCTGGGCTGCCGATTTCGTCGTCAAAAGCGTGATGATTGGCTTGCTCGCGGCATCTGTTTGGTGCTGGGCGATCATTGTCGAAAAGGCTTTGATGTATCGTCGCGCCGCCGCTGAAATGAACGCGTTTGAACGCACATTCTGGTCCGGCCAGTCCCTCGAAGAACTCTATCGTCAACAGGCTGAAAAGCCCTCTGGTGGTATGGGCGCGGTCTTTGTCGCCGCTATGAAGGAATGGAAGCGCAGCCACGAGCAGAACGCCTCGAGCTTTGCTGGCATGCAGCAGCGCCTCGACAAGGTTCTCGATGTTGCCATTTCCCGCGAGAGCGATAGCCTCGAAAAGCGCCTCGGTTTCCTCGCCACTGTCGGTTCTGCGGGCCCATTCATTGGTCTTTTCGGTACCGTGTGGGGCATCATGAACGCCTTCACCAATATCGCGGCCTCGTCCGACACCAGCCTTGCCATTGTGGCGGGTCCGATTGCGGAAGCGCTGTTCGCAACTGCGATTGGCCTTGTTGCCGCTATTCCTGCCGTTATCGCCTACAACAAGCTCTCCGCTGATGCAGGCAAGATGATTGGCCGTCTCGAAGGCTTCGCCGACGAGTTCTCGACCATCCTCTCGCGCCAGCTCGAAGCACGGAACCGCTAATATGGGCATGGGTGTTTCCTCAGGCGGGGGCGGAGGCGGGCGTCGCAGACGCCGCAAGAGCCGCGCCGTTATTAGTGAAATCAACATCACGCCGATGGTGGACGTGATGCTGGTGCTGCTGATCATCTTCATGGTGGCCGCGCCAATGATGACCACTGGCGTGCCAGTTGACCTGCCGCAATCCGCTGCAGGATCGATGCCAAACCAGACCAAGCCGATCACCGTGTCGGTCTCGCCGGAAGGCGCGATCTTTGTTGATCAGACGCCTGTGGCTGAAGCCGAACTCATCACCACTCTTTCTGGATTAGCGACCACTGAGGACCGCGTTTATTTGCAGGGCGACACCACCGCCAACTATGGCGTTGTGATGCGTGTCATGGGCCAGCTGTCGGCTGCCGGTTATACCAAGATCGGGCTCGTTACCGAGCGTGAGCGATAGGCCCGGGCCCATGCGCACAGGTCTAGTTGTCTCTGTTTCTGCCCACGTGATCGTCCTCGTGCTGGGTCTGGTCAATCTGGGTATGACTGAACGGCTTGAGCCGAGCGTGCAGTCAATTGCCGTTGATTTGGTGCCGATCGAAGATTTCTCCAATATCCGTAAGGGGGTGTTGGATAGCGAGGTCGTGGAAACCGACACGCCATCGGTAACCGATAGCGAAGAACCGGCAGAGTTGGCCCAGCCGACTGGCAATACGGAAGAAGATCAGCTGACCCCGTCGCCGGCCGATGTTCCCACGCCTGCGCCAGTGACTGAAACCGCACCTGCGCCGGAAACGGCACCAGAGCCTGAGCCCGAACCAGAGCCGGAACCGGTGGAACCACCGCCGCCACCAGAACCTACGCCGCCACCAGCGCTGCCTGAGACGCGTCCTGCGGACTTAACGCCTGCACCGCCGCCACCAGAGCCTGAGCCTACGCCTGAGCCGACCCCAGAGCCTGTTCCGGAACCAGAACCGGTTCCAGAGCCCGTGCCAGAACCAGAGCCGACAACACCAGAGCCGACGCCGGAGCCAACTCCTCCTGCGGCGCCAACGGTGAACGTGGCCATGCCGACATCACGCCCAACCGATCTTGCACAGGTTCGTCAGCAAGCCTTGGCTGCTGAGGAAAAGCGTAAGGAGGAGGCTGCTGCCGAGGCCGAACGTAAGCGCAAGGAAGAGGAAGAGCGCAAGAAGCGCGAAGCCGCTGCCGCTGCTGCACGCCAAAACCAACCGACAGCGCCATCTGAGCGCCCACCGCCAGATGATATCTCCTCGATCATCAATAATGCGCCGACGACAGGCGGCACGACTGGACAGGGTGGAGCGGCAAGTTTGGGTGACACAACTGGCACCTCAGCGCGCTTGAGCCAGACCGCAATTGACGGCTTTGCTGCCAAGATCAAGGCGTGCTGGAATTTGCTGCCGAGCGATTACAACTCGGGCATGAATGTAACGCTGCGCGTGAACATGAACCAGGACGGTTCACCGGCTGGCACCCCACAGGTGATTTCGGCTGATCCGTCGACTGCCGGGCAGGCCATGGCGCGCGCCGCTCAGCGCGCTGTCATTCAGTGTGGCCCCTATACGATGCTTTCCGCAGACTCCTACAGTGAGTGGCGGACGATTGAACTTGAACTAAGACCGTGACCTTGAATTTGCCCGTTTGTTAGCCTTAGTGCAGCAAAACAGGCGAGATCGGAGATAGAGAATAATGACGCTTCTATCGCGGCGCGATGCGCTGAAATTGGGCTTGGCAGGCGGCGTCATGCTTGCCACTGCCCCTATGGCTTTGGCACAGCTGCGTGTTGTGGTCGAAGGCGCTAACTTCCAGCCGCTGCCGATTGCTATCCCTGATTTCGCGTCTTCGGACCCGGCCTTTGGTAAAGAGATCGCCGATATCGTGCGCAACAATTTGCGCCGGTCTGGTCTTTTCCTGCCGCTCGATCCTGCCTCGCTCCCAGTGCAGGTTGGTGATGTGAACAACTCGCCGGACTTCACCGTCTGGCGCACGGCCAATGTCGACGGCGTCGTCATGGGTTCGGTAGAGCGCGGCGGCCAGATCAATTCCATGGTCCGCGTCTGGGACGTTCAGGCTGGCGCGCAGGTCGTTGGCAAGAGCTATGCGACCGATCCAAGCTCGGCGCGTCGTATCGCCCACATGGTGTCGGATGCTGTTTATGAGCAGCTGACCGGCGGTTCGGGCTATTTCGATACCCGTGTTGTCTATGTCGCTGAAAGCGGCCCGAAGGCGAACCGTACCCGTCGTCTCGCGATGATGGATCAGGACGGTGCCAATGTGCGCTATCTGACCGATGGCTCATACATGGCGCTCACCCCGCGCTTCTCGCCCAATGGTGATCTCATCACCTATATGAATTTCGCTGAAGGCAATCCGCAGGTTTACCTGCTGCAGCTTTCGACAGGTCGCCAGCAGCGCCTCGCCAATGTTGGCGCGATGACGTTTGCGCCACGCTTCTCCCCCGATAGCAACACGGTTGCATTCTCGGTTGAGCAGCAGGGCGCAACCAATATTTACTCGGTTGGCGTCGGTGGCGGGCAGGCGATGCAGCTGACCTCTGGCGCAGCGATTGATACAGCGCCGTCCTATTCCCCAGATGGTGGCCGGATCGTCTTTGAAAGCGATCGTGGTGGCTCGCCGCAGATCTATATGATGGGTGCCTCGGGCGGCAATCCGCAGCGTATCAGCTACGGCCAGGGCAGCTATTCGACCCCCGTGTGGTCGCCAAAGGGCGATCTCATCGCCTTTACCCGTCAGTCCGGTGGTCAGTTCCACATTGGCACCATGGCTCCGGATGGCTCGGGCGAACGCCTGCTCTATTCGGGCTATCACGCCGAAGGCCCGACTTGGGCACCTAATGGCCGTGTCATCATGTTCTTCCAGGATCCGGGTGGCAATGATGGCCCGCGCCTTATGTCGGTCGACATTTGGGGCCGCGCAGCCCAGTCTATCCAGACGGAAAGCTACGCTTCTGACCCGGCTTGGTCTAACCTGCTGGTCTAGTGCCAAACCTCAATTGAATACAAAAACACCCCGGTTTGCGCCGGGGTGTTTTGCATTAAAGCCTGAGCATTTTTACATAGCAGGCATAATAGCGATATCTCGGACGTTTGCGCCGTCGATCTTGCCAGCCTCCGTGGTCGCACCGGTTTCCAGATTAACCGTGTGGAAGCTGCCCTCGATCACCAGCCAGGCTTCATTGCCACCCTTGCCATCTGAGGCGATGTCAAAGCCCGCTTCGGTCGGCATGACGCCAATTTCGCCCACCGCGTTCAACACACCATCATTTGGTGGGTCTTGTAGAACCAACCAACCGGCCTTGCCGTCAATGTTAAAGAGCTGGGTCTTTTCCGTGCCGGCGTAGGAATTGGTGTAAGCGCCCGCGATCACATTTGGGCTCGCACCGTCCGCGTAGCTGTGGCTACCATCGGTGACGGTTTCACCGGTATCAACAGTGACGCGTAGGCTGGTGCCATCGCTGCCCATGACACGCAATTTGTCGGCAACTGGATTGAAATCAACGGTCGCTGAGACGCCATCTGCGAGTTTCGTCGCCAAAGTGCTGACCTTGGTGGCGACACCGGTTTCGGGGTCGATAGTGGCGAGCGTGCCATCGGCAAACACACCATAAAGCATCCCGTCTGCGGGGCGAACGTCGATCCCGAGAAGACGGCCATCAACGCCTGTGACATCAATCGAACCCGTTTCAGTCCAGCTGTTGGTGTCGAGCCAGTGAAGGGTGTTTTCGCCGGACAGGCCAACGACATTTGCGGCCATTGCGGGTGCAGCAAAACTGGTGAGCAGCAGTACTGCAGTGAGGGTTTTAAGCGCGGTCATCTTGGGTTTCCTTTCGGTGTCATCGAACTTGCGGATCGGGTAGGGGCCTCGATGTGCAGAAGGGAGACTGCATCGACGAGGCCCCGCCGCGAGCGATTAGCTCGCTGGCATCAGCACTTTGTCGATGACGTGGATAACGCCGTTCGACTGGATCACATCAGCGATGGTGACGGTCGCGGTGCCACCGGTTTCATCGGTGAGGGTGACCATGCCGTCGGTAACTTCGGCGGTGAGCTTGCAGCCGCCAAGGGTGTCGATGACGTGCTTGCCGCTACCGTCTTCAACCATCTTGATAACGTCCGCAGCGAGGGCCTTGGCACCAACCACGTGGCAGGTCAGGACCTTGGTGAGCATGTCCTTATTTTCTGGCTTCAGCAGATCTTCAACCGCACCTGCTGGGAGAGCATCAAAGGCAGCGTTGGTTGGGGCGAAGACGGTGAAAGGACCGGCCCCCTGCAGGGTTTCCACCAGACCTGCTGCGGAAACAGCGGCCACGAGCGTGGTGTGGTCCGCCGAGTTCATGGCGTTTTCGACAATGTTCTTGTCCGCGAACATTGCAGCGCCGCCCACTTCTGGATTGTCCTGTGCCAGTGCTGCACCGGCAGTGGTCAGAGCAAAACAGCCTGCGATAAGGGTCTTCGAGATCATGTTCATGGCGTTCCTCCATGTGTAGATCGCCTCAGGATTGAGGGACATAAACAGACACGGGAGCAACGGCAGATAAGTTTCAGCCCCACGCATTTTGTTTTGCGCAGGGCTGGTAAGGTGCTGAAGTGTAAGGAAAAAAAGTTAGATCTCGAGAAGATCGCCTAATGCGACAACGTCTCCTGTCGGTTGTCCGGTCGGCGATCCCCCCGGTGGTTCAACGCTGATCGCCATGTGGGCACGGTTGTTAAGCAACGCTCGTACGCTGTCATTGAGGGGCATACGGGCTGCGCCGCCGACTGGGATGACACCCAGCGAGGTTGGAGCAGCGTCGCCTTCCGCGACCCAAAGCTCAAAGACTTGCCCCGGGGCGGGCTCGCCTGCAAGATGGGCGAGCCGGATCTCGCCGCTGCCCGCGTCGTAAATGGCCATATAGCGCACTTCGCTTGTCTCAGCTGCGAGCGAGGCCATAATGCTGGTTTGAGGCGCTGGTGGTGCCTGCATCATGGGTAGAGTGACGGCCAGCAGGAATGCCGCCGCGATACCAGCGGCAAGGCCGCGCCATAGCGCCACACTGCCCCAAAAACCCTTGCTCTGAGGCGCGCCGGCGACGCCAAATAGATGCCTGTCGAGTGCGGTCTTCAAACGTGGCGATACATCCTGGGGCACAAAACCCTCGGCGAGCGGGGCTAGGCGCTCTTCCCAGGCGTAGACGGACTGCGCAAATGCTGCGTCGGTTTCGACCCGGCGCGCGAGCATCGCCTGTTCGCTCGCGGGTAGCACACCAAGAGCGAATTCAGCCGCAAGAATATCGTCACCGCCTTCGGGCAGATCGTCATCTTTGATCACGCTCATCGCTCCAAGCACTCCTTCAGTCGCATCAGGCCTCGTCTTAGCCATGTGCGCATGGTGTTCAGCGGAACCGCATAGCGGATCGCGAGATCCGCATAGCTATCGCCTTGCATATAGGCTGCACGCAGGGCGTTGGCCTTTTGCTCTTCCAGTTCGGATAAGCACCCATCAAGTT
Organism: Devosia sp. WQ 349K1; assembly: GCF_016595685.1. Lineage (NCBI taxonomy): Bacteria > Pseudomonadati > Pseudomonadota > Alphaproteobacteria > Hyphomicrobiales > Devosiaceae > Devosia > Devosia sp. WQ 349K1. Next base: position 70,670 of record NZ_JAENGO010000004.1, on the reverse strand, counting down.
GGGTGGCTTCACCAGCGGCAACAGTTTGCGCTTCGGGGTCAGGGCTCGGGTCTTTCACGGCCAAAGCCGCATCATCGATCTGCCCTAGGCCCTCACGCCGCGCCCGCAACCGGTCAATCGCGTGGTGTCGGGCCACGGCAATCAGCCACGTCATCGGGCTTTGTCCGGTCACCGCAAAGCGATCTGCTTTGAGCCAGATTTTGACGAAAACCTCCTGCAAGGCGTCCTCAGCTTCGGCTCTGTTGTTTAAGACACGTAGGCAGGTGCCAAAAAGTTTCGCAGCCGTTGCGGTATAGAGCCGATCGAATGCTGACCGGTCACGCAAGGCGACCCGGAGAATGAGCCCGCCTATGTCGTCTCGCGTAGTGTTTGTAGACATGCGTCCTCCGGGGAAACTGCGGCGCAACTATGCGGGCGCCCGATTGGACGTGCAAGTCACACTCATCTTCGGTGTCAAAATCGGTTCTTTACGGTGATCAAGGTCGATTGGATCACACCAAAAACTTCGCCCAGAACAAGCGTTTTTGTCTCGTGAAAATTCCGTAAGTCATTGATATTTCGTTGTAATGAGGTTTTTGATCCTCGCTCATGTAAAAACCAATCCAGTGCAGATCGCTCCCCGTAATTGTCGCAGCTCCAATGGTTGGAGCCCCAGACAATGGAAGGTGCATTCTATGATGACGCTTCGTACTCTATCGGTTGCTGCAGTACTCGCATTTGGCTCCCTGTCGGTTACGGCTCAAGACGCAATGATGGCGAGCACCAGCACCGTGGTTGAAACCGCTATCGGTTCGCCAGATCATTCGACCCTTGTTGCAGCAGTTCAGGCCGCTGGTCTTGTGGACACCCTCAATGGCGCAGGCCCATTCACCGTATTCGCGCCAGTGAACGCAGCCTTTGACGCGCTGCCAGCTGGCACTGTTGAAACTCTGCTGAAGCCAGAAAACAAAGATCAGCTGACTGGCATCCTCACCTATCACGTGGTCGCTGGCGACATTCATGCCGCTGACCTCATCAAGCTGATCCAGGACAACGGCGGTACCTTCAAGGCGGCAACTGTTGCAGGTGGCGAGCTGAGCTTTAGCCTCGATGGCGAGACCGTTAAGATTGCGGACGCAGCGGGTGGTTCCGCAAACGTCACCACTGCCGACATCGACGCCTCCAATGGCGTCATCCACGTGGTCGATGCCGTGCTTCTTCCGGCAAACTAACGATCAAAGCCATGTGACGGGCTGGACAGTGCTTCAGCCCGGCACCACCATGGTCTAGAACTCAAATCTAAGCGTAACCACAAATCAGGGAGTGCGCGCATGCAACGCCGATCATTTGTTTTGTCACTGGCCGCCCTCTCTGCCGCTGCATTCCCCATGCGTGGCGCCTGGGCCGCTGATGGCGAGTTCCCCTTCAGCCTGACCGATGAGGAATGGCGGGATCGTCTGGACCAAAAAGCCTACATCGTTCTGCGTAAAAAGGGCACCGAACGCCCCTATACGTCGCCATTAAACGAAGAAAAGCGCGCCGGGGTCTTCCACTGCGCTGGCTGTGACCAGGCCCTCTTCGTCTCTGAAACCAAGTATGACAGCCAAACCGGCTGGCCGAGCTTTTATGATTTTATCCCCGGCGCACTCGGCACCGAGGAGGACCTGACGCTTGGCATGATGCGCATCGAGGTCCATTGCAGCAATTGTGGCGGGCACCAGGGCCATGTCTTTGAAGATGGGCCAGCGCCAACCGGTCTGCGCTATTGCATCAATGGTATCGCTATGCGGTTTGAGCCGAGCGCCTAACCCATTGCCGGGTGATGGCGAGCCAGTTACTTTCGGGCTGATCTCATATTGGCCTATTCTCGCATGAAAATTACCATCGTTCAGACCGGCGCCGTGCCTAGCCACCTGCAAGCTGAGCACGAAGACTATCCGCAGATGTTCCGCAAAATGTTTGGCTCGACCGGCGTTGAGGGCTTCACCTTTGACGACATCGACGCCTGCGCGGCAGACGCCTTGCCCGATCCGACGACGCTTGATGCCATTTTGATCACCGGCTCGCCTGCTGGGGTCTATGAAGACCACAATTGGCTCGATCCGCTTCGTGCGTTCATCCGCTCGGCCTATGCTGGCAACATCCCCATGCTGGGGATTTGCTTTGGTCATCAGATTATCGCTGACGCCTTAGGTGGCGAAGTGCGGAAGTCAGAAAAAGGCTGGGGCCTTGGTCGCCACACCTATTCTGTTGCCAATGATCTCCCCTTTGCCCGTGAGCTGCCCGCCGTCATCAACGTTGCTTGCTCGCATCAGGATCAGGTCATTACGCCACCGACTGAGGCGCGTGTGTTTCTCTCCTCGCCCTTCGCGCCCAATGCCGGACTGACCTATGCGAATGGTGTGACCCTGACACTTCAGCCTCATCCCGAGTTTGAAGACAGTTACGCGCAGGCCTTGGTCGAAATGCGCCGTGGTCGCGCAACCGACGATGTTATCGAGACGGCGCTTCAATCTATGCGGATAAATTCCGATAGCATGGCGCTGCGCCACACGATTATGCGTTTTTTTAGCGCTGCGAGCAGTTTGCGATAAACAACGCTTAACCAACTATGGTTCAGCATGACGCGATTTCTTGTGGCGTCAGTGATTTACCATGGCTCGTTTGCGGCAGTCTTCGATCACCCAGAAGCTCGTGGGTGTGTTTCTGGTATTCGGTGCACTTGTTCTCGTTTTTGGCGGCGGTGCGCTGTTTGAACTCTACCGTCAGGGCAACACCAGCGTCATCGCTTGGTTGGTTCTGGCGGGTGCCTCTGCGGCCGCGGGCTGTACGGCTGTTTTCTTCTTTTTCCAGCGCTTAGTCGCTCAGCGCCTTCGTACACTTGTTGGCATCACAGCGGCCCTCACATCGGGCAATCGCGAGATCGCTATCCCCAAGCAAACGACCAATGACGAGCTGACCGTCATGTTCGATGCCTTTGAACGCTTCCGTGCGGCGCTGATCGAGCAGGTTGCGCTCTATGCGGCCGAGCAGGAACACGTTGCCCAAGAAAACAAGCGACAGGTCGACGCCAATCACCTCACCACCGACTTGCGCGACACTATTCGCGCGGTCATGCAGGGGCAGTTGAGCCGCCGGGTCGATGCCCATTACGAGCAGGCGGACCTCCGTCAGCTGGCCATCGAGGTCAACGGTCTCTTAGGCGCGATGGACAGCGGTCTCACCAGCACCGGCCTTGTACTGTCCGCACTGGCCCGGGCCGATCTCTCTAAGCGTGTCGATGGCGAGTTCACCGGAGCCTTCGCTGACCTCCGCGACAATACCAATGCTGTGGCCAATCGTTTGGCCAGCGTCATGGGCGATCTACAGTCCACGTCCTCGCGTTTGAAAACGGCCGCCGGGGAAATCCTCGCCGGATCTGAAGATCTCTCGCAGCGCACCAGTCGTCAGGCCGGCATGGTCGAGCATACCTCCGCTACCATCCAGCAATTGGCCACAACCGTGGAGGCTAATGCCACGCGTGCTGAAGACGCCAATAGAGCCGCTGAAGATGCTTCACGCATTGCGGTCGAAAGTGGCTCGGCTATGGAAACGGCAAAGCTGGCGATGGAGAAAATTTCTGCGTCCTCGTCCAAGATTTCTAAAATCATTGGTTTGATCGACGATATCGCATTCCAAACCAATCTTCTGGCACTCAACGCTTCGGTTGAAGCCGCTAGAGCCGGGGAGGCGGGTAAGGGCTTTGCGGTCGTCGCAATTGAGGTGCGGCGCTTGGCCCAGTCTGCCGCCGAGGCGTCGGCAGAGATTAAACACCTGATTGATTTGTCTGCGGGTGAAGTGCGCTCTGGCACTCAGATTGTGTTGCAGATCGGGGAGCGGATTAGCGCGCTGAATGCGTCAGTCCTCGAAAGCGCTTCGGTGATTGCTGAAATCACTGCGGCGGGACGGCAGCAGTCGCGGGCCATTGGCGAGGTTAATGTCGCCATGCAGCAAATGGATGAGATCACGCAACACAATGCGGCCTTGGTAGAGGAGACCAACGCCACCATCGAACAGACCGAAGCCCAGGTGGAAGAACTAGACCGGATCGTTGCGGTCTTTACCATCGCAGAGGTGCGGTCCGGGGGGCAAAAGATGGGGCGGCGGGCCGCATAAAAAAGGGGCGCTTCGGCGCCCCTTTTGCATTTCTATTGGGAGAGCTTTTAGCTTTCCAGCAGCAGCGCGATTTCGCTGCGCAGGTGCTCCATGCCGTCACCCTTCTCACTGGAGGTGAGAATGACGTCTGGGTGGGCCGCAGGGCGCTTGGCGATGGCTGCCTTGGTCATCGCAATCACAGCTTCCAGATCCTTGGCCAATGGCTTGTCGATCTTGGTCAGCACGACCTGATAGCTCACAGCGGCGCGGTCAAGCTCGTTCATCACCGAGATGTCGTTGTCCTTGGGGCCGTGGCGGCTGTCCACCAGAACATAAACACGGCGCAGGGTGGCGCGGCCAACGAGATACTGGTGAACCAGCTTGGTCCATGCCTTCACCTTAGGCTCAGGCGCCTTAGCGTAGCCATAGCCGGGCATGTCGACGATGCGCAGGGGTTCGCTCTGGCTCTCAAAGATATTGAGCTCCTGCGTGCGCCCTGGCGTATTGGACGTGCGTGCCAGGCCCGAGGTGCCGCACAGCGCGTTGATCAGGCTCGACTTACCGACGTTGGAGCGGCCCGCAAAGGCGATCTCAACACGGTCCATGTCGGGCAGGTCATTGAGGCTGACGCAGCCCTTGGTGAAGATAATCGGGCGCGCGAACATCAGGCGGCCACGCTCGATGATATGGGGCGAAAAGTCTGGTTGGGTCATGTCGATCCCCTTAAATATCAGAGCCCGCCGGGTTTACCGGCGGGCCCATTGTTTCGTTGCGTGGGCTTATTTCTTAACTTCAGCGGCCGGTTTTGGCTTGCGCTTGAAGCTATCGATGATGTTGCCGAACAGGTTCACTTCAACGCCGTGGCGCTTCATGATGAACCACTGCTGCGCCACCGAGAGGGTGTTGTTCCAGGCCCAGTAGATCACCAGACCAGCTGGGAAGGTCCCGAGCATGAAGGTGAAGATCACTGGCATCCAGTTGAAGATGGCTGCCTGGGTTGGATCTGGTGGCGGCGGGTTCAGCTTCATCTGGACCCACATGGTGATGCCCATGATGACCGGCCAAATGCCAAGGTGCAGGAAGCCACCGATGAGTGGAGCCGCAGTCGGATCCCAAGGAATGAGACCAAACAGGGTGAAGATGTTGGTCGGATCTGGCGCCGCCAAATCCTGAATCCATCCGAAGAATGGCGCGTGGCGCATCTCAAGCGAGATAAAGATAACGGTGTAGAGGGCGAAGAACACCGGAATCTGCAGCAGCACAGGCCAGCAACCAGACAGCGGGTTGATCTTTTCCTTCTTGTACAGCTCCATCATCGCCTGCTGCTGGGCAGCACGGTCGTCCTTGAGACGTTCCTGGATGGCCTTCATTTCTGGCTGAACGCGGCGCATTGCAGCCATGGAGGCGTACGAACGGCTTGCCAGCGGGAAGAACAGGGCCTTGACGATAACGGTCACAGCGAGAACGGCGAGACCGAAGTTGCCGAGAACGCCATAGAGGGTAACCAGCAGCCAATGCATTGGCTTGGTCAGGAAGTGGAACCAGCCCCAGTCGATCAGGAGTTCGATACGGTCAAAGCCGTACTGTTCCTGATAGGCGCTGATGACGCGGTCTTCCTTAGCGCCAGCGAAGACATAGGCTTCGTGGCTGATGGTTGCGCCAGCCGGGATAACGACCGGCTGGGTCTCAACATAGTTGGACTGATAGACGTTCTTGCCGTTCTGCTGGTTGTAAGCAAAACGCGCATTGATGCTGGTGCCAGCCTTTGGCAGGACAGCGGTTGCCCAATACTTGTCAGCAATACCGAGCCAGCCAGTGGTCGAGGAGAAGTCGACCTGTGGCTCGCCGTGCAGATCCTGGTACTTGCGCGCAACATAGTTGTTCGAGCCCAGAACGCCGATCGGACCTTCATGCTGGATGAAGAAATTGGCGACCTTCGGGTTACCGTGACGGATAACGCGCGAATAGGGGAACAGGGTGATGTCGCCCGCGCCGTTATTTTCAACCGACTGGGTGATGGTGAAGAGGTAATAGTCGTCCAGCGCGATGGTGCGACGGAAGACGAGGCCCTGACCATTGTCCCAACGAAGGGTCACTGGGGTGGTGGCGGTCAGCGTTGCCGCGTCGCCTTCTACACTCCACTGGGTCTGGCCATCAGGAACGACGACAGTCGAACCGCTGGCCGGAACAAATCCCTGCTCGATGAAATAGGCGTCCTCAAGACCGGCTGGCTTGAGAAGCGCAATGATAGGAGAATCTGGTTCAACCGTTTCGCGATACTGCTTGAGCGACAGGTCGTCGATGCGTGCGCCGGTCAGGTTGATCGAGCCTGCAAGGTCGAGCGTGTCGATCGAGACGCGCTCAGTGGCCGCAAGAGCGGTGTCGCGGTCCGCATAAACGAGCGTGTTTGGATCAGCCACTGGTGTGGTGCCATCGGCAGCCACGGTCGGCATAGCGAGATTTTCCGCTTCCGCCTGTTGGGCAGCGCGAATCTCAGCCTGACGCTGTGCCTGCTCGAGCTGGGGCCCGTTTACAAAGATCTGCCAGCCGAGCAGCACCATCATGCTGAGCACTACGGCTAGTATCACATTACGATTGTCAGAATTCATCATCTGGCGTTCCGTTGGCCGCGGCTCTGTCCTTTACGCTTTTCAGCTTCAGGATCGTGCACGCGGGTAATGAGGGAGCCGAGATCGGCAACCAATTTGGCGAACGGCAGGCTTATAGCCTCTCGTCGCGCCAGAAGCACATAGTCATGTCCGGGATGAAAGTCACGCGCGCAAGCATCCGCGGCGGCGCGTAAGCGGCGCTTTATGCGGTTGCGCTCGGGCGAATTGCCGATTTTTTTGGTGACAGTGAAGCCAACCCCAGCATCCTCCTGCGGGGCGGTAACCACTTGCATCCCAAACGCAGAGCGCCCGGCGCGATTGCCCCGGGCAGCTCTTTGAAATTGCGTGCGCCGCTTGAGGCGGCGCAATTTAGCTTTCGACTGAGAATCGTCGGCCGTCATCCGGCCACCAATCCTTAGGCGGTCAGCTTCTTGCGGCCGTCTGCACGGCGGCGATTGATAATCGCACGGCCGTCCTTGGTTGCCATACGTGCACGGAAACCGTGACGACGGGCACGCACGAGCTTGCTGGGCTGGTATGTACGCTTCATAACATCAGACCGCGCTCGCGCACGGTTCCTCTAAATTCTAGCTGCTAAACGCAGGAATTGTCTTTGGGGCAGGCCCACGAGACCCACCTACAGGCTGGTGCGGTCTATAGGGAAAAGCTGACATCAAGTCAACGCGCCTCATGCCTAATGCCGCGAATTCAGCAACAGTTGTAAACCGAACCAATCACCCTCATAAGTGAAGAAACCTTATACGCCTAGGAAGATATGGCTGAACCTCTTCGACCTGAGCTGTGCATTATTGGCGCTGGTGCGCTGGGGATTGCGTTAGCCAAATATGCCCAGAGCTTGGGCGCCAACGTCGTTCTGGCCAGTCGAGAGGCTGCAGAATCGGGCGATAATCCTCACTTAAACCTGCATTTGGCAGCTTTAGGCGCCAGTGCAGGCCTCGTGTCCGCTTTGCGCAATGGGCAGTCTATGGGGCTCACCTCGGTTGACGCAAAGGTGAGTGTCAAAGCGGTTCAAGAGCGCGCCGCGCGCATTGTCGAGGGGGCGAAGGCGCAGGTTGCGCCCTATACCCTTGCGGCCAGCGACATCGAATTTGTCGCAGGTCCGGTACAGTTCTTGGACCAGCGCACCATTGTTGTCGGCGAAAAGCAGATTCGTCCTCGCAACACGATTCTGGCTCTGGGCGCGCAATGGACGGTGCCACCGATTCCAGGCCTTTCCGAAATTGACTACCTCACGCCTGAGGCCTTGCTGGAAAACACGCGAAAGCTTTCGCATCTTCTGGTTATCGGCGGGTCCGGTGAGGCGTTCACCATTGCCCAGATTTATGCCCGCCTAGGCTCAATGGTCACCCTGGTTCCGCAAGGCGATGCCCTTCCCGGATTTGATCGGGAAACGGTCAATCTTCTCCTCGCCGATTTGCGGCGCGAAGGTGTACGCGTTTTTGAAGGCGCTTATGTGCAGTCCATTCATCCTCGTACCCAAGGCACGGGGGCGACTGTTGCCCATCCTAATGGCGATATAGAATCTCTTGATCTCTCGCATGTCGCAATTGCCGGCACGCGACACACAAAGAGCGACGGTCTCGACCTCGATAAGGCGCGGGTACGCTCGCTGCCGGGGCTTGAAGCGCTGTTCGCTTCTGCCTCTTTGGGCGAAACCACCAATCCGCGTGTGCGGGTTGTGGGCTATGCGGCTGGCATGCCCCATTGGCAGATGGCACTCGATCATGGCCGCGCGGTTGTGGACTCTCTTATACAAGGGCAAACCACAAGGCGCTGGCAAGGTTCGGCCCGCATGGTGGGAACCGACCCCGTCATCATCGAGATCGGTACCGTCCCTGATGCAGCGAGTATCGCCAAAGCTGGTTACAAAATTTACCGGTCCAATCTGGCCGAGAATGAACTGGCTCAGGCCGCCGATAAGGCGCGTGGGCTCGTCAAAATCATTACGCGCGCCAATGGATCGATTGTGGGCGTTAGCGCGGTTGGCCCAGGGGCGAGTGAAATCTGCAGTGTCCTGTCATTGGCAATGGCTGCGGGTATGCCAATCCAACGTCTCGGAGAGCTGCCGAGCCCTCAGTTAAGTTATTTATCAAACATAATTCGGCTGGTGGCGAACCAAACCACGCCCAAAACCGTATCTTGGGTAGATGTCCAATTGCGCACCTTACGAAAGCACCTGCCTTGGTAAGCTGAAAACGCGCAGTTGCGGGATATCTAGGTCAGAATGGAAAACTTGGTAACCGCGCTCAAGCGACGCTTTTCAGGACTGTCCTACCAGTTGATCACGACGATCACCTGCGTGATTCTGCTCGTCGCGGTCGTGATCTATCTGCCCGCTGTCGCCAGCTATCGCACAACTTGGCTTGAGGATCGCGTTCGTATCGGCGTCACCGCCACACGTGTTCTCGATGCCGTCCCCGACGTGATGGCTTTGCCGCGAGAGTTGACCGACCGCCTTTTGGATTCGGCGGATGCCTTGGCGATTGTTTACCGCCGCGAAGGGCATTCCCAGCTGATAGAGCACGCCGAGCCTACTCAGGTGCGCAGCGTGGTGGTGGCCGATCTGCGCGATAATGGCCTAATCCAGTCCATTGTTGGCGCGCTCGACATCTTGTTCTCGACAGAGAACCGCACCTTGCGCGTGATTGGCGCGGCTGATGAGGGCGATACGCTTGTCGAACTGCTGATGCCCGAGCGTCCGCTACAGCGTGATCTCGTCGACTTCTCGCGCTCTATCGCGCTGGTCTCAGCCGGCATTGCCGCCGTCACTGCCTTTGTTCTTTATCTCTTGGTCAGTCGGCTCTTCCTCGCGCCGGTCTATCGCCTCACCAATAATATTCTGCGCTTCCGGCAGGCGCCCGAGAATGCCGCGCTCATCTTAAAGCCAACCAAGCGCAAGGATGAGATCGGGATTTTGGCGCGTGAGCTTTCTGCGATGGAAAGCGAACTCTTCACCATGCTGCGTCAGCGACGCCATTTGGCCGACCTTGGCTTGGCTGTTGCCAAGATCAATCATGATCTGCGCAACACATTGGCCTCCGCCCAAATGCTCTCCGATCAAGTGGCGACGCTCGACGATCCAAAAGTGCAGCGTCTCGCGCCGCGACTTGTGACAACGCTGGATAAGGCCATCGGCTTTGCGCAGTCCGTTTTGGATTATGGCCGTCAGGCGGAGTCTATTCCTAATTTTGAAGCGGCCAAGCTGCGACCTTTGGCGGAAGACGCGGCATTTGAAGCGCGCCTCATCAATCATCCGGGCATCAGCTTTATCAATGCCGTGCCCGATCAGCTCACGATGACTGTCGATCGGGGACAGTTCTCACGCGTCCTCGTCAATCTCCTAAAGAATGCCCGCGAGGCGCTCGAAACCCAAGCGGCCGATGCGCCGGACAATCAGGTGCAAGTGGATGCTCGTGTGGTGGGCTCTCATATAATTGTCTCCGTTAGTGATAACGGTCCGGGCCTGCCCGAGCGCGCCAAGAATAATCTCTTTGTTGCCTTCAAAGGTTCTGCGCGGGCAGGGGGCACGGGACTGGGTCTCGCCATTGCCCGAGAAATCACTGAGGCGCATGGTGGGCGGCTCACCCTCGCCAACGCCCCGATTGGCACGCGTTTCGATATTGCTATCCCCATTCATCCACAGGCAGTTTAATCGATCACAGCGAAATTTTTCCTGCCCTGCTTGCCAATCCCGATAACGCACTGTAGGTAATGCGCATCTTCAGAGGGGCGCCGCAGACGCGGGGTTCTAAAGAAGATGAAGCCACTAAAAATGGCATGCGCGCCCGTAGCTCAGCTGGATAGAGCATCAGACTACGAATCTGAGGGTCGGACGTTCGAATCGTTCCGGGCGCGCCATTTACATCACTTCCTGTGATGCGACGATGTTGAAAGACATCACTGAAATATATGCGCGCCCGTAGCTCAGCTGGATAGAGCATCAGACTACGAATCTGAGGGTCGGACGTTCGAATCGTTCCGGGCGCGCCATTTCACTGACAACCTCCCAGCAAAAACGATCTTTGTTATCACGCCGTTAGCGTGTGATATGCGCTGTTTCTAAGCCCTGACACCTCAGTCGCTCCCCGGGCACTCTGCACGCGTAGAGGTGGATCGCTGTATGTCTCCGCCCCATCGCATCCACTGCGCCTCGGGCAGGATCCGCAAGCTTTTCACTTGGCATCACCTCCCGGCAACACCGCTTCATTGAACGCGCTTTCTCGACATCTGCAATCCTTAACGCACATCGTTCTGCTCACGGTCTCAGGGGCCGGGCGGTGTATGACGAATGTTGAGGAGGTCGGTGAGAGTCGAATTGGGTTATTTGACGAAGTTGTCCTATGTTTAGAATCGGGAGTGAGACAGTCAATTCCTAATCGAATACCTGGTCGCTTGCGTGTTCTACTTACTTGCTAAATACTGCCTTTAGACTGGTGCTAAACTTACGCTGGGGTAGCGGTCGCAAACTGGATGCGGGGGCGCATTTGCCATTCTATATTCGGAAATCGGTTTCGGCTGGGCCGTTCCGATTTAACTTCTCTAAATCCGGGCTGGGCGTCTCTGTCGGCGTGAAAGGCCTTCGCATTGGAACGGGCCCCCGCGGGCATTACATTCATGCGGGGCAAGGAGGTCTCTACTATCGCGCGACTCTGGGGCGAGCCGGCCAGCGCCGGAGCCCGGGCCGTCGTTCGAGAGATGCCGTTGCCCCGACCGTCTTGGCCAACACAGACGACCCCCTGATGATCGAAGTCGAATCCGGCGATGTCATGCACATGCGTGACGAGTCCTTTTCAGAAATACTCGACGAGATTAACGAAAAGGCACAACAAGTGCGCATGTCTGTGGCCTTGTTTTGGGTTTCATCGGCGATCGGTATCATTGCTATGCTGGCATTGGGCGGCCTTGGCATTCTGATATGGGCCAGCATTGCCGTGGTAGCGGTGGCGGTCGGCCGATGGTTGGACTCGTATCGCAGAACGACAGTCCTCTACTATGACTTGGAGAGCGATGCCGAGACAGCTTACTCGATACTTGCCGAAGGCTTCGATGCCCTGAGCGGTTGTGCTGGCAAATGGCACATAGAAGCGGGCGGTGCTATTGAGAACCTGACGGCATGGAAGCGCAACGCTGGTGCCTCCCATCTAGTCCGCCGGAAGCCGACCACTCTTGCCTTCAAACTTCCAAGTGTAGTCAAAAGCAATCTGAACCCTCCCGCATTGCATGTCGGGAGGCAGATCCTCTTCTTCATGCCTGACATCTTGCTTGTGCAGGATGGTGGTCGTTTAGGGGCCGTGAGCTATTCCGACTTAAACCTTAGATGGCAGGATTCCCGGTTCATAGAGGCAGAAAGGGTGCCCGGCGACGCCCGTATCGTAGACCATACATGGCAGCATCCGAATAAGAGCGGTGGACCCGATCGACGCTTCAAGGACAATCGCCAGATCCCGATCTGCCTGTATGAGACCATGTACCTCACAAGCGCTAACGGCCTCAACGAGTTGGTAGAGTTCTCCAGGACCGGCGTGGTAGCCGGTTTCGAGGAGGGGCGTCGGATGCTTGCGGGCTTGTCACGACATCGGTCTGTCGGGTCGGTTTTAACGCCCGCGAACGATACTGTTGGGGTGCCAACGGTACACCCGACCAAGCAACCAGCAGCTCGCACCGGAAGAGGTCTGGTTGTAATCGGCCTACTCGCCTGCGCTGGCTTGCTTGTGAACGCGCTACTATCCAGCAACGGTGGTTCAACTTCTGGCCCGCTGGCCTCTGTTTCTAGCGCACCGTCCGCTTCTCGCATGCCAGATGAAACCGGTCCTGCTCCCGACATATCCCGTTTGCCGGTCGCTCCCCAGCCGATTGAAGCGGTCGCGGATGTGGAGAAAACCGAGCCGACTAGCCTCATCGACGCTGGAACTGCGCGCAATGCGCTGAGATACACCACGACTGACGTCAATCTGAGGTCCGGGCCCGGCAGGCAGTTCGCGGTCGCAATGGTGGTGCCGGGCGGAACCGAGGTCTTGCTCGTAGAAGCCGGAAGAGGTTGGAGCCGCGTCCGGGTCGGAGAAGATCGGGTTGGCTGGATTTCTAATTCTACTTTCGAGGAGCGCTGACCTCGCGCCGACACTGCCGTGGCAGGGTGGTTCTTAGCCATGGAAGGCCCCATCTCTGGAACGTAATTCCTTGATAGTGGGCCCCGTCCATCAGTGTATGCATTGATGTCGTTTTAGCAAACTCCGCCGGTCAGCTTCCGGCTGCGATATTGTCCACCCCGCAATCAGACTAGGCCGTCCTCTCAAAATCGCACCGGCATCAAGCACCCATTCAGTGGTTAACGAATTACACTGTCATTTGCGGTAGTGCTGAATAATCATCGCGCTCCGAGCCATTGGGGCGCTGCACCACACTATCTCTTGCCGCATCGTCGGGGGCTCCACCATGAAGAAAACCGCTATAGTCGTGGGGCTCCTCTTCCTGACCCTTTTGGGACTGGTTTTCCTGCTGCCCTTTGCGGTCAGTTCCACGGCGTTGCGGACCGCGCTTGCCGATCAGCTGTCCCGTGCCTCCGGCGCAACCATCGCGCTGAATGGACCGCTGCAGTTTTCCATCGTGCCGGAGTTTGGCATTGTCGTAGAAGACTTCTCATTTGCGGCAGAGGACGGCTCCCTCTCAATGACAGCGGCCCGCTCGGTCGCCTCGGTCGCGCCACTGTCGCTGCTTTCTGGCCAGATCAAGGTGACAGGCATCGAGATCAAAAATCCCCGGATTGTGCTGTCAGCAGGCGCAGGGGAGACGGTGGCAGTGCCACAAGAGCCTAGCACCGAAGATATTTTTCAGGTCGTCGCCGGCTATCTGGAGAAAATCTCCATCGATCATATTGGGGTGATTGACGGCGAGGTCGTGCAAGACCAAGCGGGGACACTCGCGTCTCTCGCCAGCGCCATTAACCTGAAGATGTCCTTCCCCAGCATCAGCGCGCCAGTTTCCGTTGCCGTTTCCGGTGTTATGGATAGCAATAAATTGGAGCTTGGCGCCGAAATCGGCTCGCTGCGAGATCTGCTAGCGCGACAGCCTGCAACATTCGCCATCTCAGCCAAGGCGTCCCAGCCGCTGCATCCTGCGCTCGCCGATGTCAAAGCCTCGGGCAATATTCAACTGGCCGACGATGGCAGCTACCGCGTCACGGGTGGTGAAATCGACAGTATCGGCCAAAAGATGTTGCTCGACGCCAGCTATGTTCCCGGAGAGCAGCCGGTCGTTATCGCGCGTGTCAAAGCTGGTGTTCTCTCTTACGCAGATTTCCAACCGGCAAACGCCGATCCGGCTCCGAACGCCGCGCCTTCCACCACTACGGCGGCCAGCGCGCCCGACCTCTCCGCGCTGAAGGCGCTGGATGCCGATATCGAGTTGCATGCCGAAGCCATCCAGGTCGGTGACGCTGTCGCACGGGACGTGGTTATCGCAGCGCAGCTCCAAAATGGCCGTCTCGTCTCAACCGTCGATTCCACCAGCGTGGCTGGCGGTAGCCTTGTTGCCAGTGTCGCTCTCGACGCCAATGACAGTCCTTCGGTCGCGAGCGGCTCAGTCAATCTGGCCTCAATCGATATTGAGCAGCTGACCAAGTTGCTGGGCCAGAAAACGCCTGTAACGGGTCGGCTCTCCTCTGAGCTTCAATATGCCTTCAAGGGGCTGGATGGTGCGTCCATCCGCAACTCCCTCAACTTGCGCGGATCGGTGTCGATCGCGGGCGGCAGCGTCGCTGTTCCTCAGCTTGTCGCTATTGCTGGTCAAGGGGCGGGCGTGGTGGACGCGCTGGAGGCAAATGTTCAAATCGACGACATTCGCCAGCCTGTCAGTGCGTCCGGATCAGCGCGTTGGAATGGCGAAGCCGTTAGTTTTGCGGCTTCCGTCACCCCAACGCAATTTCTATGGGAGGAGCCGGGCGCAGTCGCCTTCGATCTCAAATCCCAGCCTCTCAATGCCAACTTCTCAGGGACAATCACGCCCTCCGGCCAGGTCAGTGGCAAAGCGGATATCGCAACGCCATCCATGACCCGTGCTCTTGCTTGGCTCGGGCAATCTGTCGGTAGCCCGCTCGGCCAGTTCGCCTTCTCTGGTGGGGTTTCGGCTGGCGGCAACCAGTTCGCTGTGACCGATGCAACAATCCGCCTTGATGACATTCGCGCCAATGGCTCCGTGTCTGTGGCAATGGCGAGCAAGCCCAGTGTCACGGCGTCTTTGTCCGTTGACACGCTTGATCTCCGCTCGCTGGTCGGCGGAGGCGGCTCCGCGCCTGCCGCTGCGGCATCCGGCCCATCGCCCATCGATCTTTCCATCTTGCGCCTGTTCAATGCCGACATTCGGTTTGCAGCAAACCAGCTGGCCTATGGCGATGTGAAACTGGGACCGACCACGGCCACGCTGTCGGTTGCCGAGGGCGTTGCCAAGCTCAATATTCCGCAGGCGGGTTTCTATAATGGCGTGGTCGCGGCCAGTGTCACCGCCAATGGCGCCGGGAGTGTTCCCGCGATTGATCTTACGGCTTCCATGGAAAATGTGCAGGCATTGCCGCTGCTGACCGACGCCGCAGGGTTCGACAAGATTGAAGGGCAATTGCAGGCCAGCGTTCAGGTGAGTGGCGCTGGCGCTGATAGCCAAGCCTTCGCGCGCTCGCTCAATGGCCCGGTTAATGTCGTTGTGTCGAATGGCGCGATACGCGGCATCGATGTGGCGGGCCTTGTGCGCAATGTGCGCTCGCTCATCGACGCTGGTTATACGCAGGACGCCGAGGCCAAGACCGAATTCACCGAATTGTCGGTGAACGTCAATATTGCCAATGGTGTCGCCACGGCCGAGACAATCCGCGTGCTTGGGCCGTTTGTCCGCATGAGCGGCGCTGGCAGTGTTGATCTCGCTGCACAGACCATCGACATGCGTCTTGATCCGCGCGTTGTCGGGTCTCTGGATGGGCAAGGTGGGGACTTTGACGTTTCCGGCCTCGGTATGCCGATCATCATCAATGGGCCATTGTCCGGTCCGCGCATTTATCCCGATCTCACGGCCGTTCTGTCCGATCCTAATCGTGCTCTACAGGCGCTGTCACAGCTTGGCGTCGACGTCGGTGGTCTCACCGGCGGTGCTTCGGGCGTGCTCGAAGGCATCGGTAGCGCACTTGGCGGCGAAGCCGGCGGGCTCAACAATGAGGTGTTGACCAATGCCATCGGCCAGATGATTGGCGGGCAGGGTCTCGCGACCGATCCGAACGCGCCGCCGAGCCAACAGAGTATTCTGAACTCGGTGCTGGGCAATGTTCTCGGGCAGCAGGCCCCGACTAACGTCACTCCAACTGCGCCTCTGCCAGCTCCAGTGGATACGACAACTTCTCCGGCGCAGCAGCCGGTCAATATTGCCCTGCCCAGACCCGACCCTCGCGGGCCAGCGCCTGTAGTGCCGCCGACACCAGCGCCTGCAGCTCCTCCAACGCCGCAGGACATCATCACAGACTTCTTTGCGCCGCAGGCCGAACCACAGCCGGACCAGATCGGACGCGATGCTCTTGAAGGTCTGATCAATCAGCTCGGTCTGTAACCAGCCCGCGCAATCCTGTGCTGTGATGAGATCGTACCAGGCAGTGTCAAAGTCTTGAGATAGCGAGGCGGCGCATATGCGTTGCCATCGCGCCTTGTCGTCATGACGCAGATACCAGAGAGAAGGCAGTAATCACCACGCTTTGCTTTGCGCGGCTTGTGTGTAAAACTGGACGTATCAAAAATACAATTTCGTAGTGCAGTGTATTTTACTTCGTTTTGTTTGTGACAATGTTCAGGAACGCGACTTGGTTGATGCAGATCTGCAGGATCAGTTGATTGGCGATATTTACGAAGCTGGTGCAGATCCGGCTGCCTGGTCACTCGCGCTCAACAAGATCAGTGATGCACTCGGAGTTGTTGATGCCGTTCTGGGCGGCTTTACGTCCGGTGGCAGGCCATTGTTCGTCGCCCCTCGTACCGACCCGGACATGGTCCATCTTTATGCGCAGCATTATCATGCGCGAAACCCATTGCCTTTGGCACTGCTGCGAGCGCCTTCTGGGCTCGTTATCCAAGATCGCCAGCTCACCGACATCGAAGCCTTTCGCAATAGCGCTTTCTACAATGAGTGGTGTCTGCCTCAGGGGCACGTCGTTGGGGCGGGACTGAAGATTGACACTTCCGGAGGATGGACCGCCACTCTGATGGTCTCGGGCCGTCAGGCCATGTCGCACGACGTGTTGCAGGGCCTGGAAGCATTGGGGCCCCACTTCACCCGAGCGCTACGCATCAATCAGGTGCTGGCCGAGCATGAGGCGAACACGCTCAGTGCTTTTGCGGCGTTGGACCATTCTGACCGGGGCATTTTCTATGTCTCGGAAGACCTGCGATGTGAGCCGGTCAATAGGCTGGCCGAAGAGATCGTCGCGCGGGCTGACGGGATGGTGCTGTCTCAGGGCATGCTCGTTTGCGTCGATAGTACTGCTCAGGCGAGTTTACAGCGGATCGTTGCTGCAAAGTTCGGCGGAACCGGGGGCACTGTGGTCGTGCCCCGAGCCCCACCACAATTGCCGCTGACGATCTTGGCTGTGCCGATGTCAGGACGTGGGGCCGCGGGCAGCAAGTGTAAGATGATGCTGGTGGTCACCGCGCCAGAGCTTATCCTGCTCCGGCGCGTCGAGCGCTTGCAGGCCGAGTTTAGGCTCACTCCGGCAGAAGGAGAGGTGCTGCGCGAGCTTGCGTTTGGCGGAGATCGCGTCGAGATTGCGCAACGTCTCGGAGTTTCAATACCCACTGTGCGGACGCAATTGACCAGTATTTTTGATAAGTCCGGCGTGCGCAAACAAGCCGAACTCATTCGCTTGCTGATGTCGCCCTTCTAGTCCTCGCCATAAAAGGTTTTCAGCGCGCCCGCGATGTCCTGTTGCGCGGTCACGGACAGCTCGTTCCAGAGTGCTTTGCGGTTTGCCTCCGACAAGCCGCTGTTCTCATTCACCAGTAGACCCGCCAGTTGATAGTCTTTGGCCCGCAATGCCGTAATCATGCGCTCGGCACTTTCGGCAGCGTCGATATCATCGCCAGATTGCAAGAGTAGCGCGAGATCAAGGCCCGCATTGGTGTCGCCGTCGTCATCCGCAGCGGCAACAAGCAATGCAATGGCTGTGCTCCGGTCCTCGAGCGGCGGCGTGCCTTCGAGCAGCAAATGGGCGAGATTGACCTTGGCCCAAGTGTAATCTTGGGCAACGGCGCTTTTGTAATACTCGCGCGCTTTCTCTGTGTCGCGAATGAGGAGTTTGCCTTCGTCGTACATCACGGCGATATTGTAGGCGGCGGCACTATCGCCCAATTCCGCAGCTTTTGCGAAATAGGACAGCGCCTGCGCTCCATCTTCATCGTGATCGAGTGCGAGCACGCCCAGATTGTAAAGCGCGTTGATGTTGCCGCTCTCTGCGGCCGTTTGCATGAGCGCTCTTGATCGTTCCGTAGCGCTTGCGACCAGCGCTTGCGCAAGACCCGTCATAGCCTCGGTGTGACCTTGGTCTGCAGCTGTTTGATACGAGCGGATCGCTTCATCAAAGCGTTCTGCCTGCATGAGGGTGCGACCGAGCTGGAAGGCAAACCGTGGGTTGGGGTCGGTCTCTGAGGCGGCGCGGCATGCCGTTTCCGCCTCTGCCACATTGATCTGGCCAAAGGGCACTCCGCTCACCTCGCTCGGAAGGGTCGGGTCGAGCGGACTTGCGGCCAGCACATCGCAGGTTTCGGTCGGGGACTGAGCAAGACTGGGAAGGCTCAGCGCGATAAACGCGGTACAGGCGAGCAGAGTGGATTTATACATGAGCGCCTCCGGCGAGGGGCCGGTGCCCGAAGGAGGGACGGGCACCGGTAAAGGTTAATAGCTGCGGCGCGGCGCCACGTAAGGCGCTGCTGCGGGGGCGCGTCGGTTGTAGTTGGCCGAGCAATAGTTGGCGTCCCAAGACAGATAGCGTGCAGCGACCCAACCCCAACGGCCATTCCATTGCACGCGGTACCAATTGTTTTGGTTCTCGCCCACGGTGACCTCGACGCAAGCGCTGATAGCGCCGAGTTTGTAGTAGGAGGTGCCGGGACCGTCGCGGAAATTGACGCTGGCAGTCGTCCAGGCGCTGGCGGCCATTGAGGCCGAAGTCATAGCGGCAAGTAGTAGTGCGGCGGCGAGTGGTTTCTTCAACATAGGTCTACGCTCCAAGCAAAGAAGATGAGGTAGCCTAGCCAGTGGTGTGCACATGGCATCGAACACGTGTTTGATGCCGGATAGAAAACTTTCAGTATTTTGGGGCACTGGTTATGACCCTGCGGAGGTGACGATGTCACGCGCTCGAAATTGCCTCACATCCATCGCGTTCTTGGCCGCGTCCTGTGGCGTCGCTTCGGCCGAATTGAGCTCTTTCATTGTTCATAGCGACGGCACCGCCTGCTGGTATCGCGCTTACACCGAGCAGCATTTGCGTGATCACCCGCAGCAGAATGTGACCTCCCTCAGCTTCACCCTGACCTATCAGGAACCTGACGAGTTTGGGCTCGAAGAGTTTGTCTTTCGGCTCGATGCGTCCTTGCGCGACGGTCGGCAAGGCACGGCTGTGGGGCCCTGTGCCGTAGAAGGGTTAGAGCTGTGGTGTGGGGTGGAATGCGATGGTGGCGGTATTTACGTCAGCGCGCGAGAGGGCCGCCGCGTGTTGATCGACCTTGCCAGAACAGGGCGCATCGCCATGAGCTACGACTGTGGGAGCGAAGACTTCGAGAGCGGGTTTTCCCTCGATGCCGGTCTAGACGATAAGCAGTTTCTGCTCAGCGATCTGCTGCCGCAGTTTTGCATGCCCGCTGAGTATTGAACGAACTTCATCCCGTCTGCGCCCACCAAAACGGCTCGTGCGGAATAGGACCGCGTTAGACGACGCAGATACGCCGGTCTGTGGTGCGGGCGGTGTCGAGATTGTCTGAAGCCGAGCGCACCAAATCGTCGGCGGGCCTGTCAGACTCTGCGAACACGATGCCGCCAACATCTACGCCAAGCGGGGCGATGCCGTCGCTGGTCAGAAAGATAGTGTTGTCGACCGACTGCAAAATACGTTCGGCCACGCTTGCCGCGATCTCTTGCTGTGCGCCACGGAGCAACACAGCGAATTTGTAGCCCTCAACGTGGGACACAAGGTCGTCGCTGCGCACGCATTGCACGATGGCCTGCGCCAGCCAGATCAGGGTCTCGTCGTGCAGTTCGGCAATCTCGGGTGTCATCCGCGCTGATTTTGCGTTGAGATCGATGAACAAAAGCGCCCCGCCGGGATGGCTCTTTTCCTGCTCAACAACGCGCGTAAATGTGGAAAATGAAATCGTGCCGAGCGATGGGTCGCGATCCGCATCAGAGATGTCTGCTGGCACGATCGGCGCCGAGGCGCGGCGCTGCTGAGGTTCCACATCGCCTGCGGCAAATTTGCTCAACCAAGATCTGACCACAGGGTCACTCCACTTTTACATTTTGCGGATGGTGCACCAAAAATCCCAACTTGGCATCAGTTTACACGGTAAAGTTTTAGAGATTTACTCTTGGTGAACAATAAAAACTTATGCATGGACACGAATGATTTATAACCGTTCGGATTGTCAAATGTTTAGGCGTTGTGTTGGAAGCTCTCGATGAAATTTTATGGAGAGTTCCGTTTTGCCTATAAGGTCAGTTTCCCAGTTTGCAGCCATGATGGTTGTAATGTGTTCCGTCGAGGGAGCGTCTGCACAGTCGCTTTCCGATAACGGGCAGGGGGCTGCGCAGCTTATAGAAACGGCGACGATTTCTCCGACTGCGGGCGCTTTCCCAGAAGCAGAAACGGTTCTTCCGAAGGCCAAACTTGACGTTTTTCAGTCTGTGGCGATCTCGGCGCAGCGCCTTCCTGTGGCCTCAAAATGGCATGACATTCGCGCTCAGGATCACAGCGGGTTCTTCTCTAACAACTGCGCCGAGTTTGGATTTGATGGGTGTGAGACACAGTTTTCGCAGTCCTTGCGTGATGTTGTCTCTCAGGCCGAAGGTCGCTCGACACTCGATCAGCTGACAATGGTCAATGCTGCCGTTAATGGCGCAATCACCTATCGGGACGATCGCACGGTTTGGGCTCAAACCGACTATTGGGCGACACCCAGCGAAACCGCTGAGCTTGCTTGGGGCGACTGCGAAGATTACGCGATTACAAAATACTGGATGCTTCAGGAACTCGGGTTCGATGAAAGCCAGCTGCAGGTCGTTGTGCTGCAAGACACGCGCCGTCGGCTTTTCCATGCAGTGCTTGTGGTCCACACGGACCAAGGCGCATACGTGCTCGACAACACCACCGACCGCCTAGAGCTCGACACCGCCTACTCGCGTTATTTGCCCCTGATGAGTTTTGCGGGCAGCAAAAGCTATATCCATGGCTTTGCGGGTGGCAGCGTCTCGGTTGCCAATATGCCAAAGGACCTCAGCGCGATCTCGCCGGGCTCCTCGTTCTAAGCGTCTCACTTAGTTGATGATGAACCCGACCAGAATATTGGCGGGGGCAGGTGGCGGGATGATGATCCGCGCCTGCGTCCGCCGCTCATGATTGTCGACGTGGATCGAGAGGCCACACTCGATGGACGATCCGGCCGGGATTTCGGTTAGAAGCACATCGGCAGGGCGTTCAAGGCGCAACTGCGCCCGCTCGACCGCCCCCGCCTTGGCCATGACCGAGCGCAGATAGCGCACAAACTCATCGTTCACGCGCACCAGTTGCTTGTTTCTGTCTAGCGCGAACGAGGGCGTCGGTACGGTCTGCAACAGCCGCACCACCGACAGGGCTGAAGCGAGGGGGGCAAGGCGGTCGTTTTCGACGAGGAGTTGATGGGTGACGATGCTGCGCAGCGCACTCGAGAGATTGGTTGCCTCTTCACTGCTCCGCGAAATCAAGTCGCGCACCATATCGGTTGGCTTGATGCTGGCGCGATGGGCCATAGTGGCGATGGCATCCCAGAACACCGCTTCCAGCCGCAAGGCCACACGCCCTTTGTGCGTATTCACGGTCCGAAAGATCGGCGTCGCATAATCGGCATGAGCCAGATCGCTCGCGATGACGCCATTTGTGTCAGGAGCGCTATCGTTCAATCAGGGCCTCCTGTTGGACCTTGTTCAATGGCTTGAGCAAATATTGTAAAATCGAGTGCTTGCCGGTGATGATGTCGACCGTCGTCACCATGCCCGGTAAAATCGCCAGATCGATCCCTCTGTGGTGCAGCACGGTTTCATCAGCCCGCACTGTCACGAGGTAATAGGTTTCGCGCGTTTGCTCATCGACGAGGCTGTCCGCTGAGATCGTCTCCACCACGCCCTGCAATCCGCCGTAGACCGAGAAGTCATAGGCCGTGAATTGAATGCGGGCGGACTGGCCGGGAATAACGAAGGCCACGTCAGCTGGCTTGAGCCGCGCTTCGACGAGCAGGAAATCGGATTTGGGCACCACATCCATCAGGCGCGAGCCAGCGGTTACGACCGCTCCGATGGTTGTGACTTCAATGGCATTGATAACCCCATCAACCGGAGAGCGCACTTCAGTGCGGCTCACCCGGTCGACGGCACCACGCAATTGCTGTTGCGCGCTAGCCAATTCGGCCCGCCTGAGCGTCAGTTCAGCCAAAGCCTCCTGCTGCATTTGCTGATCGGCTTGACCCACCTGCAATTGCGCTTCCTGCAGCGCCGCGCGCAGCCGCGCCATGCTTTCTTCTGCGGCACTAATTTGCCCGCTGAGATCTGCAGCCTCCGAGCGCAATGCCAAGAGATCTGTTTGCGCCACGAGGGCGCGTTGTGCCATCGGCTCGATCAAGTCGAGACGCTCTTGGGTGATCGCAAAGGTCGTCTGCATCCGCGTCCGGTTGATCTGCACCTCATTGAGCTCGCGCTGCCGCTGCTCAACACGCTGTTGCAACACCTCTGCATTGCCAGCTTTGCTCGCGAGGCGCGAATGGAGCAGGGCCAATTCGGTGGCGCAAACGTCCGGCGCCTGCTCTTGCACAAAATCCGCGCAGATAAAGTCGGTGGCTGGCAGCCCCTCGCTTTCAACGCGTAGGCGTTCGCTCTGTGCCGTTAGGGCCAAAACGCGCGCCTCAACCTCACCCGCACTGGAAGACGTGTTGGTATCATCGAGCCGGATCAGCAATTGCCCCGCGCTAACCTGCTCGCCCGAGCGCACCAAAATATCGCTAATCACGCCGGGCTCGGCGCTTTGCACAATTTGGGTTTTACCGGATGGGATCACCTTGCCTTCCGCGCGGCTGATCTGGTCAACCTCTGCCCAGTTCGACCACGCTAGAAACGCCACGACCGTAATGATCACGAGGACGATAATAGTCGTCCATTCCCGTGGTGGTCTGCTGGAGGGGTGATGGTGTTTATCGATCGCTTCTGCGTTGGGGCGATGCTGGTTCATGAGGCGTCAGCCCGCATGCGCAACTGCTTGAGAACCTCTTCTTTGGGTCCGTCAGCAACCAGCTTGCCATTGTCGAGCACCATCATGCGGGTGACCAGCGAGAGCAGGCTATAGCGGTGGGTGGCAATCAGCACGGTCTGATCCGGCATGAGGCTGTTTTCCAAATGCTTGATCAGCTGCTTTTCAGTCGCCAAATCCATCGAGCTTGATGGTTCGTCGAGGAACAGGATTTTGGGCTCAACCAGCATGGTACGCGCCAGCGCAATCGTCTGGCGTTGCCCGCCCGAAAGCAGCACGCCACGCTCGCCCACGGGCATGTCGTAGCCCTGCGGATGGCGCGAGACAAAGCCTTCAACGCCAGCGCGCCGAGCGGCTGCCATAATGCGCTCTTCGCTCGCACCGGGGTCGCTCATAATGATGTTGTCGCGCACGCTGCCGTTGAAAATCTCCGGGTCCTGCACGACAAGGCCAACAGCGCGCCGCAAGTCTTCAGGGTGATATTGGTCGATATCGACCCCATCGAGCAGCACTTCGCCTTCGGTGGCGCGGTGGAAATTGACCAGCAGCCGCCCGATGGTGGTCTTGCCCGAGCCAATGCGGCCGATAATGCCGATCTTCTCGCCCGGCCGGACACTGAACGATATGCCATCGAGCACGTAGCTCTTGGACCCCGGATAGGTGAACCGCACCTTGTTGAAGGAAATCCTGCCTTCCCTCACGACGCGCTGCGCTTGCGCAGGGCGGTTGGGACGCTCATCGGGCAGTTTCATGATCTGGTCGACAGATCGATAGGCCTCTATCGCCGCGCGGGTTTTGAGCAATGTCCCGGCGATCATTCCAATAGGCGCGATCAGGCGGTTAGACAGCATCATCGCCGCAATGATCGAGCCGGTGGTGACATCGCCAGAGGTGAACATATAGCTGCCGCCAACGATGATCCCGACCAGTGAGAGCTGCGAAAGCGTGGCGGTCGTGTTGGTGGCCAGAGATTGGTAGGAGCGCAGCTTATCCTGCGTATGGGAGGAGGCCAAAACCGCCGCTTCCCACCGGTGCAGCAATTGCCCTTCGGCGCGCGAGGCTTTGACCGATTGGACGCCTGTCAGCGCCTCAACGAGCACGGCATTACGGGCCGAGGACTCTGCCAATGCCGACTTTACCGCTTTGCTTGAGAGCACGGCGATAACAATGGTGATAATCAGCGCGATCAGGCCCGCCAAAAGGGGGAAGAGCACCAACCAGCCGACGAATATCGCAATGATGTAGGCGAAGAGGCCGAGAAACAGCAGGTCAACAAACATGACCAGCGTGCTCGCTGCCACAAATTCGCGGAGCACCTCATACTGGCCGATCTTGCTGATGAAAGCGCCGGTGGAATTGGGGCGCGATGACATGGGTGTATTGAGCACCCGATCAAACAATGCTGACGACAGGCGGAAGTCGATCGAGCGCCCCACGTATTCGATCACGCCCGAGCGGGCGAGTTTGAGCAGCAGGTCAAAAATCGAGACCATGCCGATGCCGATGGCCAAAACCCAGAGGGTTGTCTGGGCCGAATTGGGCAGCACGCGGTCATAGACGTTCATGGTGAAGAGCGGGAAGGCCAGCGCAAACACGTTGACGAACGCCGCCGCCAGAAGCACGTAGACAATACTGCGTGTGTGCCCGCGCACAGCCGACCAAAACCAGTGTTTGGTATTGGCAAAGCGCGTGCCTGTGCTTTCCTGCACCACGGAGTAGTCCGGGGAAATCTGCAGCAGATCCACACCCTGGCGTGCATCCAGCGCCTTGGCTGAAATTGTTTTCTCGTCACCTATGGTCGGATCGAAGACTCGATAATTGCGGGAATTGAGCCGCCTCAGAATGACCAGCGGAGGCTGTTCGGAGCGCAATAGGACGACGGGAAAATCAAAGGGCTGTAAGCGCGCAATCGATTGATGCAGCGGGTTTGCTGAAACACCCACTCGGGCCAATGCTGGCTCGATCAACTGGGTGGTCATGCGCCCGTTCTGTAGGGGAAGTCCGGCGGTGAGAATAGCCGGGGAGTCTGACTTGCGCCACGCACGGGCCAGAAACCGCACACAATCCAAAACCGGATCTGCCGTACCAAAGCTTTGGGCATTTTCAGGTGGTGTGGCAGAACTCTGTTCTGCCACGTCCGGGATTCTCATGATTTCCTACCGCAATGACCCAAATCTACGTTAGTAATAACGCTCAATTTGATCGAAGGTTCGGCTCTCAGTAGTTGCCTACTTTTTGCAGGTTCAGCGGTTCCAAAGTGCGTGGTTCGAACTGTTCCCAAGACTTCAAGTCAAAGGCTGAGAATGTACCAGCACTGGCGGCGTCGTGCGTTTGAACACCAAGGAAGTCGATCAGTGTGCCGCTTGCTGCCAACACGCGGTATTCGGCGAACATGACGCTATAGCGCGCCGTTTCCTGCAGAATTTGCACGTTAAAGCGGGTGTTCTGGGAGTCGAGCAGGTCCAGCAGTGATCTCTCACCAATGGTGAACTGTTCGCGGTAGGAGTCGACGAGGCCCGATGAGGAGTTCAACTGCTCATTATAGACCCGTGACAGCTCCGCCTGGCTCTTCATGCGGAGCCAGCTTTCCCGTACCGCCTGTTCAACTTCACGAGCGGTCTGGTCAAACACCATCTTGGCTTCGTTCTCACGGCGCATTTCTTCCTGCACGTGATTGCGTGCAATGCCGCCGTCATAAATGTTCCAGCGCAGCGATACGCGAGCGCTCAAATCGTTCTGCCATTCATGGGCGCCCGAGACGTCGTAACCTGTTGCGGCACGGCCTTCGAGCTGGATTTTCGGCATGAAGTCGGAGGCTGCCTGCTCCACCAAGGCCGAAGCGGCGTTGATGTCCGCGCCTGCCGTCTTCACCCGAGGGTTGTTGACGATGGCATTGGCGATAGCAATTTCCAGCGAGCCCGGAATGCCCGACGACGCCCGCGGCGGTGCATTTACCGCGCCAGGCATCAGTCCAACGAGCGTTTTATATTCGATCTGCGCGGCAGCCAGTTCCACACCGGCTTCTGTCACCCGAGCGCGCGCTGCGGCCAGACGTTCAATCGACTGCAGGCGGTCAGCTTCGGTGAGTTGACCGTTTTCGATGGCGCTCGACACGTCCGAGGCGACGCCCTCGTGGAAGGAGGCATTCTGGCGCGTCAGGTTGACGATCTGCTGCTGCAACAGCACCTGATAATAAACGCGTGCAATTTGCAGAGCGATAAACTCGCTGCGTTCCAGCACGCGATAAGAGGCGCTGTCGACGCGCGCTGCTTGCCGGGCAAGCTCGGCGTCACGAAAACCGCCGTCGTAAAGGTCCCAGCGTGCCGTGACGCCTACTTGCGAGGGATAGAGCGCATCATTTTCGATGCCGGTCGCGCGGCGCGACGGCGTGTTCAAATATTGGATGCCGGTTGACGCTTCAAGATCAACGCGTGGTGCCCAAAGACCTTCTGCTTGACGCAGTTCAAAGCCGATTGCGTCATGGTTTTGGATTGCCGCGCCGATTTGCGGATTGCTGTCGAGTGCCGTCTGTACAGCTTCACGCAAGCCCATGGCCTGCGCCGATAGCGGCATGACAAAAGCGATCCCGGCCAGCAGAGCGGACTTCAGGAGGGAGTTCATGATCTTGATGCTCACTTTATGTCTGCCCTCTACCGAAACGACAGATAGCGTTGGTGGAAGCAGTCGCACTTTTGGACGGACTCAACGTCCACAGTGCCGCCGTTCAGATACCCGACTGCGGCAGCACAGGCCCAACGTGCTTCCATCGCCCAGATGAATGCTGGGTCGCTGTCGCGTAGAACGGATTGGCTATTCATGCCGTCAATGGCGCTGGCCAAATTCTGGGACACGGTTTGGCGTATCTCGCTGACTTGGCGTTGTGGCAGCACCGACTGGCGGTGGTTGGAGCAGTAGCTCCCTGATGGGGATTGATAGCTAGGTAGATCTGCCGCACTTACAGAGCCTACCAGTGTCGAAAACAAAACAAGCGCGGAAAGTCGTCTCTTCCAGGGGCTGTTCATGGACGAGGTCCTCAAGCATACTAACGTTCGATTTTATAACAACATTTCCGTCAACTTCTGGGAAGCTAGATGAGTGGTCGTTGTTGATCACTTTTACTGCCCAGCTGCTGGTTTGGTCTGGATTTTTGGTTGGTGCGCAAGTAGAAAACCAGTGAGGTATGGTTTTCTTCTTTTTCGTTTTTTGTAAAATTATAGTGTTCGTGTTCAACATTATTTGAACACGCAAGCGCCACCGTCTTCAGACGTCAGCGCGTTGTCCGAAACGGTCGGAACAGCGTCCGATCCCGGGCTTTTTCCCTAGGTCAAAATTTTTCCGTATTTTTGCCGGGTTTATATTTGGGTATGCCTTCGCCTCTGAGCCTAGCTCCCGCGGCTACGTATTTTCCGAATCACACGTCTGTGATTCGAGATCCACCCTTGTCTTTTTGTGGTTGGATTTTGGACATAGTCTGCCATCTCGTGGCCCTTCCGGGGGGCTCGACCCGAAAGCGCTTGGCCAGTTTCAGTCCTGCGCCAAAGCCAGACCAGCCGCCAACCAACATCCCAGTCAAGGCCCAAGGGCGTCTGATAAGCGCGTGAAGCGCATAGTACACACCCGGGCAATAGCGCTGTCCGATGGCAATAAAATAAGCGAAGTACTTGGTCCTTTGCCAAAGAGTGGCGAAGGCGAGGTCGGTGGCGACAGTATTTGCTGTGTGGATGAAACAATTGTCGGCGCTATAGTTCTCACGCTCGCCATCGGCGCGATCTGCCGCAAAGTGGTCGACGTCCACTTCTGGGCTCAGCACGATATGCCATCCTGCGTGAATGAGATTGGTGCAGAGCCAGCTTTCATTGCGATACTGCGCGCCTTGGCCGAGTAACCGCGTGTCAAAGTGCAAGCTTCCGAGGGCCGCTCTCCGCACCAGGAAATTGCAGCCCTTGATGGTGTCGACTACGCGCGCCGCGCCATAGGCGAGGTGGTGATCGCCGCGCAGAACGCCAAACCAGTTTCGCACGCCGGGGTGCTTGGCCACACCCTCGATCACATGCCCGCGCTCATGTAGTCGATCGCGCGCACCGGCTGCCGCGACGCGCGGGTCTCTCATGATCCTCAGTAGCCTCCGCAGCCAATCGGGGCTTATCAGAACGTCGTCATCCAAAAACGCGATGTAGTCACCATCCGCGACCGCAAGCCCCGCGTTGAGTGCTGCGACTTGGCCCGGCACGTCGACGGTGATGATCTTTAACTCCGGCGCAAGGCTCAGCTGCGCGGTCAGCCACAACAAGCTTTCCGGGTCCTCTGTGGGGCGCACCACGACAATGATTTGCGCAAAGGGGTGATCGGAAATCCGCAGCCCCGTCAGGCAGCGGCGCAGGGTGTCGAGACGGCGAAAGGTGGGTACGACGGCGCTAACGCGCGTTGCGCTCATGACCAGACACCGTCGCCCCATGTGGGCCAAGATGCTTCCCGGATGAAGTCTTGCGACAACCGATGTGTGGACAATTTATCCCCCAGCAAAAACGACTGACGATAATCGTGGTCCTTGGCGTGGCGCGTGTGGGCATGAATAGTTTTTCAGTTCATCAATAAAGCGCGCCGCTTCTGCTCATTCTGTAGAGGGGATTTACAAACTTGCTAGAGAATTCTTTGTCTATCAGCGCTGCGCCACGATCTGCGGCTGCGCTTCGACATGGTCTGCCATCATCGGCATCCTGTATTGGGCTCTATGATCCTTCTGATCGCTCTAGCCTTTTTCAGGATGCCGCCATGACCATCGCGGTCTTGGCTGATGGCGACCCGGTCGGCGCGATGTGTGATCTCAGTGGACGCGGCCACCACCTGCTTCAGACAAGCAGCGCTTCGCGTCCCGTGTATAAAACGAACGCAGGTCTGCACTGGCTTGAGGGCGACGGGATTGACGACTTTCTGGTCAGCACCATCGTTCTCAACAGCTATCCCTTCCAGCTTATGGCGGGATTTTCGATGCTGGCTGCAGCTGACGAGGGCGGTATTGTTGCTTTGCGCAAAGATAACAGTGCGTACAAAACACTGATGCAATCCAGTGCTGGCAGCTACCAGCTTCGGGCGACGGATCGGGCCAGCCTTACGCTCGATGCCCGCTCGAACGTCAGCGACGCACCGCAGATTGCCACAGCCAGTTTCGATGCTGGTTTTATGTCCTTAGCGGTCAACGGCGTGGTTAAAAACACCACGACGAACACAAATACTTCCGGTGACATGGTCGACCTAAGGCTCTTCTCTTTCCGCGATAATGACCGCTGGCAGGGCCGAATTTACGCTGTGGCCCTTGCCACAGGCAGCGTCGGGCCGGATGTGCAGGTGTGGTTAGCCGCGCGCAGCGGTGTCACCCTTTAATGCTGCTCTCATGCGCGCCTGCAGCCACAGCTGGCGCGTTCTCCGTCCCGTCTGACTGTGCGGCCATGGTCCGGAGTGCCTGCCAGACGGGCGGCAATGTGAGCTCAAGCGCAAAATGCTGTTCGGCGTAACGCCGCGCCGCAACCGCCATGCTCCGGCTCTGCTCGGTCTCGCGCAGGGCCGCTTCTATTGCCGTAGCTAGGGCCGTGGCACTATTGGGCGTGATCAATCGCCCCGTGACGCCGTTCTGCACAATTTCTGGCACGCCCCCACCATTGGTAGCGATCACGGGCGTTCCGGCAAGCATGGCCTCGACGATGACCCGCCCAAAGGGTTCGGGCAAAGTTGATGCGTGGATGACAACGTCTACCCCACCCATGATCTCGGCAATGTCGTCCCGGTGCCCGAGACAGAAAACATTGCAGGTTTGGGTGTAGCGGGTGGCACTCTCGTGAAAATCCTGCCTGAAGTTTTCGCTCTCAAAAAGTGCCTCGCCAACGACCAGTAATTGCCAGTCGGTGCCCATCGAGAGGCCCAAAAGTGCCAGCGCTTGGCCCTTCCAAGGCCCAATGCGGCCAATCATGCCGATGATCGGGTGCGTGGGGTCTAAACCATGTTCCACGACCAGCTGCGCGCGCAGTTCTGCCCGCTTTTCGGGCCTGAATTTTTCGATAGAAAAGCCGTTATAAGCTCTAACTGGCAAGCACTTGCCGCCATTGCTCTGATAAGCGCGGGCGGTGGCGTCGGAGTTGGCAATCACCAGATCAGCCCCCCAATTGCCGCACCATCGCGCGACCAAACGCGCCAGCGGCGAGAAATGCTCGGGGATCAGCAGCGAGCGTAAATGCCAGACCATTTTTCGCCGATGGAAGGGCTTTGTTAGAACCGCAATCACCGCCGCCTTCATGCTGTTGGCATAGATCAGATCATATCCGCGGCTGAGGCGAACTAAACCAATCGCGACCACAATAGGTGAATACAATCTGATGGTTAGCGTGATCCATTTTCGACGTGTCGCCCGCTGAAAACCGCCGCCGAGCACAGGGGTATCCACGCCCGCAGTAATTAGATCGTCATAGAGCGGCCCAGCCTGCATCAGTACGACCCGGCAATGTCCGGGATAGTTCGTCACCAGATCGTAGAGCGACCGCTCCGCCCCGCCGTAAAGCCCTGTCTGATTGAAGAATAATACGCGGGGCATCGCCATTGTCATAGCGCGAGCCCGTAGGCGTCTCGGATCCGACGCGCGATTATGGGCCAGTCAAAACCGGCGGCATACGCTTGGCATTCTGAGGCGCTTGGCAAATTCTGACTAAGCATCGCGGCGGTGATGGCATCCGCCAATGCATTGGAATGCGCTGCTGGAACAATGAGTTGCGGGGCGAATGGCAGCATCAGTTCAGCAAGCCCGCCAACATCTGTGACGACAACCGGCGTGCCCGCGGCGAGCGACTCCAGAACCACAAGCCCAAATCCTTCCAAAGCGATAGATGGCACAAGGGTGATATCTGCGGCTCGATAGACTAAAGGAAGTTTCTCGTCTGGGACGTGGCCAGTTAATTGCACATTGTTTTCAAGCTCTTGAGCTTTAATTACCGCGCTTAGGCTGGAGCCCAAGAGGCCACTCCCGACCAGCTTGATTTCAGCGTCAGGGGCCCTGGATCTGAGAATTTCGGCAGCAGCGAGCACGGTGGCATGGCCCATGCGCGGCACCAATCGCCGCACGCAGGCTGCGATAAACCGGCTCTGGCTCCAGCCTAAAATCTCGCGGGCTTCACGGCGGCTTGTGCTCGAATTGAAGCGCGAAATGTCGACGCCTCCGGGGACGATGTCGATCTTAGAGTGTGGAAACTTGTAGGTTTTTTCTAAGATGTCCGCGAATGCACTCGATAGAACTATCGCTCGGTCTGTTCGTTTGTAGACCTGTTTTTCAATATGGAATTTGAGCGCCGCCTGAACCCGGTTCTGTCCCGACGCGATGCCTTCTAACGCCCAAGGGCCATGGAAATGACTGACCAAGGGAGTGTCGATTTGGCCGAGCACAGGAAGCGTTGAAAGCGCGAAGTGACTGGCAACTACATTCGGCTCTATGGTGGCTTTTAGCGCCCTAAAGCAGCGCCTTGCGCCGATGGCTTTCGCCACAAAACTAGCTTTACGCTTAGCGAAAGCCACAATGGCGCCCCGGCTCTCGTTGTCGACATTGTCTGTCCCGAGGACCATGCCGGCAAAGCCGAATAATCCATCGGACGCTCGCCATAATTCATTGTAATAACGCGGCAATCCGCCCGCGCGGTCAGAAAGCCATTCAAGTCCGATTTGGATGGTTTTCATTCGGTCTGGCTCTCCCCCGAACGAGACGGCAGTGCCAACGCCAGCAATGTAAAAAATAGCACCCCAGCCAAACCAACCAGGATGTTGAAGAACACCATCTGCAGGACAAGGGCATAAAGCGCTGCAGTGAAGGGCAGCGATTGTGGCGCGCCCAGTGCGCTATGCAGTGCTGCCCAAAGCCAGCACCCCAGCAGCATCCATATGGCCAGTCCCGCCCAGCCTAAGGTGTAGGTAATGTCCAGAAATCCGCTGTCGAAAATCGGAAATGTATTCTCGTCCTGCTGCCCGACGATGGTCGAAATACCCGTAGAGCCAAGGCCATAGCCTAAGGGATTGGCCAGAACTGTCGGGACAATTTCGCCAATAATGGCGAGGCGCGCCCAAAGACTGTCGTCGTCCGTAAGGCCAAAGATCGTCGCCACTCGGCTGAGCAACACGCTGGGAACATCCAAGGTGCTCGCGCCCAGGATCAGTAGGCAGGCGCAGATCAGCCCGCCAACAAGCACATCGAACTTGATCCTTATGGGGCTCAGTACGAGCAAAATGGCGAAACCTAGTGCAGCGCCACCCCAGGCCGAACGCACTAAGGTCAGCCAGAGACAGAGCGCAGTTGGCACCGCCAGCACCACAAACGCTTGCGGTTTTTTGAACGTGGTAAGCAGCAGCGCCACCATCAGAAAAACGGCAAGTATCCCCGGGGCATTTAGGGTGGCGTATATTCGTACCAAAAACGGCAAAGGTTGGCCGATGGATTGAATGGCCGCTTCCCGCATCCACTCGGCGTCCCACGGCAAAACATAAACGAACTGGATGACGCCATAAGCTGAGACAACCAGTCCATGCAGGATCAAAAGTCTGACGATCCGCTGCCGTATTGAGCTCAAATGGTCCCTCGCTGCGAGCAAATGCAGACCAAAGCCCATGGGGGCGAGATAGGCGAGACAGTCAAATATGGCGGCAGCGCCATAGCCTCGCAAAACGCCATTGAGGCAGCCAAAGCAGATGAGGCTCGAATAGGTCAACAACGCACCGGCCTCGTGAGAGGAGATCATGCGCAGCGCTTTGGCGCCACTGAGTAGGGCTATTGCGGTGATTATGTATGGCGCGATGATGATAAGACTGGCGTCCGTTCGGCCTAATTGCCAATCAATGATCCGTCGCATCATGGGGGCGTAAAGCCATAAGGCGAGAACCAGCCCAATGAAGCTGTTGTACGGGGACGTCATATAGGCCCATGCACCCAGCGCTACGACAACGGGTAAAAAGCCAAGTTGCACGACGTCCGCTCTACCGCTGTAAAGCAGTCCAACCATGATGACCGTCAGCCCCGCCACAACCCAAGAAAAGGGCAGGGCGAGCGGGCTCATGCCGGCGTTTTTGTTCGCCGCGATGCGGTCTGAGTGAGCTCGAGAACGTGTCCCACAAGCTGGGTGTGGAAGCGTCGCGATGAGAACCGCTCTGCCTGTGCCCGACAGTTCGCGCCACTGATGCTGCCTTCGGCTTCTTCAAACTGGGCGATTGCGCGACGGAGGCTCGACGCGGTTTGCTGGTCAAAATGGACCCCGCTTGGTTGTGAGCGATTGAGCCCCCGAATGGTTTCTGCCGTACCGCCGCCATCGAAAGCAATGACCGGTGCGCCGCAGGCCTGCGCTTCGACAGGCGCAATGCCAAAATCCTCCTGCGCCGCGAAAATGAAGGCACGGCAGCGCTGTAGATAGTCAATCACGACTTCCGTGGCCTGATAGCCCAAGATTGTAACATTGGCTGGTGCCATGCGCTGGATCTTGCCCAAATCTGGTCCGTCGCCAATCACCACGAGCTGACGCTCTGGGGTGCCGGCAAAGGCTTCAATCATCAGCGGGATTTGTTTGTAGGGCACAAGGCGAGAGAGGGTGAGGTAGAATGCTTCGCGTGGCTTCGCACCGGGCTGGAATTTGTCGATATCGACAGGCGGGTAGATTACCTCGGCTTCGCGTCGATAGAACTTCCAAATGCGCTCGCGGGTGAAACGGGAATTTGCGATGAAGTGGTCTATACTGCTCACGGTTCGCATGTCCCAGACGCGATAGCGATGCATCATTTCATGGGCAATCAAGCGTCGGAGCGGGGCAAGTGGTCCTTTGATTGTCGCCAGATAATCATGCGTCAGATCCCACGCATAGCGCGTCGTCGAATGCATGTAGGCGATGTGATGTTGATTTGAGTTGGTGATAACGCCTTTCGCCAAGGCGGTGCTGGACGACAGAACGAGGTCATATTTGGAGACATCGAAGCGCTCGATGGCCCGCGTCGCCGCAAGCAAAAGATTGCGGTAGTAGTGCTGGACCTTGGGCAATTTATTGAGGCCGCTTGCGGTCACGCGCGCATTCCCCAACAGTTCGGAGCGGTCTGTCGCGTTCAGGAAGTCGAAGACTGTGAACACATCTGCCTGTGGGCAGCAGGCGATCATTTCGGCCAGAACGCGCTCGGCGCCGCCGATAACCGGCATCCAGTCATGAACGAGCGCTGTTCGATCCGGCAGTGTTGGACAGGAATACGACAATGAGCATACTCCCAGAGCCGGCGTAGGGCGTGAATGGTGAACGGTTTTTCGGTGAACGAGAGTTGGCTCTTTCGTGTTGTTGACTGATATTTTCCGTTAATGTCGCCTATATAGTAAATAGTACAAAATATCGACCATGTACTTTTGTTAGATTTATTGCGTTAAATTTCTAACTTTGTTGTTTTTATTGTTGATGGATTCGGTTTTATTGTGGTTTGTCGAAGTGGGTTTTAGAGACCTCCGCTAGTCCCCACGGGGAATAACTTACGAATTTCTCACAGTGGAATTTCCGTAATTTGCATGAACCCTTGGCTAGGGCCTGCTTGTGCCAGAAGCTTGGTGTGAGTGGCGCGAAGGGTAGGCGCTGGCCCGTTAAGCCACTATATGACACTCGACACTTAGGGCGCGTCAGCGTAGCGGCGCGACGGTGTCGAGGAGTATACAATGCGTGTGGTGCTGACACAGCCAAGTGTGCGGGGAACTGCCCAAGACAATTTCACTTATGTCACGCGACTGCTCGATACGCATCGCCCGCGACTAGAGAGCCCTGATGTAATTGTCCTGCCCGAGCTCATTGGTTTCGGCTTGACCATCGAGCAATACCGTAATGCGCTGGTGGAATTGGCTTCGCGCTATCAAGCGCACATCATTGGTGGCAGTCATTTTCGCGATGCGAAAGATCACCTTGTTAATCAAGGGCTTGTAGTTGCGCCGGACGGTGAGGTCCTTGCTTCATACGAAAAGGCCAATCCCTATTTCGGCGAGCGGGACCATGGAGCGGGTCGTGGCAATGGTGGCGCTCATGTCGTCCTCAACGGTGTCGCTTGCTTTGTCACCATATGCGCTGACTTTTTCCATGCAGACACCTTTATGCGTTTCCAGGAGCGCGCCGATATTGTGTTTGTTACGGCCAGTTCGGTGAGCCGCAAACCAACACCCGATATGGCGAGAGCGCGGTGGAAGCATGCCATGATTGCTCGGGCCTTCGAGCAAACCGCTCATGTCGCTGTCAGCGATTGGGCCTATCCCGTTGGCGGACAAAACGAACTGCCAGCAAGTGGTGTTGCCGGCATTGCTTATCCGGACGCAGAACAGCCGGACAATCTGATTTCAACTCTGGGCGAGGCTGAGATCGCAGTTTACGATATTGATATCAGCCGTGGTCGGATGCTGTTTGCCGATCAAGAGGCACGCGGCTTCGCTATCGCCGGAACAAGGGGACACGCATGAGCTTGGTCGGTAAGCGCATTCTGCTGATCGTTACCGGTGGTATCGCCAGCTATAAAAGTCCCGATCTCGTCCGCCGCCTGCGTGAGGCTGGAGCGGTGGTTCGCTGTGCCATGACAGAGGCCTCAAAGAACTTCATTCAGCCAACTGTCCTGGCGGCGGTGAGTGGGACGCCTGTCGTTTCCGAACTCTTTGACCCGATTGAGGGCATGGATGTTGGCCATGTGCGCCTAGCGCGTGAGGCTGACCTCATCATCATTGCCCCCGCGACGGCCGACATTTTGGGCAAGCTCGCTCATGGCATTGCAAACGATTTGGCGTCGACAATTCTGCTTGCTGCCGACGGCCCAGTGCTCATTGCGCCAGCCATGAATCCTAAGATGTGGGATCATGCTGCTGTTAAGCGCAATGTTGCGACACTCAAGGCGGACGGCTACCAGTTTGTTGGTCCTGAAAGTGGGGAAATGGCGGAGAGCCATGAGGCGGGCGTTGGTCGCATGTCTGAGCCGCTCGCAATTCTTGCTGCGGCCCAATCCATCTTCGTAGCTTCAAGCTCGGCTCTTGCGGGACGTCATTTTGTGGTAACGTCTGGCCCAACAGAAGAGCCTCTCGATCCAGTGCGCTATATTTCCAATCGCTCTTCGGGCAAGCAAGGCCATGCCATCGCCGCCGCTCTCCTGGCGGAAGGCGCCCGCGTCACCCTCGTCTCCGGTCCTGTCTCTGTGCCAGCCCCCGCAGGTGCTGAGGTCAAGAAGGTGTCAACCGCTGCGGAAATGCTCGATGCTGTCGAGGCAGCGCTCCCGGCAGATGGTGCCATTTTCGCTGCTGCTGTTGCAGATTGGCGTGCCGCCAGCGTCGCCGACGAGAAAATGAAAAAGCAGGATGGCCAGGAGGAGCTGGTTATTCGCCTCGTGCGAAACCCAGATATTCTGGCTACGATTGGTCATCACGCGACGCGGCCTGCACTGGTGATTGGCTTTGCCGCCGAAACCCAAGATCTGATTGCGAATGCCCAGCGTAAACTGTCGAGCAAAGGTGCAGACTGGATCTTTGCCAATGACGTCTCCCCCGCCCAAGGGGTGTTTGGCGGCGATAGCAATCATGTTCACCGCGTTTCACGCGACGGTGTCGAAGATTGGGGTGTAGCCGGTAAGGATCAAACCGCGCGGATTATTGTTGAGAAAATCGTAGAGCACTTCGGCCGCGCGGAGCCCTAAGGCTCTGACGCGGTTCGGTTCTGGGCTTGTTCCTAGGGGCGGATCGCAACGTCTTCCATTGAGCGTCGCAAGCGAGGCGCCGCCAGTGCGCTGAGCACCTGGTTGTGGGTCTCGAAATTATGTTCAATGATGGCGCTGCGGACGCTCTTTAAGTCGCGCTTGCGTAGTGCATTAACGATAGCAACGTGATCTTCGTTCAGGTCCCGGCTAAGCTCTGGCAACCGTGCCCCGCGGTGGAAATATCGTTCCATCTCATCGAAATGATGCTCAGCAATCGTGAAAATACGCTTATTCTGATGGGCCTTTGCGAGAGCCAGATGGAACGCGCGATTGGTGTTGATGATATCGCTGGCCGTTTGCACCTGCGCCGGATCGCGGCTGGCGTGGGCGAGCGCTTCGAGCGCGTCTAGCTCTTCATCCGAAATGCGTTCGATAATGTCTTCGACAATCGCGCTTTCTAGGATGCCGCGGATTTCGAATAGTTCGGTCAAATCGTCGATAGTCAGCGGCGTGATCTGATACCCGCGGCGCGGTAGAGGTTTCACAAAACCTTCGAGTGCAAGACGACCCAGAGCTTCTCGCACTGGGGTCTTGCTCATTCCCAAACTGTCGGCAATTTCGCCTTCAGATACTTCTGAACCCGGCTGTAGGGTGCAGTTTCGGATATCTAGGCTGATGCGGTGATAGGCCTGTTGGGTGAGTGACTCACTTGAGGCTTTTCCGGCTTTATTCTTCTGCACTCGATTCCCCCCGAAATCTCAGCATGCGCAGGCGATGAGGAGTTCTATTGCGTTGTATGGACGCTCGAATTTCATCGTCAGACGTTGCTATCGCGCTGTAGAAATTACTCGACGCTACGATCAGTCGCTCGCCAGTATTCTACAAAATATTCTATTTCATCCGATGTATTTGTCAAAATACAGCAGCCGCGTCTGCTTCGATAATGGTGTACGTAATATTTGCAGTGAATTCTTTGATTGCTTGTAGGGGGTTAGGGCGTGCGACCTGTCTAGTTCGTTCCTAGTTATGCTTGTCGGCTTCGATCTGCGCGTCGGTCACTTCGCGTCCCGTGTGACGCGGGACAATCAGCTGGTCAAGGTCGAACCCTTGGCGCTGAGCTTCAAGGAGATATTCTGCTTTGACGTTGTCTTCTATGTGCGCAGAGCGGGATAGGAGCCAGAGGTTCTTATTGTCCGGCGTACCGACTAGGGCATGCTGATAGTCGCTGTCGAGCTTGATAATCCAATAGTCGCCACTGGTAAAAGGCAGCCAGCGGATGAACTCGGGCAGGAAGGTGACTTTCAACTGACTGTTGGCGTCGTTTTGAACGCTGGCTTCACCAATCGATTGGCTGGCTTTTCCGTCCTCATCAAAGCAGCGGTTGTCCACGCGCACTGTACCGCGCTCGTTAAGAGAATAGTTGGCGGTAATATCGGTCGCTTTGGGATCTTCCCACTTCAGGGGCAGACGGGCCACCTCATACCAGCGGCCCAAATAACGATTGAGGTCGACATGAGGAACAGTCGTTACTGTAGTCATCAACTATCTCCGTTCTTTAGTAGTGAACGACTTGATCTGTTCTCCGTTCCCACTCGTATCAGTTTGTGGCGATGCGTCGCAGGCGGTGCAGCAATGCAATTGGATTGATTGTTTGCGGCGTAAAGATCGTTTAGTAGGGACTGAACGATAGGGGTGTCCCGTGTCCGCAATCGACGCATTCATCGAAGAAATGGGCCTGATGGCTCAGGAGCATGGTGATGCACGCATCTCTGGGCGCGTGCTCGGACTGCTCGTCGCCGAGGGACAGGAGATGAGTCTTGCGCAGATAAGCGAACGTCTGGGCGTCAGTCGAGCAAGTGTTAGCACCAATGCTCGGCAACTGACTCAACGCGGGATGATCCGGCGCGTGGCGCACTCCGGTGATCGTCAGGACTACTATCTTGTCGACGGGACGTTTCATCAACACATGTTGGAACGCATGGCGACGCAAGCTCGACGCAATGCGAGCAGGATAATGGCCTGCGCCAAAGGAATTGAGGGAGAGGACGCAGCGGCCGCAATACGCGTTCTCGAACTCCATAAACTATACGAAAAATCTGCAGATATTCTTGCCTACTGGGCTGGCGACTTGCAAAACGACGCCACGCCGCGAAAGGAACCGACATGACGGACGCACATAAGAAGCCCGAATGGGCGCAAAGCAAGTTCGATAAAATGAACGAAGAGCGCATCGCGCAGGGGCTCAAGCCGAAGAAAAAGGTTCTTCGTTGGGCCGTTCTTGGCGTTATCGTTGTCGGGGGCGCAGCGTTTATGCTCACTCGCCCACAGCCAGAGGCGCCCGCAGTGGTTGAGGACACCACCGCCGTTGCCAAGCAGCTGATCCCGACCGAGATTGTGGAGATCGCGCCGACAACCCTCAAGCAGTCGGTCAAGGTCACCGGGTCACTTGTCCCTGGTCATCAGGCGAGCGTGTCCGCGCAGGCGTCGGGTCGTGTTCTTTCCGTCACCGTAAGCCCAGGCGACGCTGTGAATGAAGGTGACGTGCTCGCAGAAATCGATCGCGCTACCCTCGAAATTCAGCTTAATCAGCAGCGTGCGACGGCGGAAGCCACCCGCATTCAGCTCTCCAACAGCCGTCAGCAGCTGGAGCGCACGGAAGAATTGGCTCGTCAGGGGCTGACGAGCCCTTCGGCTCTTGAGCAGGCCCGTTCGGCCACTGCTGCTCTGGAATCCAATCTAGCAGCGCTTGAAAATGGTGTCGCAGCGGCTGAGATCGCACTCGACAACGCCACTGTGCGCTCGCCACTCTCTGGCGTGGTTTCCGCTCGTAGCGTTGAGCCCGGTCAGATCATTGGCGCAGGTACACCATTGTTCACTGTGGTGAATCTTGACTCGATGGAGTTCCAAGCGTCCGCTTCGGTCAACTCTAGCGCACTCGTCACCGCTGGCCAGCCAGTTGCTGTGTCGGTCAATGGCGTGAGCGGCAAGGCCTTTGAAGGCAAGGTTGTGCGCGTTAATCCGGTCGCTACAGCAGGCACGCGGACCGTGCCGATGTACATCGAGATTAACAATGTCGATGGCATCCTGCGTGGTGGCATGTTCGCCGTGGGCGAAGTGACCGTCGCTGAAAAGCCAGATGCGATAGCGCTGCCGACAGCAGCAGTGCGTGAGGATGCTGATGGCGAGTTTGTTCTCGCTCTCAATAATGGCACACTTGAGCGCAAGGCTATCGAAGTCGGCGCAGCGTGGGACCGTGGTCGCATCGTTGAGGTCACAGGCCTCACCGTTGGCGAAAGCGTTATCGCAGCAGCGTTGTCGGAAGTTTCGGCTGGCGATACCTACGAACTCGTGGGGAAATAACCAATGTTCTTAACGCGCATAAGCGTAAACAACCCAGTTTTCACGACCATGATCATGGTCGCGATCCTGGTGTTTGGTATCTTTTCTTATTCACGGCTGCCGGTTGAGCAGCTTCCCGACATCGACTTGCCAGTCGTTGCGGTGGTGGTCTCCTATCCAGGGGCCTCGCCGGAAGCGGTTGAGCAGGATTTGATCGAGCCGATCGAAGACGCGGTCAACACCATTGCTGGCCTTGATACGGTTCAGTCGATTGCGCAGCCTGGCCGCGCCATGGTCATCATGATGTTTGACCTTGAAGCGAACTCGCAGCAAAAGGCGCAGGACGTTCGCGACAAGATCGATCCGATCAAGGCGAATTTCCCAGCGGCCGCGATGGACCCGCAGGTGTTGCGCTTTGACCCGTCGGCATTGCCGGTGCTTTCCCTTGCGGTCAGCTCGGATACGCTCTCGGCTCGTGACCTAACGGCTCTGACCGAAGAGATCATCGTCAAGCGCCTGTCCAACATTAATGGTGTTGGTTCGGCGACTGTTGTCGGTGGCACGCCACGTCAGCTTAACATCCAGCTCGATCCAAACCTGCTCAGCGCCTACAATATTAGCCCCGCGGCTGTTATCAATGCGCTCAAGGCGGCCAATAAGGATCTGGCTGCCGGCTCGATCACTGAAAACAGCATTGTGCGCTCGATCCAGGTTCTCGGTCGCATTGAAGACCAGCAGGACTATTACGACATCACCGTGGGCAACCAAGGTGGTCAGCCGGTCACGCTGCGCGACGTTGCAATCATTGAAGATGGCACTGGCGAGACAGACTCTCTGGCGATCTTGAATGGTGAACCCGCTCTCGCCATCAATATTCTGAAGACGCAGGGTGCCAATACCGTTGGCGTTGCCACCGATATTCGCAAGACCATTGATCGTCTTCTGGCGACAGAACTGCCAAACGGCGAAGTGAATATCGAGGTTGTGGTCGACAACGCTAAGCCCGTTGAAGACAGCTTCCATGCCGTTCAGAACATGCTGATTGAAGGCGCGGTTCTCGCCGTCGTCATCGTCTTCCTGTTCCTGAACTCCTGGCGTTCGACCATCATTACCGGTCTGACCCTGCCGATTTCGATCATCGGTACCATGGTGGCGCTGAGCTTCCTCGGCTTCTCGCTCAACACCATGACCCTGCTCGCGCTATCGCTTGCCGTTGGTATTCTTATCGACGACGCGATCGTGGTTCGTGAAAACATCACGCGCCATCTGCACATGGGCAAGAGCCACCGTCAGGCGGCTTTTGATGGTACCAATGAAATCGGTCTGGCTGTTCTGGCCACCACGCTCTCCATCGTTGCGGTGTTCCTGCCGGTGGCGTTCATGGACGGCATCATGGGCAAGTTCTTCTTGCAGTTTGGTGTCACCGTTTCTGTTGCCGTTCTCATCTCGCTGTTCGTAGCGTTTACGCTCGATCCGATGATGTCGAGCGTGTGGTATGATCCGGCCTCGAACCCCAATGCAAAGCGTGGCCCTGTTGGTCGTGCCATTCAGGGTTTTGATCGCTGGTTCGAAGGCATCACCGAAGGCTATCGTCACCTCATTCGTTGGGGTCTCAAGAGCCGCAAGACAGTGCTGCTGATCGCATTGCTGTCGCTGGTTGGTGCTGTTGCCCTGTTCCCACGGGTCGGCGTCGAATTCGTTCCGGCGACTGACAACGGCATTTTTACCGTTAAGGTGGAAACCCCGTCGGGTTCTTCTAAGGAGTATACCGAAAGCAAGCTCCGTCAGGCTGAACTGATCGTTCGTGCCCACCCAGAAGTGGAGCGTACATATTCCACTATCGCTGGTGGTATGTCTGCGGACGGCGCCAATGTTGGCACGATGACCGTCACTCTGGTCGGTGCAGCGGAGCGTGATATTAGCGTTGCTGACTTCATGCCTAAGCTGCGTCGTGATCTGCAGGCGATCCCAGGCAGCAAGTTCGAAGTTGCCGTTGCCTCGATGATGGGCCCGAGCACAGCGCCGGTGTCCGTCACTCTTTATGGCGACAGCTTTGAAGTGCTCGGAAGTCTCGCAGATGGCTTCATGGAGGATCTCCGCCAGATTCCTGGCCTGATCGATATTTCTTCCTCGCTTGATGAAGCCCAGCCCGTTGTCGGCATTCAGATTAACCGCGAGCTCGCCGATAGCCTCGGCGTTTCGCTTGGTCAGATTGCTGCAACCTTGGGGCCACTGATCTCGGGTGAAGACGTATCGGATTGGGTCGCGCCAAATGGTCAGGTCTATAAGGTTGTCGTGCGTCTGCCAGAAAGCCTGCGCAATGACATCGAAGCCATCGGCAATCTGCCGATTGCACAAACCGGCACCGGCACCCAGGAAATGATCACGCTCGGTCAGGTTGCTGAAGTCGTTGAAAGCAATGGCCCGGCCACTATCAACCGGCAGGATCTTCAGCGTGGCGTAACCATCTCAGCCAACCTTGAAGGCGTTGAGTTGGGGACCGTTATTCCGCAGGTCCAGGCTGCGATCGACAAGATCGAGTTCCCAGTGGGCTACCGTAGTGGCTTTGGTGGTGAAGCTGAGCAGATTGCCGATACCATGGGTTCGGTTGGCTCGGCCTTGCTGCTGGCTGTGATCTTCATTTACCTCGTTCTGGCGTCCCAGTTTGGCAGCTTCTTGCAGCCACTGGCGATCATGGGCTCGCTCCCATTGGCTCTGATCGGGGTGATGGTCGGCTTGCTCGTTGGCGGTTCGACGCTGAATATGTTCTCTGCAATCGGCTTCATCATGTTGATGGGTCTTGTGGTGAAGAACGCTATTCTGCTGGTCGACAATGCTAACCAGCACGTCAAAGACGGCATGAACCTCTACGAAGCGCTCGTGGAGGCCGGTGTTACCCGTTTCCGTCCAATTATCATGACCACACTGGCCATGATCTTTGGCATGCTGCCGCTGGCTCTAAGCCTGCACGAAGGCAGCGGGCAGAACGCACCGATGGCACACGCTGTTATTGGCGGTTTGATCTCCTCGACGGCATTGACGCTGTTGGTGGTGCCTGTGCTGTTGACCTATATCGATAGCTTCAGCGCCTTCACCCGCCGCTTCATGCCAAAGGGCCCGGATGATGGGCACCACGGCGAAGAAGAGACCAAGCCGACCCCGGCTGAATAATCAAATAAGAAGCCGCCCTATGGGGCGGTTTTTTTTATGGGCAATAGTCTTGCGCGCGGGCCTTATGCCGTTATGGTCGGCGCATATTTTTCGAGCTGGCAACGAGTTATTTTATGAGTGGATTAGACCGCACCGAGCCGAAGACAATTTTGGTTGCTGGCGGTGCGGGGTTTCTAGGCTCGCATTTGTGCGAGACCCTTCTGGGGATGGGCGCAAAGGTTCTTTGTCTCGATAGTTTCCAGACCGGACGCCGACAAAATATTGCGGCGCTAGAAAACCACCCTAGGTTCAAGCTGATTGAGGGTGACGTTCGTTCGCTGCCGATGATCAACGATCGCCTCGATGAGATTTATAACCTCGCATGCCCCGCTTCACCTCCGCACTACCAAGCCGATCCAATCGGCACGATGATGACCTGCGTTCTAGGCACCAAAAACCTGCTTGATCTGGCCGAAGCAAACGGCGCGCGCTTGGTGCAGGCCTCCACCAGCGAAGTTTATGGCGATCCAGACGTTCACCCTCAGCGTGAGGACTATGTCGGGCATGTAAACTGCACTGGTCCGCGCGCTTGCTATGATGAGGGCAAGCGCGCCGCAGAGGCCCTCTGCTTTGATTATCTGCGTTTGGGCAAGGCCAACGTCCGCGTCGCTCGCATCTTCAATACCTACGGGCCTCGCATGCGGGCGGACGATGGGCGGATTGTTTCCAATCTTATTGTTCAGGCGCTTGCTGGGCAGGCCCTGACCATCTACGGCGACGGGACACAAACACGGTCGTTCTGCTTTGTGTCGGACCTTGTTGCGGGCCTGTGCGGTCTCATGGCGCTCCAGCTCAACCCGGAGGCGCCGGTCAATCTGGGTAATCCCGGTGAGTTCACGATTTCGGAATTGGCAGAGAAAGTTTCGCAACTTATCCCCGGCCAGAGCAGGCTCGTTTATTCTCCATTGCCAGCGGATGATCCAAAGCGTCGTCGCCCAGACATTTCGCGTGCGGAAGAACTTATGGGGTGGCGGCCAAGAATTGCGCTCGATGAGGGATTGATGCGCACCGTTGCGTGGTTCGCACAGACCGAGAAAGGTCCTGCGCTAGACGTGGCCTAGCGCAGGGGAGCTTCTT
This sequence comes from Devosia sp. WQ 349K1, assembly GCF_016595685.1. Lineage (NCBI taxonomy): Bacteria > Pseudomonadati > Pseudomonadota > Alphaproteobacteria > Hyphomicrobiales > Devosiaceae > Devosia > Devosia sp. WQ 349K1. Next base: position 26,096 of record NZ_JAENGO010000004.1, on the reverse strand, counting down.
AGCGGAAAGCCGGGATGACGTGACGGCCGTAGTTGGCGATGATTTCTTCTTCATCACCGCTGTCGAGATAGATGTTGAACTGGGTCACGCCAGCGTCTTCCAGTTTGCGGATCTTGGCGATGTGGTCGTCGGGCTCTCCGAGCACGCAAAAGCTCTCAACGACGTCATCGGAGATGAAGTCGAGGAATGGGTTATCGGCTTGACCATGCTTGGAATAGTCGTAGCCGCGGCGCTTTTCGATGTAGCTGGTCAGACTTGCCGGGACTTTGTCGCTATCAGAGCCATATTTTTCGACGATGTCGGCGACGTGGTTGCCGACCATGGCCGGGAACCATTTGACCTTCTCGATAGCGCGCTTCTTGTCGCCGAAATAGGCCGGGGCAGCGGCCATGGAGCGGTAGTTGCTCATGTCTCTGCCTGCGGCCTTGCCAGCGTCGATGCACTGGTCGGTAAACCACTTGCAGAGGCCGGGGTCGGCAATCTGTAAGACAACGCCGTCGGCGCTTTCGCCAGCGGTCTTGAGGGCCAGCGGACCATAGGCAGCGATCCAGCTCGGCATGTCATGGCCGACCGCCCACGGAAACTTCACAGCCGCTGGGATTTCGCCGTAGTGAACTTCTTGGCCACGCACCATAGCCTTTGTTTTGTCGATAAATTCGGCAACGCGGGCGAGGGTGGCGGGCTTTTTGCCCATGACGCGCATGGAGCTGTCACCACGGCCAACGGCGAGGTCGAACCGACCGCCGGACTGTTTGGCGAGAGAGCCAAAAATTGAGGCAGCGACGGACCAGTCGCGCACGTCCGGATTGGTCACCAGTGGGCCGAAGCGCATGTCCGTTGTGTGTTCCATGCACATGGCAATAGCGGCGTAGCAATCGCGCCAGAGGATGTGGCTGTCGTAAAACCAGCAGTAGGAAAACCCGGCATATTCCGCCGCACGGACCAGATATCGTGCCCGCTCGTGTTCTATAAAGCCCTTAAATGTAATGCCAAATTCCATTTATTCCCCCGCGCTCCCTGCCAGCAATAAATTTGACCAGATGATCAAATTTTTCATGCTCTAATTGTGGTTTGTCAATCTCAATTCCAACTGTCGGAGACATCTTCAAAAAAGACGCTGATGTGATCGCCATTTTGAAGATGTGCTTTCACCCCGTAGACTGTGCGCAGAAGATCATCGGTGATGATTTCTTTGGGTCTGCCTTGGGTGATAACTTTACTATGGTCCATGACGACCAGATGGTCGCAGAAGCGGACGGCGTGGTTGAGATCATGAATTGCCAAGACAATTGTCATGCCGCTCTCCGCTAGGCGCCGCAGCAGTGTCAGCAGTTGCAATTGTGCCTTGATATCGAGGTGACTGGTCGGCTCATCAAGCAGCAGGAGGCGCGGTGCTTGGGCTAGGGCACGTGAGATCAGCACGCGCTGCTGCTCCCCGCCTGAAAGAGTATGAAATCTCTGAGCGGAGAACGCCGTCATTCCGGTTGCGCTTAGCGCAGCGCCGACAATGAGTTCGTCTTGAGGTGAAAGGGCGCTTGCCCAAGCGGGCTGATGTGGAATGCGCCCGAGTGCAACGACATCGGCAACGGTGAGCCGCTCTTCAGTTGAAACCGACTGCTCCACAAAGGCAGCAATCTTGGCGCGCTCGTGTCGCGGCATGGCGTGAAGGTCAGAGCCCTCAAAGCCAACGGTGCCGCGTGCAGGGGTAAGGCCGAGGATGGCAGTGAGCAGTGTTGACTTGCCCGCACCATTGGGGCCGATGAGGCCGGTGATCGCTCCGGCGGGCGCTGTCAAGCTAGCATTGGAAACAATGGTTTTGCCGCCATGGGCAACAGTGAGCTGGCGAACGTCCAAACTCATGTCAGCCTCCGATAGCGCATGAGCACGACTAGGAAGATCGGGGCGCCGAGAAGAGCGGTAATAATGCCCACCGGCAGCTCGCGCGGCTCGAAGAGGGTACGGGCGGCCGTGTCGGTGCACAGCATGAAAACTGCGCCGCAGAGGGCGGCATGGGGCAACAAAAGACGGTGGCGTGGCCCGGTTGCAAGGCGCACGACATGGGGAACAACAAGACCTACAAAACCGATAGCGCCGCCAATCGACACCATGATGCCGGTGAGGAGGGCTGTGACGGCTAGCAAGGAAAAGCGCAAGCGCGGCACATCAATGCCAAGGCTGGCGGCAGCGATATCGCCAAAGGCAAAGGCGTCCAGCGCTTTACCAGCATGCAGAATGATTGGGACGGACACGACGAGCACGACGAAGATGAGACCGGTTTCGGACCACGTGGTCCCGGCAAGGGAGCCCATCAGCCAGCTTAGGATTTCGCGATAGCTATCGCCTGTTGCGGACCAGAAGATGAGGAACGAGGTGGCAGCGGTTGCTAGGGCCGAGATGCAGATGCCCGCCAGAATGGCGCGGCTCGGTGTGGTGCCGCCAAGCAATTTGGCAATTGTAAGCGCGAGGGTTAGCGCGGCAAGACTGCCGATGAACGCACCGAAGGACAGAACCAGCGTCCACCCCAGCAGCATAAAGATAACAGCGCCAAGCGCGGCGCCCGAGCTGAGGCCCAAGAGATAGGGGTCAGCCAATGGATTGCGGGTGAGGGCCTGCATCACTGTTCCTGCCAAGGCTAGGCCCGCTCCGGTGCCTATGGCGGCAAGCACGCGGGGCAGGCGAAGGTCCCAGATAATGGCGGTGCGGAGGGCTGAAAGTGGGCTCTCGGGCAGAAGGCCGAGCTTATAGGCGATAACGGCAAGCGCATCACTTGGGGTGATGTCGGCTGGGCCGATGGTGATTGCGACAATAGCTCCCAAGAGAGTCAGGATAACGAGAAGCGGGAGCGACATTCGGGTCATGGTGCCCCCTCTGTGTTCTTCTCTTCCGATGCGCTGACGTCATTTATTGGCGGCCAATATGTCATGGTATGCTGAGGTTCGACAGCTGCTTAGACAGGTCAGCAATCGCGGGGATGGTCCGAACACCAGCTTCCGCAGCGGGGAAGGGCAGAGTGAGGTAGCGGGTGTTTTTGACCGCATCCATTTCCTTGGTCACCGGGTTCTCCGCCAGCAAAGTTATCTTCTGCTCGGCAGTGTTCCAAGGGGTTTCAACGAGGATAATGATGTCCGGGTTGGCATCAGCAACGGCTTCCCAGCTTACAGAGGTCCAGCCTTCGGCGATGTCGGCAAAGACATTTGTGAGGCCGAGAGCTTCCATCATCATGGCGGGTGCATTGTTGCCGGCTCCGACATAAGGGGTTTTTGTCGCAGAGGAATACCAGACGGCGGTCAGGCCACGTGTGTCGGGCGTAATGCTCGCGAAGGTCGACTTTTGTTCTGCGATCAGAGCATTGGCGGCGGAGGTGGCATTAAAAATGCTGCCCATTTCGGTGATTTCAGCAAAGAGGTCGTCGAAGGTCAGTTTGGGGGGAGCAATGCTCCGGCAGGCTGCGGGGGCGACGTAGTTGGCGACGCCAAGCTTAGTGAGAGTTGAGCGCTCACCCGCGCCGTCGGCGGTGAAATTGCTCTCCCAGCCGCCATAGATAAAGTCTGGTTCGACTTCGAGAACCACTTCTTGGCTGGGCAGCGCATCAGCAAGAACATTGAGCTGCGTCCCAGAGAGATGCGCTGGGAGCGGAGCATCTTGAAAACCGACACCAACGATTTTGTCGCTTAGGCCAAGCGAGAGTAGAAGCTCGGTTGCGGTCGACTTGATGGTAACGACGCGCTCGGGGGCTTGCGGAATTGTGATGGTCTCGCCGCAGTTTTCGACGGTGAGGGGATAGATCGTCTGGGCATGGGCCGGGACGCTGAACACGGCCGCAGTGGCAATAAACATAAGTGTACGCATGCGACGGTTCCTGCGGAGAGCGGTGAGCTAGAGTGCATTTCCCTTGTGGGAGCTGGACCTGTTTTCTGCTTTTGGTGGGCTTTGGGAGGTCGCTGCATCCGGTTCCGCCGAACGCGCTCTGCGCCTCGGACGAGGCGACGTGTTTTGCTCTGCCAGAGCCGCCTGATAGCCGAGCCGATAGGCTTCGGCGGAGCCAAAGCGGAACATGTCATCGTCGCCCGTTCGGGTAAGGGTTCGCGCGCCAGGCGTGTCCAAATCGCGGACGAAGTGGCCAAGGCCGCGCACGATGGCGACCGGGATATTGGTGGTTTTGCCTTTCACCAAGTCGGCAGCGCCAGCGATCTCATCGGCGATGACGGCCTGAGTGACATGCAGCGGACGCCCATTGGCGTCATTGGCACCCCGCAAATCGTCGGTGAGCTGTAATCCTGCCGCGCCAATGGCTTGGTCTGTCTGACCAACTCGCCAAGGGCGACCGATGGTGTCGGTGATAATGAGGCCGAGATCAAAGCCAAATGTCTCGCGCAGTCCCGCACAAAGGGTGCGGGCGGAGGCGTCAGGGTCGGTGGGCAGGCGAAGGGCTATGCCCTCAGGGACATTGGACATGTCGATGCCAGCGGCCGCCATGACGAGACCTTGACGGGTTTCGACAATCCGAGTCACGCCGCCGGGATGAATACGTTCGGCGACGACGCGCACTGTATCTTCGGCGATAGCCCTTTCACGGTCTTGCGCGGGCACCTGCATGCCTTCGGCTTTCGACACGATTTTGGAGGTGACGACCAGAATATCACCAGCTTGCACGGCACAATCTGGCTCTGCGACGGCCTGCTCGATCAATGCTTTCCCGATGAGAGCGACGAGGTCGTCGCCCTTGATGATTTCAGGAATTCCGGGGACCCCCCAAGCCGAAATTCTTGCCATTTTTAGCCTGCCAGTTTCCGCAACCGAGGGAGAATTTCTTTCGAATAGAGATCCAAGAAGCGATGCTGGTCTGGGCCGGGGGCGTGGAAGACCAGATGATCAAACCCATAGTCGATATAGGTTTTGATCTGCTCGACATGCTCGTCGGGGTCGGAAGACACAATCCAGCGCTTAGCGACACGCTCAATCGGCAGGGCATCTGCGAGGCGTTCCATCTCCTCGGCATCTTGCACCGAGTGCTTTTCTTCAGCGGAGAGGGCGAGAGCGGCCCAATGGCGGCAATCATTTAGAGCGCGGTTCGCGTCTGGATCAAAGGAGACTTTCACCTCGATCATGCGCTCAAAGGGCTTTGCCGCGCGTTCGCTTTCACCTCGACCAATTTCAACATTGGGCAGCAGTTCTTTGGTGTAGAGATCTGCACCCTTGCCGGAGGTGCAGATAAAACCATCGCCAGCGCGGCCGGCATATTTGGCATTCAGCGGACCGCCAGCTGCGATGTAAATCGGCACAGGTTCGGCAGGCTTGTCGTAGATGGTGGCGTTGACGGTCTTGTAATACTCGCCCTCAAAACTGACGCGATCTTCGGTCCAGAGGGTGCGGATGAGCTTGACTGCTTCGCGTAGGCGGGCTGAACGTTCTTTCAGCTCTGGCCATTCCATGCCGGTGGCAGGTACTTCATTGAGACCTTCACCCGTGCCAACCCCGAGAATGACGCGGCCGGGGAACATCGCCCCCATAGTGCCAAAGGCATGAGCGACAACGGTCGGGTGCAAGCGGAAGGTGGGGGTGAGCACCGAGGTACCCAGGATAATGCGCTCGGTGCGAGCGAGAACCGCAGACATCCAGCCCGGAGCGAAAGGGGCGTGGCCGTCCGTGTGTTTCCACGGTTGGAAATGGTCAGACACGAAGACGGAGTCAAATCCGGCCTTTTCGGCCGCGACAGCAAAATCGAGAAGCGTGCTTGGCCCGAACTGTTCTGCCGAAGCCTTATACCCGAAACGCATCATGACCCTCCCAAGTCAGACGAACGTATTTTTGATCGTTTGGTCAAAAATGGTTCATAGTCAAGCGGGATGTACTAGGGGGACGCCGATATTTGCTATACACCAGCCTCAGACACAAAGGACTAATGGCATGAAGGTCATTTTCGACACCGATCCAGGCATCGATGATGCTATGGCGCTGCTGTATATCAGCAAGCTGCCACAACTCGAACTTCTGGGCATTACCACTGTTGTGGGCAATGCCGACATTGCGACGACGACCCGTAATGCGCTGGTACTGCGTGAAATGTTTGGCATTTCTGCTCCGGTCGCGCGCGGCGCCGGCGAAACGCTGGACGGCGTCTACAAGGAAGAGCCTGCCGCTATTCACGGTGTGAACGGCTTGGGTGATGTGGAGCTGCCGGAAGTCGACGAATCTGGTCTGGCGCCGGTTTCGGCGACCCAGTTCATCATCGATACCGTGCGCAAGTATCCAGGCGAAGTGACCATTATTGCTGTTGGCCGTATGACCAATCTGGCTCTGGCGCTGCGTCAGGACCCAGAAGTGGCCAAGCTGACCAAACAGGTCATCATCATGGGCGGCGCGTTCGGCTATAAGGGCCGTTCGGGCAATATGACCCCGCTGGCCGAAGCCAATATCTGCGGCGATCCAGTGGCGGCCGACGAAATGTTTGCGGCAGAATGGCCGGTGCATGTCATCGGGCTCGATGTCACGCACGATATTATCGTTACCGATAAGATGCTTGACGTGGTTGCTGAAAAGGGCGGCGACAACGGCAAGTTCATTCGTGACGTGTCGCAGCTCTATGCTGGTTTCTACAAGGCCGTGATGGACATCGATGGCGTGGTTGGCCATGACATGGTTGCAGTGACCTACGCCCTGTTCCCGGAATGGTTTGAAACCCGTACTGGTCCGATCGTGGTGATCCGCGATGGCCTGGCCGCAGGTCAGACGGCGCAGTGGCCCGATAGCCGCAAGGGTGGTCACCCGGCGTGGACAGGTCGTCGCTCCAACACGATCTGCACGGAAATTCAGGCCGATAAGGTGCTGCAACATTTTATGGACACAGTCGGGCGCTAACGCGCCCGATATAGGGCCGGTTTGATAGGATATATCCACACACGGAATGGGGTGTTTCGGCACTCGCATATCCCGGAAAATACCTTCCCCTTTTTGGCGTACATCTTATTAACCGGCTGTTATTCCAAAATTATCTCGAATTGGCTTGGCAGAATATTCGTTTATTCGATAGCCTAGCTGCAGTCCTCGACCGTGGGGCCCCGATTGCATTTTTACAATTGGGAAGGTCGAGGCAGTCGCTGCGGGCGGTGCTGGCTTTGGTCGGCGCGGTCGTAGCGATACGTGTGGTGCGGTGGCAGCGACATTGGTGGTGGCCGGATATCCAACACCCGTCGCCGTCGCCGCCGCACTGTTGATGCGCTCGGTGTAAGCGCTCCCATTGCTCTGGCGTTCCTCCGTCGCCACTCAGCGCTCACATAGCCTCTGTGTGCGGACCCGAGCCTGCAGTATTTCTCTGCGTCGGGACAAAACTGAGGACTTTACTGCCCGTAAAATTTGCGTAGGTTCTTGCCCTAGAGGCGCGTACCAATGGCAGATGACGATTCCAGCAGCGGCTTTGGAGAGGCGGCCCAAGCGTTCTTTGACTATTCAGAGATCGCCACCCTCGCTAACCGCTTGATGGAACAATACCGTTTCCGCTGTGCGGTGAGCGGCGCGGATCTTTCAAACAAAAATCTTGAGCCCACGGTGTTCTTCCTCCAGCCCTTGGAGCATGGTGGACCTATTCATCCTGAGAATGCGGTTCTGGTTGAGCGCGCTACCGGACGCTTGTTACAATCGGGATTAGTCCTGATATCCGACGCTTTCGAGGCCTTTATTGCTCGCGCTGATCTCATGGATAGCAGTGCGCGATCACTGCCGAATGGCGGCCGGAAATTGTTTCTCCCTGACAGTGCAGAATTTTGGCCAAGCACGGCCATGATCGCCTATCATCGAAGTCTATTCCGCGCGCAGTGATTTGTGCTGCGTGCGCTGTCCTGTTGACCGGAGCTTTGAAAGTGCCCTTTCCCGATCTGCAACACCCCGCTATCGACGCCTATGAAAGCCAGGTGACGATGCCTGATGATTTTGCTGCCTTTTGGGACAGCACATTGGCAGAGGCGCGTTCCGTGGGCGGGGAAGTGGTGATGATCCCGGCTGAGACGACGCTCAAGCTGGTGGAGGTTTTTGACGTGACCTTCCCCGGTTTTGGTGGGCATCCGGTAAAGGGATGGCTTGCGCTGCCGAAACTTCGGCCAGAAAAACTGCCGCTGCTCGTGCAGTTTGTCGGCTATGGCGGTGGCAGGGGGTTCCCTCATGAACTCTTGCACTGGGCGGCATCTGGCTATGCTTATTTCCGTATGGATACTCGCGGACAAGGCTCAAGTTGGAGCATGGGGGCAACGCCAGATCCTGTCGGCTCGACAAGCCAGATCCCGGGCATGATGACCAAGGGCGTGCTCGACAAAAACGACTATTACTACCGCCGCGTCTTTACTGACGGCGTTCGTGCGCTCGACGCGATGATTGGGCAAGACTTCGTTGACCCTACCCGCGTAGCTGTCAACGGTGGCTCGCAGGGCGGTGGTATTGCCATTGCTGTGGCCGGGCTAGATCCTCGCGTTAAAGCTGTGATGCCAGACGTGCCGTTCCTCTGCGATTTCCCGCGTTCGGTCCGTCAGGCCGGTCGCGACCCCTATCTCGAGATCGTACGTTTCCTTGCTCAGCATCGGGAAAAGACCGCACAGGTGTTTGATACCCTGCGTTATTTTGATGGGGTCAATTTTGCGCGGCGCAGCTCGGCAGCAGCGCTGTTCTCTGTTGGTATGATGGATGACATCTGTCCACCATCGACCGTGTTTGCGGCGTTTAAGGCCTTCTCGGGCAGCGATAAAACGCTCGTTGAATATGAATTTAACAACCACGAAGGCGGTGGCCCTTTCCAGGACCGTGAGCAGATGAAGTGGCTCACCGAGCGCTTCCAGCCTTAAGGGTCACGCTTTAGTTAGTACGGAACAAGTGGGGCGCTCGCGCGGTTGATGGATTACGTGATCTTTCAACGGTGTGGGTGCCTAAGTGCATAAAAATACGGTTATGGCGGAGCGAGTTCGTCAGACAGCCTATTTTCTTTGGGAGCAGGATGGGTGTCCGGAAGGGCAGGCCATGGACTATTGGCTCAAGGCCAAGGGCGCGCATCAGCGCCAGCTCGCCTATGATCGTTGGCTGGCTGAAGGGACCCCGCCTGGCCGATCTTCGTCGCACTGGTATGCCGCCGAAAACGCTATCGACGACAAATAAAAAAAACGGGCCCTGAGGGGCCCGTTTGTATGTCCTGCGGACGCGTGGAAGATTACTTCGCGCGTTCAACGTAGGAGTTGTCTTCGGTCAGGATAACGATCTTGGTGCCAGCGTCGATGTGCGGTGGGACCATGACACGCAGGCCGTTGTTGAGGATTGCAGGCTTGTACGAAGACGAAGCTGTCTGGCCCTTAACTACTGGCTCGGTTTCAACGATTTCGAAGGTCATGCGCATTGGCAGGTCCATCGAGAGCGCGATGCCTTCGTGGGTCAGAAGGTGAACCTTCATGCCGTCCGAAAGATAGGCCTTCTGGTCGCCAATAACGTCGTCACCAACGGTGATCTGTTCGTAATTGGTTGGCTCCATGAAGTGGTGGCCTTCGCCATCCGAGTAGAGGTAATCGTATTCACGATCATCAACGTCGGCTTTTTCCACCATTTCAACGGTGCGCCAGCGGCCGAGAACCTTAACGCCGTCCGAGATGCGGCGCATGGTGACGTTGGTCACCGAATTGCCCTTACCTGGGTGGACGTTTTCTGCCGTGAGGACGACGTGCAGGGCGTTGTCCTGCTCGACGACGTTGCCCTTACGCAGGGACGAGGCAATCACCTTGACCATAATTATTCCTTGTTCGTGTCGCTGGCGCGGTCTAGAGGCAATGCCATCCAGGCGCCGGAATATGTTCTGTGGAGCGCCGGATACAATATTCTGCGCCTTTTCGCCAGACCGGACCGCAAGAAACACCATGACCAAGCCATTTCCATCGGGTGAAACGCCCTGGTGGCACCCTGATCGCCATGCAGACCGCCGCCCGCTGCTCATTGGCCGGGCCAAGATCGATGCTGCTGTGCGCCTTTGGATGGCCGAGCGTGACTTCCTTGTGATCGATCCACCGGGGCTGCAACGCTCACCGGGGAATGAGACTCACCTGCATGCCTTTGGCACGCAGATGATCGGCAATGACGGACTGGCACAGGCGATGTATCTGCACACCTCGCCCGAGTTCGCCATGAAGAAACTGCTGGCTGCGGGAGAGCGCCGCATAGCTAGCCTGCAGCACGTCTGGCGCAATCGTGAACGCTCTGCGACCCACCATCCCGAGTTCACCATGCTGGAGTGGTATAGGGTTGGCGAAGCTTATGATGTCATCATTGAGGACACGGTGGCGCTGATTAAACTGGCAGCAGAAACGACCGGGATTGCTGAGTTCGCCTTTAAGGGCAGAACCTGCGACCCGCGCTTGCCCGCAGAACGTGTCAGCGTGGCCGATGCTTTCTTGCAGTTCGCTGGTGTCGATCTCTTAGCGACCATGGACGAAGACGGTATGCCGGACGGGGAAAAGCTTGCGGCGCAAATGACGGCTGTCGGAATGGCAATTCCTGACGATAAATCATGGAGTTACCTCTTTACTCATGTGCTCGTGGAAAAGGTTGAACCGGAACTGGGCAACGGCCGGGTGACAGTGCTCGACCGCTATCCTGCCTGTGAGGCAGCGCTGGCCCGACGCGTCCCGGGGGATCGGCGCGTGTCTGAGCGGTTCGAGGTCTATGCTTGTGGTGTGGAGCTTGCCAATGGCTTTGGCGAGCTGACAGACCCAACTGAACAGCGTGTACGCTTTGAGGATGAGATGCGCGAAAAAGCGCGCATCTATGGTGAGCGCTATCCAATCGACGAGGACTTTCTAGCAGCATTGGCCTTTATGCCGGAAGCTTCGGGTGTAGCCCTTGGCTTTGATCGCGTGGTGATGCTGGCGACGGGGGCCCAGCGCATCGATGCTGTTTTGTGGGCTCCTGTGGCGGAATGAACTCCTTGCCTAGTGTACCTGCCGATGACGTTTCATCTCTCACCCCAAGCCTTTCCCCTGAAGGGCGAGGGAGTAGTCCTGCGCGCTCGATAAAGTCGGTTGCAGAACTACAGGCCGCAGGTTTTGCTCTGAATGTAACAGGGCTGGATGCCGTCGGGGATAAGTATGCCATTGGCATTACGCCTGCTGTCGCGGCATTGATCGACCCTAACGATCCCAATGACCCGATGGCCCGCCAATTTGTGCCGCGGGTAGAAGAGCTTACGACCACGCCGGAAGAGCGGGACGATCCCATTGGCGATCTTGCGCATTCGCCGGTTGAGGGGATTGTGCATCGCTATCCGGATCGAGTTCTGCTCAAGGCTGTGCATGTCTGCCCGGTCTATTGCCGCTTCTGTTTCCGCCGCGAAATGGTGGGGCCGCAGGGGTTAGGGACGCTGACGCCAGCGGAGCTGGACGCTGCGATTGCCTATATCGCTGAGCATGAGGAAATCTGGGAAGTCATCCTCACCGGTGGCGATCCGCTGGTGCTATCGCCGCGCCGGTTGCGTGATTTGATGGAGCGTCTGGCGCCGATTGAACACGTAAAAATCGTTAGATTTCATACACGTGTGCCGGTTGTTGAGCCGGAACGGGTTGATGATGCGATGGTTTCGGCGCTCAGGGCTTCGGGCAAGACGACCTATCTGGCGGTGCATGCCAATCATCCGCGTGAGTTTACGGCAGCTGCCAAAACCGCGTTCGCCCGGTTGGTGGAAGGTGGTGTTGCTCTAGTCAGCCAGAGTGTTCTCTTGGCGGGGGTCAATGACGACTTTGATACACTCGCCGCTCTGATGCGTGGTTTTGTCGAAAACCGTATTAAACCCTACTACTTACACCATCCGGACCTGGCGCCGGGGACGGGGCATTTCCGGGTTTCGGTCGAGCGGGGGCAGGAGTTGGTGGCGCAATTGCGCGGACGGTTATCGGGCCTGTGCCAACCGACCTACGTGCTCGATATTCCCGGTGGACATGGGAAATCTCCTTTGGCCGTTTCTATGGCCCAATTGGCCGATCAGGGGCATTTAGTGGCCGATTGGCAGGGCAATGTGCATCAATACCCGCCCAAAACGCCAAATTCTGAACAATAAAAAAGGGGCGCCGGAGCGCCCCTAAATTTTGTTTACTCGACGATCCGAGGATCAACGTCCTTGGAGTAGTCCACGCCGCCAACGGCAAAGCCGAAGAGGCGCATGAACTCTTCACGGTACTTCGGCAGGTCCGCGAGATCGGCAAGGGTCTCGGTGGACAGTTCTGCCCAACGCTTCTTGAGTTCGGCCTGCATGGCTTCGGAGAGTTCCCAATCGTCAACACGAATGCGGTTCTCGTCGTCCAGCGCAACGTCGCCCTGAAGCTTTTCGCGGAAGAGGCGATCGATCTGGTGGATTGGGCCTTCGCCCAGACCCAGTTCGTCCTCGACCTTGATCAAGAGCGTACCATAGAGCGGAACGACGGGGATTGCCGAGCTTGCCTGTGTGACAACAGCCTTGAGCGCAACAACGTTTGCCGAGTCCTTGCCGTGGCTGGCGCGGATTGCAGCAGCAGCACGGTCGAGGTCAGCCTTAGCGCGGCCAAGAGTGCCCTTGTGGTAAATCGGCCAAGTCAGCTCGGAGCCGAGATAGGTGTAGTTGAGGGTGCGGAAGCCATCAGCGAGAACGCCAGCTTCGGCGAGCGCCGCAATCCAGAGTTCCCAGTCTTCGCCGCCCATGACCTTTACGGTCGCCTGAGCTTCTTCTTCGGTCGCCGGTTCAACGGTGATTTCAGAAACTTCACCAGTGCCCGTGTTCAGCGTCTTGGAGGTGACCTGCGAACCGTATGGCTTGATGGCCGAACGGTAGGTGACGCCGTCCTTGGGGTCGGTGCGGACTGGAGAAGCGAGCGAGTAGACGATGAGGTCAACCTGACCCAAGTTCGCCTTGATCGCTTCGATGGTTTCAGCCTTTACCGCGTCCGAGAAGGCGTCGCCTTCAATGGTGACGGCCTTGCGACCAGCAGCCTTGGCGCGGTTCTCGAAGGCACGGTTGTTGTACCAGCCAGCCGACGCTGGCTTGGCTTCACCCGGCTCGCGTTCGAAGGAAACACCAACGGTGTCGGCATCAGAGCCGAACGTGGTGACGATGCGCGAGGCAAGGCCATAGCCCGTGGAGCAGCCGAGCACGAGAACGCGCTTGCGATCTGACGGGATAGCGCCCTTGATCGTGACGTGATCAATCTGGTTTTGCACATTGCGGGCGCAACCAGTTGGGTGAGCGGTAGTGCAGATAAAGCCGCGAATTTTGGGCTCGATAATCATGAGAATAACTCCTCGATCTTGCCACGCTGATAGCGTTTATGGCGGCTGGTTTCCAGCGGCCACGGGTTGTTTTGCCCGCTAGGGGCAAATTTCGGGTGATTTATGCGCTTTCCTTGGCCTTGCCGGCCGGGAAAATGCCCGACATGACCATGAAGCCGGGTATGCGACGGACGCGGTCTGTCCAACGGCGGAGCGCTGGATAGTCCTGACGGGAAATGCCGCCTTCTTCCGAAAGCATGACATAAGGGAAGCAGGCGATGTCGGCCGTGGTCGGGTGGGATGGCGAGCAGAGCCAATCGCGGCCCTGGCGTTCGCCGAACCACAAGTGCTCGTCCATCAGGCGGAAGATGCGGTGAGCACCGGCCTGAACCTTTTCGATGTTGAAATCATAACCATAGCCGAGGGCAAGACGCGCTGCCGAGCTGGTGGAGGTGATGTCATCCGCGACCGAGTGCCAACGCAGGATTTCTGCGGTGACGGCAGGATTGTCCGGGAACCACTGGCCAGTGGTGTCATATTTCTTGGCCAGATAGGCGAGGATTGCCCCTGAGTCCGACAGGACGACTTCATCGTCTTTCAAGACGGGCAGCTGGCCGAAGGGATTGAGGCGCAAGAACCAATCGGACTTGTGCTCCTTTCCGGGGAAAAATTCCACCGGATGCATATCGGCAGGCTGGTTCAGGATGTTGAGCAGCAGGCGGACTTTGTAGCAGTTGCCCGAAAGCTCGAAATCATAAAGCGTGATGGCCATGGGTTAGATATCCAATACCAGACGAGAGGATTTGGCACGGCTGACGCAGGTCATCATGCAGGTGTTGGAAGCTTTCTCGGTCTTGTTCAGGTAGACGTCCTGATGGTCAACCTCGCCTTCCATGACGCCGGTGAGGCAGGTGCCGCAGGCGCCTTGTTCACACGAGGACGGCACGGTGAGGCCAGCTTCACGCATGATTTCTAGAATGGTCTTGCCAGCCGGGACGTGCAGAGTCATGGCCGAACGGGCCAGTTCGATGTCGAAAGCAGAGGAGCTGTCGATCTCGGTGGTGTTCTGGAAATATTCGAAGTGGATGGCTTCATCCGGCCAGCCGAGTTCGGTGGCGGTGTCGCGGACCATTTCCAGCAAGGGGCCGGGGCCGCAGATGTAGACGTGGTTGGAGAAGTCGTAAGCGCCGAGGACTTCGGTGACCTTCGCCTTCACCGCTGCCGGATCGAGGCCGAGGTGATTGGTGATCGCACCATGGAGCGCGCCAAGCTCGCTCTTGAAAGCGAGGTTTTCTTCGTTGCGCGCGAAGTAGTGCATTTCATAGGGCAGGCTCGACTTGTCGAGGAAGCGAGCCATGGAGAGGATCGGCGTGATGCCGATGCCGCCAGCGATAAGCACGGTGCGGGTCGCATCGCGGCGGAGCGGGAAGTTGTTGCGTGGCTCGGAAATGGCCAGTACGTCGCCTTCGCGCACGGTTTCTACCAGCGCTTTGGAGCCGCCCTTGGAGGCGTTCTCAAGCTTGACGCCGATAACATACGACGAGAGGTCGCCCGGACCGTTGGTCAGCGAATATTGGCGGATGAGACCGTTGGGCAGGTGCACGTCGATATGCGCACCGGGCTGGAAAGTCGGCATGTGCTTGCCGTCGCGGTCAGCAAACTGGAAGGCCATGATGCCGTCGGCGGTCTGCCACTTGCGCTTGACCACGACAGGCATGGTGTTGCCGCGCGGTACGGCAATATCGGGCATGGTGGAGAGCTCTACCGATACCTTTTCGAACGCTGGTTCGAGCGGTGTTGGCTGGCTGGCCTTACGGATTTGCGCGCGTTCGAGACGATCGCGCAGCTTGCTGAGAAGCTCATTGTAGTGGCGCAGGATCGCCAGCTCGTCGGACGGAGTGCCTTCTACGAGGCCGCGGATTTGTGCGCGGGTGGCGTCAATCGGCTGGACGAAGAAAATAGCATGGCCAAGACGGACCGCCATTGCGGGCAGGATTTCGGCGGGCTGATCATCGGGCGCGAGGCGCGCTAGACCGGCGACCACGTCTTCAGGTTCAGCATTGATCGGGATGGGGCGCAACGCAAACCATTCGCCGCTTTCCGAGCCCGGGAAGGGCGAGAAGGGGAGGTCTTCATTGGCAGCCGACCAGATGAGGCCGAAAGCTTCTTTGACGGGGTATTTGCGGTTCTCAATGCGGCGCGCAGGAGCGTCGGCGGGGTGAGCCGGAATGTAGGTGCAGCCAGCGGACTGATTGGCATAACGCCAGCCGTGGTATTGGCACTTGAGTTCTTGGCCTTCGTTGATGCCGATGGAAAGACGGACGCCGCGATGCAGGCAGCGATTTTCCCAGACGTTCACATTGCCGTCGTCAGCGCGCCAAACGGCGAGCTCGCGGCCAAGCAATTGTCCTTGGTAGACGTGGCGGAATGGTAGGTCATCGCTTGAGGCGATTGGGTACCAATTGGGGTCGGAGAGGGACAGGGCCATGTCGATCTGATCCGAGTGGTTGGATCGCGCCACGATCTTGATTTAGTCGTCGCACTCCCTGGCGTACGGGGAGGCCGAATGCGTCTCGGAAGAGAGGCGTGATTAGCTCGCTTGTGGGATCACACCGTAGGTGATGCCCTTTTGGCTGAGCCAGCGGCGGTAGGCGATGGCGCTTTTGTCAGCGCGGATCGGGGTTTCAGAACGCGGATCAAGCGGAAGCTTTTTCGGGTACTGGTTTTCGAGGATCGGCTTATCCTGACCGAAAATGGTCTGCTGGAAGCGGCGGAGATCTTCGAGGGAGGAATAGCTGTCGATCATCGACTGCAGCAGGTGAGCGCGGCAGGTTTCCTGAGTCATCGGCTGGAGAAGAATTGCGATGACGTCGCGACGGCTTTCGTCTTCTGGGCAGGACTTATAAAGCACAGCACAGTAGGGATGCGGCACGCGGTAGACATATTCCACTTCCATCGGCTTGGTGGCCGACTTGGCAGCGCGTGGCTGGATGAACTTGCACTTGGTGGCGAGCACTTCGTCGCGTTCTTCCGACACTTCTACGTCGTATTCCTTCACTTCCGTATGGGGTTCAGCGCCGAGAATGTCGGTGTGAACATAAGGGAAGTGGCCCATGTCGAGGAAGTTCTCGATGGCACGGGGCGCCGAGCAGGCAATGCCGATGGAGCCGCAGTTCATGTTCTTGCGGTCGGGTTCGGTAAATTCTGGGATGGGGAACAGGGCTATGGTTGGATTGCCAAGGCAAGTCCACGTGTAGCCATAAGCGGTTTTCACCGGGAGGCGGTCGAGGATGGACTCGGCGTCGATATCGTCGCCGTCTTCCTCATTGCTGCGCAGCCAAACAACCGGTTCGCCATCAACCCCACGGGTCATGGAGATTTTGCGGTCGAGCAGCATGGTGTTTTCAACGAGCCCCATCTTAAGCTCGTCCGTGGCTGCAATCACGTGCCAAAGGTCACGTGTGAATGGGTCCAGGTCAGTTGTCATGGGGCCTATCTCATTATTGCCCCACGATCATACAAATCTAAGCGCGCGGCGTCACTGGAAACTTGGCCGCAGCCGCGCGCCCTCGTGCGACCTATTTCTCGCGGTAGATGTCAAACGCGCCGATCGCTTGGGTCGTCGCCATAAGCTGGATCTTGTTGACGTTCACGTGTTCGGGCAGAGAGGTGGCCCAGAAGATGCTTTCAGCAATGTCTTCGGCCGTCATCGGCTTGGTGCCCTTATAGACATTGTCGGCCTTGTTCTGGTCGCCTGCAAAGCGAACGACAGAAAACTCGGTTTCGGTCAGGCCTGGCTCAATATCGGTGACGCGGACGTTCTTGCCTTGCAAGTCCGAGCGAATGGCGAGGGCGAAGTGTTTTACGAATGCCTTGGACGCCGCATAGACGGAAGCGCCGGGATAGGTGAACTCACCCGCAACCGAGCCCAAAGTTACAACGTGGCCGCCGCCGCGTTCAACGAGCCCAGGCAGCAGCAGGCGCACCGTGTAGACAAGGCCAGAAATATTGGTGTCGATCATGGTCTGCCAGTCGTCGAGGCTGGCTTCGTGGGCAGGGCCGAGGCCAAGCGCCAGGCCAGCGTTGGCGAGGACAATGTTGATGTTTTTGAAGGGACCGGGAATGTCAGCGATGGCCGCTTCAATGGCGGCGCGATCGCGGACATCGAGCTCGATGATGTGGCAATTCTCGGCGCCAAGCTCGATCTGCAGATCGATCAAGCGATCCATACGACGCCCAGTGGCAATCACTTTGGCACCCGCTGCCACATAGCGACGAGCGGCGGCCTGACCAAAACCAGAGGTTGCGCCTGTGATGAAAACGATAAAGCGGCTTGCGTCGAGCAGCTGATACATACCGGGTCCTAGAAGGAATTTCAGTGTTGAGTGGTGGCTATGCTGTACCGCCATGCCGCGCGCGTCAACGTCGTTGCCCATGCGCCACTCTGATCAAGGAATGCCACGAAAAATACCAAGAAGGGTATTTTTGAGCTCTGGATCAGCTTAAACTGGTTAACGGTCGTTCACGACTATGCGATCCGCTGGGGAGTTGCTGCAGGTTTAACTCTTTGTTTCCGTAACGGAATCAATTGTGTGCTTCAGCCCCGTATCTGGTTTGTTGCGTAATAGGGCAGGTTACCTTTGTTCAAAGTGCGTCTCGTTTCGAGTTTTGGCGCTCTGTGTATCGCTGCGGCCGCACTGTCGGTTTCGGTGCTACCTGCCTCTGCGTTCGACTTTTTCGGCCTCTTCAAGAGTGATGCGGACAAGGCGGCTGAGGCCGTCGTTGTCGATCCCAAAAACTATACCGTCGTGTTTTCCAGCTCTGAAGGGGGCGCGGTAGAATCGGCGTTGCGCAGTGCTTCGGGATTGCTCGCTGACCAAGCTGAACCCGCTTCGGGCGCAGCGGGGCTGATTGCAAAAGCGCGCGGCGATTATCGTCGTTTGCTCGCCGCTCTCTATAATGAGGGCTATTACGGCGGGGTCGTGAGTATTCGCATTGGCGGGCAGGAGGCATCAAACCTTCCGCCCGATACCAATCTGCCCGATCAGGTTGAGGTGACGGTTTCCGTCAATCCCGGACCCGTTTTCCGTTTCAACAGTGTGGCTATTGCCAATCAGGCAGCACCGACCAGCGATCCGGGTGATCAGGTCGATGCGCCGATTATGCGTGGCTACGCGGCGGGAGAAATTGCGCGCGCCGGGGTTATTACCCGCGCCGAAGGTCTTGCGTTGGAAGCATGGCGCCAGCAGGGCTATCCCAAGGCCGAGATCGTCTCGCGCGATGTGGTTGCTGATCACAAAACCAATACGATTGACGCGTTGATCACTGTTAATCCGGGCCGCAAGGCTGGGTTCGGCGCCATCCGCGTGACCGGCGCTGATCGGATGAACCCCGATTTCGTCGCCCAGCAGACGGGCCTTGCCGTGGGGCAGGAATATGATCCGGACGAACTGAAAAAGGCGCAGAAGCGGCTTGATCGTCTCGAGGTCTTCCGTTCTGCGCGCTTTGACGCGGCGCAGGACATTGGCTCGGATGGCTTGCTGCCGTTTGAATTGACGGTCGAAGAAATGGCCGGTCGGCGCTTTGGCGTTGGCGCGAATTATTCCACGACCGATGGTCTGGGCGTGGAAGGCTATCACCTGTGGCGCAATCTTTTCGGGCAGGCCGAACGTTTGCGGCTTGATGCGCGTGTGGCCTCGATTGGTTATCCGATCGATACCGCGCAGTTTGACTATCTCCTGGGCGGCACTTTCACCAAGCCTGGGTTTTACCATCCCGACGTTGATCTGGTCGCTGCGATTGCCGCTGAGCGCAACGTCTACACGACCTATGCTGAAACCGCCGTCGGTGGCTCGCTGGGGTTGAAGTGGTATTTCTCCGATGAAATTACGCTGACAGGCGGGGTGCAGGCGAAACGGGCACGCTTTGACGATAGTTTCGGAACGCGTGACTTCGCCTATTTCGGCGCCTATGGCGGTGTCGTCTTTGACAATCGCGACAGCGCGGTGGATGCCACCGAAGGCTTCTATGCCGCTGCCACCGTCGCTCCTTGGTATGACGTTATTTATAACAAGCCGGGAGCCAAGGTTGAGGTTGAGGGACGCACCTATTTTGGCTTTGGCGAAGACGACCAGTTCGTGCTCGCAGGGCGCGTGAAGCTAGGCGCGTTGCTCGGCCCCGATCTGGCAGAAATTTCACCCGATCAGCTGTTCTTTGCTGGCGGTGGCGGCTCGGTGCGTGGCTATGGCCACAAATCTATCGGTGTCGACAATGGGGCAGGGGCCGAAACTGGCGGACGCTATTTGGTGGAAGGTTCGATAGAAGCCCGCGCCAAGGTGACCGAGGATATCGGCGTCGTCGCCTTCGTCGATGCTGGCTATGTCGCTGCCGACACGATCCCGAGCTTACAGGACATGCGTATCGGCGCGGGTCTTGGGGTTCGCTACTACACCGGCCTTGGGCCGCTTCGCCTTGATGTCGCCGTTCCGCTCAACAAGCGTGCGAATGATGCGCACTGGGCCATCTACGCAGGTATCGGACAGGCATTCTAATGGCAAAATTTTCGACCAAGCGCCGTCTTGTCCTTGCTGCGCTGCTGTTGGGCGGGGCCGCTGTCCCAGTGACCCTGTTCGCGCAGGACATGAGCAATGAAGAGCAGAAGGATTGGCTGACGAGTTTCGTCGAGGGCCAGCTTTCGACGCCTGAACGCCAGATCCGCCTGTCCAATATCGACGGCGTGCTTGGCTCGGACGTAACTATCCGCGAAATCAGCATTGCCGACGAAGAAGGCGTTTGGTTGCGGATCAACAATGCGGCGCTGAACTGGAACCAAGGCGCGCTGTTCTTTGGCAAGCTTGAGGTCAATTCACTCAAGGCAGAGAGCATTGATTACCTGCGCAACGCCAAACCCGCCGAAAATTCGGTTGATCTGCCGGCGCCGGAAGCTGGCGGATTTGAAGTGCCGCAATTCCCGGTGGCCATCCAGATTGGCGAAATCGCTGTCCCAAGCGTGACTTTTGGCGAAAGCGTCTTTGGGCTTGGCTCGCGCATTGGCCTCAAGGGCTGGGTGACGCTGGAGAACGGCGATCTTGACGTCTTTGCTGATATCGACCGTGTCGATGAGCCGGGCGGAACGCTTGATCTTGATCTCAAGTATCGTCGTGAAAATGCTGAAGTGGACGTCACTTTCAATTTGGCGGAACCGCCAGATGGGGTGATCGCCAATCTGCTCAATATCGAGGGACGACCAGCAGTTGACCTCAACCTTATCGGCAAGGGGCCGGTGACTGATCTCAACGCTGAGCTGAAATTGCTGGCCAATGGCCAAGAAGCATTGGCCGGTACGGGCCGTATAGCGCAGGCGAGCGCCGGTCTGGCGGTGAGCGTTGATCTTGGTGGTCCGCTCTCAACGCTGGTGGCTCAGCCCTATCGTCCGTTCTTTGGTGCGGACACGCGCCTTGGCGTCAACGCGTTGGTGCGGACCGCGGGCGGCTTTGACATTTCTGACATTCGCCTCAGTGGCGGGCAGTTGGGTCTGGTGGGCTCGGCCGAGACCACTGCGGACAATTTCCTTTCCAAGCTCGATTTGACTGCAACCATTGCTGATCCAGCGGGTGGGAAAGTGGTGCTGCCTCTGGCGGGCGCTGACACCAGCGTGCAGGGCGCAGAATTGCGCATTGGCTTTGGTACTTCGGCAGATGACAGTTGGAAGGCTGATCTCACCGTCGCCAATTTTGTTACAGACGGCTTTGCCGCGCGGGACCTGGAATTCGGCGTTGGTGGCGTGGCCAAGAACTTGGCGGATCCAGCCGCGCGCCTCGTCACCTTTAATGGCGACGGCGTTTTGTCGGGCATCGCTGCTGATGCGGGCGTAGAGGCCGCACTCGGCTCCAACGTCGGTCTGGGCCTTGCAGGCGTTTGGAACGCTGGGCAGCCGATCGATCTCGCCGAGTTCCGCATTGCCGGTAAGGCGCTGACGGCTGGGCTGGTCGGCAAGATCGACGGTACTGATTTTGACGGCACGATTTCGATCGACACAGCGAGCATTGCGCCGTTCTCGTCGCTGGCCGGGCGCTCGCTGAGCGGTGGGCTAAACCTCACTGCAACTGGTCGGGTGGAAGCCGTGGGCGGTGGGTTCGACCTCGTGCTTGATGGCGCGGGTGATACGCTGCGTATTGATGATCCGATTGTGGATCGTTTGCTCAACGGCGAAATGAAGCTATCGGGCCGCGTGGCGCGCGATGGCGGCGGGTTCTCGGCAGAGAATTTCAAGCTCGGCAACCAGCTCATTCAGGTCACTGCGGATGGCGTCTATGCGAGCGATAGCGCCGATTTCAATATCGGGCTTGATCTGTCCGATCTCGGTCTGGTGGCGGAAAATGCCTCCGGTGCCTTGCGAGTGAAGGGTTCGGCCCGTTCGGTAAATGCCGAAGCGCCGCTGGTGCTGGCTTTGGACGGTGTTGTTCCGACAGGGACACTGTCTGACTACGATCTTCGCGACGCTAAGTTCGGCGTTGCAGCGTCGCTGTTCAATGGCGTGACCGACGGTACGATCACCGGCAGCGCAGCGCTCGACGGGCATTTGGCGCAGCTGGCCTCGCAGTTCAAACTCGACGAAGTTGCCCAAACGCTCTCCGGTCTGTCGTTTGACATCGCCGGAACCAAGGTAACCGGGCAGGCGCTGCGTGATGCGGAGACTGGTCTCATCAACGGCGGCTTTGATATTGCTGCACCAGATGTGTCTTTGGCAGCAGCTCTGGCGCTGACCGAAGCCTCTGGCGCGCTCAATGCCAAGGTGACGCTGGCGCCAGTGGATGGCGAGCAAGGCGCGCAACTCACCGCCAATGCCAGCGATCTCAAGGTCAGCGGCATCGCCATTGGGCGGGCGGATGTGGCCGCAACTATTGGCGATCTCTTTGGTGTTCCGGCGATTGACGGCGTGGCAAATGCATCGACCATCGTGGCCGGGGGCACGGTGATCAACTCCGTGACCGCCAATGCCAACCAATCTGGCGATACCACCAATTTTGATGCGCAGGCGGCGCTGGCAACGGGTACGAATATTGATCTCGCTGGCGCGTTGAGCCCGATTACTGACGGCTATCGCCTGGCGCTCAATCGCGCCAACCTCACGCAGGGGCAGTTGGCGGCGACATTGGCGAGCCCAACTGAGCTTATTGTGGCGGGCGAAAGCGTGTCGCTCGATGCCTTGCGCTTTAATGTCGGTTCGGGCTCGATCACTGCGTCCGGCACGGCGGGCGATATCTTGGATATGCGCGTCGTCATTGACGCGCTGCCGCTCAACATCGCCAATGCCATCGTTCCATCGCTGGGTGTCGCGGGCACGCTGAATGGTGAAGCGATTGTGACGGGCGCTGCGAGCGATCCAAATGTGCGTTTCAACGCCAACGGCAACGGCATTTCGACAGCGCAGATCGCGCCCTTCGTGATCGCCCCAATCTCGGCCTCGCTGGCGGGCAGTTTTGCGGCCAACACTGTGACCATTGAGAGCCTCACTGCCAATGGGAACGGTGGGCTCAATGTATCAGGTTCGGGCCGCATTCCACTTGCTGGTGCGGACATGGCCGTGAGCATCAAGGGCTCGGCGCCGCTGGCGCTGGCAAACCGCTTCGTTGCTGACCGTGGCGCGCAGGTTTCGGGCACGGCCAGTTTTGATGCACAAGTTGGGGGATCGATTTCCAGCCCGCAATTTGGAGGCAGCGTTTCGCTCGCTGACGGCGGCTATATCGACCCAGAACTAAACCTGCGACTGCAGGGGATCACTGGTCGCGCTTCGCTTTCGGGCACAACCGCAACGGTCGAAAACCTCACGGCAAATCTTGCGACGGGCGGAAGTGTGTCGGTGGGTGGGACTATTGGTCTTAACGGCAATCTGCCTGCCAACCTTACGATAGCGATAAATTCGGCCCGCTATGCCGATGGCGATCTTTTCATCGCGACCATACGTGGTGGCCTCAAGGTAACGGGTGGCCTCATGGCGACCCCGCTCCTATCGGGCGGCTTGACCGTAGAGCAGGCCAATATCACGGTACCAGACAGCTTTGGCGGCGCAGGGCAGATAATCGATGTCGACCATCGTTCAACCCCAGCCGACGTTGAGCAGACTTTGGTTCGTGCGAAGGTCGGCACGGATGCTGCCTCACGCTCTGCTGCTGCGGGGGCCGGTCCTCAGCTTGCGCTCGACGTCACGATTGACGCGCCTAACCAGATCTTTATTCGCGGCCGCGGGCTCGATGCTGAAGTTGGCGGTTCGCTGCGCCTGACTGGGCCGGCAAGCAATATTCAGCCGGTTGGTGCGTTCAACTTGATCCGCGGCAGGCTGTCGATCCTCGGTCAACGCATTACCTTCACCTCGGGTGGGGTAACTCTGCTGGGTGATCTGGATCCGCAGATCAATCTCGTTGCGACGACATCAAACGACGATATCGACGTGACGGTGACTGTGTCTGGGCGCGCTTCGGCCCTAGACGTTACCTTCGGCTCCAGCCCGACGTTGCCGCAAGATGAAGTGCTCAGTCGTTTGATCTTCAACCGTCCGATCAGTGAACTGTCGCCACTACAATTGGCGCAACTGGCGGCGGCGGCGGCTGAGTTGGTTGGCGGCGGAGGAGGAGGTCTCGTCGACAGTCTGCGCGGTGCTGCGGGCTTGGCTGACCTCGACGTTGTCACCGATGCGGAAGGCAATGTTGGCGTGAAGGCCGGGACCTACATCCAAGACAATGTCTACCTTGGGGTAACGGCTGGGGCCAATGGCCAGTCCAAGGTCAACATCAACCTGGATGTGACCGACGATTTGACTGTGCGGGGAGCTGCCGGACAGGACGGAAGTTCAAGCCTGGGCGTCTACTTCGAGCGCGATTACTAAAATTTTGGGCCGGGCTGATCATCAGTCTGGCCGTTTCTTTTGCTGTTTCGGTTCAAATGGACCAAACACGCCTTGCCAAGTGCGCACTTCCCCCATCTAGTCGGCGCACCATATTGCGCGAGGGGGAAGCGTCATGCGGCATCGGTCATTGATCGCCTTGGCCTTGGCAACAATAGCCTCGGTTGGCGGGACTCGACTTTCGGCCGTGGCGATTCCGTGGCTGGTGCTCACCACCACCAATTCTCCCGTGCTCACTGGCGCCGTCGCCATGGCGGAACTGCTACCCTATGTGGTGGCCCAGTTTTTGGCCGGTCCCTATATTGATCGTCTCGGGGCCCGCAAAATCGCGATTTTCTGCGATCTGCTCTCCTGCCTATTGGTGCTCTGCATCCCCCTGTTGTTCGCCATTGGACTGTTCTCGGTCTGGGTGCTCATTCCGGTTGTCGCCCTCTTGGGCATGTTGCGCGGCCCGTCGGATATTTCCAAACGCTCGCTCGTCCCCGTTGTGGCACGGGCGGAAAAGATTTCGTTGGAACGTGTCACTGGCATTTTGGGCACAAGTGATCGCTTGGCTGCTACCTTGGGTGTCGCCGTGGCAGGGGTGCTCATTGCCGCCGTCGGTCCAATCCTCGCCCTTTTCGTCAACGCCGCAACATTCTTGCTCTCGGCTCTGCTGCTCATCTTTGCCGTGGTTTTGCCCAAGGACGAGGCCCACGCCCCAGCCCAGGGGATGAAGCCCCGCCAAAACTATCTCGCCGAGCTGGCGTCTGGGGTAAAAGTCGTTGCCGGCAGTCCGGTCTATCTCGGTTTTGCCGGTATGATGGTTGTCACCAATATGCTCGACCACGCCTATGGCGCGGTGATGCTGCCGGTCTGGGTGCGCGAAAATGGCTATGACGTCTCCTGGATGGGCATATTGCTCGCCTGCTTCTCGAGCGCCGCTATTCTGGGGGCGGCCGTTGCCTCGATCTATGCCGAAAAACTCCCTCGCAAACCGATTGTCATCATCGGCTTCATGATGGCTGGCCCTGTTCCTTTCCTCGCCTTGGCGCTGAGCCCGTCGATCTGGTTCACCATGGGTCTCTTGTTCGTCTGCGGGTTTGGGGGAGGGTTCCTCAATCCGGTGATCAGCGCGGCTTTGTTCGAGCGGGTGCCGAGAAACTACATGGGCCGCATGGTCGCCACTTTCACCGCTATGACCTATGCCCTCATGCCCTTTGGTGGACTGTTCGCCGGGAGCCTGGTTGAACTTTCTTCCATCCGAGACACGCTGATCATCGCCGCCATCCTCTATGGCCTCGCTGTCCTGCTCCCCTTCCTGATCCCTGGCTTTTCCGAGTTTGCAAAACGTCGGACGAGGGAACCGATGGGTGCCACCCCGTAAATTTATGCACAGAGGGTGGAACCGAATTTTCTGGTGAAGCATTTCAGCTCTCTGACGCCGACAAAACTTAGGCTTTCGCCTCGGTTTTGCACATTGCTTGAGCAGTAACGGGCTCAAAAATCATGCAATTTTGGCCGACCCTGTTGACGGGAAAAGGGGCTGCCCCTATAACCCGGTCATCGCTGCAGAGCACAGCGCCTTCCGGCACTGAGTTCTAGTGGCACAGAAATCTGAAAGATCAGGCAGTTTGGCCGGTAACGGCGCAAAAAGCTTTGTCTCTAAGAACTCCGGAAGCTTTGCTTCCAAAATGACGTGTCCGGTTTGTAGCCGATGGGTCAGCTCTTTGACATTGTGAAGATTGAAGAAAGAGAAACGTGGACGGCGAGGTTCTTGCGAACGGAAGCTGGGGTTTACTCCAGTGGAAGTTATACAAGACTTCGATGGGTGCACGTTTCTAGAGGTACACTCTTTTAGCGCTTTTTAGCGCAATTTGATGTGTGTCCTCGTCAAAACGCAAACGTGCATCTAGCGACAATAGTCATGATTAAACTTGAGAGTTTGATCCTGGCTCAGAAC